>DATELA010000091.1:0-22438 GCA_035277145.1 Gemmatimonadaceae bacterium | reverse complement strand
ACGGCGCGCAGCGGTGCGAATTGCGTCACGAATTCGCGCGGGCCTTCGGCCCGCGCGACTTGAACGCGCAACGCCGCGTTCTCGTGCGCCAACGCACGATGTTCGAGCGCGCGTCCAACCACCACGTCGAGTTCCGCCATGCGATACGGCTTCGAGAGATAGGCGAACGCGCCGAGGCGCATCGCCTGCACCGCCGTGTCGATCGTTCCCTGCCCCGTCATGATGATGACCGCCGGCGGATCGGGATCCTCGCGCAATGCGCGCAGCACCTCGAGCCCATCCGGCGGCGGCATTACGATGTCGAGCAGCGCAACGTCGAACGACGCGCTATGCAGCGCTTTGAGCGCGGCCGCACCGTCGCGCACGTGCGTGACGCGATGGCCGAGCGACACCACGTGCTTGGCCAAAAGCCCGGCCAGCGGCTCTTCGTCCTCAGCAATCAGGACGTGCGCGCGCGCACGTGGAGCGGCACTCATACGGCTTTCACCGGCAGCACCACGCGGAACGTGCTGCCCTGCCCAAGAACGCTGTCGACTTCGATGCGGCCACCATGTTCCGTGATAATCCCGTAGCAAATCGAAAGCCCGAGGCCCGTGCCGCGACCCGCGACTTTCGTCGTGTAGAACGGTTCGAAGATCTTGGTCAGTTCGCTGCGCGCGATGCCGTGCCCCTGATCGATCACCTCTGCAACGATTCGTTCAGAAGCATCGCCGCCGGCGACCGTCCGAATTGTAATCGTCCCGCGGTCACTCATTGCATCCATGGCGTTCAGGAGCAACGCCATGAACACCTGAACCAATTGCTCGGAGTTCGCGGCGGCGAGGGTCGGCAGCGTTCGATCGAGCTGCTTGTCGATCGCCAGTTTCTTGAATCGGGCGTGGTGCTTGAGCAAAAAGAGCGTCTTTTCAATGATTTCGTTGATGTCGACGGGTTCCTTGACGCCTTTCTTCGGCCGGCTGAAGTCCAGCAACCCATCGACGATCTGCTTGCAGCGCGAGACCTCGTTGTCGATGATTTGCAGAAAATCATTGGTCCCGTCCGGAATCGTCGCGCCGGCCACCCGCAAATCATCGAGCCGCAGGCCGAGACTCTCAGCGCACGCCGCAATCGTGGCGAGCGGGTTGTTGATCTCGTGCATGATCCCCGCGGCCAGCTGACCCACCGCGGCGAGCTTTTCCGATTGCGAAAACCGTTCCTGCGCTTCTTTCCACTCGGTGACATCTTCGCCAATGGTCACGACGTGCGTCACCGCGTCGTCACCGATGCGCATTGGAATCTTTGAAATGCGGTACGTACGAAGGTCGCCGGTCGCGAGCGACTCCACCTGAAACGTCTGCAAGCGCCCGCTCTCGAACACATCGTCGAACTCGCGCTTCAGCATGTCACTCGGCTGCCGATGCAGAATCTCGAAGATCGGACGGCCGATGGCCTCGTCGCGCGACACACCCTGCATGCCCGTTTCGCGTTTGCGATTCCACGCCTGAATGCGGTACTCGTGATCGACGACGTACAGGCCGACGGGGAGTGAGTCGATGATGCGCTCCGTGAAGCGTCGCTCGTCATCGATTTGTTTTGTTCGCGCGGCAACTTCGACTTCAAGCTGACGCTGTTGTTCCGCGTGCAAAATGTGCGGCGACAATAATTGCGCGGCCGCCGCGAGCAACACCGCATCGTCGCCGACGATTGCGCGCGACGGAACGAGCGCTAACGCACCAAGCCGCCGCCCGCCGGTACTCAGGCGCGTGACGCGGAGATTGT
Source organism: Gemmatimonadaceae bacterium (assembly GCA_035277145.1). Taxonomy (GTDB): domain Bacteria; phylum Gemmatimonadota; class Gemmatimonadetes; order Gemmatimonadales; family Gemmatimonadaceae; genus DASRAP01. The sequence continues at coordinate 20,680 of DATELA010000091.1, read as the reverse complement.
CCCGCGGCGCATCCGGGTGTTCGAGCGCGGCGCTCAACCACGCGGCCGTGATCTGCGATTCGCCGACGCTCCACGCGCGCTCGAGTCCAGCGGGCGTCAGTAACCACACCGATGTCTCGCGAGCGTCGAGTGCGCTATGCACAATGCGCAGCACCGCCGGGACCGACATGTCCAACGGGTCGCCCGTCGCGAGTCGCTCGACAATACCGGCGACGGCGAGAAGAGCCGATGACGATCGGCCGGCCGTTGCGAGGTGCGGTGTGGTTGTCGACACGAGCTAAAGCAGAGACAGAGGAACGAGGAGCGAGCCAGAAGGAAATAGAAACGAGTGTAAGGACAAAAGCAGGGAGGATAAGAGTGCGGGGTCGCTGTTTTGGCGTATCGAGACGCCCCGGCGTCAGACGGGCTCAGGCCCCAGGGCTCAGAGCTATCCCGGTGCCGATGCTTGTCTCAAACGATTTCCCGTCGACCACCGCCGTCGCACGCTCACCTTCGATCGTCACATCGACGACATGATCGCGGGCACGCAGTCCGCTGATCGACAGCGATTCCAGTCCGAGCGGAAGCGGATCAAACCGTAACGTTGTCCCATCAACGCGAAGTCCCGCGCCGTAACGAATGAGCAAGTCGACGATCCATGCGGCGAAGTATTCGTCGACGCCGCGATAGACCGATGCGTGCCCGCTGATCGGGTTGAGATGTTCGCACGCACACGATGCGTGCAAATCGCCGTCGTGAAAGTGCGCGCGTAACAACCGATTCAACAGCTGCGCGGCGGCTCGCCGCAGTGGACCGTTCGTCGACGGCTCCGCGGCGGCGAGCGCATCGATCACCATCGCGGTATCCGCGGGCCACATGCGGCCGTTGCGCGGAAATACTGCGCGTGTACCGCGCCACTCACCCATCGCATCGAAATCTTTCTCGTCAGCGGCGAGGGACGGAACCGGGAACGGCATCCAGAAGCGTTTCACGTCGAGGAGCGACTCGACGATCTTCGGTGTTGTCTCCGGCGTACCGAGTCCTGCGGCGAACGGCACAAATCCCGCGGATGTACGCGTGCGAATGTGTTTCCCTGTGCCCGCGTCCAGATCGCAAAAGAATCCGAGTTCCGCGTCCCACATGCGTTCGCGAATTGCGCGTGCGACACGCGCAGCGCGTTCGGTCCACAAACCGCCTTTCTCGTTGACGCGCGGCGCGAGTTCTGCCATCGCATCGCACAACACGTATGCGTAGGCTGACGCGTCCACGGCGCTGATCGTACGGCCGCGCGACAAATCACCATCGCGCGACGCAAACCGCGGCGACGCGGCGCCATCGGTGTCCTCGGGCGCGCGAACGGTAATGAGATCACCGCCCGATGATTCGCGCGACGTAAACAACCAGCGCGCGTACCGTTCACACGCGAGCCACGCGCGACGAACGCGTTCGGCGTCGGGTTCGCGTTCCGCGTATGCGCGCAGCGCACCGCCCCAGTCAATCGTCGCGGGCGCTGTTGCGCGCGACGGCCCCGCCGCGCTCACCGTCCGCGGAAAACTTCCGTCGGCCCGCTGATGATCGATGAACGGCGCGATTGCGCCGCGCGCCCACGCGGGATCCGCATGCCAGCGCAAATCGCGCACGAGCGCCGGAACGAGCGTTGCATCGGCAACGCCGACGGATTGTGTGTGTGCGCTACTCGCGCCGCTTGCGAACGCGCCCGTCGACGGCGCGATGCGCAACGACCACGCGCCGTACCATCGATACCAATACGCTCGCTCGATGAACGGGTCGCTTGCGCGAAGCTGCGGGAGTTCCGCAAACCGCCTGGTCCACACGCGCACGCTCGTGCCTTCGAACGTGCTGCTCGACGGCGCCGGCGGTGTCGCCGTGTCTGACTCCGAAGCGCTTTCGTGCGGAACACATCGCATTGCGAACGTCGCGGACGCGCCATTTCGTCCGACGGCAATCGCGCGATGCACGGCGGCGAACCATCGGCCGCGCGCGGACTCGCCTTCACGCATGGTGCGCGGCAATCCACCGCGATGCCAATGCTCGAGGAACGGCGTTACGCGCCACTCGGGTGCGCCAACAGCGCCTTCACTTGCGAGACCGGCCCAACTCGTTGCGCCGCCGAGTGCGTGCAGCGCGCAATCGACCACGCCCTCACCGGCCTTGCGGGTGTACGACAACGCGCCGTCGAATGCGAGCGATCCGGGAAACAACGACGCAGCATCGATCGCCGTCCACGCAATCACGTGCAACTCGGTGGGTTGTTGCGTCGCGAAACGCCATTCGCTCACAAACACGCCGCTCTCGTGCAGTGTGCGCACTTCGGTTGCCTGAATTCCACGTGCGAACCGGTACTCCGCGACGAGCGCGGCCGGCGACCACTGACGGCCGCCAACTGCGGGAATCAGTTCACGTCCGTCGGCGTCGAGTACCGTGACCGCGAACAGCGGCGAGACGTCGCGACCAAGCACGGATGCGCCGTCCCAAAACCCCGGTACGAGTGTCGCGGGTGACGGTGCGAACGCGTTGCCGTCACCCGCGGCGAGCAATGTTTTGTCGCTGCGACTGAGCAGCGTGAGCGGATCGGCCACCGCCGCCGCGCTATCCGAGCTGCGCGATGCGCGCGAGAATCTCGGAGTTCTCCCTGCGGTTCCCGTTCATTTCCTCGACGTGCGCCCAGCGTACGATCCCGGTTTTGTCGATCAGGAAATACGAACGGTTCGAATAGTACTTCTCGAGATTGAGCACGCCGTATCGCGCGGATACTTCGCGCTTGAAATCGCTCAGCAAATCGACGGATAATCCAAGCTTCGCTTTGTATTCCTTCAACGTCGCCGTGGAATCGACGCTGATGGGCAGAATCGCAGTCCCGGTTCCTGCGAACTGATTGTAGTCCTCCGTGAACGAGCAGAGTTCTTTCGTGCAGGTGCTCGTGAACGCGAGCGGGAAAAACGCGATGAGGACCGGACGGCGGCCCCGGAACGACGCGAGATCGATTGTCGTGCCGCCCGTGGACGGTAATTCGAACGCGGGTGCGGTGGCCCCGACGGTCGGGATTGGATGGATGGTGTGAGCGAGCACGCGACTGAAGGTGTAATGAGGTATGGCGCCGCAGCGATTCGATACGGAGTTTTACGGAGCACGCGCGCCGTCGCGCAAATGCCACGGCCTGAATTGTGGCGTGACGGGCGCGGATGGGGTAGTACATGCGGTATTACAGCGCGAACCAACTTTCACGAGATCCTGACATGTCCGCACGCATTCGCAGTGTCGTTGGTGCATTGAGTTGCGTTGGTGTGATTGGCCTGGCCGCCTGCGGCGGCGGCGGAGGCGGTGGTACTGGACCATCGAAGCAACTAATGAAGGGGACGCCGTCGGGCGACGCGCAGTCCGGTACGGTGGGAGCGGCGCTGGCGAACCCGGTTCGCGTGATGGTGATGGACGGCGGCGCGCTCTCAGTCGGCACGACCGTGAATTGGTCGATCCTGACTGGCGGCGGAACCATTACGCCGAGTTCGGTGACCGGTGCGGACGGCATTGCAACCGCGACGTGGACGCTCGGCACAACATCCGGTGCGCAAACCGCGCGTGCGACCGTGGCCGGTGCATCGGGATCACCACAGAACTTCTCTGCGACGGCGCAAGCGGGTCCCGCGGACAATCTCACGCTCGAGCTCGGTGCCGGATTCATCAACAGTGTCGGTTCGACGACGGCGGGCGCGCTCGGTGTGTTCGTCAAGGACGAATACGGTAATCCCGTAGCAGGTACGTCGGTCGGCTGGAGCGTCCAGTCAGGCACGGCGACACTCAGCGCCGCGACGGCGAATTCCAACGCAGCCGGGTCATCGAAGATCGGCGTGACATTGCCGCAAGCGGGCGCGTCGACGATTCATGCAACCGTCGCGTCTCTGACTGGATCGCCGGTGTCGTTCACGGTCACCGGTGTCGTGGCAGAAGACGTGACCATCACGAACAACGCGTTCACGCCGGCAACGAAGACCATTACGGCCGGCACAGCAATTCGGTGGATCCTTTCGGGCACCGGCGCGACGTCGCACACGGTGTCGTCAACGGGATCGCCGTCGTTCACGAGCACGAGCGCAAATGGGTTGACCGGCAGCGGAACGACATATGTCGTCGTGTTCGCGACGCCGGGCACCTACACGTACCAGTGCAACTTCCACGTGGGAATGACTGGCTCAATCACTGTCCAATGAGCCACGTGTTCCGCTGCGCCGCGAGCATCGCGTTCGTGTTTCCCGCGCTGCTCGCGGCGCAGACGTGTGAGCCGAGCACGTCATCGAATGAAGCAATGATGTTCGCCAGCCGATCGCTTGGATTGGCGCACGCGCGCGGTCCGTCGCTCAACGGGTATGCAGCCGGCACGATCACCGCCGGAATTGAAGTCGCGCACTTTCCGCACGTCGCGAAGAAGGACGCGACGCCGGACACGTGTAATCCAGGAAAAGGTCCCGAAAACGCGAACATCGTACCCGGCTTCGCGCGCGTGCGTGCAAGCGTTGTACTTCCTGCGCGGCTGATTCTCGATGCGAGTTGGCTTCCACCGGTCAAAGTGAAAGGGCTGACCGGCAACGTGTTTGGTGTTTCGCTTCGGCACCGGCACGGTCTCACACCGACGCTGTCGCTGGACGCGCGCGCACACGCCGCGCTTGGCTCGGTTACCGGACCAATTACGTGCGGCGAAGCGGCGCTCGAGAATCCGAATAGCGAATGCCTCGACGGTACGCTGTCCAATGACGAATTCAAGCCCAACATCCTTGGCGCAGATCTCGCCGTAGCACACGCTGCCACGGGGCGCGCGATGTCGTGGTACGGCGGCGCCGGTTATTCGCGACTTGCGCCGCGATTTCAGGTGCACTTTCGGAACAGCGGCGGATTACTCGACACGACCAAGGTTCGCGTCGACCTGGATCGCGTTGCGTTGTTCGGTGGTGCGGCGTGGACCATTGCGCGTCGCTGGACGGCGTCAGCAGAGGTGTACGCAACGACGGCAGACGGCGCGACGGTGCGCGTGTTCGTGGACCGCGTGTTGCGTGGTCGCGAGTGAACGCGATGCCGTCGCTCATGCACACCGTGCGCCGCGCGTTCGCGACTGCGCTATGCGGTTGCGTGCTGATTGCGGCGGCGGCGCGCGTGGGTAGCGCGCAAGCGGCGGCGAGTTCCGCTATTCCGCCGGGTCAACTCCAGAGCGCCGAGCTCTGGTTCGACGCAAAGGCCACACTCGGCGCGTTTCGAGGTATTACCAAGACGGCGCGTGGCGAGATGAGCGGCGGTGCGTCGCTCGCGGTGGTACGCGGTTTCGTCGAGTATGACGCGACGACCATGACCACCAACAACGGCATGCGCGACCGCGACATGCGAAAGACGCTGGAAGTAGAAAAGTTCAAAACGATCCGTTTCGATCTCGACAGTGTGTCGGTGGGTTCAGAAACTGCCGACTCCACAAAGGTCGAACTGGTCGGTCGAATGTTGATTCACGGTGTGACGAAGCAGATTCGCGTGCCCGCGACGGTGCGGCGCGCCGCCGACCACATTCGCGTGACGGGCGCGTTTCCCGTTGTGCTTCCGCAGTACGGCGTCACGAAGCTGACGCGCATGCTGGGCACGTTGCGAATGAATGAACTGATTCAGGTCGGGCTCGACGTCACGTTCCAACTGACGAAAGAAGAGGAGGGTCCACAATGAACGCACTTTATCGCGGCGCCGTGCTGACGGCGGCTGTCATCGGTTCGCTGAGCTGCAACGGGTACGATGCCCCATCGACGCCCAATCCACCGAACGGCGCGAGTATCAACGCGAGTGTCACGTCCGTGTTTGCACCAAACATCGTGTCCGTGGCGCAAGGCGCGACCGTCACGTGGGTGTTTGGTGCCGTCGAGCACAACGTGACGTTCACCGCAGCGACGGGAGTACCCGCGAACATCACGAACTCGATGAACACGCAGGTGGCGCGCACGTTCGGAACGGCGGGGACGTACAACTATCAGTGCACGATCCACGCGGGGATGACGGGATCGGTCAGCGTGCTGGGTGGGACGCCTGGGGGGTATTAGCGGCCCAAAGGGAAAGGGAAATAGAAAGTGAGAAGTGCGAGGACTGCCGCTTTCCTCGCACTTCTCACTTTTTATTTCCCTTCTCACTTTTCAAGGTGGAGCGGATGGGAATCGAACCCACGACCCCCTGGTTGCAAACCAGGTGCTCTCCCAACTGAGCTACCGCCCCGGACAGAGAACAGTAATGAGAAGACGAGAAGACGAGAAGACGAGATAACTACGCGGCGTCTCGTTACTGGGCCCCGCTTGGTGGCACAAGGAGAATTGCCGGTATCCCGAGGTCTTCTCCCTTGGGCCGCACACGATCGCGCGACCAGCGCCGGTTGAGCATCTCCATCGTTTGCGTTCGCTCGACCCATCGAATGATCTCAGCGTCAAAGCGCGCGAGGGCATTGGTCATCCAGTATGGACGATTCTCGTTGCGCCATGCGCGCTCGAACAACTCGCGGGTGAGCGCGTAGCCGTCGCGCATGTCCTGCAGCGTCCCGTTGATGCCAACCAGATCGCGCAGATTTTCCCACGCGCGCGCGGTGTCCGCGGCGGCACGAACAAATGATTGTGCGATTCCATCAGCGAACTGGAATTTCGCGGCGAGCCAATCGAGGCGCCGTGCGCCGAGTTCGGTTGCGTCGATCGCGGTGAGCTCGCGCAGATGCGCTTGTCGCCGTGCTTTCGCGAGCGAAACCAACGCGGACTCGGCGTGGAGTCGCACCTGGCGCAACATCGGACGCGCGCGAATGAGTACCTGCGCACCTTCGGTCGACCACGGATCCATGAAGAACAACTGCGTGCCGCCGTCGCCGATGCGCGCGCTCTGCAACGCCGCGTGCGCCGCGATGAGCGAACGCTGCGCAGCGTTCACGAATCCCGTCGTGTCACCGTGGAACTGAAGTCCGTACGCATCCTGATACGGCTCGATGCGTGAGTCGCCCTTCTGCCACGCTGCCGCCGCGCCGAATAGCACACCATACCACGTTTGCTCGAAGATCGCGTCGCCGTCGTCGTCCCAGATCGTGTTCAGAAATCCCGTTGAGCCGCCGGCCTGACCATCGCGCGCGAACCCGCGAATGTTGTTGAGCGCTGTACCAAAGTTCGGATACACGCGATTCCAGCTGCTCACGCCGGGCGCAACCCACGTTTCGAGTCCGGCTTCGCGGAACGGACGAATGAACCGGTCCATGTTGTCGCGCGCATCGTAGTTCCACGCAACGGCGATCATGTTCTTGGGGATCTGCGGAATCAGTTCGCTGTGTCCGCCCATCACGTCGTGCCAGAACAAGAGCTTCTTGTTCGTGATCGGCCGGAGCATGGCTTCGATTTGCTTCATGAAGCCGAGGTATACGTGGCCGATACCGTTCGCTTCGCGCGGGTTCGTGACAACGCGGCGGAGCGAATCGGACAGACTGTCGACCAATGCTTTCGAACGGCCCTTACCAAGCTCGAACGTCTCGTCGGCGCCGACGTGGAGGAATGGCCCGGGAAAGAGACCGGCCACTTCCGTGAGCATGTCGCGCATGAGCGGCAGCGAGCCGGAATCCACTGGTGCAAGCACGTGTCCGTGCCGCGTTTCTGCGAGCGGCGAATACACCTCGTTCTTGAGCACGTGATGCAAATGCCCGAACGCTTCCTGCTCGGGCACGATGGTGACGTGAAACCGATTCGCGTACGCGAGCAGTTCCTTCACGTCCGCCTGCGACATCGAACCGCCAGGGATGGCGATGAGCGGATGCGATTTGTACTCGAGCGTATGCTCGTAGTACGGTGACCACACATTGACCTTGTACGCAGCGGCCGTGCGGATTTGTCGCTTCTGGTACTCGAGCGTCGGAACCGGTCCGCGCGAAAGATCGTCATGCACGCCGCGCCAACGCATCGCCGGCCAATCGCGAATAACAGCGGGGCGAACAGTCGGGCCGGTTGCTGAAATGCCAATCAGTTGTCTGAGCGTTTGCAATCCATAGAACACACCTGCCGGGCTCGCAGCCACCACCCGCGCGCCACTCGCGTTCGTCACGAGCACATAGCCTTCGTCTTTCATCTCATCCGCGAAGCTCGTGCGTGCTGAATCGAGGACGCGTTTTGCCGCCGCAGTTCCGACGCGCAAGAGATCCACGCGCCAACCGGCGCCTTCGCCGACGCGCGCTCGCACTTTACGTTCGGTCATCGCGTCGACGAACAAGCGCGCCGCGTCGCGGTCGGCCGCGTTCGATGCCGACGCAAGTACAATCGCCGAGCGCAGTGCAACCGGAGCGCTCGAGCGCACAACCTCGCGCGGGAGTGGAATGAGTGGCAGCGATTGCGCGGGCGCGGTGGAACTCAACACCGCGACGCAAAACGTCAATAAACGAATGCGCATGAGTAACAGGGGATCGTGATTACCGCGTTGCGGTCATTGGAACCGCAATCGACGGTTGCAAATTGGCCTGCGATCGCGTCTGAGGCTATTGGCCGGCCTGCTTTCGTTCGATCGTCGCGCGTCGTTTGCACGTCGCGAGGTTCGACGTATCCAGCGGACGCGCCGCAACAATCTCCGTCCAAATGATTGCCGCACACGACTTGAGCCCGCCCGTCAGCGGCGCGTGGCTCGCACCATCGACGAGCACGAACGTGCGCGCCGCACGCGTTTGCACGTCGAAATGATACTTCGCACCGGCCAGACCCGACGCCGGATCGTGCGGTCCCTGGAAGTAGTAGATCGGTGACGTGATTGGATGTGCGCGCGCGTCAAAGGCGCGCGTCTTGCCGCCGGGTGGGCACACGTTGTCGCCGTACGCTTCGAGCCGACCGTCACGAATCACTCGGCCCGTACGCCAATCGCCCCACAGCTCCGTACATCCGATCGCACGAAACAGCACGCCGCTTCCGAACACTGCCATGCGCGAATCGATGTAGCGCATTGCAGTGGAATCACCGGTCGAAAGCGGCGCGCCCTGCCCTTTCGCCGCAGCGTTGCGATCAAGGACGCCGAGCAGGTAATGGATGTACGGACCACCGATCGGCGCGTCGGGAATGTCGCCGAGGATGATGGTCGCAAAAGCGAAGCTTCCCCATGCCTCGGCGGAATAACCCATCGGCGGTGGCGTGGCAGCGACGCGCGTGCTCCAGTCACCGGGGAGACCCGCACGCACGCGATCCCACTCGTCGGTGAACTGCTGCATGTAGCTCGCAAAACTCGGGAACGCGTGGCCGACGATCCCCTCGAGCACGACCGCGATCGGCTTCGGCAAACCGTCCTGCTCGATCGCGTGCGCCGTCGTTGTCGCAAGCACGGTTCCGTACGACGCGCCGTAGATGACGTATCTGGTCAGTCCACGCGCGCGGATGATCGCGAGGACGTCGCGCGCGAGAAAGTCGGTGCGTAGCGCTGTTGAATCCGTTTGCGCGACGGCAGCATTGCATCCCGCGCCGCGCGGATCGGTGTAAATGCGGTTGTAGTCCGCGGGAATCGCGCCGAGCGGGAACGCGCCCTCGGGATTCGGAATGCCCGCCTGCCCCGGGCCGCCCGGTAATACAATGATTGTGGGCGCGCGCAACGAGTCGGCGCGCGACGGGATGTAGCGGTATTTGAAGTCGAACGAGGGCCCGTCTACCCGGTCATACCGCTGAGTGGCCCGCACACTCTGGATCTGGGGGCCGGCACAAACGTCGGCGGTCTGTGCGCGCAGCGACGAAGCAACGAACAGCGACAGCCACACACGGAGAGGACGACTGAGCATGAACGACCTACCGCGAGTACGACTAACCACGGTGACGACTAACGACGGTGACGACTAACGACGGTGACGACTAACGACGATTACGACTAACTACGAGAACGACTGAATACGAGAACGACACTCGTTGGTAGTCCTTATCGTGGTTCGTCGCTATCGTGGTTCGTCCTTATCGTCGTCAGCCGTCCCCTACTCGTGGGCCGGCAACGGCTCCATCGTTTCCGGATTTACCGGCACCTGCACCTCATCACGGTGCGGTGACGTCATGAGGAACACGCGCATCTTCGGGAACGCGTCCATGAACGCGGCGTAACTCAGGATGAACGCGCCGAGATAGAGACCGGCAATTCCGAATTCCCAGACGCCGAGGGGCAACGCGGTAACCGACGTTCCGTAGACGGACGGATAGATCTCCGTGTAGCGGGACAACCAGATACCCGCGATCGAGCACAGCGCAAACAGGCCCATCGTCGGCGTGAACTTCTTGGCTGCCACGGAGAGCAAACCGAAGAACGGCAACACGAAGCCGAGGGTGCCTGCCGCGAGCGTCGTGACTTTCCACGGATCGATGAGGCGCAGGCGGAAGAAGTGCGTTTCTTCCGCGAGGTTGCCGTACCAGATCACGAGGTACTGCGCAAATGTGATGTAGCCCCAGAACGCGGTGAACGCGAAGCAGAGCTTACCGACGTCGTGGAAATGATTCTCGGTAATCAGGTGATGTGCGCCAAGGTGATTGCGCCACCAGCGCAGCAACAGCGCCCAGATCATGAGCATCGCGACCCACGCGCCCATGAACACCTGCCACCCGTACATCGTGCTGAAGAAATGGTAGTCGAGCGACATCGAGTGATCCCACGCGAGGACCACCCAGCCCATACCGAACAGCAGCACAAGCACGACAGCGAGTTTTCCCTGCAACGAATGCGTCGAGTGCAGTTCGCGACGCTCATCGCGGAACCCGGCGCGCATGCGCGCGCGCAAACCGGCCGCCCAATTCGAGCCTTCGTCAGGCGTGACGCCGACGTCGAGGCGAACCGACGTCCAGATGTACCACAGCGAAAACGCCGTGATCGCGCCGAAAATCAGCAGCGAGCGCGCCCAGAAAAAGCCGTGATTGAGATACGCGTTCTTTTCAGGAACGAGATCGGCTGTACCGACCAGATTCCACCACGGATAGATGTGGTCGCGTCCGAAAAAGATGATGATCAGCAGGAAGACAAACGCGATCGGCAAAAACGCGACGAAACCCTCGACGAGCCGAATCACGCCGCGCGACCAGCGCGCCGTCGTCAACCGCTGCACCGCTGTGACGGTAACCGCGGCCGACGCGATGATCGTGAAGTACAACCAGTTCATGTGGAACGCCGTCCACGCGCGCTGATTGCCCGTCGCAACGCCGAAAATGAACAGCGCGCCACCAAGCGTGAGGAGCACGAGACCCAACGTGCGAACCGCTTTGGGCATCGGTTTGTTCTGAATGACGCGAACGATTTCTTCGCGCGTCACGTCAGCTGAAGCGTGGCCGCTCATTTAGTGACGTCCTCCGCGCGCGCTGTCGGCTTTCGCCGGACCAGTCGGCGTGGGCACATAGTTCGGTTTGATGAAACGCGGGAGCGCGAACTCGCCAGGCTCCGGCCCCGGCAGCGCCTCGCCCGTTACACCGGGGAGCGCGACCGCTTCCTTGCGAACGACGATGTCGTTGGGCAAACGGCCTTGCAGACCGCGCACGTAGTTCACGAGATGCCAGCGATCGCCTTCAGGGATGCGATTGAACGTCGGCATGACCAGCCCGCCGTTGCGAATCTTGCCCCAGATGTATCCGTCGGTGCGCGCCACCGTAGTCGGACCGGTGAGATTCGGTGCGCCGTTCCACCGCGCGACGGGTCCGTCGCCCAATCCGGCGGTTCCATGACACACGGCGCAATTGATCTGGTAATACTTCCAGCCGCGATCGACCGATGCTTGCGTCACTGCGGCAGGATTTCGAATCGACGAGAACCCTTCAATCGCCGCAGGATCCTTGGCGTACGAATACTGGAAGCCCGCTGCGGCCGTGCCCGTCGTCGGAACTGAACGCTGTGGGCTGCCACGCGACGGCGTCGACGTGTCGCTCCAATCAACCGTATGCGAACCCCACGTCGTTATGGCGGGTTGCTGACGGAAATCCGTAAGCCAACTGCACGCATTCGCGCTCAGCACGAGCGCAAGCGCCGAGAGGCGCGCGAGGAACGAGGCGCTACGCTTCACCGCGCACCTCCGAGGCTCCGTGCTTTCGCATCATGGCTTCGACCGCGGCCAAACGTTCCGGCGCATCCTCAACCCAGATACCGAAATCGCCGCCGCTGAATCGTTCGTCATACCCAACCGTGGCAACGAGCCGCGGGATGCGTGAATTGATGAACATGCCGGCGACCGTCGACAGCGATCCAATGAGCACCATCATTTCGAACGCGATGATGGTGTACGGAATCCACGTCCCGTACGCCTTGCCGCCCAGCTGCAGCGGCCAGTACTCCGACGTCCAGATAGCAACCCAGTAACCGAACGTTGCGCCGCTCAGCGCGCCGATCAGCGTGAACTTGCGCACGCCCGAGATCGGCGCCTTCACCGCATCGTCGATTTCATGACGCGGCGTCGGCGTGTACACGGTCACCTTGTTGAACTTCTCCCGCTTCAAATCTTCGATCGCGTGACAGAGCGAATCGAGTTCCTTGAAGTGCGCGACGATGCCTCGCATCAGTGGTGCCCTCCCGCTGACGCGTGTTTCATCTTGGGCGGAATGATTTCCTTGATTTCAGAGATCGCCATGATCGGCAGTTGCTTCACGAACAACAGGAACCACATGAAGAACCAGCCGAACGATCCGAGCAGAATGCTCAAGTCAACAATTGTCGGCGTGTAACTGGACCACTGCCACGGTTCGAACTCGTGGCTCAAGCCTGGCACGACTATCACGAAACGTTCGAACCACATGCCAAGATTGATGAACAACGACAGGATGAAGAGCCACGTCGTGTTGCGCCGCAATTGCTGCGAGAACAACGACAGCGGCAGGATCATGTTGCACGTGAGCATGATCCACGCGGCCCACCACCATTGGCCGAACACGCGGTTGTAGAAATACTCCTGCTCCGCAGGCACGGCGCCGTACCACGCGATGAAGAACTCGATCAGGTACGCGGATCCGACGATCATCGACGTCATCAGCACGACCTTCGCCGTCGCGTCGAGCTGATTGAGCGTGATGTAGTGCTTCAGGTTGAACCATTTGCGCATCGGAATCGCGATCGTCCACACCATCGCGAAACCGGAGAAGATCGCGCCCGCAACGAAGTACGGTGCGAAGATCGTCGTGTGCCAGCCCGGCACCAGCGCCATCGCGAAGTCGAACGACACGACCGAGTGCACCGAGAGCACCAGCGGCGTCGAGAACGCGGCGAGGAACAGATACATGCGCCCGAAGTGCCGCCACTCACGCTCGCTGTTGCGCCAGCCGAGCGACAACACGCCGAGAATCTTCTTGCGAACGGGATTCGTTTCCCGGTCGCGCAATGACGCGATGTCGGGAATGAGGCCCATGTACAAAAACGTGGTCGACACCGTCAGGTACGTGGAAATGGCGAACACGTCCCACACGAGCGGACTCTTGAAGTTCGACCAGATCAACCGCCAGTTCGGATACGGAATCAGCCAGAACGCTTTCCACGGGCGTCCCGTGTGCAGAATCGGGAACAGACCGGCGGTCATGACCGCGAACACCGTCATCGCTTCGGATACGCGATAGACAGTCGTGCGGAATCCGGCGCGGAACAGATACAGAATCGCGGAAATCAGCGTGCCGGCGTGACCGATACCGATCCAGAAAACGAACGTGATGATGTACACGCCCCACATCACCGGCGGTTCGTAGCCCGCGACGCCGAGTCCCTGGTGCACCTGGTACGTCACCGCCGTGAGGCCGATGAGCATGCAGATGACCGCGAGCGTCAGTCCACCGAACCACGCTTTCGTCGGATTGAGCGTGCGACCGATTTCGCGGTCGACTTGTTCGTAATCTTTGACGCCCGGAAGCTGAACACCCGCGCGCGGAATGTTCGGGCGCATCGGCATATCGTCGGGCTGCGCAGTCGTTGCCATTGCGCTATGCCCTCGCCGCTGGATGGTTGACCTTCTTCAGATACGCCACCGCGGTGAACGTGTTGAGTTCTTCGAACACGTGATATGCGCGCCGGTCCTGCGCAGCGCGTGCGACCGTCCACGCGTCACTCGCTGCGTCGCCGAAGATGATCGCACGAGACGGGCACGCTTGCGCGCACGCCGTCGTGAACTCGTCGCCCTGGATCTCTCGGCCCTCGAGCTTCGCGTGATGTTCCGCTTCGCGAATGCGCTGCACGCAGAACGTGCACTTCTCCATGACGCCTTTGCCGCGCACCGTGACGTCAGGGTTGAGCTGCCAGTGCAACGGTTCCGGGAACGCGTACTGCGCGCGATCGTGCTCGCCGTACCCGAACCAGTTGAAGTAGCGAACTTTGTACGGGCAGTTGTTCGAGCAGTACCGCGTGCCGACGCAACGATTATAGACCTGCACGTTGAGACCGTCGGGCGCGTGATACGTCGCGAACACCGGGCACACCGGTTCGCATGGCGCGTTGCCGCAATGCTGACACATCATCGGCACGAAGCGCGTGTCGAACGACGCATCGAACGCGACGTCTTTCGGTTCGCGATCGATTTCGAAGTAGCGCTCGAGCCGAATCCACGCCATTTCGCGTGAACGCGTGATGTTCGCGCCGAAGCCCGTGCGGTCCGCCATCACTACCGGACCCTGCCACGGCGCGCCAACCGTTGGAATATTGTTCTCAGCGTAGCACGCGGTCACGCACGCGGAGCAACCCGTGCAGCGCGCGAGATCGATCGTCATCGCCCAGCGGCGTTTGGCCAAACCAAGCGGATGCGCTGGATCGTACAGACCCTGGTCTTTGCTCTTCGGATCGACGAGGTCGCCTTGCGCGTCGCCGGCAACCGGCGAACGTAAACCCGGCAGGAATTCGTGCGAAGCATCGCCGGTAAACGCGTGGTGCTCGCCGTCGTGTTCTTCTTCCGTGCCGAGCAAAACGCCGACGCTCATGGCGCGCGCGATACCGCGGTCGTGCTGGCGCGCCGAACCTTCCGTGGTGACGATGCGCGAGAGCGCAGACGCTTTGGTCACCGTGGCTTTTTGCTGAGTCAGTGCCCAACCGCCCGCTTCGTTCTCGGTAATCCCGAGCAGCTGGTACGCGTCGGATCCGCAGCCAGCAGCGTACCGGCCGTAGCCCGCGTGACCGCGACCGGCCGCGATGGCGATCGTGTCTGGCCTGATACCTATATAGATGTAGGCCGGAGCCGTGAGTTCACCGGCTGCCGTGCGCACCGTGACGTGTTCGCCCTGCGCGACGCCCAGCGCCTTCGCCGTTTCGCCGTGCATTTCGACGACCGTCTGCCACAACACTTTGGTAACGGGGTCGGGCAATTCCTGCAGCCATGGTTTGTTCGCGCCGCGTCCGTCACCGAGCGTCGGCGAGAAGTAGACCTGGAGCGTGTACTCGCCTGTGCCCCCAATTGCCTGCGACGCCGAAGCAGCGAGCCGCGCGGTGGGTACCGCGCCCGCCAACGCAGAACCATTCGTGAGACCGCGTGGCAGCGCAGACGTCAGTCCGGTATCGCCGCCTGAAATGCGCGACGAAATCCACGCGCGATAATCAGAGAATCCGTATCGCGACGCGGTGGCCGGATTCGCTTTCGCAACGGCGATCAACACGTCCGCGGTTGCACGTGTCGTGAACACCGGGTCCATCGTCGGCTGCACGAGCGACAACACGCCGCGCATCGGTTCAGCATCGCCCCAGCTTTCGAGCGAATGATGATCGGGCAGAATGAGATCGCAGAGTTCCGACGTCTCGTCCTTCACGCTCGTGAACGAAACTTTGAACGCAACTTTGCCGAGCGCTGCTGCGACGTTGGTCTGCTTGGCGAGCGTGTGCGCAATGTTGGCGCCGCGGAAGAACGCGATGGGCACATTGCCGGCATTCATCCGCTCGACCGCTTCGCGCACCTGCGCCGTCGTATTGATGCGTTCGTACGCGAGCAACGCGTCAGCCGTCTTGACCGTCGTGCCGACCGCGCCGAGTGCTTTGTTGATTTCCGCTGCAGCGAGCGCAACCGCGCGCGCGTCGGGTCCCGTCGTGCCCGCGATGACGAGTGCGTGCGAACCCGCCGCGCGCAATTCGTTCGCGAGTGACGTGATCGATTCCGCAGTTACGCCGGCCGCTTGCGCAGCCGCTTCGATCGAAACACCACCGCCGCGACCGACTGCGCCGAGCAGCGCGCGAACAACTTGCAATTCACTGCCGGGTTTCGCCGCGATCCACTGATCGGAATTGAGACCGGTGAGCGAACGGCGCGCGCCGATGTACACAGCGCGTGGCGCGTCCGTGAGTTTCGCGCGAGCGTCGGCCCACGAGAGTTGTTGCGGAACCGAATGACCCCACCCGTCGAGGAAGTCCGCGCCGATCGACACAACCACGCGTGCTTCCGTGAAATCGAGCGATGGCCACGCAACGCCATAGGCTTCGCGATTGGCCGACATCGTCGCGAGCGGCGCTTCGGCGTCGTAGCTCAAATGCGCCGGCATTCCGTGCGCGGCAAGCCACTGATCGAGGAACGCCGGGAAACTTCCCTGCTCGTGCTGATTGATGAAGACCGCGTTGCCCGCCTGATTGCGCGAGCGCACTTCACCGAGTCGCGTCGCCAGCGTTTGCAGTGCCTGATCCCAGCTGACCGGCTTGAGTTCGCCGCCGTCGCGCAGCATTGGGCCGCGATAACGATCGGGGTTGTAAAGCCCCTGAAGCGACGATTGACCGCGCGCGCACAACGCGCCGCGATTCACCGGGTGATCGGGATTGCCTTCCGCTTTGATTGCGCGTCCGTCGCGCGTTTCAACGATGATGCCGCATCCCGACGCGCATTCGCGGCACGTGGTTGCGTAATACGTCGAAACACCGGGGACGGTGTGGTCGGGCGAGACGAGATAAGGAAGAAGCTTTTCAGGTTTGTCGCCGCACGCTGCTGCCGCACCGGCCGCAGTCGAAGCGCCAAGAACCTTGAGAAACTCTCGCCGTTTGACGGCCGGCTTGTCGCCGGTATTGGCGATGGATGTCATCAGTAGTGGCACACGGCGCAGTCATACGACGCCTTGCGGATCGGCGCGCGCATATCCTCTTGCGACGGCTCGTAACCCGCGGCGCGCATGCCTTCAGCGCGTGAGTATCCGTTCAAATGGCAATTCACACACCAACCCATGTTGAGCGAGGCGTAGCGCTCGACGCGCGGCATGTTCTGCACCTGACCATGGCACGCCTGGCACGTCACACCCGCGTTGACGTGGCGCATGTGCGGGAACTGCACGTAATCAGGAACCTTGTGAATGCGAACCCACGGAATCGCTTTGCCGCTGTCAGCGTACGCCTTCAGCTTCTGGATCTCCGGACGCTGAATGGCCACCGTGTTGTGACAGCCCATGCACGTGCTGATCGCGGGCATGCCCGGATCGGGTGACTTGTCCGCCGCGTAATGGCAGAACACGCAATTGAGCTTGAGCGTGTTCACGTGCACCGGGTGCGGAAAGTTGATCGGCTGTTGCGGCGATCGGCTGACGCCGACGAAATAGCGATTGAAGTTGGATGATCCCGAATACGCCCACGGACCTTTCGGGGCTTTTCCGCGCGCTTCGAGATTGGCTTTGAGGGTGAGGTACCCAGGCTGACCGGGATTTATGCCGTCAATCGGCTGATCCGCGGCAGGCGCCGTTTGCTGCGCGCTGAAGAGAGTGCCTGTGTATGCCGAGAGTGCCGCGACTGCCGCGGCCACAACAACGAACCCCGTCACCAACGCCCACGACCTGCGTCCCGGCATCAATTTCGATCCGCGTAGAGGGGATTGTCCCGCGCGTAACCGGCTCTGCCATCCAAACTTAGGACCTTGCCCGCTGGTTTGTGAAGCTTTTCACAAGGTCCGTACTGTCGCGGAGAAAAGTGGTTGAGTGTCGGGCGGGAAACAAGGCTATGCAGACTCGTCCGGTTTCCCGTATCCGCCTCTGTAAATCCCCTGCACGCGGTCGATAGTCCTGAGTACTTCTATCGACATTGCACGAACGAGCGCCAGTTCGCGTTCGTCCGGCGCGGCGCGCGCGGTGATCGAGCGCACCGTCCGCATCACGAGCTCTGGATTTCGCGTCTTGAAGAAGTCGATGGCCTCGAGCGCCTTCGCGATCGATTCATGCGCGCGTTCGTACTGCTCGGCAGTGGCGGCGGGCGCGCCGTGACGGGGACCGGGGAGTTTCCGCGTTGCGTCGCCGGCTGCGAGATGCAACTCGTACGCCGCAATCAAAACCGCTTGGGCGAGGTTGAGCGATGCGTGCGCGGTTGTCGGGATCGTTACAACAACGTGCGCTTTATCGAGTGCCGCATTATCCAGACCGTGCGCCTCAGGTCCGAACAACAGCGCCACGTTGCCGGTCTCGGCGTATTCGAGCAGTTCGGCTGCAGAAGTTTTTGGCTCACCGCGCGCCCAACGCGCGGCGCGGGGTTTGCCGGCGTACGCATGGACCCGGACGCAATCCTCCAGCGCGGCGTCGAGCGTGTCGAAGTGCTGAATCTTTTCGACCAGGTCGCGCGTCCCGTGCGCTATGCCTTCGAGCTGCTGCGCCTCGTACGGCCTTGGATTCACGAGGCGCAACGCCGATAAACCCATGTTCTTCATGGCGCGGACGGTCGCACCGATGTTGATGGGGTTTTGGGGCTCGTGGAGTACGACGATGACGCGATCGAGGATGGATCCCATGCCCCACGTTAAGTTTGGTGCTCACGATGCTCAATGATCTGCTACAGAAGTTTGGCGACCTGAACGCGCTGGTTCAGTGGGCTGGTTATGTGGGTATGGCGATCATCATCTTCGCCGAAACCGGTCTCCTGATCGGGATCTTCCTGCCCGGCGATTCGCTGCTCGTGACCGCAGGCCTGTTGGCATCGCAGGGCTACGGCGACCTCAACGTTTGGCTGCTGGGCTTGATCCTCAATTGCGCGGCGACGGCGGGCAATCAGACCGGGTATTGGATTGGCCGCAAAGTCGGGCCACGCATCTTCGTGCGCGACGATTCGATGTTTTTCAAAAAGAAGTATGTCGAGCGCGCTCACAAGTTCTACGCGAAGCACGGCGGCAAGACGATCATCATCGCGCGTTTCGTGCCAATCGTTCGTACACTCGCACCGGTCGTCGCCGGCGTGGGGCAGATGAACTACCGCACGTTCGTGCTCTACGACATCGTCGGTGGCATCGGCTGGGTGTGGTCGACTTTGCTTGCGGGGTATTACCTCGGCCGCGTTTTCCCCGGCATCGAACACAATCTCGAATACGTAATTCTGTTCGTCGTCTTCCTCTCGATTCTCCCCGCGATTTTCGCGTGGTGGAAAGAGAAGCGCTCGCAGCCGACGGCCGGAGTGGAACCGGAAACCTGAAATAGAGGATTCACTGTCATGCCATTTTCTCTCCCCGCACTTCCCTACGCCGCTGACGCGCTCGAGCCGCACATCGACGCGCAGACGATGCAGATCCATCGCGAGAAGCATCACAACGCGTACGTGACCAACCTGAACGGCGCGGTCGACAAGACGCCCGAACTCGCGTCGTGGTCGCTCGAAGATCTCAACGCGAAGATTGCGAAAGTCCCCGAATCCGTTCGCACCGCCGTGCGCAACAACGCCGGCGGTCACTGGAATCATTCGTTGTTCTGGACGCTGATGGGTCCGAACGCGGGCGGCGCGCCATCAGGCGCACTCGGCAATGCGATCAACAGCGCATTCGGCGACTTCGCGAAGTTCAAAGAACAATTCGCCGCGGCAGCGATGGGACGCTTTGGTTCCGGTTGGGCGTGGCTCATCAAGAAGGACGGCAAGCTCGCGATCACCAGTTCGCCCAATCAGGACAATCCGCTGATGGACGGCGTCGCACCTGGCGACGTGCTGCTTGGTCTCGACGTGTGGGAGCACGCGTACTACCTCAAGTACCAGAACAGGCGTGCGGATTACGTCTCCGCATTCTGGAGTGTGGTCAATTGGGCAGCGGTCGGCGCGCGACTCAGATAACGGCCACCGATCGAAGGGGAAGGAGAAGGGGAAGTCAGAAACCCAAGGAGAGACACGCTGTCCTTGTGATTCTGACTTCCCCTTTCCCTTTGCCCCTCACTCAGCGGCTTTTTTCACGCCGCCGTGCCACCGCGGCGAGAACGGGTGGCGTGAAAAGGGTCGTAGCAAGCACCATCATCATCACGGCTCCATAAAGCGCAGGCGTGAGTGCACCGCTCGCGAGTCCCATTTGCGCAAAGATGAGTCCGACTTCACCGCGCGGAACCATCGCAACGCCAACAAGGAGTTTGTTTCCGCGGAACCACCACGGCGCGTAGCCGGCGACGACTTTGCCGAGCACCGCGACGACGATGAGCGCGCCACCGAACGCGAGGAGTGATCGCGACGCCATCGCATTGAGGTCCACCGCGGCGCCAACGCTGGCGAAAAAGATCGGCACAAAGAAATAGCCTAGCGTTGTCACGTTGCGTTCGATCTCGGTGCGGTGCGCGAGCGGATGCAACATCAAGCCGGCGGCAAATGCGCCGACGATCATCGCGGAACCAGCGCGATCCGCAAGCCATGCGAGTGCGAATGCAAAAACAATTCCCAGCACGCCGACCACGCCTTCAATGGGAAGGCGACTTGCCGCGCGAAACACCGGTCGCACAATGCGCGCGCCGAACACGAGCGCGAGCACCACGAATCCAATCGCCGCCGTGCTGATCCATGCGATCTGACCAACTCC
>DATELA010000090.1:0-3229 GCA_035277145.1 Gemmatimonadaceae bacterium | reverse complement strand
GTGCTCACGGAAGCCGATTGCCCGAAGGCAGCGCGCACCACGCGCTTCCGTTAAACCGGAATCATCGAACGATCACACAAAGGTCAATCGCATGTTCACACTTCGAAGTGTTCGCAACGCCGCATCGCTGCTTGCCGTGACCACCGGCGTTGCCGGTGCGCAAGGATCGACAATCTCCGATCCCGTGCTCGCGCGCATTTATCAGATCGGAATGAATCAGTCGCAGGTGTGGGATTTGTCGCAGGTGCTCGCGGATTCGCTCGGTCCTCGCATGACCGGCACTCCCGCGATGAAATCTGCGAGCGATTGGCTCATCAAGATGTACAAATCGTGGGGCATCACCGACGCGAAGGCGGAGCAATACGGAACGTGGCGCGGCTGGGAGCGCGGGCATTCGCATGTCGATCTTGTGAAGCCGCGCATTCGCACGCTCGACGCAATGATGGTCGGCTTCAGTCCGAGCACGGCGGGTAAAGACGTCACGGGCGCCGTTGTGATCATTCCGAACGTGAAAGACAGTTTGGAATTCCTGCGGTGGTTGCCGTCGGTCAAGGGCAAGTTCGTGTTAATGTCGGCACCGCGCGTCACGTGTCGTACTGCGGAGAACTGGACGACCAACGCATTGCCGCAAACGGTCGCTCGCAAGGACAGCGCTCAGGATGCGGCTGCTGCGTCATTCAGTGCGCGGCTGAATTCGACGCAACTCAACGGACGCGGCGGTCGCGGCGGTGGTGGGGGCGGCGGACCGCAGCCACCGACGATGCTCGAGCGTCTCGACGCAGCCGGCGCTGCGGGCACGATCAGTTCCGCGCCGACCGTTGGCTGGGGCACATATACCGTATTCGATACGCGAAACAAGAACGCCGTGGCGCTGTCGATGGGCTGCGAAGACTACGGCCTGTTGTATCGCCTCGCGGAAAAGAACCAGGGGCCAGTGTTGCGCGTGAACAGCGACGCGAAAGCACTCGGTGATGTTCCCGCATTCAACACGATCGCAACGGTCAAAGGTTCAGAGAAACCGAACGAATACGTGATGTTGTCCGCGCACTTCGACACGTGGGATGGTGCGTCGGGCGCGACGGACAACGGAACGGGAACCGTTGTGATGCTCGAAGCGATGCGCATTCTGCGTCAGGCGTATCCGAATCCGAAGCGCACAATCATTGCGGGACACTGGAACGGTGAAGAACAGGGACTCAACGGTTCGCGCGCGTTTGCGGCGGACCATCCCGAGATTCTGAAAGGGCTCGCGGCACTGTTCAATCAGGACAACGGGACCGGCCGCATTCAGCGCACCGGTGGCGCTGGACTCCCCGACGGCGGAAGGCATCTGCAGCAGTGGTTGTCGAAACTGCCGAAAGATTTCCAGGACCAGATTTCATACGGCGGAGTCGGCGGACCAGCGACGGGCGGCACCGATCATGCCTCGTTCAACTGCTACGGTACGCCGGGATTTGGTTTGAGTTCGCTGAGCTGGGATTACAACGCGTACACGCATCACACCAATCGCGACACGTTCGACAAGATCGTGTTCGATGAAGTGAAGGGAAACGCGACGATCACCGCGATGCTCGTGTATCTCGCGTCAGAAGATCCGACGTTCATTTCGCGTGAGCGTCGAAATCTGAATGAACCCGATCCGACTGCACCGGCTGGTCGTGGTGGTCGCGGCGGTGGAGCAGGCGGTGGTGGCGGCGGTGGCCGTGGTGGTCCGCCGCCCGATTCGCTCGGCTGGGCAAGCACCTGCAATCAGGGTACGCGATCGTTCGCGCGCTGAATTCAGCAGGCGTGAACGTTGCGGCGCGAGGCGCTATCCCTCGCGCCGCATTTCGTTTTCGGGTCGCTTGCCGCGAACATCGCGGAGCTGGTCGTGCAACCGTCGCTCGTCGGCCTCGAGCGACTGCGACGTCATGACCGGCGATCCGATGACGACACGCTTTTTCGCATAGTCGAGTCCCACGGTCACGATCGGCACGCCCGCCGTGTGCGCGACGTGCCAGTAACCCGAGCGCCAATGCGCGACGCGTTTTCGCGTTCCTTCAGGCGCGAGCACGAACACCATGGCTGGCCGCGCTGCGAATTCGCTCACGACAGCGTCAACGACACCGTGTGGCGTCCGCCGGTCCACAGGAATTCCGCCGATGCTCTTGAGCCACCCCGAGACTGGCCAGCGAAAGATCGTGTGTTTGCCAATCCAGCGCGCTTCAATGCCGAGCGCGAGTTTGGCAAAGAACGCGATGAAAAAATCCCAGTTCGATGTGTGCGGCGCTAGAATCGCGACAAAGCGTTCGAGATCGGGGAACGCACCGTCGAACTTCCACCCGGTCGCGCGCATCAGGAGACGGCCGATCATGCGGCTCATCCCGGATCCCGACGACGGGACACGCGGCGGAAGCTCGACCTGGGTCACTGGCTGGTGAACGCGAAGGGACCGATGATACTATTGGCTCTTAACGGATGGCCGCCAGGTATCACGCTGTTCTCGGAGCAGACCATGACCCGCTTACTCGTCCCGGTTGCCGCGCTCGCTGTCGCAGCGTGCGCAGGTTCGTCGTCACGCACGCCGCCGGCCGCTACGCCGGCGCCCCAAGCCGCGGTCGCACCGCCTGCTGCACCTCCTGTCGCAACGCCACCGGTAACTCCGCCACCGCCGACCTCGCCGGCCACTCCGTGGGAGCCGAGCGGTGTGTACGAAATGCAGCTGACCTTCGGCGGCAGTCCGCTGCCGGTCACGATGGAATTGTGGAAGGAGAACGGTCAGTGGCGCGGGACCGTCGGCAACCCGAACCTCGGCTCCGCCGATCTGTCGACGTTCGCCACCGAAGGCCGTTGGTTCAAAGGCACGTTCGTGGTGAGCGGTGGACCGACGTTCGCGTTCGAAGTGGAAGTGAATATGGACAACACGGTCAAAGGCACGTGGTCGGGCAACGGAGATGGAAGCGGCCTGACCGGCAAAAAGACCAAGTAGAGACCGAACGACTGACGTCGATTGGGACTGACAACGATAGGGACTGACAACGATGGGGACTAACAACGATAGGGACTAACTACGATAGGGACCAACAACGATAGGGACTAACAACGATAGTGTACGGTCGGGAGGATCGGTAATGAAAAGACCGGGCTGATTGGTGAGGCTCAGATTGGGTTGATGGGTGAGGCGCTCCAGTAAACGTGCGGTTTGAAAGTCTTCGTTGCTAGATCAAGGTGACCCAAGATCAGAGTGCCG
>DATELA010000089.1:0-75786 GCA_035277145.1 Gemmatimonadaceae bacterium | reverse complement strand
CCCAGCCCTCAGTCCGAAGCGCTCACATCGCCACAAAGGCGCCGGACGTCGAGTGGAGACAGCCGCGCGCTGACAAACTCCCTGCCCTTCCACGCCCCCAGATTCCACGACACGCCATCAGCGCGCACCCAGCGCCATCGGAGTGATTTCGCTGCCCTGCACGATTCCGTGGTCGGTTGCGCGGCACGCAGTGCGTTCGCGACCAACGGAGCCGCGTCGCCACTCAGCCGCGCGAGATACTCATAGTCGACGACGCGAGCACCATTTTCCGATCGGCCAAGATTCACGCGCGCAACGAGTCCTTCCGGATTCACAGCGTTCAGTGCAAACAACGTCGCGAATCCGGTCAGCATACTCACGGCGGCAAACGCGCGCCCGCGACCGCGCAGCACGGTGAGCGCCATCGCCCCGAAGACGACGCCGAGCCACACCATCAGTGCCGTCGCGTACAGACGATCAGTCGTGAGTCCAAAGTGCGTGACGTACAGCTGCATGCGCAACAACGCGGACGCAACGATGGCCGCGAGTAACACGATGAGTACGAACGAGAGTTGTCGATGGCGCGCAATCACGTCTCGGTCTTCGATCGCGGCGCGCGTTACGAGAATCAACGGACACACCAGGGTTGCGACGGTGACCAGTTCGAAGAACCCACGACGCGCATACTCGGCGACGGTGAGTCCGGTGGTGGCGAGCACGACGTCGGCACCACCAAACAACCAGCGCACCTGCAGTGACACGAACACCGTGAACAGCGCGATCACCGCGCCGAGCGACGTCGCGATTTCTGCGTGTCCGAGTCGCAACGGTATGCGTTCGGGAATTGCTGCGCGTCGCGCGACGCCGAGCAACGAGCCGCGAATCCAGCCTGCCGTGAGCCACGCGAACACGCCCGCAAGGACGACATGCGGAACGAATGTGGTGAAGTCGAACTGAAACGCATCGAACGCGGACGCGAAAACCGGGTCCGCGCGTGAGAGCAGTACCGTGAATACGAGCACGAGCGGCGCGGTGATCAACAGCGCACGCATTGCCGTCCACGATGTGGCGCCGCGCACCGGTGCGAACGTATGCGGCTCGATTTCCGTCAGCGCCATGACGGGCGCGCCACCAAGCATGTCGCGCATTGTGTACAGTCCCGCGGCAATCACGTCGCGAATGCGTGCAGTCATGATCGACGCAGCAGGCAGTCGCGCCGCCGACATCGCGAACATTGCGATCGCGACGAGTGTGCCAAGCACGTTGGCGACGCGCAGGTTTTCGGAGTCGCGCCACGCGAACGCCGTCGCACAGGCGATCGCGGTACCAAGCCACAGAATCTGCTCGGAGGTGAGAATGGAGCGTCTCCGTGCGACGTTCACCGCGGCGGCCGACAGCGCGAAAACCCAGAGCGTCCAACCGAGCCCGCCCTGCAGGTTGCGGAGCGCGACGTCAGCGCCGACGCCAAGAAGTGCCGACGTGGCGAGCACGCCACGGGCGGCGCGCGCGCGTTCGCTGGTCAGGCTCGTCGTGGGTGCGGCTCCGATTTCGGTCGTGAGGGGCCAGGTCATGGTGCTCGCGGTGAAGATGCGAAGTACTTTACGTTATAAAGTAGACGCGCGCAAGTGTTCCCCGTCACCGGGGACGATCCGCCGTGTAGTAGCCGTGACAGGGCGCGACGAGCCGGCGCCCATCGCACATCTATTTAAAGAGGGACTTTCCCATGCCGTCCAAAACTCCGACTGAGGTCGTGAACGACCTCGTGCATGCGATCAATCACGGCGACATTGACGCCGCTCTCGCGCTCTACGAACCGAACGCCGTCCTCATCGCGCAACCTGGACAGATCGCGCGCGGAACCGAGCAGCTCCGCACCGCGCTCGGCGGTTTCGTTGCGCTCAAAGCGAACCTCCAATCCGAAGCGCAATGGGTCATGGAGGCTGGCGACGTTGCGCTTTACCTCGGACGATGGCAGCTCCGCGGCGTCGATCCGAGCGGCAAACCCGTCCACATGAGCGGTGTCTCGAGCGACGTGCTGCGACGGCACGCGAAGGGACGTTGGCTGGTCGCGGTCGACAATCCTTGGGGGGTGCAAATCATGAACGGTGCTTGACGCATGAACGAGTGACTCGTGATTCGTGAGCGCCACCCTGCCCTCCCCGTCGTACATTCCGCGCTATGAAACTCGGATACACAATCGTTTACGTGCCCGACGTCGCCGCGTCGCTGGAGTTCTTCGAACGCGCGTTCGGCTTGAAGCGAAGATTCCTGCACGAGTCCGGCATGTACGGTGAACTCGAAACCGGCGACACGACGCTCTCGTTCGCGGCACACGCGCTCGGCGATTCCAACTTTCCCGGCGGCCACGTGCACGCGCACTCGTCGAAGAAACCGCTCGGCATGGAGATCGCACTCGTCACATCGGACGTCGCGGGTGCGCATAACAAAGCGGTTGCCGCGGGCGCGCGTGAATTGTCGGCGCCCGCTGTGAAACCGTGGGGGCAAACGGTCTCGTATGTTCGTGCGCCGGATGGCTGCTTGATCGAACTCTGCACGCCAATGGCCGGCTGATCAACGCAAGGAGCAGCGATGGGCCTATTCTGGGATCTCATTCAGCACAATCAGATTCAAGCGCAGGCAAGCCGATCGTCGACGCTGGAGCAGCGCGTTACTGTGCTCGAGAGCGAGCTGACGCAGACGCGAAAGCTGTTGCAGACGGCGCTCGAGAGGCTCGAGAAGCACGTGGGTGCCGACCTGAACGACGACGGACGCGTGGGCCGGTAGCGCAACGCGGCCTCATTGCGGACCAAACAGGTCATCTGCATTTTCGGGCACACTCAACCGCAGAGGCAGAGATGCACACGCGACGCAGCGCAGTGCCCGCCCTTGTATTGCTTGCAGCGCTCACCGCCTGTCAGCCCGCGCCGCAAGCGATATCGGAGAAGGACGTCGCCGATCTCGGCGCCGTGATCGATCGCTGGATCGATGGCGTCATCAACAACCGCGACAGTCTCGCGAACATCATCGCGTCCGACGTAATCATGATGCCGCCCAACCAGGCACCAATTGTCGGCCACGAAGCCGTGATGGCGTACCTCAAAGCGTACCCGACGGTCACCAAATTCACGGCGAACAAACAAGAGGTGACAGGCAACGGAGATCTCGCGTACGTGCGCGGTACGTATGCGATCGATGTCAAGCTGCCAGACAACACTGCCGTTCACGAAGACGGCACGTTCCTCGAAGTGCATCGCAAGCAAGCGGATGGATCATGGCCGTACACTCGACTCATCTACCACTCGACGACACCGCTCCCCGCGCCCGCGCCACCACCAACGAGGAAGTAGGCCAGCTTGAGCGACGTCAAACCCTGCGGCGGATCGGATCACGGTCCGCCGCAGTTTCATTTCGTGGCGACTATCCCGGCGACCGACACTCGCCTGATCTGCGCGCGGTCAGTCCGCACGATGACTGCGATTTCTTTTCCATCCGGCGTAAAGCCAATCGGTTCCTCGAATCCCCACGGCGTGTTCGTGAGTTGCGTCCGGCTCCCGTCGGATGCGCGATATGCAAACAAATCGGCAGCGTCGCGATTCGCCGTGAGATCGAGCGCGGCCAGAATCAGCACGCTGTCGCTCGGCGTCCACCGCCACGCAAGCTCGTAGACGTTCGCAGTATCCGGCGAAATACGACGCGACGGACCTCCGCGTGGCGACATCAGAGTGATGATGGACCAGCCGCGTTCGAAACTCGTGTAGGCCACCCGCGAGCCGTCTTTCGACCGCGCGGCGTCACCAACGAACGGTGTTGCGCCGAGTGCTTCGAGAGGGCCGCCGGTTGCGGCAACGCGGAAGTAATCGCGAATGCCCCGCGCACCTGGTTTGAAACCGACGAAGTACACGAAGCGCCCGTCGGGGCTCCACTCCATTCTGCCCGGCCGCAGATTGTCGCGCGTGAGTCGCGTCGCCTGGCCGCCCGCAACGGGGATTACCCAGAGGTCCGCACCACCAACGTCGCGATTCGATGCAAACACCATACGCGTTCCGTCGGGCGACCACTCGAAATCGCTTTCGTTGCCCGGAGCCGCGGTCAGGTTGCGCGGTTCACCGCCAGCCGCCGGAACAATCCAGATGTCGAACGTCCCGCCGCGGTCTGACGAAAACGCGATCTGTGTTCCGTCCGGCGAATACTTTGGCGCTCCGTCGTTGCGCGGGCTCGAAGCAAACACAACAGGCTCACCGCCGGCAGCGGACAACATGAACATGTCGTTGTTGCCGCTCCAATTACTCGCGTACAACAGTGTCTTCCCGTCCGGCGACAGCCGCGGCGTTGCCATGTCGAACTCGGCCCACGAACGAATCGTTCGCGGCGCTCCACCGGCGAGCGGCACGAATTGCAAATCGATGGCGTTCGTCGTTCGCGAGTAATACACAGACTTGCCGTCGCGTGCCCAGCGCGGTGCGTTCTCGCGCGCTGCGTCGTTCGTCAGTCGTGTCGCACTTCCTCCAGCCGATGGAACCATCCACAGGTCCGTCTGTCCGCCACGCTCCGACAGAAACGCAATCCATTTGCCGTCTGGCGACCAGCGCGGCGCATCGTCGTTGCGCACGTCGTTCGTCAGTTGGCGCTTTTGACCTGTCGCGACATCCAGAATCCAAATGTCTTCCGTGCCGGTGCGTCGCGACATGTAGGCGATTTGCTTGCTGTCGGGTGACCACATGGTTTGCGCCGCGCCATTCTCGAGTCCCTCTGTGGTCAGCTGCCGCGGCGCCGCGCCTTGCGCCGTGTCCTGCACCCACATGGTCGACGCCTCGCCGCGATGCACGTCGAAGCCAAGCATTGCGCCATCGGGCGACAGCGCGGCGTGCAAGTTGCCCTCCACAACGGGACCGGTACGCTTCGCGGGGCCGCCATCGCGCGACACAAGGACAGGGTGATCATCGCCGGCGAACGCGCGATTGATCAGGACACTGACGCCATCGTTCGTCCAGCCAACCGCTCCGTCGTTCGCAGATCCCGACGTGATCTGTCGGGCCTGTGCGGAGCCATCAGACGAAACGACGTACACGTCGAAGTCGGGATCCTCGCCCGAGTACGCAATCCACTTCCCATCGGGCGACCACACCGGACCCGTGTCCCACACGCCGTGCGAAATGCGAACCGCGTTCTTTCCATCGAGGTCGCTCGTATACACGCTGCTGCGTCCGTCGATCACTTTGGTGAATGCGAGCCGCGTCCCATCCGGTGCGGGGACCGCGCTCCCGACAATGCGGCCCGTGCTATCGTCGACGATCAGTGTTGAAGGCGGCGCATTGGACGTGTCTTCCTTGCATGCGATCACCGTGAGCGCGAGTGCTGCGAGTGCGAGTTTCGTGTTCATTGCAAGGTTCATGGAGATCACTGTGACGCGAGCACACGCTCGCGAATGCCGTCACGAATCTGCGGAATCACTTTGTCGATCGCGTCGAGAAGATTTTGACTCAGGTCGATGTCATAGCTACCGCTCCACACCTGCTCGATCGTGCGCGGATTGGTGAGCTGCAGCGTCACGCGCAACCGTTGTCCCGCGCGAAACACGTTGCCTTCGAGAATCGCGCCGACGCGAAGTTCGCGCGCCATTTCTGCAACGGGCTTCGGCGACGATTTGTACAGCTCCATCACGGAGTTTGGCGCGACGGTCACACCGGGGATCTGCCCGAGCGACACCTGCAACTGGTTGTGCATCACGGTGACGAGTTGCGCGTCCGCACCCGATGCATCGACGATGGGGAGGATCGCCATGCGATTAGGCCCGGGGTCGTTCGAGCCTCCGACGAACTGCCAGACGGCGAGACTGCCAACAGCGATAACCACAGAAACAGCGATCACGACGAACAACGATTTACTGCGTTTGTGTTTTCCGATCTGCGCAGCGCGCAACGGACGCGTCGTGGTCGGAGTCATTCCGCCGCTTGGCGTCAGCGCGGCTTCGAGTGCGGGCAGCAATTCATCCGCCGTTTGCCAACGCGACGTCTTTTCTTTCGCGAGGCAACGCAGCAACACTTCGCCGAGCGCTGCGGGAACGTCGTTGCGTTTCGTTGCGATGTCCGGTGGTGCGTCGAGCACGTGCGCGGAAAGAACCGCCTGCGCAGTTGGGCGATTGAACGGAGGTTCGCCGCTCAACATCTCGAATGCCATCGCGCCGAGTGCGTAGATGTCGGAGCGTTGGTCGAGATCCGTTTCGCCCATCGCTTGTTCGGGCGACATGTAGGCGGGTGTACCGAGCGCAATGCCGACCGTGGTCAGCTTGTCGACGCTCGCGGCGCTGACCGCTTTGGCAACGCCGAAGTCCGTGACGACCGCGTGCCGGCCTGAGAGCATCACGTTGTCAGGCTTGATGTCGCGGTGAATGATGCCGCGTTCGTGCGCATACGCGAGTGCATCGGTGACTTCGCGCAGAATGCGCACCGCGTCGCTGAGTGGAAGGCGTCCTTCGCGCGCGAGCCGTTGCCGCAACGATTCGCCTTCGACGAACGGCATGACATAGAACAGAAACCCGTCCATCTCACCCGAATCGTGCAGCGGGAGAATGTGCGGATGCGCGAGTTGCGCGATGATCTGGATTTCGCGCGTGAACCGGTCGCCGCCGATGGTGGAGCTGAGGTCGGTGCGCAGAACCTTCAGCGCGACCTGACGATGGTGCTTGAGATCCTGCGCGAGATACACGGTGGCCATGCCGCCCTGGCCCACTTCGCGTTCGACCGCGTAGGACTTGGCAAAGGCCTGCCGGACTTGCTCGAGGGACGCCATCGTCGAGCACGAAGATACGTGTGGGCCCCCACTGGGGCGAGTCCGCGCGATCGCTGCCCATATTGACAGCGCGCATGCCGCGGCGTATCTCCTATAAGACTAGGAGATACAATGCACCGCGTTCGTCGCTCACTTGCGCTCGTCGCAGCGCTCTTCCCGCTCGGTTCGTTTGCGCAAACCCCGCGCTCACTCGGCGCGCCGAACGCGGAGCTGAAAGACCCGTTCACGCACATCTCGACAATTCGCGAAATGCGCGACGGGCGCGTGCTCGCTGTCGACGAGCGCGAATCGAAACTGATGATCGTGGATTTCACGGCCGGCACCGCGACACAGCTCGGCCGCACCGGCAACGGCCCGGGCGAATACGCGCTGAGTGGACGGCTCGTCGCGCTGCCCGGTGATACATCTGCGTTGCACGATCCGCGCAACGTCCGGTACCTGATCATTTACCCCGACGGCAAACTCGGTCCGACGTTCCGGCTCGATGATTCTGTGTGGATGAAGCTTGGTTCGCGCGGCACCGTGCCGCGCGCGTCGGACAGTCGCGGATCGCTGTTTTTCGAGGGATCGCCGTATACGGTGATGCGCGGAGGCACGGGCATTCCGACGCCCTACGACAGCACTCCGATCATGCGTTACGACCGTCGTTCGTCGAAGCTCGATACGGTCGCATGGGTGAACCTGGACAAAGGAAACGTGGTGATCCAACCAGGACCGGAACGCGGATTGTCGATTCGCGTTGGCGCTCTTGCGTGGCCGTCGCGCGACGATTGGGTCGTGCTTCCGGATGGTGGCGTCGCGGTGATTCGCGCGAGCGACTATCACATTGATCGGTATGGTCCGAACGGTGGACGCGTATCGGGCCCTCCACTCCGCATTGCGCCGCTCGCGGTGACTGAGGCCGAGAAGAATGCGTGGCGCGAAGATCGTCGTGCGCGTGCGGTGTCGCGCACCGATGGGACCATTCCGCAAA
This sequence comes from Gemmatimonadaceae bacterium, assembly GCA_035277145.1. GTDB lineage: Bacteria > Gemmatimonadota > Gemmatimonadetes > Gemmatimonadales > Gemmatimonadaceae > DASRAP01. The sequence goes on along the minus strand of DATELA010000089.1, from coordinate 68,045 downwards.
CGATTCAGGATCCGACGTGGCCCGCGGTCTTGCCGCCGTTTGAATACTGGCAATCGTTCGCGCGGCCGAACGGTGACATCTGGGTGCTGCGATCGCATCGCGCAGCAGCGCCGTCCATTTATGATGTGTTCAACGCGGCGGGCGCGCTCGCAGCGCGCATTCAACTCCCGCCGAATACACGGCTCGTTGGGTTCGGCGCTAAGAGCACGGTGTATCTGGTGCGAAAGGACGCGGACGATCTGCAGTATTTGCAGCGCTACACCCTGCAATAGACCGTTCGCACGCGACACACCCTGTCCCATTTCCGAACGTGTCAGCCGAGACGTTCGGAGCGGCGCTCGCGCGCAAGCTCAAGCTGCGTCATAGCTTCGGCAATTGGTCCGTCGGGAATGATTGTTGCCTGAAGAGGGGCATCGGCTCACCCTGACGACCATGATCGACGCCTTCGGGCAGGACTTCCGGATCGCCGCGCGGCGTCTCGCGCGACATCGCGCATTCACAATCACGGCGCTCGTTACGCTCGCGCTCGGGATTGGCGTCAACAGCGCGATCTTCAGCGTTGTCGACGCGGTGCTCCTTCGCGCGCTGCCGTTCGACAAACAGCACGAGCTCGTCGAGATCACCGAACAGCGCAACGGCGCTGGCGACTACGGCATTTCGGCGCACGAGTACATGGCGTGGCGCGAAGCGACCAGTGTGTTGTCGGGCGCGCTGATGTATCGCAATACCAGTTTCACTCTGACAGGACGCGGTGACGCGACGACAACGAATGCGCTCCTCGTCACCGCGAACTTTTTCGACGTCCTCGGCACGCACGCGATACTCGGTCGCGGCTTCGCAGATGGCGAAGATGTTGCGGGCGCAAACCGCGTCGCGGTGTTGAGTCACAAGTACTGGATGTCGCGCTTCGGCGCTGACTCTGGCGTGGTTGGCACTGACATTGCGCTCGACAACACGGCGTACCGTGTACTGGGCGTGATGGCGCCGGGCGGCGAGTTCGATCCGGAGATGTGGGTGCCGTTCAACCTGCGGGCGGAAGCACAAACTGTCGGTCGTCACGCCACAGCTGTGATCGCGCGCCTCAAGCCGACCGTCACGCTCGAGCAAGCGCAGCGAGAAGTCAGCGCGGTCAGCGCGCGTCTCGAACGCGAGTTGCCGCAGGCGAACGCAAAGCATGGCGCGCTGCTCACGCCGGTCTACGATTCCGTCGTCGGCAATTCGAAGCGTGCGGTGCTCGTTGTGTTCGGGGCGGTCGGATTCGTATTGCTCATTGCGTGTGCGAACGTTGCGCACTTGCTGCTGACGCGCGCTGCAGGACGTCGCCGCGAGGTCGCGATTTGCGCGGCGGTTGGCGCGTCGCGCGGACGGATCATTGCGCAACTGCTCAGCGAAAGCGTGCTCCTTGCGGTGCTCGGCGGTGGGCTCGGCATTCTCGTCGCGGTGTGGATCGTGGGATTACTGCCATCGATTCCTGCGATTCAGATCCCGCGCATCGCCGAAGCGCGTATCGACACGACGGTTGTTGCGGTCACGCTTGGTTTGTCGCTGTTGACTGGCTTGCTGAGCGGAATCGTGCCCGCGTTTCGCGCGTCGAACGTCTCACTCACTGAATGGCTGAGCGCGGGCGCGCGCTCCTCGGATCGTGGTGGCCGCCGCATCGCCGACGGACTCGTGGTTTCCGAGATCGCACTCGCATTCGCGTTGCTGGTCGGCGCGGGATTAATGGTGCGCAGTTTCACGCGACTCACGAGTGTCCGCCCAGGTTTCAACGCCGACAACGTGCTGGTTGTATCGACATCCGTTCCGGCGTCGAGTTATTCGACGCCGGCATCGCAGCGCGACGCATTCGACGCGATCGCACGACGCATCGGCGCGCTCGACGGCGTTGCAGCGGTCGGCACAACGACTGCTGTACCAATCGCGATGTGTTGCAACGGGATGTATGTCACGATGGAAGGAATGCCGGAGCCGCAACCGGGCGAAGATCGCAGCGCACTCACGCGCACTGTTGGCGGCGATTACTTCGCGGCGATGGGTGTACCACTCACGCAAGGCCGGCTCTTCGACGCGTCCGACGCACGCAAAGCGCTGCCGCTAATGCGCTGGTATCCGCAACAGCCGTATCCCGCGTTTTACAACGAGCCACAGGCGGCGCCCGTCGCGGTGATCAACGAAGCGATGGCGCGGCGCTACTGGCCCGATGGCAACGCATTGGGTCGCCGATTCAAAGCAATCGAGAGCCCGTGGATCACTGTGATCGGCGTCGTCGGCGACGTGCGCGATCGCGGTCTCGGCGGTGAGATCTCTCCCGAGTACTATTTGTCCGCGTCGCAGGAGCCCGCGGCGGCAATGACGTTCGTAATTCGCACTGCGGGCGATCCGGTGGCGATCGATCGCGCGGTGCGCGCGGAGATTCGGGGCTTCGACAAGACCCTGCCAGTGAGCGAAGCAACCACGATGCGGCGGGTGGTAAGCAATTCCGTCGGGCGGCCGCGATTTAATGCGCTCGCGCTGGCATCGTTTGCGGTGCTCGCACTCGCGCTGTCGCTGGTCGGCATCTACGGTGTGCTCTCGCACGCAGTGGCACAGCGCACGCGCGAGATCGGAATTCGGTGCGCGCTTGGCGCCAACGCGGTAGACGTGATGAAGCTCGTGCTCGGCCGCGCGGCCGCGCTGACCGGTATCGGCATCGCGGTTGGACTGGTCGCTGCGTATTCATTAAGCGGATTGCTCACTCGTCTGTTGTTCGAGATTCAGCCGACCGACGCGCCGACATATGTGATGATTGCGGCGCTGCTCGGCGTCAGTTCGCTGCTCGCGAGCTATCTCCCTGCGCGGCGCGCGCTTGCCATCGACGCGGTGGGGGCGATGAAAGAGGAGTAATTCACCTCCGCCCTTGTGTGCAGCCGCGACTGATGTATGGATGAGTGGTGCATTTTGTGGTCGTGCTCGTCGTCGCAGTCGGAGCGGTGCTTTGGACGGCGCCGCGTACTGTTGTGCCGCTGCTCGCTAAGAGAAACTCCGGCTGCGTGTATTCCGTGACGACGAATAAGCCGTATGTCGCGCTCACAATCGATGATGGACCCGATACAACAACGACCACTGCACTGCTGGAAACACTCCGCGCGCACCAGGCGCGCGCGACGTTCTTTTTGATTTCGGAGCACGTCACCAGTGATTCGCTCGTCAGGGCGCTCGTCGCGGGTGGTCATGAGATTGGCAATCACATGACGCGCGACGAATCCAGTATCAAACTGTCATCGGTCGCGTTCGATTCCGCGCTCGCAACCGCAGGCCGCCGGTTATCGGCCTTCGGACCGGTTCGATGGGCGCGACCCGGTGGAGGACGTCACAACCGTACGATGATTGCAACGATGCACAAGCAGGGCTACGAGTGTGCGCTGGGCTCCATCTATCCCTATGACGCGCAGTTCGCGTCGTCGACGTTCAGCGCGTCGTTCATACTCGCGCACGTTCGCCCAGGTGCGATCATCGTGCTCCACGATGGAGGGAAGCGGGGTGAACGCACTCGCGCGACGCTCGAACGCGTTCTTCCGCAACTCCGGCGTCGCGGCTTGCACGTCGTTACACTCTCGGAGTTAGTTGACGCGCGCGCCGCGTCACCGCACACGAAATAACTACGGAATATCCATCTTCCGCAGACGGCGCACCGACAACCACACGAACCCCGCAAACGCGATCGCGCTGATCGCGACCACCGACGCCACGGCGGGATGCTCCACGTTCGGAAACCGGCGCGGGTCGAGCACGTGCATCCACGACACCGCGTAATGGCGAATGCTCAGCACGCGCGCGCCCGACACGAATCCCGTGATGAACCCTTCCCACAACATGATGTACATCAGGCCCGCGCCAATCGCGTACGTCGTCTTCAAACCAAGCCACGTAAAGAACGCACCGTACAGCACGAGCCCCGCAACCGCCGATGCGGTAATTGCGATTGTCGCCGTCGGATCGCCGAGGAACGCGATGTAGCCGGTGAAAAACGCGCTCAGTCCAATGAACGGACCCGCGACGCTGATTACGCCAAGCAACTTGGCCCACACGATCTTCCAGCGCGGCAGCGGCGTGAGCGTGAGGTTCGCGAGCGTGCGGTCCTCGGTTTCATTCGCAAACGCAGCGCCACCGATCGCGAGCACGACGAGTGGGATGATCGAACCCGACAACATCGTGTTCAGCACCACCATCTCGAACTCTTCCACCCGCGGCGAACGGCTCGACGACAACATCATCGTGGTAATGGCGACAGGCATCCCGGCGAGCGCAGCCATAATCAGCAAACGCCATTTGCCTGTGAGCTGGCGCAGCGTGATCTGATAGACGGCAAGCATGCTCAGCCCTCCACCAGATAGCCGAACACGCTCTCGAGCGAGTCGTCGAGCGGTTCCACACGATGCATGCGGATCTTCGCGGTCTGCGCGAGCTTGGGCAGCTCGATCTGCAAATCGGTGACGTTGCGACTGAGCAGAATGAGCGCGCCATCAGGATCGAACTTCACTGCATCCACGGACGGCAGTGAACACACTTCCGCCGCGAGCTTCCGCGGCGCATCACACAACACGCGCACGTGATACGGACGCTGGTTCAGTGCGGCGCGAATCGCGCGGAAACCGCCGGCCGCCGCAAGCTTGCCGTTCACAATCAGCAGAACCGTGTCAGCAAGCTCTTCGACTTCTTCGAGAATGTGCGACGACAACACGATGGTCTTGCCATCTGCCGCAAGGCGTTTGAGTAACGCCTTGAACTGTACACGCTGCCGTGGATCAGCACCGTTGAGCGGTTCGTCGAGAATCAACAGCTCCGGCTCATGCACAAGCATTCCTGCGAGGCGCATACGCTGACGCATGCCGCGCGAGTACGTGTCCATCGGCCGGTGCTGGGCATCCGCCAGATCCACCATCTCGACTGCACGGTCGACGGCCCGCTCGATGTCAGGCACGCCACGCATGCTGGCCATCGCGCGTACGAAATCGCGTCCCTTCATGAATCCGTACACGGTTTCGTGCTCGGACATCACACCAATGCGGCGGTAGAGCGGCGCGTTGTCGCGCACACGTTCGCCAAAGACACGAATCGTTCCGCTCGATACGTCCGCGAGTCCCGTGATCATGCGCAGCAGGGTCGTCTTCCCTGCACCGTTCGGCCCCAGCAAACCGGTGATGCCCGGCATGACATTGAACGTGACGTCGGCGACGGCAACGACGGGACCAAACCACCGCGAGACACCGTCGACGTGAATTACCGGAGTGGTCGCGCCGCTCATGGCGTCAGCCTCCGGTATCGCGACCACAAAAGCGCGCCTGGCGCGACGATCCACAGCGCGCACCATAGCGAGAGCACCGTCGGCCCAAGCTGGCGCGCGGGAGCGATCTTGGTGAGTTCGGCGACGTCGCCGAAGATGATGTCACTGACGTGCAGCGGAATGTTCGTGAGGTTGAACATCGACACCCATTGCCCAGCCGGACCGCCCAACTCTTGCGCGAGTCCAATGGTGAACGGCGCGGTGATCACGAACAAACCCACGAGGAACACGGACGCATACGCACGGCGCGCCGTGTACGACGCCGTCAGCAACGCGAGCGTCGTTGTGTACATCGCCATGACGCTGCCGGCACCAAGGAACTTCGGAATGTCGTACCAGTGCGCCTTGAAATAATTGAACGGCACTGGATCGCTGAGTAACAAACCGAGGAACAGGATGATCTGCGGCAACAGTGCGGCCGCGAGAATCACAGTCAGGAACGCGAACCACCGCGACAGGATGTAATCCGAACCCGACAGCGGTCGCACGAGATACAGATTGATGACGCCCTCGCGCTTATCGCGGCACAACAGTTCCGGCGCGACCACGGCGGCAAACACGAACAGAATCATCGCCGCGATACCGTAGTAATCGGAATGCGACGGCAAGTTCAGCGTGCGCGACATGCCCGGTGACGTGTACCGATCGATCGCGCCGGCGATCAACGCCATGATCAGACCGATCACCGACAGAATCACCATGAATCCGATCGGCAAGATCTTCGCGCGCCCGCCGCGTCCAATGCCGAGCGCCGTGCGCAGTCCGTCTTTGTATACGGCGAGGCGCGAGCGGCGAATGCCTTCGCGTGCTCCGGTATAGTTGCGATAGCCGATATCGAAAACGGTCCCGGTCACGCCGGGATGCAGGTCGGCGCGCGTTGCGTCGGCGCTCATGCGCGCGCCACCGGCTGGCGTTCGAACAGTTCCGTCAATGCACGACGGCGCGGCGCGAGCCTGCGCAGTGGTGCATGTGATTCCACGAGCGCATCGCGAACATGGTCGTACACCGACTGATCAGATCCCTCGATACTGAGACCACCACCCTCGAGCGTCACCGTAACACCCCGGCGCTGCAACGCCGTCATGAGCGCATCGCGATTCGCGTCGACTTCAATGAAGACCGTCTGCGTGTCCTGCGTGAACCGGCCGACTTCGCCTTCGTGCATCACGTGTCCACCCTGCAATACGATGATGCGGTCACACGTGCGTTCGACGTCGGCCATGAGGTGCGACGAGAACAACACGCTGATGCCAAAGTCACGATGCGTCTTGCGCACGAGCGCGAGCATTTCTTCGCGCCCCATCGGATCGAGTCCCGCGGTGGGTTCGTCGAGAAACACGAACGCGGGATCGTGTACAAGCGCCTGCGCCAGCTTCACGCGCTGCTTCATGCCCGTCGAGTAACCGCCGATCGGGCGATACCGCTCTTCGAAAAGCCCCGTGTGGCGCAGCGTATCTGCGGCGCGTGCACGCGCAGCCGTCGGGGGAAGGCCGCTCGCTTCGGCCATGTGCGTGAGGAATTCGGCGGCGCTCACGTTCGACGGCAGACAATCGTGCTCGGGCATGTAGCCGAGGCGCGTGCGCACCGCGATGCTTTCCGACGCGTTTTCGCCAAGCGCGAGCGCAACGCCAGAAGTTGGACGAAGCAAGCCAAGAAAGATCTTGATGGCCGTGCTTTTGCCCGCGCCATTCTCGCCAAGAATACCCGTCACACCATCGGTGATGACAAACGAAACATCATCGAGAGCAGTGACGGCGCGATATCGTTTTGAAAGTCGTTCGGCGGACAGCAGAACTTTTCCTTCGCTCATAACACCGGCGTCCTGCGCGGGAGGCACGCAGGCCTGTGTCCGAGTTCGCATCCACGCCGGCGCATTTCATCCGCAGCATGCGGACCGCCCCAGATTCCGCGATCCATCAGCCCTGCGAGACGGTAGCACGCTTCGCCGAGATTCCGGTCGCACGCGGTCGAATAGTTGCGCGCAGCGCGCTGAAAGTTCTGGCTGATGCCCTTGCCCGCTTCCACTACAATCGCAAACGCGAGGCATCCCGCCGGATCGTCGCCATTGCACGAGCGCCGGAACAGCTCGGCAGCCGTCGAATCATTGCGCTGCACGCCGGTTCCACTCGCGTACAAACGGCCGAGCGCAAGACAACCCTCACTCGCCGTCGAATCGCAGGTGCGCTGCAAAAGTTGCGTTGCGCGTGCGTAATCCTGCGCCACGCCGGCACCGGTCGCGTAGAGTTCGCCGAGTCCCGCGCAGGCCGTGAGACTTCCGCCGTCGCATGCACGCGTAAAAAGCGCAGCGGCTTTGACATCATCGTGCTGCACGCGCGCGCCACGCCGGTACAACGTGGCGAGACGCATGCACGCTTCCATCCCGCCTTTGTCGCAGCCCTGCTCGAACAGCGCGATCGCCTTCGTCGAATCCGGAGCTACACCGGTGCCGCGCAAATGCAAAACGCCGAGGCTTCCGCATCCATCGCCGATACCGCCGTCGCACGCACGTTGAAAGAGTGCGGCGGCGCGGGCTTCGTCGCGCAGGACGTATTCACCACGCGCGAGCTTCTCACCGAACTTCTGACACGCGACGACGCTGCCATCGTCGCATTCCGCGCGCAACGCACGCGCTTCCTTACTCCCGGGACTGCATGCGGCGGTCAGGCCGCCGAGCACCCCTACTATGAGAAGGTGCCTGATTCTGGGGTGCTCGAAGCGCATCGACTCCGGGGCGCGCGTGGGTGAGCTGGGACGTTAACCGTGACGGCGTACGGGGCGAAGGGTCGATGGGTTTCGACCCTCGGGAAACGCCCCGGTTATTGCTTCTTCAGCCTGCCAAGATTGCCCATGTCGTCGCGCCACAATTCCGTGACCGGGCCGCGATCGCCATTGGCGCGGTGGAATGAGAGTGTCACCTGGTCCTGCGCGAAGAACGTCAGGCCACCTGCCCAGGGGAGCGGCTGCACCCGTCCACCATTGATGGAGAATGACAACCCGTTCGGCGCCGACGTGACGTCGATTGTGCCAAGCGGCTGGTTGCCGCCCATGAACAGCGTGTATTTGCCGACGAGTTCGGTCGCGTCACCGGTGTAAAACGTGAACGTCGGGCGTGGCAGCGGAAGAATGTTCTCGGCGAGCGCCGTACCGACGCCCCCGGGCGAGAGACTTGTCGGCGATGTGTTCATGAGCACAACGACCGCCATTTTCGCGTCGGGATACCACATCGCATCCGCGCGGAATCCGGGTGCCGTGCCGCCGTGTCCGATAATTTTGAGTCCGCGATAGTTCTCGCCGACTTTGATGCCCATGCCGTAACGGATCGTGCTCCCATCATTGAGTTTCGTGGGAGTAATCATCTCAGTGTACGACGCTGGCGTCAGCACCTTGCCGCCGTGCAATGCTTTGAGCCACGTCACGAGATCCGCGGCGGTCGAACAGAGGGCGCCCGGTGCAAACACCAATGAATACGGAAGCACGATCGCGCGTCGCAACGGGACACCGGGCGGCATGTGATAACCGTGCGCGCGTTTCGGAATGTTTGCGTTGTGGTCGCAGTACATCGAGCGCGTCATGCCGAGCGGCTGGAAGATCTTTTGTTGCAAATAGTCTTCGTACTTCATACCGCTCGCCTTTTCGACCACGAGGCCGAGCAGCCAGAACGCAGAGTTGTTGTACGCCTGCGCTTCGCCGGTTGGGAATTGCAGCGGTGCGAGCTTGATGTGGCGGTACAACGAGTCGCGCGGTGCGCCGGGATTCCAGGTGATGTGTCCGATCGCGGCGTCGTCTTCCTGCCAATGATTGACACCGGACGTGTGACTCAGCAATCGGCGCAGCGGAAGTTTCGCGCCACCCGCATCAACGTTGACGGGCAGCCATTTGGTGATGTCGTCGTCGAGGCTGAGTTTGCCGGCGTCACGCAATTGCAGAATCGCGACGGCGGCGAATTGTTTGGCGATGGATCCGACTTCGAACATCGCGTCGACGTGCATAGGCACGTCCCACTCGAGATCAGCTTTGCCGTATGCCTTGAAGAGGATCGTGTCGTTGCCTTTGACGACCGCAGCGACGAGTCCGATGGTGCGGTTCTGTTTGACGCCGGCGCCGGCGATCGAATCGAGTTTTGCGAGGTCGATCGGAGCGGATTGGGCGACGGCATTTGGCGCGGCGACCACGATTGCAATCAGCGCGACAATCAAACGGACGGCGAACCGCATCTGCACTGCTCCCATTGGGGACATGTTTGCCAAGTACTTCGTAATACAAAGTAGCCTCCATCAGGCGAGGGTCAAGTGGGGCCAGCCGTGAAACACGAACCAGTTCACCCCCGTCCGGTGTCTCACTGCAAGGAGACACATCGCCTTGGACCCGGCTGGCATTTTCCCGCAAACTGAGTCAGTCGCTCCACCGACCGGTGCGCGCACGCTGCGCCGCCGAATCCTGCGCGTGCTCCTCGTCGGGACCATCACGGGAACGGTCCTCATCATTGGCGAAGCGCTGATTCGCGGACGGATCGCTCCGCCGTCTGAACGCGCGCCCAGCGCGCTCTACACACGACCGATCGCCTGGGGCGATGACGAGAACGACGACGAGCGGCGCAACGCCGTTGCCATCGGCTCCATCGATCCCGACCTCAACGAAACGCGAATTCCCGTTACCATCGACCGCGTTCCGCGACATCTGATTGACGCCGTGCTCGCCGTCGAAGACAAACGGTTCTACGAGCACAGCGGACTCGACGTGCGCCGCATCGCCGGCGCGCTGCTCGCCAACATCAAGGCGCGCGGTGTTTCCGAAGGCGGCAGCACCATCACGCAACAACTCGCCAAGAATCTGTATCTCACGGCTGATCGGACACCGATCCGCAAACTTCGCGAAGCCGCGCTCGCAGCGATGCTCGAAGCGCGCTACACCAAAGAGCGAATCCTCGAGGCGTATCTCAACGAGATCTATTTCGGCCAGGACGGACGCGCGGCCATCCACGGCGTCGGTGCGGCCGGGCGCTACTACTTTGGCAAACCCGTGGACCGATTATCACTTGCAGAATCGGCGTTGCTCGCGGGAATGATCCGCGCACCGAATCGCACGGCGCCCACGCGACATCCAGAGAACGCGCGCGGCCGGCGCAACCTCGTACTCAGCTTGATGGTCGCGCAGCAACGCATCGAACAATCCGCCGCGAATCGTGCGCGCAACACACGCGTCTCCACGCGCAGTTATGCAACGGCGTCGATCGACGCGCGCTACTTCCGCGATTACGTCGCGTCCGCAACGAAAGGGCGCTTCTCCGACCGCGGCTCGGCGATTTACACCACGCTCGACGCCACGCTGCAACAAAGTGCCGAACGCGCCATCACTCGCACGCTCAGCAGATTCCGAACATCGGGCGTGCAAGCGGCGCTCGTTGCAATTGACCCGCGCACCGGCGATATCCTCGCGATGGTCGGCGGCCGCGACTACGGCGCGTCGCAATTCAACCGCGCAACCGACGCGCTTCGTCAGCCGGGCAGCGCGTTCAAACCCCTCGTTGCGCTCGCGGCACTCGAGAATGGAACGAACGGCGCGCCGGCGTTCACCCTCGCGTCGATTCTCGAGGATGAACCGCTGAGCGTGCAGACGCCGCAAGGATTGTGGGAACCGGTTGACTACGACGGTGAATTCCGCGGACAAGTGACACTCCGCTACGCGCTCGAACAGTCGCTCAACGTTCCATTCGCGCGCATTGGCCTCGCGATCGGTCCGCAGCGTATCGAATCAACCGCGCGCCGGCTCGGCATTACGAGCCGGCTCAAAGCGGTGCCGAGTCTCGCGTTGGGCAGCAGTGAGGTCACGTTGCTTGAACTCGTACGCGCGTATGGCGTGCTCGCGGCAGGTGGCAATCTCGCGGCGACGCGCGCGATCGGTGAACGGCGTGATCGCAAAGGCAACGTGCGCCAAGGACCCACGCCATCGGTCACACAAGTTGCTGAACCTGCGGCGACGTTCCTGGTGACGTCCGCGCTGCAAGGCGCGGTGCAACGCGGCACTGGTCGTGGACTGAACGCGGATCGATTCAGTGGAGACATCGCGGGGAAGACCGGCACATCAAATGATTGGCGGGACGCGTGGTTCATCGCGTATTCGCCGACGATCGTTGTTGGCGTGTGGGTTGGCTTCGATGACGGACGTTCATTGCGCCTGACCGGTGGATCGGCCGCGGTACCGATTGTGTCGGAGTTCTTTGCGAACGCCGATGCGCGCGGCGAATGGTTCAACGTGCCCGACGGAATCGAGACTGGGTACGTCGCCGCCAACGACTGGGGTTCGTGCGGCGATCGCGAGTATTTCCTGGAGGGCACCGCGCCGCCCGCCGAATCGTGCGGCTACCGCATCATTCCGAACGACGCGTTCGAGCGGCTCGGTGAATACGGCCGCAAGCTGCGGCGCATGTTGCTCGAGCGCATTCGCGCCGAGTTCGAATCGCAGCGTCAACCGCGCTAAGTCGAGCCGCAGCGGTCACAACGCGGCGATATCTTCGAGGGCGATGACTTCCCTCGAGCCGGCAACCGTCGAAGAGCTCGTTCGCGAATACGCGCCGGAACTGCTGCCCGGTTCGGATCGCGGGTTTCGTGTGTTCGCGGGCGCGGCGGGTTTCGTCATGGCTGCGGTGATGACGATGCCCGTGCTGAGTGCCATCGGCGTGGTTGGCGCGGGCACGCCCGCAATGCTGATGAGTCTGGTCTTCGGCGTGGCGGGCGGCGTGGGTTGCGAGTACATGGCGCGGCGCATGCACGGTGTGGAAGTGCGCAACTTCCGCGAGAAACCGTGGATGCTGTACGATGCCGTCGCGCAGAAGTTCGCCGGTGATGTGGAGCGTCAACGTGCGCGCGCAATCGGACCTGAATCGGAATGGGGCCGCGCACGCGCGGGCCTCGAACGCGCCGCGCAGGACGCGGATCGTTCCGTCGCGTACTGGACGCAACGACTCGCGGTTGAGTCGAGCGAGATGGCGCAAGCGCAGCTCGCAACCGCGACGCGGCTGCGCGACAAGTTCCACACCGCGCTCTCTGGTCTCGACGAACGCGCGCGCATGCTCGTGTCGTTCTTTAATGATTGCGAGGCACGACTCGCCGTCCTGCACAGCACGAGACGCGACTACGAGGAGATTCGCAAGCTCGAAGTGTTGGCGGACAAGTCACACGAGGTCGTCGCCAATGCGGAAGCGACATTGATGTCCATCGGTTCGACGTTCGTCGCGGAGGCGTTGCGCGTTGCGGAAGCACTCGGCGGCCTCGAACGCGCCGGGCTCACGAGTCTCGCGGGTGAAGTGTCGGTGGATCACATCGAAGAACTTGCCGATCGCATCGTGCTGAGCGCGGAGAAGGATCGCGCGGCGCTCGAACAGGTTGCAGGAGCGCGATGAAAAAACTCCTTGTGTTTCTCGGCGCGACGATTGGCAGCACACTCGGCTGGTGGTTGGGCGCTCGTATCGGCATTATGACTGCGTTCTTGGTGAGCATGCTTGGCATGGGTGTGGGCATGTGGCTCGGCGCCCGTTACGCGGATCGACTCGGATGAAAAGGATTTTCGCAATTGTCACCGCGAGCGCACTGGCTTCGTCGCTTTGCGCAGCGCAGCGTGGCGCGCCGATGCAGGACGCGTTCGCAAACGTGCGCTGCGGTGAGAATGTTGTGCACGCGCTCGTTGGCCAGGCTGCGGGCAGAGCGCGCATGGCGGCGCTCGAAGCGGCACACACGGATATCAAGCTGCAGGGCGCCGGCGGATTTCCAATCACCGACAGCCTGTTTCTCACAGGTTGGATGATGTGCGACAACGAATACCAGTTCTTGACGTATGCGCGCCGGTACGTCGACGGGATTCAGTTCCCTGCTCACTCGCGCCGCCAGCCCGCGTTCATGGGTGCGTGCACCGAAAACGGAAAACCGGTGAACGGGGTTGTGCTCGCCGTGCTCGACAATCCGTTGCCGCGCGCAATTGGCGAGCCCCCGTATGCGCCGAGCGACACGACGTCGCTCGCGGCGACCTCGGCGTGGCGCGTCGATGTCGACGCGCGTCGCTTTGTGGCGTTGCAAACGAATGGCTTGCGGTGTCCGCGCGGTGGGATCGTCACGCGCGACGGCGGCATGTAGGTGCGTGCACGCGCGTTTGCTGTGCTCGCGGCCGCCATGGTGTCGGTGAATTGCGCCGAAGCCGAGCCGGAGATTGATGTGCTCGATGTCTCGAAATACACGAGCGCGTGCGAGGTTGCGCCTGCCGCGCTGCTGTGGGCCAGGGACGGAGAGTGGCAGGTATACGCGCGCAAAGGACGAGACAGCGCGAGGCGGGCACTGCTGCTCGGCGTCGACTCGTCGCTCGCAGTACGCCGCGTTATGGCGACGGGCGCCGTGACACGCGGTACGCATGCGTGGTCGAAGTCCGTGGTCGCACGATTCGGCGCGGACGGACGAATCAGCAGCGTTACCGAAATGTTCGCCGATGGCGACACCGTGCGCATGGATTATCGTGAGCGGTCGCGACCAGCATCACGCGAAATAGCAGCGCGCATGGAGCAGCTTGGCCGTGAGCTAGCGCGGCAGTGCCTCCGGTAGTTCCTCCGCGGTCGCTTGAGCGTCTATCCGGTATGACGCAGAAAACTCATCCCCTGGCTCGCGCGCTCACCGTGCACGGCGCAAAAATCGGCGCCGGCGTCGGCGTGTTGATCGCTGGCGTCGTCGCACTCCAGAAATCACCGAAGCTCGGCGCGGGCGTGATGGTCGTCGGTGCAATCATCCTTGCGTTCGGCATCGGGCGCACACTACAACTCGCGAATCACGAATCGCCTGAGCGTGTGAAGCCGCTGGCCTCGGACCTGCCGGTACAACAGCAGATCGAGATTCTACAGAAGGGGCGCTGGATCATGGCCGCTGCGGGACTCCCGTACGGCGCGTGGGTCGCGTGGGATCTCTACCGGTTGCACACGGGACAGGTATCCGAGGTCTATGTCTGGAGTTTCATCGGCACGATCTATGAGATGCTTGGCTTCTGGCCTGCAGTGCTTTTCATGCCGACGATCGTGATCGGATTCTTTGCCCTCGCGGCTTTTGGACTCCGGAGGCTTCGACGACAACAATCGGGCGAATCGTGACGGAGCCCCACGCGACGTTGCCCGAACACAGCTGGACGTTCCCGCACACCACCCTGACAGCCGCGATTGCACTCGCCGTGATCGGTGGCGGACTACTGCTCTTTTGGATTGTCCTCGTGGGGATGTCGCATTTCAACGGCAGCCGCTACGCGCCGGTCGGCTATGCGTCGTCCGCGTTCCTGAGCGGTGCGAGCGCGCTATTCGTTCGCGCTGGCGTACGGATGTGGCGATCACCCAATGAAGCGCGCAAACGCTGGACGCGTGCCGGCGCTGTCACATCACACGTGCTCGGCGCGGCGGCGGGTGTCACCGCGGTCTGGAACGCGGTGAGCATCATGCTGTTCGACTACATCTGACGCGGTGGACCGTCGGGATGCTTCTGGCACGCCGGCGGTTGCTCGATCGTCCACGCGATTGACGCGATCTTCCACTTTCCGTTCAGCTGCACGAGCGTGAACACGTCGACGCCGCAGTGCGACCACGCGCCTTCGATGTAGAGATCGTATGGCAGCCACACCGTCGCGAGCGGACCTGACACGCGCACCTCACCAGTGAACCCGCGCTCGGTGATTTTGCGCTGTGGCGATGGCGTGAGATACTGATCGCGCGTGCGAATCGAATAGCGCACACTGTCACCCGCGCGCACAGACATCGTTCGCGCTTCCGGCGTCATCATCTCGGCGAGTCCGGGCATGTCACCGCGACTGATCGCGGCAAGCGCCGAATCGGCGATGGCGAGCAGCGCCGCGCGTTGCGCGTTCGGAGCTTGCGCGGCTGCGATGATGGGGCACAGCGTGACGGCCGCGATCGTGACGATGGTCTTTCGCATGAATTTGCCCGGGAGGTTATTCGATCTGGCTGTGACGACTCTCTAATGATTGTAGCTCCGGGTCGCCGTTCCCGTCGGCGGCGCGTGTACCGCCGGCGGTCATGAATGGTTCCACCGCGCGATCCGGTGAGCAAAATGAACTCATCGCTGTATAATGTCGGAATCGCCTCCCCGAAAAACTGAAATGCGCGCCGCCCGCCTCGTGATCGTCGCCGTCGCCGTCACATCAACGGCACTCCCTTTTCACGCCGGCGCGCAAACCGCCGCACCACTCCGCGTCACGCGCACGACGCCAACGAGCGACGGGACTCCAACATCGGAAATCAGCGTCACGTTCGACCGGCCCATCGCCGGTTCGCTCGACCGCACCATCGACGCATCGACGCTGCTCACAATACAGCCCGCCGTGCGCGGACGCATCGAGTGGCGTGACCCGGTCACGATCCGCATTCGGCCAACGGACACGCTGAGCAGTGCGACTGAATACACGGTCACCGTTGCCAACACGTTCCGCGCAATGGACGGCAGCGCGCTCGCGGAACCATATCGCTTCACGTTCAGAGTACGCGGCCCGATGCTGCTCGCGGGCAATCCGGTGAACGGCGCCAACAATCTCACCGAACATGTCGCGCCGAATCAACGATTCGATGTCGTCTATAGTTCGCCCGCGCATCTCCCGACGCTCACCAACGCGTCGTACATCGAACTGCGCGGGACGTGCGGCGGCGAGCGCGTAATTCGGCTGCGCGCGGTAAGCCAGCGCGCCATTCGCAACGAGGATGACTGGCGTATTCGCGACGCCGGCGGCTGGCGACGCGATCGCACGAGCGATTCGCTGCGCCGCATCGTGCAGCTCACACCGGAACGAGCACTGCCGCGCAGCTGCATGGCAGAACTCGTCGTGCCAACCGAAATCGAACCGCAAGGCGTTCGCACGTACTCGCGTTGGGCATTCCAGACGTACGGCGACCTCCGCGTAACAACGCTGACCTGCACGAACGCGCAGACGTGCCCGAGTGGGCCGCTCACAATCCATTTCACAAATCCGGTGCGTGGAAGCCAGGTGTTGCGCAACGTGAAGTTGCTCCCGGATACCAGGTTCGCGGTTCGCGATACGGTGTCCGAGTCGACGAGCTGGACGCTCGAAGCCACATTGAAGCCGCACGTCACGTACGCAGTCGTGGCGGACACAGCGCTCCGAGACGCATTCGGCCAGCGGCTCACGGGCAATCCCGCGAGCGCACTGACCACGAGTGGATTCGCACCATCGATCGCGCATCCGTTCGGACGATTGCTCGTCGAGCGCACCGGGTTCCGCACGCTGTCTGTGCAACACGTCAACATCGATACGCTGATCGCGGTCATGGCGCCGGTGCCTGACAGCATGGAATCGAAAGTGCTGATGCGCTTCGGCTGGACGCAGGACGACATGCTCGACGTGCTGTCGCGCACCGCAACAGTTCAACGCTTGCCACTCAACGCACCGCGCGATCGCGGGATGCTCACGAGTGTGCGCATGCCCGTGCCCGATGCATCGCGCGCGCAGAACCCCACGCTCTACGCAATTCGCATGAGCGGCAAAGCAGGACGCGATTCTGTCGCGTTCTCGCCGTCACTCATTCAAGTCACGGACCTCGGCGTTCACGTGCGGCTCGGCGCATCGGAAGCCAATGTGTGGGTCACGAGTGTCGTCGATGGATCCGCAAAAGCCGGCGCCAATGTCGAACTCTTTGACGGCCACGGCAAATCACTCGGCACCGCACGCACAGACGTGCGCGGCCTCGCACGCCTCGCAAACTGGACGCAGAACACGACACCCGACGGCGAGGACTCGTACGACACCGATCTCGAAGGTTACGTGCGCGTCACGCTGGGTGATGACAAAGCAATCACCGCGATCAACCGGTGGGATCCCGATCTCTCGCCATGGCGATTCAATGTGTACGGTGCATGGGGCACGGGCCGCATGCCGCTTTCGGGTACGGTATTCACTGAGCGCGGCATCTACCGTCCCGGTGAAAAAGTCTACGCCAAGGCAATCGTGCGCGACGGCACGCTTGGTTCGCTACGCGTTCCGACTGCAGGCGATTCGCTGAAGTGGATCTTCCACGATCGCGAAGACGGTGTGCTGCGTGAGCACGGGGTCGTGACGTCGCCGTTTGGTACGTCACACGATTCGCTGACGATTCCTGCGGCCGCGGCAACCGGGTACTATCGCGTTGAGGTCAAAGCAAAACGACAGGGCCAGTGGCATTCCGTTTCGCAAATCGGTTATCGCGTCGCGGAGTATCGGCCGCCGGAGTTCCTGGTGGAGATGACCGCCGACAGCGCGACCAAAATGCCCGGCGATCGATTCACGGCAAACGTGCAGTCGCGCTATTTGTTTGGCGCGCCGATGGGCCGAGCTGCGTTTACGTGGATGGCGCGCCAGGCAGCGGTGTCGCCGTGGGAACTCAGCATCCCGGGATTCGACGGCTGGTACGTGGGTGAGAGCGGCGCGTGGTGGGAGTACCGCGAGAACTCGGTGCAGCAGGTGATCGCGAGCGGTACGGATACGCTCGACGCGCGTGGTGAACGCGCGGTGACAATCACGCTGCCGCCGGCGCCGAATGCGCGCGCGTCGCGCGTCACGCTCGAGGTCGGTGTAACGGACATCAATCGTCAGACGGTCGGCACTGCGCGCTCGATCCTCGTTCACCCCGCGGACTTCTACATCGCGGTGAAGCCGCTTGGCACGAACTATTTCTGGCAATCAGGTACTGCGCAGTCGATGAACGTTGCGACCGTGCGTCCGAACGGCGAGAAAGTGCCGGGCACGCGCGTGCAGGGAACGATTGTGCGACGTGAGTGGCATCGCGTCCGTCGTGAGCGCGACGGATTCACGCAAACGGTCGGCGAGTGGGTGAGCGACACGGTGGCGCGCTGCACCGTGACGACCGCGGCGACGGACACGCCGTGCAACTTCACGCCGAACGCCGGCGGCATTTATGTCGTGACGTTCACCGCGACTGATCGCAATGGGCGCAACGCAACAACGAGTTTCCAGCGATGGGCGTCGGGCAGCGATTGGGTGCCGTGGAACGACGAATCGCAGTTCAAGATGGACGTCATTCCGGATCGCAGTCGTTACGCGGTTGGCGACACGGCGACGGTGCTGTTTGCGTCGCCGTTTACGAATGCGGAAGCGTGGATCACGGTGGAACGCGAGGGTGTGATCGAGCAGCGGCGCGTGCGCATTACAGCAGGTTCGACGTCTCTGAAGTTTCCGATCACCGAAGCGTACGCACCGAACGCGTTTGTTTCGATTGTCGTTGTGCGTGGGCGCAGTGCAGCGCCTGGTCCGCGCGATGATCCAGGCCGTCCTACGATTCGCGTTGGCTATGGCGAACTGCGTGTGACGCCGGAAGTGAAACGGCTCTCGTTGTCCGTTGCACCTGAGAGCAACGAGTATCGTCCGGGGGACAGCGCGCGCGTGCGACTGCGTGTGCGCGACGCGCGCAACGTTGGGCAACGCAGCGAAGTGACGTTGTGGGCGGTGGATGAAGGTGTGCTTGCGCTGACTGGGTACACCACTCCAGATCCCATCGATCTCATGTATCAGGCGCGCGGATTGGGGATGCGTCTCGCGAGCAACATGACCACGGTGGCACCGCAGGTGCCCGAGGGCGAAAAAGGTACGCGCGAACCCGGCGGTGGCGGTGGCGCGGATGCAGCCGACGTGTTGCGTTCCCGGTTTCAAACAACAGCGTTCTTCCTTGGCTCGGTCATCACCGATGCGCAAGGCAACGCAGTTGCGACCGCGAAGTTGCCGGATAACCTGACGACGTTCCGCGTGATGGCGGTCGCCGTAACCGCGGGCGATCGATACGGGAAGGGCGAATCGCCAATGCTCGTCACGCGACCGTTGCTGGCGCGTCCGTCGCTGCCGCGATTCGTGCGGCCCGGTGATGAGTTCGTCGCGGGCAGTGTGATCAACCGGCGCGATGGCAGCGCGGCGAGCGTGACCGTGAAAGCCGAAGCAACAGGTGTTTCATTGCGCGGCGCCGCGGAGCGGACGCAAACGTTGGCGGCAGGACGCGGAACCGAAGTGCGATTCCCGTTCCGCGCGTTGCCGGTCGACAGCGCGACATTCCGCTTTGATGTCACGGGTGGCGGCGACGCGGACGCAGTGTTGTCGAAGCTCGGCGTCCGTCCCGATCACAATCCGCGCTCGCATACGGTTGCCGGTGTGTTGCGCGATACCACGACGGTGGACATTGCACTGCCACCGGGAACGGATCTCACGCGCTCACGTGTGTCGGTGAACCTCGGCACTTCACCACTCGCGACGATTCGCGGCATTCACTATTCGCTGCGCGTATATCCGTACTATTGCACGGAACAGTTGACGAGCGTCGCGACGCCACTCGTTGCGCTATACCGCGCGCAGACGGACGTCGGTGTGCCGCGCGACGTCATGCGTCGCGACATCGAGAAAGCCATCGAGATTCTCGCGCGGCGTCAGCGTGACGACGGCGGACTTGGATACTGGTCGTCGAATGATTGGGCGAGTGTGTGGTTGAGTTCGTACGCGGGCACAATGCTGCTCGATGCGCGCGATGCCGGCATTACCGTGGATTCGACGATGCTCAACCGTCTCGCGACCTACATCAGTGCGTCGTTGAGTGGTCAGAACGATCAGCGCTTCTCACCGGTGTCGTACTACTGGGATCGTCCGTCGATGCGCTTGCGTGAGCGCGTTGCGGCGGCGGATTTCCTGAGTCGTATGGGACGCGCATCGGTCCCCGCAGAGAACGAACTGCTCCGATTCGCCGGATTGATGACGCTGGAGGATCGCGCGCGACTCGCAGAGGTACTGGCGCGTCGCGGTCAAACCGCGGACGCACGGCGGTTAATGGAATCGGCGTGGTCACAAATTCGCGTCGAAGGCAACCGCGCGATCGTGCCGGATTCGCTCAACCAGATGTTCTACTTCTATTCAGCCATCCGGCCGGTTGCGCGCGTGATGCTCGCGACGCTCGCGATCGATCCGGGTCATGAGCTCGTTGGTCCGATGGCGGAGACGTTGGCGCAACAAGGGCGCGCCGCGTCGCGCGGATGGATCTGGAACACGCAAGACTATGCGTCGGCCGCGGTTGCACTGTCCGCGCTCGATCGCGTGCGTGCGGCGCAAGGCCCGCGCAGCGTGAACGTGCGCAGCGGTAACCGCACAGTGATGCAGGTGAGCACCGGGCGTGGGATTGCACGCGATTCAACGGTCTCATTGTCATCGGTTGTCGCCAACAACGCGCAATCGGTCCGACTATCGCTCGACGCAGGCGCGGGACAAGGCGTCATCTACTATCACGTCACGGTCACGGAAGTACCGACTACGCCGCCGACAACGCCCGACAATCAAGGCATTCGCGTCGAACGCTGGTATGAAAAGTTCGACGGTGGAACGCCGACCACGAGCGCGGTCGAAGGCGAACTCGTGCGCGTGCGGTTGCGGATTACCGTTCCAGCGACGCGCCAGTTTGTGGTTGTCGAAGATCCACTGCCCGCAGGGCTCGAAGCAGTCGACCTGAGCTTGCGAACTGCCTCCGCAATGCCCGGCCCTGGCGTAACGCAGATTGGCCGCGCGGAAGGTGAAAGTGAGGAACGCGCGGGATCGTCCATGTGGGGGTATGGATCCTGGGATTCCGGATGGTGGTCGCCGTTCGACCATCGTGAACTGCGCGACGATCGCGTAGTGTATTCCGCGAATTTGTTGTGGCCCGGCACGTACACTGCGACGTACATCGCGCGAGCGACGACGCCCGGCACGTTCATTCGTCCGCCGGCGCACGCGGAAGAGATGTACAACCCGGCGGTTCAGGGCCGCAGTGACGGCGGCACGTTCCTGGTGACGCAGCGATGACGGCGTCAGCGCCGCGTCAGCGCAGCGTTCGTAGCCGAGTGAAGCGTATCGGAGCTGTCGCGGCGGTGGTATTCGGTGCGCTCGCGATCGCGGTGGCGATCTGGATCGCGCGACCACTCCCCGCGGCGTTGCTCGCGCGCGAGCACGCACTCGGCGTCACCATCGAAGACCGGCACGGCACGCTGCTGCGGTCCACGCGCGCACCCGATGGAAGCGATGCGCGATGGATTCCGTACGATCGCGTCGATCCCGATCTCATCAATGCGTTCGTCGCCGTCGAAGACAAACGCTTTTGGGATCACAGCGGCGTCGATCTGTTCGCGGTCGCGCGCGCGGCGCGCGTGAACCTCCGCGCACGCCGAACGGTGTCCGGCGCATCAACGATCACGATGCAGCTTGCGCGGCTCGTGCATCCGTCGTCGCGCACGCTGCGTGGCAAGCTGTCGCAGGCGCTGTGGGCGCTGCGGCTCGATGCGCACCTCTCCAAGTCACAGATCATGGAGCAGTACCTCAACCGCGTGCACCTCGGCGAGGGTACTGTCGGCATTGGTGCGGCGAGCGCGTTGTACTTCGGCACGACGGCATCGGAGTTGAGCATTGCGCAGGCGGCGACGCTCGCAGGCATCGCGCACGCGCCATCGCGCGACAATCCGCACGCGTCGGCAGTACGCGCACGCCAACGGCAAGGCGTTGCGTTGGTTCGGATGCATACGCTGGGATTTGCAACGGACGACGACATCGCACACGCGGAACGCGAACCACTCCTGCCAACGCAACGGGTAGCACCGTTCATAGCGCCGCATTTCACGACGCGCGTGCTGGCGCTCGCCGATGCAGACAGCAACAACGCGACGCCGGTGATTCGCACATCGATTGACGCGGAATTGCAGCGCAAGGTCGAGGCCGAGGTACGGCACACGGTGGATGTGTTGCACGACAAACGTGTGGAGCACGCCGCGGCTGTGGTCATCAACAACGCGACGGGTGAAGTGCTTGCGTGGGTTGGTTCGCCGGATTTCTGGGCGCCCAAGGACGGTCAGACCGACATGGTCGTGTCTGCACGACAGCCGGGCTCGGCGCTCAAGCCGTTCCTGTACGGCGTTGCACTGGATCGCGGGTACACGGCCGCGAGTGTGTTGCCCGACATTCCGAAATCGTATCCGACGTCGACCGCGCCATATGAGCCGCGCAACTATGATAGGCGCTTTCGCGGGCCGGTTCGTGCACGCGAGGCGCTCGCGAGTTCGTATAACGTGCCCGCTGTCGAGCTGGCCTCGGAAGTTGGCGCGGGCGCGTTGTTGCAAACGTTGCGTCTCGCGGGCTTCACATCGCTCACGCGCGACGCCGACTACTACGGGCTCGGCCTTGCGTTGGGCAACGGTGACGTCACGCTTATCGAATTGGCGAACGCGTATCGCGCGCTGTCGAACGGTGGCGAATGGCATCCGTGGACGTGGCGATTGGCCGGTGACGCGTCGGGCGTGAACGCGGCACGCGAGTCGCGGCGCGTGATCTCCCCGACGGCGAGCGCAATCGTGCTCGACATGCTGAGCGACGCCGCAGCGCGCATTCCGGGATTCGGCACGAGTACTCCGTTTGATTTTCCATTTGCGGTTGCGGTGAAGACTGGAACAAGCCGTCACTTCACGGACAACTGGGCGATCGGCACGACGCGCGGATTCACGGTCGCGGTGTGGGCGGGAAACTTCAGTGGACGAACAATGGAAGGCGTGAGCGGGGTGAGTGGTGCAGGGCCCCTGCTCCATCGCGTTGTGATGGCTGCGGCGAAACACGTCGCGCCTGGTACGCTCACGACGCCGAAGCACGCTGGTGCGATTCCAGTGCGCGTGTGTCGATTGTCGGGATTACGTGCGACGCGCAATTGTGCGCAACTCACCGAATGGTTCATCGCGGGAACCGAGCCAAAGCGTGTCGATGATTGGGAGCGTGGCGGACGCGTGCGCTTACCGGATGAGTATGCGGAGTGGGTGCAAGCTGGGTTGCGGGTGGAGGTCGATGAAGTCGCGAGAGCTACTGCAACAGCTGAGAACACGGATGACACGGATGAAACGGATCACACGGATACTGCAACAACAGGCTTTCGCATTCTCTCTCCGCGCGATGGTGATCGGTATTCGATTCCTGTTGGCGTAGAGGCGAAGTATGCGAGCATTTCGTTGCGCGCAGCCGGCAACAATGCAGACAGTGCGCGGTGGCTCGTGGACGGTACACCGCATTCGCGCGGACGGTGGACGCCGACGCCAGGTACGCATGAGATTCGCGCGATATCGGCGCGCGGAGATACGGCGCTCGTGACGGTTGTGGTGGAGCGCTAGCGACGCGTGGCTCTTCCCCGCGAGAAACGCCCACTGCTGATCGGGCTCGTTGCGGCTATCGGCGCGCTCGCGTTCATGTTTCGCTGGCCGCCGACGCCAGCTGGCAACGCCGCATGGGCCCTTCTAATAGTTGTGGCCGCCACGAGCATGATCTTGTACGAGCGATCGCTGGCACAACTGGGCCGGCCGAGCCGTATGCTCCGGTGGGTCTGCATCGTACTGATCGTCGTCGCGCCGATTCTCGCATGGATATCGTCGCGCTCAGCGATCCTCGCATCGGGGTGATCTCATGATGGCTCTCGTCGCTGTTCTTGTGGCACTCCTCGTTGCGGGGGTCGCACTCGCACCGTTCATCGTGAATGCCGTGCGGCGCAGGCGAGAACTCGGTGGTACTGCGACCGGACCGGCGATCGGCTCATACATCACGTCCTTGAGAACCGGGAATCGGCGGAGGTACGACGCCGGCATCGACGGAGTCGGCTTCGACGGTGCGGTTTTCCATCACAACGACACCGGAGACAGCAGCGGCGGCGGAGATAGTGGTGGTGGAGACGGCGGTGGTGGTGGAGACGGCGGTGGTGGTGGTGACGGGTAGACGGCATTTGGAGTAGTACGTCGCGCAACCCGCACCCTGGAGGCCGATATGGCGAAACACTCGAATGACCTCGACACCCTCGACAGCTTTTGAGCGCACGAGCAAGCGACGCCGGGGGTACCCTGAGCGAGACCCGCGTCAAGCGCGGTGAACGCGTCGTGCACGCATCCAAGCACCTCGAAGAAAAACTCGGCCGGAACGATTTATGTCCGTGCGGCTCTGGACACCGGTTTCAAGCGGTGCTGCATGCGGAGCGGTCGTTTTGATGGTGCGCTGCGCGAACACTACGAGCGCTAGTTGCACTCATTGAACGATTGTGTTGTGTTTGTGGCTGGCGAGACGTCTTCGCCAGCCACAAGTACTTGAGCCTACCACGATGCGTAATCGGATCGGTCGAATCATTCGCGGCGCCCTCGGCATGGCGTTGCTGTGGGGCGCGACATGGGGCGTCGCCGCTGGTGTCCTGGTCGCACTACAGCGCCTCCTCGGCGTGAGCACGACACGCGAAAGCTTGGTCGCGGTCTTGTACGTGGCCGCGTACGGCATGATTGGCGGCGCAGTGTTCGCGGTGCTGCTCGTCGCTGCGCGCAGACGTCGCATTGGTGAGTTGACGCTGTCACGCATGGCCGCGTGGGGCGGGCTTGCGGCGACAATCGTTCCAGTCGGGCTTACTGCCGGTCTCATGATGCGTCAGCCGGAATTCTTTTCGGAAATGAGTCCGCTTCCCACACTGGCTCAGTTCGCAGTGCTTGGTGCAACGTGTGGATTCGGTGCGCTTTGGCTTGCCCGGCGATCGCACGCGCAACCGCCTTCGATCGATCGCGAACATCGTGGAAGCATCGAGGCGACCCCGCCAATCATGACGCACAGTGTTCGTGCGTCTGAGCACGCGGAGGACACGGCCGAACGCAGCGTCGTAGCCCTACGTGGGTTTGTGTGGATGACTGCGTCATAGAGGTATGACCAGAACTCGATCGAGGCTCGCGGGCGCCGCACTCGCAGTGTGCGTGATCGGACTCGCCGCGTTTCGCAGTCGCGAACGCTCGAATCAGGTGAGCGACCCGAAGCCCGAACCGGCGATCCCTGCGATTCTCGCCGCGTTCGACACCTTCAGCATCGTTGCCATTGGCGACGTGCATCGAACAAAAGACATCACCGATTTCGTACTCGGCCTCGTTCGCAATCCCGGGTTCGCGGACAAGGTGAACGATTTCGTCGTCGAAGGCACAAACCCACTGCTGCAACCAACACTCGATCGCTACATCAACGGCGAATCCGTGCCGTACGAAGAAGCGCGCAAACTCTGGCGCGAAACGACAACGCCGTTTGGTTCGAGTGATTTCGAAGCGCAACTATTCCAGCTCATTCGCGAAATCAATCGAACGCGACCGCAGCAACGCCGCATCCGCGTGATCGCATCCGAAGCGCCCGTTGACTGGAATGCACCGCGTGAACCCGGTGGCGCGGACATGGATCGGCGCGAACAACGCATTTCATCCGTCGTCAAAAGCGAAGTGCTCGCTCGTCGACGCAAGGCGTTGATGTTTTACGGCGGCGGGCATTTGCGGCGCGACAGGCCGTACGCGTCATCCGTCGAGTTGATCGAGCAGACGTATCCGCGCAGCGTGTTCGTGGTGACGGCGTACGCCGGTGTTATGGATCGCGACTACTGCACGTCGGACTCCGCGCTTGACGCGCGCATGCAATCGTGGCCCGTGCCCTCGGTCGTACGTGTGCGGGGTAACTGGATGCTGGACGTTGCGCGCGACGAGGAAGCGCGGCGTCCCAAGATCGCCATGTTCGCAACGACTGAACGTCGCGATTCGACCGCGGTCCCGATCGACGCGTACCTCTAC
Source organism: Gemmatimonadaceae bacterium (assembly GCA_035277145.1). GTDB lineage: Bacteria > Gemmatimonadota > Gemmatimonadetes > Gemmatimonadales > Gemmatimonadaceae > DASRAP01. The sequence goes on along the minus strand of DATELA010000089.1, from coordinate 42,086 downwards.
CTCGGTCCGCCGCGCTTGCTCCTCCGCGAATTCCCATCCGTGTTTACGTTCGCGGACTCGGCGTACCTTGCGCTGCTGCACCAGCGGCAGTTGAGTATTGGCATGACAGTGATCGACGCTCGCACGAACCCAAAAGTTGTCGCGACGCAGGATCAACACGTGCTCCGATGCGGCAGTTAAAGGGCCGCGCTACCTACCGCCGCGCTGCGCCCTGACCCGCTTCGCATTCGCCTTCGCATCCTCGAGCTTCGGATCCAGCCGCGCCGCCGCTTCGTACTCAGCGAGCGCACCCGCAAAGTCTTTTCGCTTTTCGAGGATCATCCCGAGCCGGTTGTGCGCGTGCGCCTCGCTCGCCACAGCAAAGTTTCCTTCCTTGATATACGCGCGAATCATTGACTCGCCCTGCTCGAGCCGCTCGCCTGACATCGCGGACGTTTTCGCAAACATGTAGCGCGACACCGTTTCATTCGGCATGCGCGCAAGCCGCGCATCGATTGCATTAAATGCCTCCGCGAATCGGCCGACGCTCTGATACATGTTCACCAACCGGCTGAACGGCGAGACGCTGTCCGGATACGCGCGCATCAGCGCGTGGAACTCGTTCTCTGCTGCCGCGATCTGCTTGTCGTGTTGCTCGATGTCGCCACGCAACAATCCGCCGCGATACGGATCGATCTTGCGCGCAACCTCCGCTTCGGCGCGCGCCTTGCCCATGCCGCCACCGCCAATCGCGGGCGCGTACATGTAGTACGTCGCACGCGCGTCACGCGCATCATAGTTGTTCGAATCAAGCTCCACCGCACGATCGAAACGCCCGCGCGCTTTCCCCGCGATGAACGGCTGCTTGAAGAACGCAGCATCACTCAGCTGCTGCACGTACGCCTGGCCGAGACACAGATGCGCGTTCGATGAGTCGGGCAACAGTTTCACCGCCTTCTCACCCCATTTGATGGCCTCGTCTGTTTTGCGCGTGTTGTATGCCGTACGGCACGACACGAGCGCCGCGTGTCCGTCCGTCCCGCCCGCAGTACCCTGTGCCTGCGCGCCATCGACGCCAAACACGACTGTAATGAATGCAGCTATCGCTGTGGGTCGCATAAATCCCTCAATGTGTTAGTCGAGTCGGAGAACGTGCGCCGGATCGAGCCGCACGGCGCGCCGCGCCGCGACGAGCGCGGCAATGACACCAATGACACCGAAAAGCGCCGTTCCCGCAGTGAGCGCCGTGATGTCGAACTGTGCAACGCCGAACAGCATTGCGTCGAATCCCATCGGAACGAACGACGCGATCAATGCGCCCGACAACGCGCCGCTGAGCGTCAGTATCAGCGCACGTCCCGCAACGAGTTTCATCACCGAAGCCCTTCGCGCGCCGAGCGCAACCCGAATGCCGATCTCGCGCCGGCGTTGGGACACGGTGTACGCCGTCAGACCAAACACACCGGACGCGGCGAGCAGCAACGCGAGCACCCCGAACCCCGCCGCGCCAACCGCGCCGGTTTCAACGGAGACATACGACACCGCGAGGTGCTGGCGCAGCGTGCGCAGCCCAACCACTGGCAACGCGGGATCAATGGCGCGCACCGCGCCACCAATCGCCGCAATGAGTCCCGCTTCGGATCCGTTCGTGCGCACGAGCGTCGTCGTGCGCGAACGCGGATTGCGATCGAGACTCATCCACATCGCGGACCGCGGCCGTTCGCCGAGCGTGCGGTACGTCGCGTTACGCGCAACGCCGATGATCTCCGCCTTGCGCCCCGTCGGCGATTCAACACGCACGATCTTTCCAATTGCCGACTGGTCAGGCCACAGTCTGCGGGCGAGCGTTTCATTGACGATCACGACTTCATTCGCCGCCGCGGTGTCGGCCTCGATGAATTCCCTGCCCTCGACGATGGGCGTGCCGAGTGTGGCGAGAAAACCCGGCGCGATGATGTTCAGGTCCGCCACCGGCGCCGTGCGAACATCCGTCGAACCACCATCGATGTACACGCGACGAGCCCACGTCGTCCCATCGAGCGGGATTACTCCGGCGCGGGCCGACGACGTAACGCCCGGCAGCGCCGCAATCCGCTCATTGAGCGTTCGATAGAAGTCACGCGTGCGCGCGGCATCATACGACGGCGTCAGCTCGGGATGCATTGCGAGTGCAACGGCACCGTCGAGCGGAAAACCAACGTCCATCGTGCGCGCGTGTTGCAAGCTGCGCGCAAACAGCCCGGCGGTGACCAACACGAGCACCGACACCATTGCTTGACCGACGACGAGCGCTTCACGGAACCGCGTCCACACCGCTGCGGTGCGACCGCCGGCCTCGCGCAGCCCTGAGACGAAGCTGCGCCCCGCCGCCTGTAACGCCGGACCAAGTCCAAACAACAGCGCCGCGCCGCACGTCAACAGCACACCAAACATCAGCAACCGTGGCTCCGCGGTGGGACGCCACGTGGATGCGTACTCCAGTTCCGGTGAGAGTGCGCGCATACCGCTCAGCGCCAGCAGATGCACGGGAAACGCGGCAAGCGCACCGAGCGCCGCAAGCACGAAGCTTTCGGTGAGCATCTGCTGCAGCAGGCGGCCGCGCGATGCGCCGAGTGACAATCGAACCGCCATCTCCTGGCGCCGCGTTGTGGTACGTGCGACGAGCAAGCTGCTCACGTTTGCGCATGCAATGAGCAGCACGAGCAACGATCCCGCGAGCGAAATCTTGCCGATGAGGTTGATGCGTTCGGGCGGCGCAAGCCACGGGTTGATCGGCGTGCGATTCGACATCGCGCTGATGCGCAACTCGCGATACTGATCGGGAAACGCAGCGGCGAGTTTCTGCGCTTGGCCGTCGACGCTCGCTTGTGCTCGTGCGATGCCCACACCATCGCGCAGCCGGCCGATGAGATGAAACCGCGTCGCCGCGCGCTGCTCGAGCATGCCGGCGCTCGACGGAATCGTCTGCGCGTGCATGCCGACCGGAATCCAGAGCGCAGGATCGTACGTGAAGAGGCGTGTGCCCGTGAATTGCGCCGGTGCAACGCCGATGATCGTGAACGGATTGCCGTTGATGCGCAGCGTGCGTCCGATGACACTGCGATCGCGGCCGAACCGCGAATTCCACAGCGCGTCGCTGAGCACGACAACAGGTGCGTACAAGTCGCCGGCGCCAAAGAATTTTCCGAGCGCCGGCTCGACGCCGAGCATCGAGAAGTAATTCTCGCTCGTGTGATACGCCCACATCGCAACGGGCCGATCACCGGCGATGTCCGCGCTGACACCGACCGGACCATCGGTGAACGCAACAAGCCCGGAGAACGCGGTCGCTCCGCGTTCGATGTCTTTGTAACTCGGATACGAAAACACCAGCAGATTCGCTTCGCCCTGCGAACCATAGAGCGCCACGAGCTGATCCGGATCGCGCACGGCAAGCGGACGAAACGCAACCGAATCGATCGCACTGAAGATTGTCGCGTTCGCTCCCATCCCGATCGCGAGTGCCATCACCGCGGCAATCGTGAAACTCGGCGCGTGCATGAGCGAACGCACTGCGAACCGAAGGTCGGCGCCGAGTCGCTGCGCGAATCGCAATGGCCACGCGTCGCGCGCTTCTTCGGTGTATCGATCGACGCCGCCAAACGCCATCTTCGCGCGGCGTTGCGCTTCGTCGGGTGCAACGCCCTGCGCAACGAGATCCTCCGCCTCCATTTGAATGTGGAGACGCATTTCGTCTTCGATTTCGCGCGCAACGCGGCGCGGCGCGACGAGCTTGCGGAGACGTTTGAGGATTCGCGACAACATCACATCACCTAGTCGGCAGCGAGCACGAGTTCGACCGTCGCGGCAAACGTGCGCCAATTCGCGCGCTCCGCGGCGAATGCCTTACGGCCCGAAGCCGTCAGGCTGTAGACCTTGGTGCGGCGTCCATCAGCAGACTCGCCCCATTCGGAATCGATCCAGCCTTTGTCTTCGAGCCGATAGAGTGCGGGATACATCGAACCCTGGTGCACCTGGAATACGTCGTTTGACATCTGGCGCACACGCTTCGATATGCCCCAGCCGTGCAGGGGGCCGAGCGCGAGTGTCTTGAGGATGAGCAGGTCGAGCGTGCCCTGGAGTACTTCGATTGGCTCAGCCATTGGCGTGCTGGGGTAGATGCCTTGTCATTCGACAACTACACGCTACGGCGACTATTGTCGAATGTCAAGGTATCGTGTGATCGACTGTGCAAGCGTCTTGAGTACGCTGTCTGTCCGAACGTCGCGTCCAAACGTTTCGCGCCGTCGGCGTATCTATTCCCGCATGACCAACCGCACTTCCATGTTGCGCCTCACAGGGCTGCATTTCCTGCCCGCGATCGCCGTTTTCGGTTTCTATCTCATCGCGTTGCGCGCGCTCGCCGGCCTGGGCGCGGCGCAGACGGCGGCGCTGCTCCTCGCGTTTACGGTCGTTGGCATGCCGCTCCAACTGGCAATAATGCGGCGCGCTGCGACCGCGGCGGGCCACGGCTCGATTCGCGACGCGATTGCATTCCGCCAGCCGCAACCGGCGTGGCTGACGATCGCACTGGTGATAGCAGCGTTTGCGCTCGTCGCCGCGATGCTCGCGATGATCCCGTTTGATCGCATCTCAACCGGACTCGCGGAGCGCGTGTTCTGGTGGATGCCCGCAGCTGCGCGACCGGCAAGCGCAGTGACAGGTGCCGGCGCGTTCGTCATGGCTACGCTGGTTCTGCAGATCGTGATCGATGGCATCGTCAATCCGATCGTGGAAGAACTGTACTTCCGCGGGTTCCTCTTGCCGCGCTTATCACACCTGGGTTGGCGCGCGCCTCTCTACAGCGCCGCACTATTTACGCTCGCGCACCTGTGGCAGCCGCACAATTACATCACGATTTTCGCGACGGTGCTCCCGCTGACGTACATCACGTGGTGGCGCAAGAACATCTACGTACAAATGATCGCGCACTGCCTGGCGAACACGATCGGCGCCACGCTGTCACTGGTGGCGTACGTGCAGGCGCACTAGCGCACGAGACCAGGTGGCTTGACGGCACGCCGGGAATTCGGCATCGTTTGGGCGGCGAAGATCCACGCCCAACCTCCAAGACCTGGCCCCAGCCCTGGTCCGACGCGAGGCAAAGGGGGGCAGACTCCCGGATCAGCATCGAGTTCCCTTGCGTCCACCACGGTCGCATTGCTGGGGAGTGACCCGTGGTGCACCCAAGAGGAGCGATAACGATGCCTACGGACAAAGATTTCAAGCGACTCGTACGCGCCCGCATGAAAAAATCGGGCGAGTCATATACTGCTGCGCGCGCACAGCTCGTCGCGAAACGCGCGCCTGAAAAAAAGATCGATTACGCGAAGCTCGCCGGCATTTCCGACGAGGCGATCAAGAAGAACACCGGCTGCGGTTGGGAGAAATGGGTCTACGTGCTCGACAAAGCCGGCGCCGCTGGCATGAAGCACCGCGACGTCGCGAATCTCGTGCACACGAAATGGAAAGTGCCCGATTGGTGGACGCAGACCGTCACCGTCGGCTACGAGCGCATCAAAGGAAAACGCGCGATTGGCCAGCGCATGGACGGCACATACGAAGCCACCAAATCGAAAACATTCGCTGTGTCAGCGACGACGTTGTTTCGTGCGTGGAAAAACAACGCGACGCGCAAACGGTGGATGGACGGCGCGGGCGAAAGCCTTCGCAGCAGCACCGCGCCCAAGGCACTGCGATTCGCGTGGAGCGACGGATCCGTCGTCGTGATCGGCATCACGTCGAAGGGTATCGGCAAAAGCTCAGTTGCCGTTCAGCATGGCAAGCTGCCGAGTCGTGACAGTGCGGATCGCCTGAAAAAGTACTGGTCCGATCGGCTGGAAGCGCTTGGCCAAATACTCCAAAGCAACTAGCGTTCAGGCCGTGAAGATTCCGCCGACTTTCCGTCGCGGCAGCGTGGCCGCGGCGATGTTCGTTTTCGCCGCGGCCTGTTCGGACGACGTCGGCGGAACCTCCACGCCTCCACCGTCAGTCGCGGCGCGCAATGCACCGCGCGCAGCGACGGTTGGCGTCGCGTTTGAATACGACGCCGCGCAAGCGGGCGCGACATTCGACGACGCCGAACTGCCATTCACATACACGATCACGTTTCCGAAGGGCGCACTCGGCCTGACGGCGGACGGCAGCACGGTGTCTGGTACGCCGAACGGCATCGGCATCGTGAGCGTGCGCATCGATGGCGAGGACGCGTTCGGCCGAATTGCAACCGATACGTTTTCGATTGCGGTGTTCTCCGCGTCGCTTACCACGCCGACGTTGCCGCTGTCGCTCTACAACTACAGCGACGCTACGCTCCCGCCGCACTACACGGGTGCGAGCAGCGTCATGCCGCAACACGACAACACACCCGCGGGCAATCCAACGACCAACGCCGGCGTGACGCTTGGGCGTGTGTTGTTCTATGACAAGCGGTTGTCGATCAACGATCAAGTGGCGTGCGCGTCGTGCCACCTGCAGGAATTCGGATTCAGCGATACGGCGCTGAAGAGTCGCGGATTCGCGGGCGGATTCACGGGGCGTCATTCGATGGGGCTTTCGAACGCGCGGTACTATCAGCGCGGGAATGCATTCTGGGACGAGCGTGCGGCCACGCTCGAAGCGCAGGCGCTCAAGCCGATCGCAGATCCCGTCGAGATGGGATTGCCACTCGCCGATGCCGTAACGAAGCTCTCGGTCACCGCGTACTATCGCGCACTCTTTACTGCGGCGTTCGGCGATTCGGTGGTGACGACGACGCGTATTGCGCGCGCGCTCGCGCAGTTCGATCGCGCGTTGGTGTCGCATTCATCGCCATTCGACGCGGCGTACAACGGCGGCGAAACGTTCGATGCGCAATTGTTGACGCAGCAGCAGCGTGATGGACTCACCGTGTTTCAGAATGCGGGATGCTCGGTGTGTCACATGACGATGGGCCAGATCGCGAGTGAGCCGCGCAACATCGGGCTCGACGCGACGGTCACCGATCCCGGCGCGGGCAACGGCAAGTTCAAAGTGCCGTCGCTCCGCAACATCGCGGTGCGCGCGCCGTACATGCACGACGCGCGGTTCGCGACGCTGATGGACGTGGTCAACTTCTACAATGCCGGCGTCGCTGCGAATCCGTTTCTCGACGACGCGTTGCGCGTGTCGCCCGGTGGCGCACCGCGCCAGCTGAACCTTTCGCTGGCGGACAAGAACGCGCTGGTCGCGTTTCTGCAGTCGCTCACGGATCCCGCGTTCCTCGCGGACGTGCGCTTTTCGAATCCGTTCGGAAACTGAGACGGAGACGAGCTCCGGCTACCGGTATCGGGGATCGGGTACCGAAGACTCACTCGTCTCGCAAAACCTGATTCGGATCCACGCGCGCCGCGCGGAACGCAGGCATCAGCGTCGCTGCGACGCCTGCGATCAAGAGCGTCAGACCGACGACACCGAACACGGCGAGATCGCGCGGATCCTGCTGAAACAATTGCTCCTTGAGCCACGGCGCCGCCCACATCGCAACTGAACCGCCGAGCACGAGTCCCACCGTTACGAGGCGTGCACCGCGCCCCACCACCATTCCAAACAGCCGCGACGTCGGCGCACCAAGCGCGACGCGCAAACTGAGGTCGCGTTTTCGCTGCGCCATATCGTACGCAATCACACTGTGAAGCCCGATCGCCGCCAACACCAGCGCCAGTGCACCGAACGCAGTGAACATCGTTGCGCCTAAGCGCCACGAACGAAGATTGGGCTCGACCAGTTGCATCAGCGGTCGCACGTAGATGTATGCGGAGCCCGGCAACTCGCGCTGCAGTCGACGCCGCAACGCCTCGATGCTGCGCTCAGGAGCGCCGTTCACACGCGCCAACAACTGCAGTTGCGGCGGTTCGTCGGGCATCTGTAACCGCGGAACGTAATACGCATGTTCGCGCGAATCGTCGAACGATCGCAGATGCATTTCCTCCGCGACACCGACCACCGTCATGCACGGCGCCGTATCGGACCACGCAAAACGCAGACACTTGCCGAGCGGGTCGCTACCCGGCCAGATCGCGTTCGCCATTCCTTCGCTGACCACTACGACGCGCTCGGATCCAAGCCGATCGCCGGCGCCGAATGCACGGCCGCGTACGATGCGCGTTCCCATCGTCGCGAAGTAGTCGGGCGAGCCGATCTGGAGAATGAATCGTCCGCGCGCGCTGATCGAATCAACTCCAGGCGACGCAAGCGGCCGCATGTCATTGCCCGAAAACGGAACTGACTGCGCGTGCGTCACGTGCGTGACGCCTGGAACGGCGCGAGCGGCGTTCTCGAGGCGATCGAACAGCGACGCGCGCTCAGCAGTTGTGAGGCGCGACCCGCGTAAACGCGTGGTCGCGAACAACACCTGATCGGCGTCATAGCCGAGCCGGTAGTCGTTCGCGTTCGAGAGACTGCGCACGAAAAGGCCGGCACCAATGAGCAATACGACCGACAGCGCGACTTGCAGGATGAGCAAACTCGACCGCGTGCGCGAGTGTTGCAGACTCGACCCGCGCGCACCGTCCTTGAGCGAACGCGACACGTCGGTCCGCCCCGATCGCACCGCCGGCACGAGGCCCGTGAGTAACGCCACGAGAATCGTCGCGGCGGCCGCGAACGCCACCATTCGCATGTCGGTGAAGACGTTGACAGTGACTTCGGACGGAATGAACCACCGGCGAATACTCGTCGCGCCCCACTGCGCAATTGCGAGGCCGCCGATCGCGCCGAGCACAGATAGCAGGACGCTCTCCGTGAGTAATTGCCGCGCGAGTCGCCCGCGACTTGCGCCAAGCGCCAAACGCACGGCGATTTCGCGGCGCCGACCGAGCGCACGAGCGAGCAACAAGTTCGCGACGTTCGCGCACGCAATCAGCAGGACAATCAGCGCAACGCCCGCCGTCCATTTTGCTACGCGCGAGTTCTCACCCGCCTGCGGACCACGTTCGAGTTGAATCGGTCCAATTGCACCACGGAGGTCGCCAGCCTCGGGAGTGCCCCACTCCTTGTTGATGGCATACGCGTTGCGCCAGCTCCGGATGAACGCGCCAGTAAGTTCGGTCTCGGCGGCTTGACGCGTGACGCCGAGCCTTCGGCGCGCGATCACCTCGAGCCAGCTCCATTCGTAATACGTGGTGTAGGCCGCGCCACGGGACGCAAACGCAAAGTTCGATATGGGCAGCCACATCGCCGGCACGCCCTGATCGCTGACGCCCACAAAACCCCGAGGTGCGACGCCGATGATTGTACGCAACGGTGCGCCGACACGGATCTGTTCACCGATAACGTCGCGGCCGCCGAATTGCGATTGCCAGAAGTCGTATCCGAGCACGACGACCTGCGCGCCTTCGGCACTGTCCTCCGCCGCGGTGAAGAAGCGCCCGCGGAAAGGCCGAGCGTCGAAATAGTTGAAGTAGTTTGCGCTCGCGACGGTCACCGGAAGCTCGACGACGCTCTCGCCATCTCCGACCGAATACCGCGGCGTATAGAACGCCGCGACATCAGTGAACGACGTCAGTGATCGCTTGAGATCGAGATACGTTGGATACGAAAAGCTCCGGTTGGCGCTCACCTCGAGCGCGTCACGCTCGTAGCGGTAGAGACGATGCACCGTTTCGGGATCGCGTAGCGCGCTCGGCGCGCGAAAGAGCAGACGGTCGACGATGCCGAACATCGTCGCGTTGGCACCGATCCCGAGCGCGAGCGTGATGACGACGCCGATCGTGAACGCTTTGTGCGCGCGGAGTGCGCGCAATGCGTACCGGACGTCGGCGAGCGTCTGTTCGACGAACGACACGCCCCGTGCATCACGCGTGTCCTCCTTGATGCGTTCGATGCCGCCGAAACTCGCGCGTGCTTGTCGTTCCGCATCCGTGGGTGAGACGCCATCGCGCACGAGGCGTGCCGTTTCGTGCTCGATGTGCGATCGAAGCTCGGCGTCGAGTTCGCGTTCGACGTCAGCGCGGCGGAACATGCTGCGCACACGATACACGAACTCGCTCCACACGCGCGCAATCATGCGCGTGCATCCATCACGAGCCCGACTGCGGCCGTGAGACGCTCCCAGAGTTTGCTGTCCTCCGCGAGTTGCTTACGTCCTGCGGCCGTGAGCTTGTAGAACTTCGCCTTGCGATTGTTGTCTGACGCGCCCCACTCGGCGCTGATCCACCCGCGCCGCTCGAGTCGATGGAGCGCGGGATAGAGCGATCCCTGCGGGACCATGACGACTTCCTTCGATATCTGACGGATGCGCTCGGAGATCGCCCACCCATGCATCGCGGTGAGCGAGAGTGTCTTGAGGATCAGGAGGTCAAGCGTGCCCTGTGGGAGATCGATGCGGCCTGTCATAGGGACGGGTAGCGGGAACCGGGGACGGGGTACCGCTCATCGGTACACGATCCCTATTCGCTTCTACAAGAGCGTAGTCGCGCCCATGTAGAAGTGCAAGGGGACGTGGGATGATACGCGGTGTAGGGTTAGTCTATGGATGTCACGAGCGCACTCCGCGGCGACGCGTTCCGTCCCTTCGCGACCATCGTTTCGCCGGGTGCGCTTGGGATCGCACCGTTTGCGATGCTGCTCTACGGATACAACGATGCCGCAAGCGCCTTCTGGGACGCACATCCAATCGCGACGGGAATGGCGTTATTCATTGCGAGCCTCGCGGCAGGATTCGTGTTTGAGAACATCGGCGCGCGCGTCGAGGTGATGATCGATCGTCGCATCGCGAAGCGCGACGCAATGCACATGGACTACTGGCAGCGCTATTTGTTGCTTGCGTTCCCGCTCGAGCCAGTTGGTCAACGCTATCTGCGGACGTTGCAGTTCCGCATGAAGTTCGAGCTGGGCATTCTCGGTTCGTTACCGGCGCAACTCGTCGGCTGGCTGATGTTGCTGAGCGCGATGCATGCAGCGGCCTACACCGGGTTTCTGCTCGTCGTCGCGTTCGTGCTCGTCGCGGCGTGGTTCTACTTCGAAGCGTTCGACAGCGCGCAGAATCTCAGCGGGATTCGCCGGCGCCTTGTTGAAGCATTCGAGCGCCAATGAACAGCTGTACCTGCTGAGGTCACGCAGCGTCACGCTTTCACGTCCGGCGTGACACACGCGGTGTTCGCGGAGTACCGCCCAGTGGAACCGAACTCTGCACGGAGGCCGCGATGAAGCTCGCCAACGCGGTGGCAACAATTGCGCTCGCGCTTGCGCTCAACGAGCGCGCGAGTGGTCAATCATGTCAGCTCTACGCTGCCGCGCTCGACGCGATCGGTTCGAAGCCGGACAACACGATGCTCGTCGAGAAAACGGCGATGGGCGTTCCGACGTTCGCGTTTTACAGCGGCGTGAAGCGCGGCGATACGGCGCTCGTGCGCGTGCATCGCGCGCTACGACTGCTCAACAAGAAACGCGTCGCAGTGCCGAATTGTCTTGTGGATTCGCTCGGCTGGAAGACGATTGCGGATAGCACACTGTTCCGAATCTTTTCAGACGATGACGCCGCGTGGACGACTTTGCGCAAAGAGTATCCGCGCACGCCGCGCTTTGCGCTGCTGTCGCGGGCAATCATCGTTGCTGACACCGCCATCATTTACGTCGCGAACGCGACGGGCGATTTGACGGGCAAAGGCATGATTGTGCGCCTCGTCCGGAACGCTGACGGGCGCTGGATTCGGAAAGCGACGCTGCTGCTTTGGGTTTCGTGATCGCGTGCGCGAGTTGTGCGGAACGGCGATGTGTGATAGTTCTCTTGCATCAATTCCGCAGAGCGAATGACCGAACTCGTGGATTGGAGAGCGCGACAACGTGCAGCGATCCTGCTTGCGGTCAGCGTCGCGGTATTGGTTCCGGTCGGCGTCATCGTCTGGATGGCGACGCGCGCAAACTCGCTGCTCGACGACATCTACGCGGACGTCCACAACTTCGCGACGTCGCAAGCGGCGTATTACACCGACAATTCGGCCTTCGCTCTTGATCTTTCCGATCGTTTCCGGTCGTACCACGGCACATCGATTCGTGTAACGAGCGCGACGGACACGAGCTGGAGCGCGGTGGCGACGCACAGGCGGTTGCGCGGGAGCTGCACGATCACGTACGCGGAACCGCGTGGTGCGAGCGACAAACAGGTCATGGCGGCGCGACAGACGGCCCTCGAAGGATTTGGATGCTCACCGCTGCGGCGGAACGGCCAGGCCGCGAAGATCGAGCGCGCGCCACGCGACACGAGCGACGTGACGCGAGCGGTGCCGACGCACGCGGGCGCGTCGCTCAATCCCGCCGACTCAACAGCGCGTCCGGTCTTCGGTGCCGGCGACTACGAACTGATTCTCGTACGAGACGCGCGGCTCGTCGATGATTCGGCTCGGGCGCGCGGCGAAGTGGACCCAGTTTACGACTGGCGAGCGCTTGATGCTGCTGCGACACGCGCGGACACCAACGCCGCGCTGAGCGCGCTCATCATGGCGCAGGACCCGAAATGGGGCGAGGACCGCTATGCGCTCACGAACGCGCGGACTGCACGTGACAGCTCTACCGCGCTCGCCGAATTCTTTCGCCGAGCGCACTGCATTGCGTGGCTCGTCGGTGGCGATCTGCGGCTTGAGCGATCGGGGATTGCGACTGCAACCTACCGCCGGCGACAGTATTGCCGCGGGGAGAATCCTGCGTTCACAACCCAAACATGGCGCGCTGTCGATACGCTCGGGGCGTGCGTCGAACTGGGACGGGCCCTTGCGTCGACTGTCCCGCACGTGACGTGCGATTACGGCACGGACGCACGCCGCTGGTCGTCCTACCGCCATGTAGGAGATACGATTGTCGTTGGGCGATCGTGCGATGGTCGAGACACATTCGTCCTCCGGGTACCGGATGTCAGACGTGTCGCGAGCGCGACGACGGCCGCTCGTTTTGTCGACGACAGAAGCTGCTGACAGAGGACAGTTTGATGCTCGTGGAGCAAACTTGACGATGCGTATTCGCTGGGGCACGGAGGAGGAGCGGCTCGCGCGAGTTGAGCGGTTTCGCCAACTCGGGAAACGGCGTTACGTGCTCCGTCATGGCGTAGTTGGATACGGGCTTCCAATGTTCGCGGCGATGACGCTGATCATCGATCGGCCGTGGACTCCGCTCAATGTCATCGTTGGCGCCACAGTCTGGACGCTCGGTGGTGCATTGTTCGGCTTGATGACGTGGAACCAGATTACGCGCGGCAAAGCCGGCAGCTAACCAGCACACAACTCGTCATGACCACCTACGTCGGCCAGTGCCGATACCTCATCGCGTTCGCCAACCGCGCATTCGCGGGCCTCGACGACTCGCACCGCGCTCTTGAACCAAGACCCGCGGCGAAAACTGCCGGTTGGCTGATCGGGCACATGTGTTCGACTGGCGATTACGCGCGTTACCTGTGCGGCGCACGCCCGATCTGCCCACGCGAATGGCGCGCGCTGTTCAGTCCAGGAACGATGCCGTCGACGGATTCGACGACGTATCCATCGATGAAAGAACTCTGCGACACGTTTCACGCTGTCTACAACGACTTGTGCACTACCGCGGTCAACGCGGATCCCGCAAAGCTCGCGGCGGCAAATCCGTACGAGCCTGCGCGACCCGGATTCGCGACCGCCGGTGACTTCGCCATTTACATGATGACCGGCCACCTCGGCTACCATCTCGGCCAACTCACCGAATGGCGCGCGGCGGCCGGGCTTGGACGGCTCCCCGGAGCGTTGTAAGCGCACGATCTCCGTGGCGATTCACGTCGTACTCGTTCACCCAGAAATTCACTGGAACACCGGCAACGCCGGCCGCACGTGTCTCGCGGCCGGCGCAACGCTGCATCTGATCGAACCACTCGGCTTTTCACTAGACGAGCGCGAGGTGAAACGCGCCGGCCTCGACTATTGGGAGTTCGTCGACAAACGCGTCTGGCCCTCGTGGAGCACGTTCGAACACGAACTTCCATCGCTCGGCGAACCGTACTTCTTCTCCACGAAAGCGACGCGCCATCTTTGGGACGCACCGCTAGGCGCATCGCGCGACATCGCGCTGGTGTTCGGCCGCGAAACAGGTGGCTTGCCGGGCGAATTGCATGAACGGTACCGCGAGCGTTTCTTGAAGATGCCGATCGCGTCACCGCACGTGCGTTCCCTCAATCTGTCGACGAGCGTTGGCATTGCCGTGTACGAAGTATTGCGACAACAGCGCGTGGGATAGCCAGGATTCCGCGAAGCGAACGGAGACGCACCATGCTGAAAGCATCCGCAGGCATTGCAGCACTCGCGCTGATGATCGCTGCAGCGCAATCGCCTACGAGTGTCGAGGTGTCGCGCTTCGCGGACAAACTCGACTCTGCTGTACTCGCCGGCGTCACCGCTGGACGCACACAGTCGGTCATCGTACTCGGCAAGCGCCAATTGTTTGCGCCGATCGGTGGACTCACCGCGTTCGCACAGCGCAACGCCAACGCGGATCGCCGAGTGCTGCGCAAGCAGGTGATCGATTCGCTGAAGGCAATTGCGAGCGCCGAGCAGCGCACAATTCTCGGCGCGCTGAAACGCGAGCGCGCTGAGCGTTCGCTGTGGATCGTAAACGCATTCGTCGCGCGGCTGTCGGTCGCGGAGGTGCGCGCCGCCGCCGAGCTGGACGCGGTCGCATTCATTTATCCGGGACCGGATCGCGTCCCCGCCCCACGCGCTCGTGACACCGCTGCACCGAACGAGAAGCCAGTGTCGCGGAAGCCGTTCTCGACTGACGGCAAGCGTATTCCATGGAACATCGACAAGCTCGGCGGGCCGCGTGTGTGGAAGGAGCTCGGCGTTACCGGCGATGGAATCGTCGTCGCATCGTTCGACGCCGGCGTGAATTACCGTCACCACGATTTGCGCGCCAATATGTGGCGCAACGCGAATGAGATTCCGGCAAACGGCCGCGACGACGATCGCAACGGGTACGTCGACGATCTTTTTGGCTACGACTTCACCGCGATGAGCGCGGACATTCTGCCGCGCGGCACCGCGCAGCCGCAACAACACGGCACGGTGACATCGGGAATCGCGGTCGGTGACGGTAGCGACGGCATCATCACCGGCGTTGCACCGCGTGCGCATCTCATGGCGCTGCGCGCGGGCGGAGGTTTCATGAATGCGGCGCTCGCGTTCGAGTACGCGATCGCAAACGGCGCCGACATCATGAGCATGAGCTTCAGCCTCGCGGATCTTGGCAACACGCGCGGACTGTGGCGGATGATGAGCGATCACGCGGTCGCCGCGGGTCTGGTTCCTGCGGGCGGCGCGGGCAACTTCCGCATGTCCGCGACGATTCCATATCAGCATCAAACGCCGAAAGACGCGCCCAATGTGATTTCGGCGGGCGGCGTCGATTCATCGTTGCGTATTGTGCGTTTCAGCAGCGGTGGCCCCGCTGAATGGGGAACGGTGGCGATCTACGGTGATTATCCGATGCCGACTGGGTTGATCAAGCCCGATGTCGTCGGATTCCCCGGCCCCGGTTATCCGATCCTCAGCGCGACGAGCGACAGCGGTTATCTCGACCCGAACGATCGCGTGCAAGGCAATTCGTTCAGCGGACCGCAGGCCGCGGGTGTTGCAGCGCTCGTGTTGTCCGCGGCGCCATCAACGCCGGCGTGGCGTGTGCATCAAATACTCGAGGCAACCGCGCGCGATCTTGGGCCGCCGGGCAAGGACAACAACTTCGGGTCTGGCCTACTCGATGCGTTCGCCGCGGTGCAACGCGCACGCGCCGAGCATCGGTGAAATCGCGGCAACTGGCATTCGCGTCGCTCGCGCTCTACGCGGTGTCGTGGTGCGTACCCGTCGCCCTGACAACGGGCGAATTGCTGCACGGCCCCATCTATGGATGGCAGGCGTTTCTGTTTGGCATGAGCCCAGTATTCGGGCTCGAGGCCGACGGATTCTTCATCGGCGCGTGGATGGTGATCGGTTCCGTGTCGAACTTGTGGTTGCTTGGCGTGCTGTTTCGCGTGTGGCGCGGTACGCTCAAGCGCCCCGATGTACTCGGATGGATCGCGATGCTCATCGCAATGCTGAACACGGGTTGGTTACTCATGCCCGAGGCCGCGAGAGATCTGCGCGTGGGCTACTACTTCTGGATCGGAGCGTTCTGGCTCGCAGCTGCGGCAACGATGCGTTTTGCGCGTGAGCGCGCCGCGCCCGCAGTAGGATGAAATATTTCTCGTACGGCTCGAACATGGCGAGTGCGCGCATGGCTGAGCGCGTTGGACGTCCGGTGTCGTTTCGTCGCGCGACGCTGTACGGATACCGCCGGGCGTTCAACAAGCCCATGTGGGAGGATCCAGCGCACGGCTACGCGAACATCGTCCCGGCAATGGGCGAAAAGATTTCAGGAGTCTTGTTCGACTGCACGGCGGAAGATCTCAAAGAGCTGGACGTGCACGAAGGTGTCGCAGACAACCACTATGCGCGGCGCGAAGTGACGGTCGACTGCGATGGGCACTACGAACGCGCAATTGTCTACGTGGCGTGCGTGCCGGTGGATGCGCCGAGCCTTCGGTCAACGCCGGAATACGTGCGGATGATCCTGGACGGCGCGATCGAGCACCAGTTCTCAGGCGACGAGGTCGAGGCGATTGTCGCCGCCGCCGGGTTGTCCGGCCAAGTGACGACGTGACGCACATCAACATCATCGTCACGATGAGAATCGGCATGCCGGTCTGATCGTCCGTTAGAGACAGCGCGACGCCGCGCCGACCCGGACGTATCAGGAGGCAAGCATGAACGCGAAACACATCGTCGGCTTCGCCGTCGGACTCGGCGCATTCTTCCTCGCACGATCGACCGTGTTCGACGCGATCGGTTCTTACAAACTCAAACGCTGGAAAGGCGACACGCCATACGAACGCGCGTTCGTGCGCGCGCTCCGCACGGAGAATGCGTTCGACGATCTCGTGCGCTTCGTGCGCAGTACGGGAACCGTCAGTGCCACGCGCGATTCTGCCACCTACCTGACGCGCGCCGGACTCACGCGGCTCTCGCCGGATGATCAAGCGCTGCGCCTCGTGTTGATCGACAACGCGCTCGGGGCTGCCTCCATCGAAACATGCGCGTCGTATCACGCGGGCACGCCGACGCCCCTCGTGAACGAATTGACCGCCGCGATGGATTCCGCATCGCTCGACCAATTTGCAGGTCTCGTCGTGCGCGCGATGGTGTCCGAACTGCGCAAAACGGGCGAGACGACGACGCTCAGTGAACAACAAACCATCGATTTCCTGGAGAGCGTCACTGCAACGCTCGACTCCGCGGCGGCCAATCGGCTGATGGATGCACTCATGGAACCCGCCAAGGCATCTCCGCAGGACATGTGCTGGGCGGGTCGCACGGTCTACC
Organism: Gemmatimonadaceae bacterium; assembly: GCA_035277145.1. Classification (GTDB taxonomy): domain Bacteria; phylum Gemmatimonadota; class Gemmatimonadetes; order Gemmatimonadales; family Gemmatimonadaceae; genus DASRAP01. Next base: position 24,684 of record DATELA010000089.1, on the reverse strand, counting down.
AGACTGCCTTGGGCATGGATGGACCGAAGCGCGCGGAAGCCGTTCGCGTTGTCACCGGCCTGGAGGCGATGGCGCCCGCGCCGAAGTAGTATTTGGCGCATGACGAACTTCAGCGGTGTGCGCACGCTCGCGATGTTGACGCTGCTCGCGAGCGTGGCGTGTAAGGAAGCGCCGAAGGAAATCACGGACGCCCAGCGCGCCGCGGTCGTGGCGTCAGTGGATTCAGTGCTCCGTGCGTTCGAAGCGGCACAACGCGCACGCGATGCGGAGGGCGCCGTCGCGTTGATGGCGTCGGACTTCCAGATGTACACCGACGGCGTGCGCCAGGCGTACGATTCGATCGCGCACAACATCCGCACATCGTTCGCGTCGATGCGATTCGTCGAACCGGGATTCTCGGACATCTCCGTGCGCGCGATGAGCCCAACCGTCGCACTCACGTCATTCCGGTTCCGCGATTCGCTCGTCACCAACAGCGGCGAATTGATGCGGTTCACCGGCGCGACGACGCTGCTCTGGGAATTGCGGCGCGGCCGATGGCTCATGACGCATGGGCACGCGGATCACCGGCCGGTGCGCTAAGGATCTGCGACGACTGTGACCCGAGGGAACGGACGCGGGTAGGTTTGTAGCGATGCGAGCCCGAACCGTAGCGCGCCGAACTGCCGTGATCGCCTGCGCGCTTGCCGGCTGCTACGACTCGACGGCTGGCCCTGCCCTGCCATCCGAGGCAGTGTACGTCCGGTTCCCACCCGACTCGATGTTTATCGGACAAACCGCACAGATCATTGCGGTCGCGACTGGACCCGACTCCGCGGACGTGGCATGGCCGCAATTCGCGTGGACGTCGTCGGACACATCCGTGATCATCGTTGACTCGACAGGCGCGATCCTCGGGCGCGAAGCGGGTGCGGCGACAATTCGCGCGCAGTTCGGCGAAGATGCCGATTCGGTTGTGGTTCGCGTCGTGATGCGCGACGTGAGCAACGGCGTTGCGTTCGAGCGCATGAGTTTCGGTGAGAACGCGCTGTGCGCTCTGAGCTCGGTCGGCACCGCGTTCTGCGTGCCTCGCAACTCGGCAAGCGATGAGCTTCCACAATTCGAGAAACTCCCTGGCGCCCAAACTGTGTCGTTGGTCTCGCTCGCAGCATCGACGTTTCACCAGTGTGGCCTCACGCAGGCCGGCGCGATGTACTGCTGGGGCACCAATGCCACTGGCGTGTTTCTGGCCGCTGTGGTGGCGTCGCCGACGGCACCCACGATTGGGGGCGGTGCGCGCGAATTCCGTGCGCTTGCGGCGGGGTCAAACCCCGGAGTGATCCGAAGCGCGTCGCATACGTGTGCGATCGAATCGGCGACGCGCGTGGTGATGTGCGCTGGATCGAACAATGCGGGCCAACTCGGACGTCCGGGTGGATCCGACACGACGGTCGCAGCGGTGTCGAACAATTTGGTCGCGGAGCGCATCAGTGCGTCAGAAAGACGGACGTGCGCGGTATCCGACGTTGCTGAGGTGTGGTGTTGGGGCGGTGGCGGTGGTTCATCATCAACGCCGGTGAAGCTCTCGGCCGCAAGCGCGGTGAGCAGTGTCTACACCGCCGACCGCTCGGTTTGCGCGCTCACGGTTCCTGGCGAGTTGCTGTGTACAACCATGGGCCCAAACACAGGCGCTCTTGCAGCAGGTACGCCGCTCACTAACGTCGGCGGCTCGCTGCGATTCTCCTCCGTCATATCCGGCACGACGCTCACGCCCATATTCGTCGGCGGCGTGGTCTCGTCGCCGTTCACGTGCGGCGTTACGCTGGACGGTGACCTGTATTGCTGGGGTGATTTTCCGCCGATTGCCGTGTCGTCACGACTCGGTGACGCGCGATTCACACCGGTGCGGATCGCACCGGGAATCAAGTTTCGCAGCATCGCCGCGAATCTGTATCACCTGTGCGGCGTAACAACCGACAACAAACTGCGATGTCAGTGACGCGCCGTGCCCGCGCCAGTGCGAGCTGCTTCGCACTCGTGGCACTGGTCGCATCGTGCCTCGAACCGATCGGCCCGACCGTGACATCAGTTGTCGTGCGAGCGCCGATGGATTCGTTGCTCTACGGCGACTCGCTTCGAATCGTCGCTATCGCAACCGGCGATTCCGCCGCCGTTGCAAACCCGCAGTTCACCTGGACTTCGTCCGACACCACGGTCGCCGTCGTCGATTCGCTCGGCACCGTGCTCGGCGTCTCACCGGGCGTTGCGACGATCAGCGCGCAGCTTGGACCGTTCAGCGACGAGTTCACCGTGCGTGTGATGCTCAGTCGCTTCGACGCGGGCGTGGCGTTCGAAACGATGTCGCGCGGCTTTTGGCGTCCGTTGTGCGCTCTATCGGTCACTGGCGCGCCGTACTGCGCAGACGAAGACGCGACCGATCCGACGCCGTTCGCGCCACTGCCAAAAAACGGCGACCTCGTGTTCACATCCTTCAATACGTCAGAGGATTCTCGCTGCGGCCTGACGAACGCCGGACTGATGTACTGCTGGGGCCAGGCCGACCACGGCCATTGGGGTAATGGAATGCCGAGCTCGTTTCGCTCTGATACGGCGCCGTCACTCGGCGCAGGCGGACGCACGTTCATTGCACTCAGCGTCGGCGGCCACTCGCATACGTGCGGCGTCAACGCTGCGGACTCGGTCGTGTATTGCTTCGGACACGACGACCTGAATCAGGTTGGGCGTGGCTCGCCGTTGGCCAACGACACGGTCGTCGCACCGACTGGAGGCGCTCCAAAAGGCATCGCGGTCACCGCCGAGGACCATCGAAATTGCCTGATCGGCCTGGATCGCGCTTTGATCTGTTGGGGTCAGCAGGTTGCAACGCCGACGCCCGTACCGACGCCTGAGCCAATGGCAGAGGTTCTCACTGGTCGCCCGCACACGTGCGCGCTTGCGGTAACACGCAAGCTGTACTGCTGGGGCACCAACACAGCGGGGCAGCTCGGCGTCGGCAATACCAGTTCAGCATCGACGCCGACGCTCGTCGCAGGAAACCTCGAGTTTACGTTCTTCGCGAGCACAGAACTCGCGACGTGCGCGATTACGTCTGACGGCGCGCTCTACTGTTGGGGCGACTTCCACCCGCTCGCTGTGTCGTCACGCCTTGGCGCCGCGCGCTACACACCGGTGCGAATACTTCCGCAGTATCGATTCAAATCGTACGCCGCGACGACGTATGCGTGTGGGATAACGACCGACGGACAGTTGTTCTGTTGGCAATAGTCCACCGCACATAAACAAACACGATGGGATTACGCGACCTTCTGGGCAAAGTCCTGCGCGCCGGCGCCTCCGGGCAAACGGTTTCGCCATTGACGACGTCGGACACCAATCGCCTCGTCACGCAACGTGCTGTGATCGAGCAATACCTTGGCGACGACCAGTCGCGCGAGAACTACAAGCAGGCAGCAGGCAAGCTCGGCACCATCCGCGCGTTGCTCGAGCAGAACGTATTCCAACCGAACCAGACGTACGAGTTGCAATGCATGGGCATCGTGCTCGGCGATGCGTTTGTCCAGCACCTCGGCATGGAGTGGATCATGGTGCAGGATGAACGTGGCAACGATCCAGCCGTGCGTTTGCCCGGCACGACGCTCATCTTGTATCCGCTGACAATGATTTCGAAACGCGTCGAACGTGGTGAAACGGTTGACGTGTTTGATTTGTTCAACGGCGTCGCCGATCAAGTCGGCGATCTGAGGAAATAACTTCGGCCCGGAGTCCGTACGTGAAGCGCTTTGGCATCGTCACCGCGTTCGCGGTGCTTGCAGGATCACCGTGCGCCGCAATCGCGCAAGGACCTCCGGTCGACACGGCTGCTGTTCGCACGGCAATCGCGAAACTCGATTTCATGGTCGGGCGATGGCGCGGCACGGCGTGGCAACAGCGCGGACCCGAGCGCGTAACCACGAACATGCTCGAAGTTGTCGAGCGCAAACTTGAAGGCGTGGTCTTGCACGTCGAGGGCCGCGGTAGCGTGCCGGTTCCTGGGGCCGAGGATCGCGTTGTACACCACGCGCTCGGTGTGATTTCGTACGATGCGCGCACAAAAGCGTACACGCTGCGTTCGTACATATCGTCCGGCCAGTGGGGCGACTTTACACTGTCACCGATTGACGGTGGCGTAGTGTGGACGCGCGAAGTCCCCGGCGGCCGCATTCGCAACACAGCGCGCTTCACGGCGACGGAGTGGCACGAAATCGGCGAGTTCTCCAGCGACGGGAATACGTGGACGCAGGTCATGGAGATAAGGCTCAAACGCGAGTCGTGACGCGCGACGCTGATGCGCTGGTGCGTGTATGGCGTACCAGCAATCGTGTGACCACGGAATTCGTGCAGCATTTGCCCGCTGCGCTGTGGAAGACGACCGTTCCTGAAATGCCTCGACGGACGATCGGCGGAATCGCAGCGCATCTGCACAACACGCGCTGCATGTGGATCAAAACGCTTGGCGCAGAACATCGCGTCGCGACGCCGGCGCGCATCGATCATCGACGCGCGACACCGCAGCAGGTCGTAGCCGCCTTGAAGCGCAGCGGCGCCGGGATCGAAGCGTTGATCGCGCTCGGCGTCGCGAACGGCGGGACGGTTCCACCGTCAAAGGGCTACACGTGGCGCAACCTGTCACTCGACGTGGCGCACGTCGCAACGTATTTCATCGCGCACGAAGCGCATCATCGCGGCCAGATCGTCATGGTCGCGCGGCAAACGGGACATCGACTTCCCAACGCGACGCTCGCGGCGCTGTGGCACTGGAAGCCGCGAACGGGGCGCTAGTATTCGGCACGCCATGCGCCCGTTCACGTTTTGCTTCGACTTCTGTTAGCGCAGGCGAATTCCCGGACTGATGATCGCGATCAATCTCAAGCCGAGCCCGCGGCCTGCTGGAGTGGTTCGACCACTCGACTCTTTTGCCGCAAGCGATCGCGTAGAGACTGTCCTCACAACAGTCGCGCTCTTCGCGCTCGTGGCGCTGGGGGCGAAGGAAGGCGTCATTGGGGGAATCATGGTTGGCGCGACTCTCGCCGGCTTTGTTCTGCCGCGGCGAGTGCGGGTATACCTGGGCGGGCTCCTTACAGGTCGTCGCGGCCGCCCAACGAAAGCAATTGTCGATGAGCACGGCAAGCGAATCCCGCTCAACGACGAAGCGTTTCTGATCGGTATGCAGTCGGCAGAAGACGAGATGGCCGAACATGCGCAGATGTGGCCGTGGCTCGCCGCAAAGCGAATCATTCGCGCGCTTCCGATCCCCAAGCGCTTGCCGATCCGACCTCGGCTCCCCGAACGCGCGCCCCGGCGGCGCGCCAAGCCAACGGACGACGCGCTTGACACGCTCGTATTCCGAGTCTCGTTTCTGGAGCGTCAGGAAGTCGTGCGGCTCGCACTGAGCGACGGCGCAATGTGCGTGGGACGCGTGGCGGGCGTCGACCTTGAACAGCTGACCGTGCGACTCTCGCGGCGCGATCCACCTGTGACTATTGCGTCGGCGACGATTCGCGCGCTCGACCTCCGTGAGGATCGCATCGGCGCACAGTATTCCGCGCTCGTGCTCGGATCGGTGATCGGCGGCCTTGGGTTCCTGTTCGCCGAGCGATCATGGTGGCTCGCGGGCTCGCTTGGCACGGTATCATGGTTCGCGCTTCTCGCGGCAACCGTGGTGACGGGTTGGCTTACCATGCGTAGCGCAGGGCTGTTTCATCGCTGGGAGCGCCTGTACGACGCGAATCAGCCCACGACCGTGAAACCCTGAGCCGCACCCAATGCCACTGATCGCAGCCATAGGGTTCGCGCTCGCAACCGTGGCGACTGATACGACGATTGTGCTCGCTGAGACCAATCGCGATCTCACTGGCGACGGCAAGCCTGAGCTATTGCGACTTGTCGGCGTTGGCCGTACGATCGACGAGCTCGACGTGACCTTTATGATTACGTCGGAAGGCCGCGTGCTCTATCAGATGCGGTTTGTGCCGATCACGCGCCGTATCGGCTTCGACGCGACTCGACGAATGCGAACTGCCGCGCAGCACCGCGCGCATCTCGCTGAGTATCGAACAAACTTCTTCGCCGAATTGAAGTTCAAATCGCCGGCCGGCTTTGTCGAAGACCTTCGCACATCCGCCGAAGCTCATGCGCGTCAGATTCCAGCCGTCGTCGCCAGCGATCGACCGCCGTCTGAAACGAGAACTGGCAACGAGATCTGGGACGAGATCAGCGGCGCGCCGATCATCGTGTTCACATTCTCTCCAGGCGGCGATCGTATGATGGCGCTAGGATGGAGCAATCGCGGCGGGCGCTTCTACTCGCTGATCGACTGTTGCTGATCGCGACCATGCGCACTTCACCACCTGAACATGCAAACTCCCTCCTGCCCTACGTGCCGCGTCTCAATGGAAGAAGGCTTCCTCATTGATCGTGGCGAGAGCAATTCCGTCGGCCAGCAGCAGTGGGCGGAAGGTGAGCCGCAGAGGAAGTGGTACGGCATTCGCGTGAAAGGCGAGAAGTATCCAACCACGACGTACCGCTGCCCGCGTTGCGGATTGCTGCAGTCCTACGCGCGACCCAAGGAATAGGACGTACCGTGTTGAGGCGATTGCGAGGACTCGCGGGCATAACCGTGACGTGGGCCATCGTTTTCGTTCCGTTGGGCGTCCTCGTTCAAATCGCCTACGACATCGTCGAAGGGAAGGCGTTCAGCGCAAGCATCGGTACGCTCGCGCGCGGAATGTCGGTAATGGGAGCAATCACCGGGCTTACGTTCGGCGCTCTGCTCATGACAGTGGAGCGACGGCGAACGTTTGCGACACTCAGCTTTCCGCGCGTCATTGGGTGGGGCGTCGCGGCATCGCTGGTCGTGCCTGCGATTGGCCTCGCACTCGGCGGCGCTAAATCGCCGTTGAGCGCAGCGATCGCCGCGGCAATGTTCGCGCTGCTCGGTGCCGTCACAGCCGCCGCAACGTTCGCGCTTGCGCGCCGAGCGGGCTCCGCAGCGCTCAATGATCGCGGCGTTCCGGCCAGTCTCAATGAACGGTCGCCCATGTCCGCGGCAGACGCACACTCCCGCCAGGAGTCTCGATGAACGGCGCCCTTCGCTCCGCCGTGCGCGCCATTCTGCGCGCACCTGGCTTCGCACTCACGGCGACGATCACGCTCGCAATCGGCATCGGTCTCGCGACGGCAGTGTTCACGGTAGCCAACGCGTTCCTGCTCCGGCCGCTGCCGGTGCACGACCAGGATCGGCTCGTCAGCCTTTCAGCCGCACGTCGCGATGGTAGCGCACCCGTGTGGGCGCTCAGCCTCACACAAGCCGACGAGTTTTCGCGCCGCGCGCGCACCATCGGCGAAATCGCCCGTGTCGATTACTACGGCGCGCTTCCCGGTCCCGTGTTGCACAACGACGGCATCACGCGCATGCGCCGCGCGTTGGTCTCGGGCAACTATTTCGACGTGCTCGGAACGCGAGCCGCGGTCGGTCGTACGCTGCAAACAGATGACGACGCGATCGGCGCCGCGCCCGTCGCAGTACTGAGCTACTCGACGTGGACAAATCACTTCGCCGCCGACTCGAACGTGATCGGTCGCGACCTCACAATGCATGCCGACGGCACGCGCTACACCATCGTCGGTGTTGCGCCCGAAGGTTTGGAGTATCCGGCAGGCACCGATTTCTGGGCGCCGTATACGCCGGCGCGCTTACGCACCGCGAGCGATTCGAGCCTCGCCGCGCTGACGCTCGTCGGACGGCTGCAATCCGATGCGGCAATCCGTGACGCCGGCGCCGAACTCTCCGCGTACCTCGCGGAGCTTCCGTTGAATTCGCGCGCATCGCTCGATCTCAACGGCGTCGCGACATCACTGCCCCGTCAAATACTCGGCGACGTTCGTCCTGCCGTGCTGATCTTTGCGGCAGCATCCGCGATTCTGCTGCTCATCACGTGCATCAACGTCGGCAACCTGCTGCTCGTGCGCGGACTCGCGCGCACACGCGAGATCGCGGTGCGAGGCGCACTCGGCGCATCGCGCGCGCGAATCGCCACGCAACTCGTGACCGAAAATGCAGCGCTCGCCATCGCCGGCGGTGCACTTGGTGCAGTCGTCGCAAACGTCGCCGTACGCGCCTTCGTCGCACTTGCGCCCGCCGGCATTCCGTTGATCGCCACCGTGCGCACGGATGCGACAACTGTGGCCGCCGCGATCGGGATCAGTGCGTGCGCGATGCTTGCATTCGGGTTGGTGCCGGCATTCGCGACTGCGAACGCAGATCTGAACGAAGCACTTCGCTCAGGTACTCGTCACAGTGGAAGCCGCCGAGCGCGGTTTGCGCGCGAAGCACTCGTGTCGACGCAAGTCGCGCTTGCGGTATTGGTCTTGTCCGCTGCTGCACTGATCGGGCGCAGCTTCATCAACCTGCGCGGCGCGAATCTCGCGTTCGACGCGAATCGTCTGGTGCTCGCGGAACTGAGCGTACCACGAGGCGCATACGAGACGCGCGACAAACAGTTGGAGATGCTGCGCGCGTTGCTGCCTCTTGTGCGCGAAGCACCAGGCGTCGTTGGTGCGTCACCGGTGGTTGCGGTTCCCTTCTCAGGCGCCGCGGGCTGGACCGGTCGCGCCGCGATCGAAGGTCAGTCCGCCGACGACGCAGCGCGCAACGCCATGTTCAACATGGAGCTCGTTACACCAGACTATTTCAGCACCTTCGGGCTTTCAGTCGTACGTGGGCGCGCGATCAACGACAGCGATCGCGCTGGCAGCGAGCCCGTGATTGTGATCAGCGAAGGACTCGCACGGCGTTATTGGCCGAATCAGGATCCCATTGGCAAACGACTCGTCATGGGCAGAACGTTGCGCGCGCTCACTGTTGTGGGTGTCGTGCCGGATACGCGCTATCGAGATCTGCGTGAAGCAATGCCCAGTGTGTACTTCCCGCTGGCGCAATCATTCTTTCCATTTGCACCAACCACGCTCGCCATTCGCACGCGCGATGCTTCAGCGCTTGTGATTCCATCGTTGCGACAAGCAGTTGCTGAGGGTGCACCGGGCGTCGTGATCACGAGCGCGGCACCGTTCGACGCACACCTTGCCGGTCCACTCGCGCAACCGCGACTCAACGCGTTTCTGCTCGCTGTGTTTGCGGTTGCGTCGCTCGCGCTCGCCGCGATCGGGTTGTTCTCCGTCATGGCGACACTCGTGCGTCAGCAAACGCGCGAGATGGGCATCCGCATGGCGCTCGGCGCCACGCGGCACAATGTCGAGGCGATGCTGCTGCGGCGCGGACTGCGCATAGCGACTGTCGGCGTGGCAGCCGGCATTGCGATCGCGGTGGTTGCGAACCGCGCATTGGGGTCGCTGCTCTACGGCGTTACCGCGTCGAACGTAGCCACACTCACCAGCGTGGCGACGTTGCTGCTCGCGACCGCGTTTGTCTCGACGCTTATTCCCGCGCGCGCCGGCTCGCGAACCGATCCTGCAACTGCGGTGCTGCGAAGCGGCGACTAGTCCTCGATAAACTCGAGCACGCGCTTCCGGCTCACCGCAACCTTCAGCGCGTCCATTACTTTCGGATCGAGAATCGTGCCGCTCATCGCGCCCATCCGCTTGAGCGCAGCCTCCGGCGCGATCACGTCCTGATATTGACGCTGCGTTGTGAGCGCGTCGTACACCTCGGCCGCACGGATAATGCGCCCGCCAATAGGAATCGCGTCGCCTTTGAGTCCCTGCGGATAGCCCGTACCATCCCAGTTTTCGTGGTGCGTGCGAATCATGTCCACGATGGACTTCAAATGCTCGAACGGCTGAAGAATGCGAACACCTATTGCAACGTGTTCCTTGATGTGTTCGAAATCTTCGGCGCTGAGTTTTCCCTTCGTGTCGACGGTGCTCTCGCGAATGCCGATCATGCCAAGATCGTGCAGGCGGCCGGCGCGACGCACTTGCTCGATTTCCTCGTCGGTCATTCCGAGTTCGGTTGCCACGGTCGCGGAAAACGTCGCGACGCGCGTCGAGTGTCCCGCGAGGTGAGAACTCTTCGCTTCGAGGACGCTCACCAGCGCTTCGAGCGTCGCCTGGCTCAGGTTCTCGAGCCGCTGATACGCAATCGTCAGTTCATCCGCGCTCCGGCGTACTTCTTCGCCGAGCCAGTCGTGACCCTCTTTGAGTACGACGGCCTGGGTGCGGCGTGCTGTCGCGCGCGTCACGGCGCGATCGAGATCCTGGAGCGTGACGGGCTTGACCAGATAGTCCATCGCGCCGCGCTGCATGCACGCCGCTGCTGTGGCCGCGTCGGATTCGCCCGTCATCATGATCACGGTCAGCACCGAGTCGGCATCGAGCGCGTTCGGCAGCGCTTCGAGCACATCGATGCCGTTCATGCCGGGAAGACCGACGTCGAGCAGCATCAGCGCCGGAACGTGCAAACGCAACGTGGCAAGCGCTTCCTCGCCGGACGCGGCCGTGACAACATCGTATCCGCGCTTCTTGAGGAACCGTTGCACGACACTCGTGACGTCCGGGTCGTCGTCGACCACGAGAACCTGTGTGCGCGCCTCGGGTGTTTCGAGTTCAGGCACGGACCGATCTCCTTTCCCGGTGAGTACTGATCGCCGCGGCAATCTACCAACGGGTTACCATCGCGGCACTGGAGTATGACGGCGAAATGGGACGCGGGTCACAGGAGAACGGCCGATTGGCCCGTCACGCCGCGCCCGGAAACACGTAGTTTTCCGCCATGCGATTCAGTGCGCTGCGGTTGATCGTCATCGTCGCGCTCGCCGGCGCATGCGAGAATGCGACCGACGCGCGCCCCGCGAACGTTCAGTTCCGCATGGCGTCATCGACGTGCGGCGGTCCGATCAATTTCGAATTTCTGATCGACGGTGCGCCCGTCGATACCATGCAGCTGCTCAACAATCAGTCATCGGGCATTTTCACGACATCACCCGGCCTGCATACCACGCGCATGAAGATCATGAACGTGGTGTACTTCCACGATTCGACTGCGACGATCGCGCCGGGCCAGACGTTCGTGCACGTCGTCGACCCGTACTGCTCCTAACGCGCGTTTATTCCTCGGGCAAATCCGCGAGGCGCTGCGCAATCGAAATGCGCCGGCCCGACTGACGCAGATCACTCGGCAACGGCATTTCAACCGTCATCACGGGCATTTTGCCGAGCGTGGCGAACGCGTCCTGCAGGAACACCGCGCGCACGCCACGTGTGTCGGGCAGTAACACCGCGTCTGACTCCGCGCCGATCGCGGAAATCGCAATCCGCACCGGTTCGTCGCCGTTCTCGAGCGATGCACCGTTCGATGGCTCGAACAAACATCCGTGCGCGTTGTAATCGAGCAGCACCGCTTTGGTTTCCACACCGCCGGGCAGTTTCACTCGCACGTCGCGCCGGCGTCCGTCGCGACGCTCGAGCATGCGGCGTTCTTTCGTCGCGTCGACCGCAGCGCTGCCCGTGTGCACGCCGGGAATACCTGCGAGCGGCCGGTCGTTCAGAAACGCATCGTACAGCGCGATCACCGTCCGGGGATTCTCGACGGGCGCGAGGTGATCGCCGCGTTCGATCATCACGAACTCAGATTGCTTGCAACGCTGGGCAAGCGACAACGCTTCGAACGGCGCGGTGAAATGATCGTGCGTGGCGGTGAAGATCAACGTCTTGCAACCCACCTCTCCGCCAAGCTTGTCGGTGAACAACCGCGTGGAGTTGTGCTTGTAGCGCAGCCGTTCGACGTCGGTGAGTTCCATCATGCCGAGCCGCAGGCTGTCGACAACACGGTCCGAAATCCCGGTCACGTTGCGCTGCGAGAGATTCAACAGATGATGAAGTACTGACGCCGCGAACACATCGTCCCTGCCCTGATCCAGATACCAGAAACTGGTGAGCAACGCGCGATGTACGCGTGCGCGAATCTGTTCGGTCGTGCCGCCGAGTATGAGGCGTTCCACGCGATCGGGGGACTGTTGCGCGAACGTGTACGCGATGCCGCTCCCGTACGACAATCCGACCGGCACGATGCGATCAATGCGATGTTCGTCGAGAAACTGCCGGAGCAGCGTTGCGAAATCGCGAAACGTCAGCGGTTCGGAGAGCTGATTGTTTTGCCCCTGCCCGGGCAGATCGACGAGAATGACTGGCCGCTGTTCAATGAAGTGGCGCACTTCGCGCAGGAACGACCACGCGTTCTGGAATGCACCGCCAATGAACACAATTGGTGCATGATCCAGTGTCGCAGGCACGCCGAAGCTCAGGTGTTCAACCGTCCACGGCCCAATTGCTGTGCGTCGCGGTTCGGCCCGGAAATGTGCCGTGTCGAAATCAGCGAACTGATAATCCATAGTGTCGTCAGCGTCGGCGAAAAGTGAGCGGGCTCAAATGTGTTAGCTTGGTCCGACTGACCGCAAACCGACCGCAAACCACCGTTCAATGCGCCGGCTTCGTCTCGCGTTTCCATTTGCGTTTCTCGCGTTCCTTGCGGATTGCACGACCAAGGAAATGGCGCAGGAATTCCTCGCGCCGGAACATGTCGCGCACCCCGTGGTCGGCGATGTGGTCCAGTTCACACTCGCGTACAACGACGGCGCCGCGATGGGCCTTCCGCTCGGTCCATACGACCGTTCGATCCTGATCGCATTCGGACTCGTCATCGTTGCTGTCCTGCTGCGCCTGGCTTTGAAAACACCTCGCGCGCACAAGCTTCAGCAAGCCGCACTCGGCCTGCTCCTCGGCGGCGCGATTGGCAACCTCGCGTGGCGCATACTCTCGGAGCGCGGCGTGGTCGACTTCATTGATATCGGCTTCGGCCGCTCGCGGTTCTACATCTTCAACGTGGCCGATATCATGCTGTGGGCGGGTGTAATTCTGTTCGTGGTTTCGTCGTATCGCGCCGAGCAACGCGCGACACCGAGTGCAGCGACATGATCAGCGAAACGCCCACGGAACTCGCGGTTCCCGTGCTGCCGGTGGACGACCTCAAGGTCGCGAAGAAGTTCTACGTCGACGGTCTGGGCTTCGAGATGACGTTTGAGTCGACCGAAGACGGCAGAACGGGGCTGATGGGAATCCAGCGCGGCGCGATGTGCATTACGCTCGACTGCCCCATGATAGGCCACGGCCGCGACGCGTGCGTGTCTCTCCGTGTCGAGAGCGCGGACAAGTATTACGACGAGTGGCGCAACAAGGTCGTAGTCAAACGACCACCCCGGAACGAGGAATGGGGCGCCCGCACGTTCGACGTCATCGATCCGTTCGGCAACACGATCTTCGTGATCGGCCCGGTTTCCTGACGTTTGCGCGTCGCGCCGGTGGCGCCCGCCCTCGCCGGGCGATAGGCTTTTAGCTCCGATTTCCCGCTGTGCCGACGCCCGTGAACACTTCCAAATCGCGCCGCGTGATTGCCGCGTTGCTCGTCGTTGCGAGCGCGGCCGCGTGCGCAAAATCTGATCAGCAAACGCAAGCCGCCGAGTCGGGGCATCAGCACGGCGTGGACGCCTCGCAGATCACGATTCCGAAAGGCGCCGTTTACAGAGTTGCCGACGTGCAATTCATGCAGGGCATGATCGCGCACCACGCGCAGGCGATTTTCATGACGCAGCTGGCGGAGTCGCGCACGACGAATGCGCGTCTTCTTTTTCTGGCGCGGAAAATCGATCAGTCGCAGATGCCCGAGATCACGCTGATGCAGGACTGGCTGGCGCGGAACGAGCAGCATGTGCCGGACACGTCGTCGTACCATTCGATGCACATGCCCGGCATGCTCACGCTGCCCCAGGTGGACAGCCTCAAGGGGGCGCGAGGTGCGGAATTTGACCGTCAGTTTCTTGCGTTGATGATTCAGCACCACGAAGGTGCGATCCAGATGGTGAAGGATCTTTTCGCTACGAAAGGCGCTGCGCAGGATCCCGATGTTTCAGGGTTCGCAGGCGACGTGGATCAGGTGCAGACCGCAGAGATTGATTTGATGCGCAGGATGTTGGCCGACCTTTAAAGGAGCAGCAGGATGCACATGCGTCGTGTGGTTTGTTCAACTGTTATCGCGCTTGGATTCGCGTCGGTGCTTGGTGCGCAGACGTATCCAACTGGTCGCGATCCGCGAAATGATCTGCGTTCGGGGAAAGACACCAGCGCTCAGGTCGCCGCCAAGGGCATGAAGCTCGTTGGGTTCGGTGACAAAGCGGCTGCGTTCGACACCGCACGCGGCACCGGCTTCATCAACTCCGACGTCGCCTTCAAAGGCAATTACGTCTTTCAAGGCAACTTCCAGGGCTTCATGATCTGGGATGTGAGCAACCCGGCGAAGCCTGTGCGTGTTGCGACCGTCGAATGCCAGACGGGCCAGGGTGATCCTTCGATCTACGGCAACTTGTTGTTCGTGTCTGCCGAAGGCGGTGGCAACCGCGACGATTGTAAAAAGGGCGGCGTCGATTCCACGGAGAATCCGCAGATGCATTTCCGCGGCGTGCGCATCTACGATGTGTCGAACCCCGCGGCGCCGAAGCTCGTGAAAAACGTGGAAACGTGCAAAGGATCGCACACGCACACGGTCATTCCGCACAAGTCGGACAAGAACGTCATCTACATCTACGTATCAGGCGGGAATCCTGCGCGCCCGACTGAAGAGTGGCCGGAGGGCAATTGCAAGAACGGCACTGATCCGGGCGATCCGACGAACTCGATGTTCAGCCTCGACGTGATCAAGGTGCCGCTCAACAAGCCTACGGACGCTGCAGTGGTTACCGGGGCGCGCATTTTCACGGGGATGGTGCCGGCACCACGACGCACAGCTGGTGGCGGCGGTGGTGGCGGCGGCGGTCGTGGTGGTCGCGGCGGACGTGGTGGCGCAGACACACTGCCACCTCCTCCGCCAACGGGGCCGCGAAATTGTCACGACGTGACGGCGTATCCGGAGATGAACATCCTCGCCGGCGCATGCGTGAGTTACGGCATTCTCGTCGACATCTCGAATCCCGAAAAACCAAAGCGAATCGACGCGACCTCAGACACGACGTTCTCGCTCTGGCACACCGCCATCTTCAGCAATGACGGCAAGAAGATGGTGTTCACCGACGAATGGGGCGGCGGTACCAGCCCGATGTGCCAGGTGACCAGCATGCTGCAGCAGGGTGGCAACACGACGATCAGCATCGGCAACGACAAGAAGCTGACGCAGCGCGGCTACTTCAAACTTCCGTCGGCGCAAACGGCGCAGGAAAACTGCGTGTCGCACAACGGCGGACTCATCCCGGTGCCGGGACGCGACATCATGGTGCAGGGTTGGTATCAGGGCGGCGTCGACATCATCGACTTCACGGACGCCGACAAGCCGGTTGAAATCGGATACTTCGATCGCGGCCCGATCGATCCGCCACCGATGGTCGACGTTCCGGGTGCACCGCCAGAAGCCGGCCGTGGCGGCGGTCGTGGCGGCGGGCGCGGCGGCTCGCTCGGCGGATCGTGGGGCGCGTACTACTACAACGGACTCATCTTCTCGTCAGAACTCGGCCGCGGCTTCGACGTCATGGAGTTGACGCCGACCGAGAATCTCTCCGCGAATGAAATCGCCGCGGCGAAGCTCGTGCGATTCGAGCAGTACAATCCGCAAAGCCAGCCGAAGATTGTGTGGCCGGCGGCGTTCCCGGTTGTGCGGTCGTATCTGGATCAGCTGGTGCGCAACCAGGGACTCGCAGCTGCGCGCACGACAGCAATCGGTACAGCGATCGACGCGGCCGAACGCGTCACCGGTGCTGCACGGCGCACGGCGCTCAACACGCTCGCGCGGCAAGTCGATGCAGATGTGAATGGCGCGAAGGACGCGGCGAAGGTTCGCACCATGGCCGCAGCAATTCGCGATCTCGCGAACGCATCGAGATAGCGTAACGCGGTACCAATCGTAGTCGTCGACAAAGGCGCGTCGTTCGAGTCCGAGCGGCGCGCCTTTGTCATTGCGTCAGGCGCGGAGTGCTGTAGATGCGAATCGAATACACGCTGACAAACGACGACTGGAACGCATTCGCGGACTATTGCGTGGATCACGCGCCGTCGTTCATCAAAGCGCGTAAACAAACGCAGGTACTGACGGTGTTGACCGGCGCGCTCCTCGGTAGCGCGATCGGTGGGTGGTACGGCGTGTGGTGGCCGAGCGCGGTTGGCGTACTCATTGGAATCGGCGGCGCGATCTTCCAGATCCCGCGCGACATGAAGAAAGGCACGCGCAAGTTCGTGCTGCGGCAGACCGCCATTGCGCGCGAGGGCCGGCACGTTGCCGACGCGCAGGCGGATGGCCTCTACACCGAGAATGACATCGCAAACGCGAAAGTGGCGTGGCGAATGGTTGAGCGCATCGACGAGACGCCGACGCACGTGTTCGTGTTGCTTGCCGAAGCGACAGGTTACGTCATTCCGCGCGGACCGTTGCCGACCAGCGATCTGGTACAATTCGTTGACGTCGCGCGCGGGCATATGCGCAGCGCGCAACAGCGCCCGTGATCCGCGGCTAGAACTCCCGGCGCTTCATTTCCTTGAAGAAGTGCGTGCGCTCGACGTCGTCATCGTCCTGCGCCGGTGGCAACGTCGGATCGAACTTCCGGCCGTCGCGATTCTTCGCCGCCTTCTGCGCTTCCGCCACGCGTTTCGCGTTCTGGCGGATCAGCTTCTGCATCTGCTTATCGTCCATAACACCTCTCGCTGACGCTTTGGTTTTAACGGCCACCGATCAAAGACGGAAGGGAAAAATAAAGTGAGAAGTGCGAAGGGCGGTACCTCCGCAGCCTAAGCGGGTGTCTTCCCACTTCTCACTTCAACGTTCCCTTCCGTCCTTAGGTCGTTCGGGCGACCTCTTCCCGGTCTCGAACTCTGGTTGAATCTTAGGCGAGGACACCGTCATAGGACATTACGATGCACCGGTCAGCAGCGCTCAGTTTCGCTCTCGTTACGGGTTTTCTGGCCTCCGCGGCCCACGCCCAGGACTCCACGACGAACGGCCGCGGGGGCGGTGGAGGCGGCGGACGAGCCGGGTCGCTCCCGTTGGCGACCACGCGCACCGTCTCGTTCACGACGGACGAAGGCACGTGGATGTCGCTCGATGTATCGCCCGATGGGCAGACCATCGTGTTCGATCTCGTCGGCGATCTCTACACACTGCCGATCGCGGGCGGAAAGGCGAAACGCATCACCGACGGCCCCGGCTTCGATGCGCAACCGCGCTTCAGCCCCGATGGACGCACGATCGTGTTCGCGTCCGATCGCAACGGTGGTGAGAACCTGTGGCTCATCAACACAGACGGAACGAATCCGCGCGCACTCACGCGCGGTGACAAGAACCAATACGTGAGTCCGGTGTGGGCGCCCGATGGTTCTGGCGTTGTCGTTTCGCGTGCCACAACACCGGTTGCATCGACATACGAGCTCTACTTTTTCCATAAGGACGGCGGCAGCGGCATTCGCTTGCTCGGCGCACCCCCCGCGGCCGAGGGTGGCGGCGGCGGACGCGGCGACGCGGGACCGCCGAACAACTATGTCGGCGCCGCGTTCGGAAAAGATCCGCGCTACTTGTACGTCTCTGCGCGCACGGGCGGGTTCGGGTACAACCAAACGAGTTTCGCGTGGACCATGTACCGGCTCGATCGCGAAACGATGACAACGGAAGTCGCGGCGCGTTCGCCCGGCAGCGCGATGCGTCCGATGCTCAGTCCCGACGGCAAGTATCTCATTTACGCGACGCGTCACGACTCGTCGACGAACCTGCGCATTCGCGAAATAGAGAGCGGCGAAGAGCGCTGGTTCCTCGAGAACGTACAGCACGACGATCAGGAATCGCGATGGACGCGCGACCTGATGCCCGGCAGCGGATTTCTGCGCGACGGTTCCGCGATGGTGATGTTCGATCGCGGCAAGATGTGGCGCGTCGACGTTCCGTCGGGAAAGAAGACGGCAATTCCCTTCACCGCCGACGTCGAACAGAAACTCGGACCGCTCACAAAGTTCGAGTATCCAATCAACGATTCGTCGCTGATCGTGCAGCAAATTCGCGACGCGCATCCATCGCCCGATGGCAAGCGATTGGTGTTCACGGCCGTCGACCGTTTGCGGACGATGGATCTTCCGAATGGCACACCAAAGCGGCTCACGAACGCGAACGCCGGTGAGTTTGATCCCGTGTGGTCGCCCGATGGCGCGTATGTCGCGTATGTCACGTGGACGGATTCCGGCGGACACTTGATGCGCGTGCGCGGTGACGGCAGCGGCGCTCCGCAACAAGTCTCGCAACGCACTGCGTTCTACGCGCGCCCCGGTTACTCACCGAATGGTTCGCGCATCGTCGTGACAATGGGGCCGCGCGCCGCGCGTTACGAAGACGCAATCAACGCGGGCCCATCGTCGCTCGTGTGGTTCCCTGCAGGCGGTGGCGCGGTGAACCGCATTGGTGGCGACGGTGGTGGTGGTGGACGCGGCGGCGGCGGTGGAGGCGGTGGCGCGCCGTATTTCGTGCGCGGCGATTCCACGCGCATCTGGCTCGGCGCTACATCAATGAAGTGGGACGGCACAGATCGCCGCACGCACTTCACGGTTACCGGTGGCACCGCGGTCATTTCACCAACCGGCGATCGCGCGATCTCGCGCATTCGCAACAACGTCTACCTGTTCACCGTTCCCATGGCCGGCGATTCTCCGCCGACCATCAACGTCGATCCGC
The DNA here is from genome assembly GCA_035277145.1 of Gemmatimonadaceae bacterium. GTDB lineage: Bacteria > Gemmatimonadota > Gemmatimonadetes > Gemmatimonadales > Gemmatimonadaceae > DASRAP01. The sequence continues at coordinate 5,948 of DATELA010000089.1, read as the reverse complement.
CAACCGGCTCCGCGGTTCCCGCGCGCCAGGCTACGCGCATCTCCGGCGAATTCCTCGGCTGGGCGCCCGACGGCAAATCGTTCCACTACTCACTCGGCAGACATTTCTTCCGCTACGATCTCGTCAAAGCGGATTCCGCGGTCGCGGATTCGATCGCGCGCGCAGAAGCAGGTGGTGGCCGTGGCGGCGCAGGTGGCGGACGTGGTGGCGCAGCGGGTGACAGTGCGTCGCGCGCACGTCCGCCGATTTATGAGCCCGAGCATTACGAAATCAAGATTGCGCTGCCCAAAGACAAACCGTCGGGTACGCTGGTGTTGCGCGGCGCGCGCATCATCACGATGAAAGGCAACGAAATCATCGAGAACGGCGACATCGTCATCAAGGACAATCGTATTGCCGCTGTTGGCGCGCGCGGACGCGTCACGATTCCGGCCGGTGCGCGCACGATGGATGTGCGAGGCAAAACCATCATTCCTGGATTCGTCGACATTCACTGGCACGGCGGGCAGGACGGCGGCGAGCACAAGACCGAGTTGTGGAATTACTGGGCGACGCTCGCGTTCGGCACAACGACGTCGCGCAATCCGCAAACGGGTTCGACGGATGTGCTGTCCTACTCTGACATGGTCGAAACGGGACAGATGATCGGGCCGCGCATTTACTCCACTGGCCCCGGCGTGTTTGCAACCGATCGCATCACGACGCTCGAACAAACGCGCGACATCATGAAGCGCTACTCCGAGTACTACGACACGAAGACGCTCAAGCAATACGACGCCGGCGAGCGCAAAGTGCGTCAGTGGATCATCATGGCGGCGAACGAACAAAAGATCACGCCGACCAACGAGAACTATCTCGATCTCAAGAAGAACATCACGCAAATCCTCGACGGCTACGCGGGCAACGAGCATTCGTATCCGATTTATCCGCTGTACAAGGACGTCGTGCAATTGCATGCGGAAAGTGGAACGACCTACACGCCGACATTGATCGTGAACTTCGGCGGTCCGTTCGGCGAGATCTTCTATTACCAGAGTTATCCGTTGCACGACGATCCCAAAGTGCGGCGCTTCGTTCCGCATTCGGTGATCGACAGCAAAGTGCTGCGCCGCCCGTACGGGTTCGATCAGAGCACGTTCTTCTTCCGGCAGCAGGCTGAGCAGGCGGCGAAGATCGTGGCGGCCGGCGGGCGCGTGGGGTTAGGTGCGCACGGTCAATTCAATGGGCCGGGTGCGCACTGGGAGTTGTGGATGATTCAGAGCGGCGGCATGCCGCGCCACGACGCACTCCGCGTGGCAACCATTTTCGGTGCCGATGCCATCGGACTCTCGAAGGACATTGGCTCGCTCGAAGTCGGCAAGCTCGCTGATTTGCAGGTGCTCGATCGCAATCCGCTCGATGACATCAAGAACACCATGAGCATTAAGTGGGTGATGAAGAACGGACGACTATACGATGGGAATACGCTGGATGAACTGTGGCCGAAGCAGGTTACTCGAAGAGTATGGTTTGCAGAGAACTAGGCTGTGTGACAACTGCGTTTTGGGCCGTATGAACAACGTCATGGGCCGTTGAGAACGACGTCGTGGGTCAACCACGCGGTCACTTACCCAAGACGCTCTTTGTTGCGGCTCACGACGCAGTTCGAACGGCCCAAAACGCTGTTTCTGTTCTACGAGTCTGCTCGGAGCTCGGAGTGGCGGGTCGCGCTCGGAGCTCGGGGTGGCGGGTCGGCGACCCGGCATTATCGCTTTTCATTTTTCAACCAGGTGTAGCAACCGACTCGTATCTCCACTCTCCCGTGCTCCCACGTCGCCGCCCCACCACCCCTCGCCCCTCGCTTCTGCATTGCAGTAACGCCGTTCGCTTGACGCCCTTCGCTTGACGCCGTTCGCATGACGCCGTCCCAATAACGCCGTTCCAATAACGCCGTTCCAATAACGCAGTTCTGTTAACGCCGTCGTTCTTTTCACTCGTTGAGGTTCGCCCATGCGTACTCTCGCTGCCGTACTTCTCCTCTCCTCGCTCTCTGCTCCTCTGGCCGCCCAGGACCCTGCTCGCCCCGCCGGCGGTCTCCGTCCATTCGCCGAAGTCACTAAGGACGCCATTCATCGTCCCGGCTTCATCGATACTTACGAGAAGGACGGCAAAGTCTGGCTCGCCATTCCGCGCGCGCGCTTCGGTCAGGATTTCCTGATGGAGATGAAGCTCGCGCAGGGCATCGGCACGTCGGGCTTGTTTGGCGGCACGATGCTCAACTTGTTCGAAGCGAACGTGATGCGCCTCGAGCGTCGCGGCGAGCAGGTGTTCCTGCTGCAAGTGCCGCATCGCTTCACCGCGAAAAACGACGCGGCGGCAGCGCGCGCGGTCGCGCTCACATTCGGTCCGTCGGTCGTCGAGTCGGGGCGCATCGAAACCTTCCGCGACGACTCAGCGGCACTCGTCGACGTGACGAATTGGTTCGTGTCGGATCTGTCGCAAATCAGCGATCGCGTTCGCTCCGCGGTCGCAACAGGTCCCGGCACTCCGCCCCCGGTCCCGTTCGATCGCGCCCGCAGCTATCTGGAATCCGTCAAAGGATTCCCGCGTAACGTCAACGTGCGCGCGCGTTTGACATTCAAACCAAACAATGCCGTCGACTTCGCGTCCGTTCCCGACGGCCGGTACATCTCGATCTCGGTGCACTACACGCTTGCCGCGTTGCCGGACAATCCGATGACGCCGCGCATTGGCGATGATCGCGTCGGCAATTTCGTCACCGTGCACAAGGATTTCTCGCAGGACGATTCCACCTTCTTCGTGCGCATGGTGAATCGTTGGCGATTGGAACGCGGCGAACGCGTGGGTGACCGGTATCGTCCGAAGCAACCGATCACGTACTACATCGACAACACGGTTCCCGCGGCGTATCGCGGTGCAATGAAAGCCGGCGTCGAAGCATGGAACGCCGCGTTTGAAGCCGCAGGATGGGTTGGCGCGATTCGCGCGCTCGATCTTCCCGCCGATGCGGATCCGGATGACATCCGCTTTGCAACGCTGCGCTGGAACGTGTCGGATGAATCCGGTTACGGCGCCATCGGACCGTCGACTGTCGATCCGCGCACCGGCGAAACACTCGACGCCGATATCCTGTTCGAAGCCAGCATGTTCTCGAATTACAAGAACACGTGGCGCAACGTGGTGAACCCGCTCACCGCCGCGGAATCGTTCGAGCAGGCACTCGGCGTTGGCGCATTCGAAATGAAGAACGATGATCGCGCCGAGATTGCGGGCTTTGCGAGCACGTTCGCGTCGCAAGGCGCATTCTTGCGCGCCGCACTCATTGCACGCGGCGAAATCAAGCCCGAAGAAGCGGTGCCGGAGTCGTACATGGCCGAAGCCGCGAAGTGGGTTGTCATGCACGAAGTCGGACATACACTCGGTTTGCAACACAACTTCCGTTCGTCCGCGAGCACGCCGTTTTCGCAAATGAACGATCGCGCGTTTGCGGACGCGAACGGCTTGTACAGCTCGGTGATGGAATACCCGACGCCGAACGTTGCGCCGAAGGGACAGCCGAACGGTTACTACTACACACCGGGCATCGGCTCCTACGATCGCTGGGCGATTTCGTACGCGTACAACGACGATCCCGGCGTCGCGCGCGCGCTCGCGCGCCAGGCGTCGGCGAAAGCGCACATGTACGGCACCAACTCCGAGTCTGGCGGGCAAGGTGCGCTCGATCCGAGCATCAACACGTACGACCTGAGTGACGACCCACTCGCGTGGGGCAAACAGCGCACGACGATCATTCGCACGCTGATCAACGATTTGCCGAAAGCCGTGCTCACCGACGATCGTCGCCCCGCGGATCTCACGAGCGCGTTCCAGTCATTGCGCGGTCAGTACGCGCAGGCCGTTGCACCCGCCGTGAAATACCTCGGCGGTCAGTACATCAATCGCGATCACGCCGGCGATCCGAACGGACGTCCGCCGTTCCAGCACATTCCGCGCGTGAAGCAGCGCGAAGCACTCGACTTCATCATCGATCGTGTGTTTGCACCCGATGCGCTCACGGTGCCGGCGGCGCTGTTGCAAGGCATGGGCGCGAATCGGTGGGGACACTGGGGATCGACGACGGATTTCAACGGTCGCATCGACTATCCGTTCCACGAACAAACCGTGCAGTTCCAGACGACGGTGATGAACAACATGCTGCAGCCGTTGCGTTTGTCGATGATTCGCGACAACGAAACCAAGTTCGGTGCGGCGAACATCGTGTCGATTCCGGAGATCATGGGCGATCTCACGCGCGCGGTGTGGAGCGAAGTGTGGAACGCGACGGCGGTGCGGAACGCGGAGCCCGTGCGCCGCGATTTGCAGCGCGCGTATCTGGATCAGATGACGACGTTGATCGTGCGACCGCCTGCCCGCACGCCGGCCGATGCGCGCGCCGTTGCGCGCCGGCAGCTGAAAGATCTCGACCGCCGGCTCGGCGTTGCACAGACGGCGGCAGCACTCAATACGTATTCGCTCGCGCATCTGGAGGAGAGCCGCGCCAGAATACAAAAAGCGCTGAACGCGGGGCTGGAAGCGGAACGGTAAACGAGGGGCAAAGCAGAAGGGAAAGTCGGAAGCCCAAGGACTGCGAGCGTTCCTTGGGCTTCTGACTTTCCCTTCCCCTTTGCCCCTCGCTTAGTGCACCATTTTGTGGCGCTCGCGCGACGGCGCTGACAGTGGGTGGTTTTGTGCGTTGCGCGTTCACGGTATTGCACGTAGTAGTTTTCGCATCCGTGTGACCCGCGACGCCGCGCAACGGTAGGGATTACTGTGGAGCGGGAGCGGAATCCAATGAAGCATTCGATGCGCTGGGCGATCGCGACTGCCGCGCTATTCGCCGCGTGCGACAACACGAGCGTTGCGCCCGACAGCGCGGTGCGCGAGCGCGGACCCGTTCTGCTTCGGCTCACCGCTTCGATTGCCGACGCAACGATCGCGATCGGCGACACGACGCAGATGGTCGTGCAGGTGCACAACGATGGGCGCGATACGGTAAAGCTGACGTTCTCCACGACGTGTCAAACCAACGCGTACATCACCGCGGCTGACGACGAGCTGGTGTATCCGCGCGGAGGCGGCTGGGGCTGTGGTCAGATGCTGACGTTCATCACGATACCGCCAGGAGAATTCAACGAGCGACGCATGCCGGTCTGGGGAACCGCTAGCGCTTCGGACGAAGGGCTTTTTGCGTTGGAGCCGGGACAGTACAAGGCCTACGCACGACTGCAGCATCGCGACTATCCGCTGGTGTCGCCCGTTGTCGAGTTCGCGGTTCGGTGAGCAGGTTTCGCGACGGCGCGAATCGCCACAGTTGCAAGTTGAGTTTGCCGGAGAGAATCATGAAGCGCGCAGCACTCTGTACCGTTGTACTGCTTGCCCTGTCGGCCTGCAATGACAGCACAGCGCCGTGGGTCGGACCGCACCAAATCGAATCGCTGCGCTTCACGGCATCGATCCGCGACTCAACGCTTGCCCGCGGCGACACGGCTACGGTCGTGTTTGCAATACACAACGACGGCATCGACACGGTGACGCTTCAGTTCGACTACCCGAACTGCCAGGCGCTTTCTCTGTACATCGCAACGCCGAACGGTGAACTGCCCTATAGCAGCGTTGGGGGCGGCTGCAGGATCTCGCCCGTTACAATGATTATCGCTCCTGGGGCAGCGTATGTGTATGCGATGACGCTCCGCGGTGGGTCGCTCTACGCTGTTGATGGCCCGGAGCAAGGGATCCCGCTCTCGCCCGGGGACTACAGAGCGTTCGCACGGCTAACGCACCCCAACTTCCCAATCGTATCGCCGGTGGTGCGCTTCCGTGCGCTAAGCAACTAAGTGGGGCATCAAGGAAAGAACGCGCATCGATGGAGACAGCCGCGTGGTCCTTCCCTCACCCCCACCCCCCACCCC
>DATELA010000088.1:0-4472 GCA_035277145.1 Gemmatimonadaceae bacterium | reverse complement strand
ATGCCGAGGGCTTCTTCGTTATGTCCTTATGGTACAACACCTGACTTTAGTTGCCCCTCCTGGGATCGAACCAGGACTCTCCTGATCCAGAGTCAGGCGTGTTGCCAGTTACACCAAGGGGCAGTGTTGTGTATGGTGCGGCCTACCGCCGCGAGGGACCGAAAGGTAGACCTCACCATACCCTCGTTCAACCCCGATTCCCGCTCTTGATCGTGAGTTTCCGCGCCGCGCATTCCGCCATCGCATTCGCCCTCTGCGCGACCGCGTGCCGTTCTGTACCACCACGGCTCGGCACAACCGCAGCGCAGGCGAACGCCGCCGTCGACGGCGTGTTCGGCGGTGTGTCGACACGATTCGACCGCGCGTACCGCGAACCCAAAGTCCGCAAAGCGCGCAGCCTGATTTCACGGGCCGTCCTCACACCATCGCGAGTCTTCAATGACACCGCGGCGTGGCTGTGGTCGCCGGGACCAGATGTTCGCGTGCTCACGTTTCGCGGGATCTCGGAGCCGGGACGCTATCGGTTCGCAGCGAACGGCGACGTCTCGATGCCCGCGCGACCCGGTGAAGGGCGCCACGACACGCGGCTGCGCCGCATCGACGACGACGAATTCGAATGGACAATGGCCGCCGACTACGGCATCGGTGCAACCACACCCGACGCCATCGCGACGCTTCCCGTCGCGTGGATTGCCGCCGGCGAACGCGATGACGCGGGCAATGTGCGCAACGAAATCCACTCGGCGTTTCCGCGCAGCACGCGTGAATGGGGACGGCTCTTCGCGGTCAACGACTTGCGATCGTCGCGCGATGCGTCGGGTGCGTGGCGTCAACGTCGCGTCATCACTATCGCGCCGTCACGCCTGACGCAGAGTTATCCCGCGTTCGGGAAATGGGTGAAGGAACACATTTCTCCAATGCGACTGCGCGTGCGTTTGCGCGATGGCGCACGCACGTGGTTCGATTTCGCACTGCGCAACGACACCATTACGATCGACACGCGGTCGCTCGACGGCCGGCTTCGTCCGCTCGAAGGCGGCGACGCCGCGATGCCTGACACCGTCACGATCGAAACCGATTTCTCAACGAAGGTTGCGATCTTCCGCGCGGGATTTCGCGAGCTGCGCGGCGATTTCATCACGGTGCGCGAACCGGGTCGCCGAGGATGGTCGTTGCGCTGGACGCGGGAACCGGAGTGGGATTTGCCGTTGTTCACGGAGCGCATGATTCGCACGCCGCTGCGCCGGCCGTTTCAGGGAACCGGCGTGCAATTCCGGATTGTCGCATCGCGCGATTCGGCTGCACCGCAAACGTATTTATCGCGCCGTGTTGTCGCGCCAGTGCAGGAAAGTGCGATTGTGCGATTCATCGCGCGGCTCGCGAATGCGGGCGTTGGCGACTACGTCGACGGCGCGGATTCCGACACGAACAAGTGGATCTCCGCAGCGTTCGCGGCGCTCCGCGACGACACGCGCGCGATACTCGTCGCGATGGAAAGCGAAACGCCGTCGCGATAAACGCGACGGCGTTACGACGGTTCTGACATCATGAGCGAGTTGCCGCGCGCGCCGTCATTGGAACTCTCCGTCCTACCGAGCGGCGGCGGGCAAATATGGAGCTGAGGGGGATCGAACCCCTGACCTCTGCAGTGCGATTGCAGCGCTCTCCCAGCTGAGCTACAGCCCCGGTCCGGTACTAGCACAACGGCCCCGCGTCAGCGGGGCCGCCCGGAGCGAGTAACCTAGCCGCGCCCGGGGGGCTGTCAAGCAGCGAAACGAACGCTGTGCAGCGAGGAATAGACGAATGGCGCCGCGATGGGTTACGTGTCCGGCCTCACGGCCAAAGTCAGAAGTAAGAAGTGAGAAGCAAGAAGTGCCAAGTCAGAACTGAGAAGTGGGAAGTCAGAAGTAAGACGCCGCGCCAACTTCTAACTTCCTACTTCGTGCTTCTGACTTCGCACTTCTTACTTCTCATTTCCCACTTCTTACTTCTCGCTTTGCTTGCTGCTCCCAACACCTGAGTCCGTTCGCGCGGCCGCACGCCGCATCGCGAACACTACCATTCGCACACCACTGCGCCGCTCGGAATCGCTATCGCGCATCGCCGGCGGCGACGTGTGGCTCAAGCTCGAGACCGAGCAGCGCACGGGTTCATTCAAACTGCGCGGCGCATTCAACGCGCTTGCCTCACTTTCAGCGGACCAAGCCGCGCGCGGCGTGGTCGCGTCGTCTGCCGGCAATCACGGACTCGGCATCGCGTACGCCGCGCGCGAACTCAAGATCAACGCAACGATTTTCGTCCCGTCAACCGCACCGCAAGTCAAACGCAATGGAATCGCGGCGCTCGGTGCAACGGTCAACGCAGACGCACCGCATTACGACGAAGCGATGGTGCGCGCGCGTGAATTCGCCGCGGACACCGGTGCGACGTTCGTGCATCCATGTCTCGGGGAACCGTTGCTCGCCGGACAAGGCACGGTTGCGCTCGAGATCGTCGAAGAACTTCCATCCGTCGCAACCGTCATCACGTGCGTCGGCGGCGGCGGATTGCTCGGCGGTATCGGCGGATTGTTACGCGGCGAACATCGCGACGTGCGCATCATCGGCGCACAAACCGAGAACACGAACGCCATGGCTGTCGCGATTGCTGCTGGGCATCTCGTCGAGATCCCGAATCACGCAACGCTCGCGGACGGACTCGCTGGTCAAATCGACGACGACGCGTTGCAAATCGGACGCGCGGCGCTCGACGACATCGCCGTGATCAGCGAAGACGACGCCGCGCGCGCAATCGCGTGGTTGTGGCACAACGAAAAACTTCGCGTCGAAGGAGCGGGCTGTGTTGCAGTAGGAGCCGTTCTTACGCACCGCGCACAACTCGCGCGTTTCCCCGCAGTGTGCGTCGTCAGTGGCAAGAACATCGACGACGCACGATTCGACGACATCATCCGGCCGCGCTAGCGTGGCACGTTGCCGAGGCGATAGCTGGGGAAAATGGGCTCGACGTACTCGATGAGCGCGTCATGGCGGATCCGCGACAACAACACGGGCTTCATGATCGCCGCGACCGCCGGGACACCTCGGTACTCTGTTGTGATTTCGATTCCCATCGATGTAATGAGCGCCTTGCCGGCTGCGACGGATTCGGGACTGGTGAGCACGACGCCCGACTCCGTAACCCCAGCGCCTTCGCCCGGATCTTTGAATCCGATAAACACTCGTCCGTCGGCCTCGGCGATTTTCGACATGAGTTCGAGATCGCTCATGCGTCGCCACGGCGTATCGAGTCGCGAACCCGGCGCGATTGACGAGTCGGACGCACAACCCATGCTCGCGAATCCAGCGAGCGCGATGCTACTGACAACCAGACCGACGCGGCGGACCAATGCCATAGGCCGCATGAAAGCCTCCTTCGCAAAAACGACTGCAGCACGCCGGGGAGTCGTCGTCATCGACGGAAACTAGCCGCGCGCCGCGAGCATTTTCATTACGCGCGCTCGCTGAATCGCCATCACTTCCTTCCCAATCGCAGTCTGCGTCGCTATCCACTCGGTGCTCTTGAGCACGCGTGGATTATTCGCAGCGGTGCGAAGGTCGGCAAGATACGGCTCGATGCGCGCGTAGATGAACATCCCTTCCGCCGAACTGTCGATCAGCAGCTCGGGGTTCAGCGTTCCATGGCGGCACAGCGCGTACGCCATTTCCCAGTACGTGGTGACTTGCCGGTACGCGACGTTGAGCGGATGGTCGATGCGCACCACCTCCGTCGCCTCCGCCGAGTTCCTGGGCCAGAACTCCTTCAGGAAAAGCGCGCGGTGCTGCCGCATGACCGTTTCGCGGCGCAGGTCGTACAGCCGAAGCACCAGCTCGGCGTCGTGATGATCGGGGGCGAGGGACTGGTTCATAGGCGGGTTAAGTTACCGTCGTGTCACTCTCACTGCGTTTCCTCGGCACCGTTGCGTCGCGCCCCACTGTGGAGCGCGGCGTGTCCGCGCTTGCGCTCGCGCGCGAGGGCGAAACGATGCTGTTCGATTGCGGCGAAGGGACGCAGCGCCAGATGATGCGGTACGGAATCTCGTTCGCGCTGAACGACATTCTGGTAACGCATTGGCACCACGACCACTTTCTCGGTCTGCTCGGCCTTGTGCGTACGCTTGCGCTTCAGGGTCGCACGGATCCGCTGACAGTGTGGGGTCCGAAAGGTGGTGCGCGCGTGTTGCGTAGCGTTGACGCGCTCGGACCTGATCGCCTCACGTTTGAACTAAACGTTCGCGAACTCGCGGCAGGAGAAACCATCGAGCGTACCGATTACGCCATCACGCCGTACGCGGTGCAGCACCGCGGCGCGACGGCGTTCGGTTACGCGCTCGTCGAGCACGAACGTCGCGGACGATTCAATCCGGATCTCGCGCGCGAACTGGGGATTCCCGAGGGTCCGCTGTGGGGCCGCATTCACAAGGGCGAAGACATCAC
>DATELA010000087.1:0-22127 GCA_035277145.1 Gemmatimonadaceae bacterium | reverse complement strand
TGATTCGCGGCGATTCCGACAAGATCTCGGTTGGCGCTGAGTCGAACATTCAGGACGGCGCTGTGCTGCACGCTGACGAAGGCGCGCCGTGCACGATCGGCGCGCGTGTCACGGTGGGACATCGCGCCATCGTGCACGGCGCGACGGTCGAGGACAATTGTTTGATCGGTATGGGCGCCATCGTGCTCAACCACGCGGTGATCGGCGAAGGTTCGCTCATCGGCGCCGGCGCCGTCGTGCCTGAAGACATGGTCGTCCCGCCCGGCTCCATCGTGCTCGGCGTTCCCGGTCGCGTGGTGAAGCAAGTCGACAAGATGACGCGCGCGAGGATCCAGCACGGCGTCGACGCATACCTCGAGCTGGCTGAGCAGCACAGGGAGGGGAAATACCCTAGAACGAGGGGCAAAGGGGAATGAGAAGTCAGAAGCGCGAGGAGGGCGGGCTGTCCTTGCACTTCTGACTTCCCCTTTCCCTTCGCCCTTTGTGCCGGCCGTTGCCTGTCGGCCCGGCATGCGTCTATGGCCTACCGGGGTCGTGTTTCAAGGCAACAGGGGATGAGCAGTGGGGTACCCGAGCGACCTGAACTTGCTGCGCAGAAACGAACCGATCCCGGTCCACTCGGAACTCGTAAGCGTTTGCAGGGTATAAAGTTAGAGTACGTTGTGACGCTATCATGGCGCGGCGGTGGCGCTCGCAGGAACAGCGAGAATTAACACGCAGAAATGTGGAGTGGATAAGCCACACTCAAGAACACGTTCGTGACCAAGCCTTTACAAGTCGTTGCAGGATAGTCGTTTAATCGCTGGCTGGCGCGGATACACGAGCGCACCTAGTTTGCCGCCCCGCCACACAACCGTCGTTTTTTCGCAACGAAGTTTCTTAGCTGGAGTCGTCCCATGCCGTTCTCGCCAAAGCCCCCCTCCGGTCCCGTCACGCTCTCCCAAAACGCGCGGACGGTACTGGAAAAGCGGTACCTGGTCCGCGACGCGAGCGGCAAACCGACAGAAACTCCAGAAGACATGTTCTGGCGCGTCGCAACTACAGTTGCGGCGGCTGACGCGAAATACGGCGCGAGCAACGCGCGCGTAGAAGAAGTCGCGGAACAGTTCTACTTCCTCATGACGCAGCGGCGATTCGAACCGAATTCGCCCACGCTCATGAACGCCGGCCGTCCACTCGGCCAACTCTCCGCGTGCTTCGTGCTGCCCGTCGAAGACTCATTGTCGAACGGACAGAACGGCATCTATGACACGCTGCGCGCGATGGCGCTCATTCATCAGAGCGGCGGCGGCACGGGTTTCTCGTTCTCGCGTTTGCGTCCGAAAGGATCGATGGTCCGCTCGACGACGGGCGTCGCGTCGGGTCCCATCTCGTTCATGAAGTTGTACGACGCATCAACGGATGCAGTGAAGCAGGGCGGTACGCGTCGCGGCGCCAACATGGGCATTCTGCGCGTCGACCATCCCGACATTCTCGAGTTCATCTCCTGCAAAGAAGACCTCACGCAGGTGACGAACTTCAACATTTCTGTTGCCGTGACCGCGAAGTTCATGAAAGCGGTCAAGGCCGATACGGATTACGAGCTCGTCGATCCGGTCAAGAAAACGGTTGTTCGCAAACTTCGCGCGCGCGACGTGTGGGACAAAATGATCGACGGCGCGTGGCGTACGGGCGAACCGGGCGTGTTCTACATCGACGAAGCGAACAAATACAATCCCGTTCCGCACATGGGTTCGTACGAAGCGACGAATCCGTGCGGTGAGCAGCCGTTGCTCGCGTACGACGTGTGCAACCTTGGCTCGATCAACGTCGGCTGGTACGTGAAGAATGGCGCGCTCGATTGGGATGCGTTCCGCAAAGACATTCAGTTGTCGACGCACTTCCTCGACAACATCATCGACGTCAACAAGTATCCGCTGCCGGAAATCGCGCGGCTCTCCGAGCGCATTCGCCGCATCGGACTTGGCGTGATGGGTTTTGCCGACGCGTTGATTCGTCTTGGCATTCCGTACGATTCAAAAGAAGGCGTCGACTTCGGCCGCAAGGTGATGGAGTTCGTCGACGTCGAATCGAAGAAAGAATCCGAACGCCTCGCGAACGAGCGCGCGCCATTCCCGGAATGGGCGCAGTCGACGTGGGGTCCCGACGAAACGTGCGCGCGCGACGCGCAGGGCAACCGCGTTCGTCCGATGCAGATGCTTCGCAATTGCAACGTGACGACGGTTGCACCGACGGGAACGATCTCGATCATCGCGGGCTGCTCGTCGGGTCTCGAGCCGATCTTCGCGGTTGCGTTCATGCGCAATCAGGCCGGCGTGATGATGCCGGATGTGAACGAGGATTTCGTCGCGATTGCGAAAGCCGAAGGCTGGTACACCGAAGCGTTAATGGAGCGCATCGCGAAAGAAGGCCACGTGCATTTCAGCGAAGTGCCGCTCAAGTGGCAGCGCGTGTTCACGACTGCGAACGCGATTTCGCCCGAGTGGCACATCGAAATGCAGGCCGCGTTCCAGCAGTTCTGCGATTCGGCGATTTCCAAGACGACCAACTTCGCGCACACGGCAACGGTTGATGACGTGCGCGCGATTTACGAACTCGCGTACGATCGCAATTGCAAAGGCGTCACTGTGTACCGCGATGGTTCGCGCGATGCGCAGGTGTTGTCGACCGGCGCAACCGCGAAAGCGACTGCTGAGCGAAAGGGTGAGAAGGCGCCGGCAGATCGCGCCGAGGTCGGTGAACTCAAGGGAACGATTGCCGAACTCGAATCACACCTCGGCAGCTTGCAGAAAAAGTTGTTCGACGCCGAGGCGGAGAATCTTCAGCGGCGTGCAAAGCGCTCACGCCCGGACGTGTTGCGCGGTACCACGATCCGCAAGGAGACTCCGCTCGGCGTGATGTTTGTGAACGTGACGGAAGACGACAAAGGCCAGCCGTTCGAAGTGTTCATCAACCTCGGTAAGGCTGGTGGATCGGCGATGGCGGATGCCGAAGCGCTGGGCCGTCTGATTTCGCTCGCGCTGCGCTCGGGGATTCCGTTGATGCAAGTGCATCGTCAGCTGCGCGGCATTTCGTCCGATCGCGCGGTGGGGCTCGGTCCGAACAAAGTGATGTCGATGCCCGACGCGGTTGGTCTCGCGCTCGAGGAATGGTGGCGCGTGCAGCAGGGTGTGCAGCAGGATCTGCTTGCGACGACAGCGGAGCAGCAGGTTCCTGCGCGCGAGCGTGTTGAGCAACCCGTGTCAGCGGCGCCAGTGAATCCTGGCAATTCGCAGCCGCAGTTCCAGTTCGAGCGTGTGGCAGATGGCGGTGCGTTCCTTGGTACGTGCCCGGATTGCGGGTCGCAGCTGGAATTCGCTGAGGGGTGTGCGAAGTGTCATGTGTGCGGGTTTAGTGAGTGCGGGTGAAGCAGGGTTTAGGCGGTAGGCTGTAGGCGGTAGAAACCGCAACTACGCAAAAGCTCGCCGGCTGCACGCGGCGAGCTTTTGTTTTTGTGGCGAACAGACGAGTGCACGCTGTGCCAAAGCAGCGCGCGACCTGCGCGTTACTTCTTTCGGACAGTAAAGCTGCCCTGTCCCGCACCCATCGCGAGGCTGGTGATCTCGAACCGCTTGAGCGCTTTGTAACTCGCGCGCTTCGCTTCGATCTTCACAGCAACGCGGCCGCCGGAACGCGTAATTGCGCCTCGATGCACGGCCGCGCCACAAATCGACGACAAGTCGTTGTACACACTGTCGCCCCACACAGGGAACGGTTGATAGTCGCGCGGACACACGACGGTGCGCTCGCCGGTTTTCCCGCGCAGATGTTCCGCAGTCGTCGCCCAACCGATTTCGATAACCGTCGAGTCCTTCACGTCATTCGGCCGTGCATCCGGCACGCCGCCGACGATGAAGAAACTCGACTCGTATTTCTGCCACGTGTCAGACGCAACTCCGCGGCGCGATTCGGACGGATAGTTGTCGCGGCCTTCGGTCATGCTGAAAAACACGGTGCCGCCGCGCGCAAAATCGAATGTCTCGAGCGAATGAACAGCGGCCGTGCACACCGATGAATCATCCGTGTACTCGCCCGATCCCCACAGTTTTCCCGGCGCACCACCCGGCGGGCAAAACAACGTGAGCATGCGGCCGCGCTGTCCGCGCCACGTCGTCGCGTTCTGCGTCCAAGTCACGTTGAACTCGCCGCTCTCTTCCTGCGGCGGTGGCGGTGGCAGTTGGGCGACGGGAGGACGAATCTCGTACCCGGCGATGCTACCATCCACGCGCACCATCTCGAGTTCGTACCGTTGCGCTTCGATCACCATCCCAACGCCCGCACGTGGCACCGGCAACGCATCGTCACCCTGACGCAGCCGAGTCAGCTTCACCTGTTCTTTGGGAAACGAAAAACTTCCGTACGGTTTGTCCGACGTCGAGTCGCTGCGAATGCTGTGGCGCACGCCGCCCGCATACTTCTCCAGCGCGGGATCGATACGCAGCGTGACCGTTCCGCCCGTCGCGAGTTTGATGAGTCCCGCGTGTACCGCCGCCGGACAAATCGCCGACTCATCCGCGTAGATGTCGCGACCCCAAATCAATCCGCCGACTCGCGAACTCGGGCACTGCACAATGCGAATCGCGCTATCGAGTCCGCGCCAATGTGCGGCGCTCGCTCGCCACGTGATTTCGAGCGGCGTCGAATCGTTGACCTCCGCGGGTTGTTTGCCATTGTACGCGCCAACGATGCGGAAGCTAGCGTTCCACGGTCCATACGAATTCGTGATGACGCCGCGCGACGTGTCCTGCGCGTACGCACCGCGTCCTTGCTCCATCGTGAACAGCACGGTCCCGCCGCGCACGTGATCGAACGACACGAGCGAGTGTACGGCGGCCATGCAAATCGACGAATCGTCCGTGTACGAGATCGATCCCCACACGGTGCCGCCCGGCACAAACGACGGCGGGCAATACACGCGCAGCGTTTCGCCCTGGTTTGCACGCCACGGGGTCGCGGTCGTCTGCCAGCTCGCCGCCGTCTGCGCGCTCGCACCGGACGCGCACAGCGCCAACACTGCATTGGCTTGAACCGTCAGTCTAGAGGTGAAGCGCATTGTGGCAGTCGGTGCTAGTCGGACGGAACGAGGTTGATGTTATTGAGTCAGGCGCGTGGAACAAGGGGCGTTTGCGGTGACGCGTCGCTGACGGCCCACCGCATTATGACACGTGGCTACCGGAATCAGATTCCACGTCATCACACCGCACGCGTTCCGCGAGATGCGACGCCGCTCGATTTCGGAATCAAGCGTACGAGCAGTTGTGGCCAATCCACAACAGCGCCACCGAGTTCGCGCGGGCCGAGACTGCTGCAGTCTCGCATTCGGATCGGCGAAAGCGATTACCTTTTGCGTGTGTTCGTGGACATCGATCGAGAGCCCGCTGAAGTCGTCACCGCATACCGCACGAGCCGCATCGACAAGTACTGGAGGCGTGAGCAATGAAGGTGACCTTCGACCCGAAAGCCGACACGGTGACCGTGATTCTGCGCGAAGGCGCGCCAGTTGCCGAAAGCGATGAAGGACGCCCCGGTGTAATCCTGGACTACGACGCTGACGGCAACCTGATTGCGCTCGAAGTCCTTGATGCATCCCGGCGCGTGACAGATGCACGCCATGTCGAATTCCAGACCACCGTCTAACCTTCGCAGCCGATCATCCCGCAAAAACAAAGCCCGCGAGCTCTCGCTCGCGGGCTTTGTTTTTACGACCGCAGCGTTTAGTTGCTGCCGCCGCGATTCAAAAACGCGAAGCGGTAATTCACGCCAATGTTCAGGTGCCAGTTGCCCGTGATGTAGTTACGCGAGTTCAGCTCTTCCATGAACGGCTCCTTCACAACGTCGCCGATCAGGTCGGCGCGCGCTGAGAACGAGTTCGCCAGGCTGTACATCGCGCCAAGGTTCAGGCTGATGCCCTTGTCCGTGTAGCTCGTGCCGCCAGGCGGTTCCGTCTTGTCATTCAGAATCGCCGCGCCGACGATGCCCGACCACTTGCCCTTGACCGGGAAGTGCGCCGCGAGGCGGATGTACAGCGGCTGCAACTTCGTGTCGCCGCCGACCGAGCCACCGCTGAACGACGCCGTCTCGAGTTCGAGCGCCAGGTGCTTCGTGAAGAACGCACCGATACGGCCACCGAAACCGATACCGTTGTCGGTCGCCAGGTCTTCGTCGAGGTTCGAATACCGGATGTGCAATCCGACATCGACCGTCCCGAGCTGCGCGTACGCCGGCGTGCCGACGCCGAGCAAGAGACCCATGGCTGCTACCGCGAGTGAACGCCGCATACGACTCCTTCCGAGGAAAGTGATCCGTGGTTTTGGACGCGATACCAATATGGCGGAGGCTCCTGCGCGCAGGAGCCCCCTTGGCTCACATCGGTAGACGAACGGAGGAGCCACTTCGCAAATCCCCGTCACGCCGTGCCCGGGGGTGTGTCGGCCATCACTTGGCGTCGAGAAACCCCATGACGATTTCGGCGAACGCCGGCACCGCGAACAGCGAGTAGTGCGTCTGGTTCGGGACAATCGCGAGCTGTGCCTTCGGACGGGTGGAGCCGTCCCACCCCGCGTCGCGGAGACCGCCGCCGAAGAGCCCGAAGAACTCCGCCACGTGCGACGTCGAGATCATGTCGGCGTCCGCGAATACAAGCAGGGTCTTCGCGGTGATCTTCCGGACGCCGGCGGAGTAGTCGTAATCCTCCCGCATCATCGCGCCAACTTTGTCGAGCAGCCGCGGAAAGTCCTGTTTGCGCGGCGCGATGGCCTGATACAGCTCGTACATCGGTGTGCCCTTCATTTGATCTGCCATCGCCGCGCCGACCGCCGCTTGCTGCTGCAACATCTCGGCGTAGAAACCGGTGCGCTTGAACGGCACCGACGCGACCACCAACCGATCCACCACCTCGGGGTGGCGAATTGCCACCTGCAACGCGACGCCGCCGCCCAGCGAGTAGCCAACCACGTCGGCCTTCGAAAGGCCGAGGTGCTTGATGAGCGCCGCGATGTCGTCGGCTATGAGATCATGGCGAATTGGGCGATCGATATCCGCTGTGCGGCCGTGCCCCTGCAGGTCGGGCAGGATCACCTGGCGACCCTTGGCCAGCGCTGCGACGTTGGGCCCGAACATCGTGCCCGTTCCGAGCCCGCCGTGCAGCAGCACGAGCGGCTTTCCAGTGCCGTGAACTTCATAGTAAATGTTGACGCCGTTCACCTTCGCGTACTTGCCTGTTGCGGCAGTGTTACCGCCCCACGCGCTGCTCTGCGCATCGGCCCGCGTTCCAATCACGCTGAGCGCAGCGACCAGCATGGCGCTCCGAGCGAACTTGGTTGTCGAGTACATCGTCCTGGTCTCCGGTAGTGTTTGTAGCCTTTGACCGGCGACGTCGCCGAAACTCATCGGTCCACGCGCCGCGCCCCTGAGCGCGCGTAGAATTACGCCGTGCGAAAACACGTCCTTCTCTATGGACTGCTCGGCGGCGCCCTCATCGCGCTGCTCAAAGCCGTCGAGTACCGGTACCTCATCGTCGACCATTCCATCGAGATCTACGGTGGCCTCGTCGCGGCGATCTTCGCGGGTGCGGGGCTCTGGCTGGGGCTCCGCTTCACGAAAACCCGCGAGAAAGTGATAGTACGCGAGGTCCCGGTCAGCGGTCCGTTCATGCTGAATGAAGCCAAGCTTACCGAGCTCGGCCTCACCCCGCGCGAGCTCGAAATGCTCACGCACATGGCCGCCGGACTCTCCAACAAAGAGATCGCGGATAAGGTCTTCGTTTCAGAAAACACCGTGAAGACGCATTTGAGCCGCGTCTTCGACAAGCTCGGAGCACGGCGGCGAACGCAGGCCGTGCAACTCGGCAAGGAATTCGGCCTGATTCCATAGCGGTTTCCTCACTCGATCTGATGATTTTGACGCCGTCGAGCGAAAATCATCCAAACGGGTGACGCGGGTTGGATGCCGCGGGCCTAGCGTCCCGCCGTCCTCAACGTGGAGATGGTATGCGAAAGGTTGTACTGACGTTCGGATTGATCGCCGGTGCGGTGCTGTCCGTGATGATGGTGGTGACGCTGCCCTGGATGGACAGCATCGGCTATGAGAAGGGCGAGATCATCGGCTACACCACGATGGTGCTCGCGTTCATGATGGTGTTCTTCGGCATCAAGTCGTATCGCGACAACGTGGCAGGTGGCACCATCACGTTTGGCCGTGCGTTCAAAGTCGGCGGACTCATTGCGCTCATTGGAACGCTGTGCTACGTCGCGACGTGGCAGGTGGTGTCCCGCACGATGGCGCCGGATTTTCCGGAGAAGTACGCGGCGTACGCCATCGAGAAAGCACGGGCGAGCGGAAAGTCTGCGGAGGAGATTGCGAAGGAAGAAGCCGACATGAAGCGCTTCGCGGAGTGGTACAAGAACCCGCTCGTGAACATCGGGTTCACGTTTCTCGAGCCGTTGCCGGTCGCGCTCATCATTACGCTCGTGTCGGCCGGTGTTCTCAAGCGGAAAGTCGGGGCCGAATGACCAGCCGCGCATAGGGCATTCAAGCGTCTGCGTGAGTAGCGGCATCGAACTGCCAAACTCCTTCGAGAGCTACTCATGCGGACCAGATTTGCGTTTGGTCTCGTCGCCGGCGCCGTGGTGCTGGCAGGCGTCCCAACAGTCAGCCCCGACTTCGCAGTTCACGAATGGGGCACGTTTACAACTGTGGCCGGTCGCGACGGCCGCGCAGTCGATTGGTTGCCGCTCGGCGGCCGCGACGACCTTCCGTGTTTCGTCGAACACGTCGACGACAGGGCGATCGGACGAATAAAGGGTGTCTCCGCGGAAGTGCTCGCGACCATCCCCGATTACGCAACGGCGCGCTCGAACCTGCTCGGCAAAGTGCGCATGGAAACGCCAGTGCTCTACTTCTATTCTGAGCACGCGACGCGCGTCGATGTGCGTGTGGGTTTCCCGCGCGGCCTGATGACGGAGTGGTATCCCAAGGCCAACGTCGGTCAGCAGATGTTCACCACCGCGTCGCTGCGCAACGACCGAGGGCAAACGTCAATTCGCTGGCCCAGCGTTGCAATTACGCCGAATACTTCGCCGCACTTCCCGACGGGAACGGAGCCGAGTCACTATTACGCCGCTCGCGCGACGGATGCAACTCCGGTGAGCGTTGGCACGCAGTCGGAGAAGTTCTTGTTCTATAGAGGCGTCGCAAACTTCGATGTCCCGCTCACCACGGTTCTGCTTGGTGACGAAAGCATTCGCGTCACGAACATTGGTGAAGACGCCCTCCCCGTCGTGATTGCGTTCACGAATCGCGGTGGCAAGTTCGGTTATCGCGTGGAGCGGAATGTTTCGCGCGAAGCCACAATTGCTGCGCCGGTACTCAATGCAACGAGTGCCACGCTCCGCCGGGATCTCGAAGCGGTTCTCGTCGAGCAAGGCCTGTTTGCGAAAGAGGCCGCCGCAATGGTCGACACGTGGCGCGACACGTGGTTCGAAGAAGGTACGCGCGTGTTCTACGTGTTCCCGCGGTCGAGCGTCGACGCAACGCTGCCGTTAACAATCACGCCTGCGCCGGCGCGTGTTGCGCGCGTGTTCGTCGGACGCATGGACGTGATTACGCCCGCGATGGTGCGCGAAGTCGACGCGGCAATTCGGAGTGGTAACGAAGTGGCGCTCGCCAAATACGGGCGGTTACTCGGCCCAATCACCGATCGATTGATGGAATCGGCTGATGCTGCTACGCGCGAACGCGTGGTCAAGATAACGAATGCTGCGCTCGCCAGGCAAATTCAGAGCGGAACGATCTGCCCCTAGCGCGTTTTCTTTGCGCGCTCGTTGACATTGCCGCCGACGTCGAGCAATCGTACGCGCTCGCCGTCGGCGGCATCGTTTCGTGTGTAAACCGGGAGCGCCGTGATTCGCGTAGACAACCTCGTCAAACAATTCGGAAACGTCACCGCTGTTGATCACGTCACGTTCGACGTGAGCAAGGGCGAGATCTTCGCGTTCCTCGGGCCCAACGGCGCGGGGAAAACGACGACGATCAAAATGCTCACTACGCTGCTTGCGCCAACGTCGGGCACGCTGGAACTCGACGGACTCGATCCGACGAAACAAACGAATGAAGTGCGCAAGCGCTTCGGGATCGTGTTTCAGGATCCGAGTCTGGATCAGGATCTCACGGCGTGGGAGAACATGGAAATCCACGGCGTGCTCTATGACATTCCGCGCAAGGAACGGCGCGAGCGCGCTGAAGCGTTGCTCACGCAGTTCGAGTTGTGGGACCGGCGCGATGCGTTGGTAAAAACGTTTTCGGGTGGAATGCGTCGCCGCCTCGAGATTGCGCGCGGCTTTCTGCACACGCCGAAGATTCTGTTTCTCGACGAGCCGACGCTCGGACTCGATCCGCAGAGCAGGAATCAGTTGTGGACGCACGTGAAACACGTCAACGAGACGCAGCAGGTGACGGTGTTTCTCACGACGCACTATATGGATGAAGCCGATCGCGTCGCCCAGCGCATCGCTGTGATCGATCACGGCAAGATTGTTGCGATCGGTTCGCCGCAGGAGCTCAAGGATCAAACCGGCAAGACGTCGCTCGAGGATGCGTTTCTCGCATTGACGGGCTCGAGCATTCGCGACGAGACGGCCGGCGCGGCGGATCGCATGCGTCAGGTCGCGCAGATGTGGCGCGGAGGCCGGCGATGAAAGCGATCTTCATTCTGTGGTGGCGCGAGATTCGCAAATACAGCCGGTCGCGTGTGCAAATCGTCGCATCGCTCGGCCAACCGACGCTGTACTTGCTGGTGCTCGGATTCGGACTTGGGCCGGTGTATCAGCGCGCGGGCGGCGGCAACTATTTGCAGTTCATGGCGCCGGGCATAATTGGCATGGCGATGTTGTTCATGTCGATGTTCTCCGGCATCGCGCTTTTGTGGGATCGCCAATTTGGGTTTCTCAAGGAAACCATGGTTGCGCCGGTTCCGCGCATCCGCATCATGATTGGCCGCACGCTCGGCGCTGCGACTGTCGCGATGATTCAGGGCGTTCTCGTTGCGACCGTGTGCGTCATCGCCGGCTTCCGCCCGACGAACATCGCGATGGTGCCCGTTGCGATCGGCTTCATGCTGTTGGTTGCAACGGTGTTCGCGGCACTCGGGACTGCCATCGGCGCGAGCCTGCAGGACATGCAGGGCTTTCAGCTCGTGATGAACTTCCTCGTGCTGCCGATTTTCTTCTTGTCTGGCGCGCTGTTCCCGCTCGATGGCCTACCGAAAGTGCTCAGCGTTCTCACGCGGCTCGATCCGCTCACGTACGGCGTTGATGGATTGCGCAACGCGCTCATTGGCGTGTCGCACTTCAATATCATGATCGACGCGGGCGTCCTCGCGCTGGTTGCGGTCGCGCTACTCGGATTTGGTGCGTGGAGATTCTCGAAGATCGAGATCTGACTATGAACAACGCCAATCGGTGTCTCGCGGCGCTCGTCGCGTTTGCAATCGTCACGCCTGCGCACGCGCAACGTGCGAACGTCAACTCCAACACAGAACGTGGCGGCATCGACGTCAAGCAAGTGCCCGGCCGCAAGATCGGAAACGTCACGACGAGCGGAAACCTCGTACTGCTCGAACTCGACGAAGGTGCGCTCGCGAATCACAACATCTTCGACCTCGACAAGCGTACGATTCGCTTCACGCCAGCCGCCGGCGGGTTCCGCGCGGAGAATTTGCCGCTGCAGTGGGACACAACGCGTGGCGCGGCGGTGCAGGGGAACACGGTTCGCCTGACGAAGTTTGTGTTTCCGTTCTCCGGAAAGAATTGGGACTCACTGCAAGTCCAGGCGATCGGTCTCATCACGTTCGGCGGCGGCTACAACGACCTCGGACTCGGCCGGTTTGTGCATTTGCGACGCGTCGGTCCTGACATCGTCAACACGATTCCCGTGATCGCCGCGTTCTTCAAGCAGCGGATGAACGGTGCGCGCTACGTGAGCGAACGCGACGATCGCGTCGTCATCACGTGGGACACAAGCGAACCAACCGGCGGACAGCAGGATGTCACGTTCACGCGCACGCCGCATCACTTTCAGGCCGTGCTGCATCGCGACGGACGCATCGAGCTCTCGTATCAGGAGATAACTGCGCGTGACGCAGTTGTTGGCGTGTACACCGTTCCATCCGGCGGCGCGCAACCAACGCAGGCGATTGACTTCACTTCGGTGAAGCCGAGCGACGCGGCGAAGCCGGTAATCTTCGAAGCGTTTCATCACTACGGATTGCCCGGCGCGTCGAACCTTGCGTGCACCGTCACGCAAGCGCTCGGCGATCGCTTCGACTTCATGGTGTGGTATTCCGATTTCCGCGTTGATGATCAGGAAGCCGGCACGCGTAGTGTCGGCGACATCGGGCAGCGCGTAACCGGACTCGGTCCGCGCATGGACATTGGTTTGCGCTCGCAGGACTTCTGCAGTCAGGGCCGATTGCAGGTCACGTGGTTCCAGCCCGTGTGGGTTGGCGCGGTGCAAGCGCAGGAACGCGCGCCGAACGGTAATTACGCCGGGTACAACATGGCCGTCGCGCAAATTGGCCACGAACTCGCGCACCGCTGGTCCACGCGCACGCGCGCCATTGTGAAAGGCGACACGATCGAGTTGCGCGGCCCGCACGATCCGTGGGGCATGTCGGGCGCGACGCACTGGCCACAGAGCGTGAGCACGCCGGTGCCGTATCCGTATAGTCGCACCGTCGAAGCGTCGATCATGGGCGGCGCGAACTGGAAGGACAACGGTGACGGCACGTTCACGCAAATGGCGAGCGGCACGATGAATCCCGCGTCGGGGTTCTCGTATCTGGAGTTGTATTTGATGGGATTGCTGCCGGCGTCATCGGTGCCGGACTTTGTTGTACTGCGCAATCAGCGCAACGTTGGCCGCACTCCTGAAGGCAACAACATCGTCGCCGCCGAAAAACGGACGGTCACCATTCAGGATGTGATCGCGCACAACGGCCCGCGCGTGCCGTCGTTCGAGAATTCACCGAAGACTTTCAACACAGCGATGGTCGTGGTCACGCGCCACGGTAACAAGCCGAGCGCCGAGATGCTCGCGCAGGTTGACGCGATAGGAAAGGCGTGGGTCAGCTACTGGTCCAAAGTGACCGGCGGCGTCGGGACGATGACCACGAACACGGGGCGCGCGCCCTAGCGCGCAATCCGCCCCGTCCGCTGGGCGTGTCATACAAGCGGACCCCTCAGGACACCAATAGTCATGCGTGCGCATAGAGCCTTCGTGCTATGGATGCGCAGCAACTGAACGAGGCACTCGAGGCCGCGCACGCCCATGCGTACGCGTGGGCACTCTCGTGTTGCCGCGGAGACGCCGACTTGGCGCAGGAGGTATTGCACGACGTGTACGCCACTGTGCTCGAAGGTCGCGCCCGCTTCGGCGGACAATCTGCGTTCACGACGTGGTTGTTCGCCGTCATTCGGTTCACCGCGTCAAAGCGGCGACGACGTGAATGGCTCACGCGTTTTCTGTTTGTCGCTCCGGAGCTTGGTGCGCATTCGACGAACGGCGCAACGCCGAGCGATGACGCCGAAGCCGAGTCACGCGCGTCGCGCCTGCGTGCCGCGCTCAATGAGCTCCCAGCGCGCCAGCGTGAGGTGTTGCATCTCGTGTTCTACGAAAACCTCACGGTCGAAGCATCAGCCGGTGTCATGGGAGTGTCGGTCGGCTCTGCGCGCACGCATTACGCGCGCGGCAAAGCAAAGCTTGCCGAACTCATCGGTGATCCGGAGACGCTATGACGCAATCCGACGACGCCCGCATTCGCCGCGCGTTCGATGAACTGCGCACTACAGGCGTGAAGCACACGCCGCGCTTCCGCGCTGTTCTCGATCGACCGGCGCGAATGCGCCGCGTTCGTCGCGCCGCGTTGTCGGCCGCGGCCGCGGTGATCGCGGCCGTATTCCTCTTCGCGCGCGTTGCACTCAGGGACGAACCCGCGGCAATCGCAGAATGGCGAGCACAATCGGACGAACTGATGCACACACTCACACCGTCGCTCGAGCGGCTCAGTACTGGCTCGTCGGCACTCAATGACTTGTTACCCGTCACACTGCAAATCGGAGGAGTTCCATGAAACGAATGCTTGTTCTCGCGTTGTGCCTGATCTCGGTGAGCGCATCGGCGCAGGACACGGCGCGCGTCCGCACCGATGCAATCACGCCGAAAGACGCACGCAAGCCCGCGCCGTCGGAATCATTCACGCGGTGCCTCATCGCACCGGAAACGGTGATGGAGCATCAGGCGGAGATCGGGCTCGACGCCGTGCAGCGCACGAGGATCATCGACGAAATGGCGGCCGCACAGGCGCAGTTTACCAAACTGCAGTGGGAGCTGACCGCCGTGCAGCAGCAGGTCACGCGCGAACTTCGGCGTCCGAACGTCGATGAGTCGGTGCTCAAGCAATTCGACGCAATGCTTCAACTCGAAAACCAGCTCAAGCGCGCGCAGCTCACCGTGCTGATCCGCGTGAAGAACGTGCTGACGCCGCAGCAGCAGGCTCAGGTTCGCACGCTCGCCGGCGGTGACGCTGTCTATCGAGTCAGTGGCGAGCTGGTGCCGGTGCGCGGCGTGTGCACACAATGAAGTGCGCACGCATCGCGGTTATTGCGATGGCCGCTGCGCTTCCGCGCGCAATGCACGCGCAGCACACTGACACGATCGTCGCGCGCACGCCGGGCAATGTCGCAGAGGCGGACGTGCGACGACTGACGCTCGATTGGCAGGCGTCCGTCGACCGTTCGGAAATCGGCGACATCGGTGGATTGGCGCTCGGACCCGACGGACGCATCTACATCTGGGATCCCGCGACGCCATCGATCTGGATGATGAGCACAGACGGCAAGACGGTGGCGCGTATCGGTCGCCGCGGCGCGGGGCCCGGTGAATACGGCCGTCTCAACGGGATCGCCGTGATGAAGAACGGCAATCTCGTTGCGTGGGACGAGGGTAACACGCGCGTCAATTTCTATGATCCGAACGGAAAGTTTCTCAGCTCGGCCATTGTGCCATATCCGTTTTGTTGTCCGTCGAATGTCGTAACGGCCGATACGCTCGATCGCGTGTGGCTCTACTTCATCGATGGTGTCGTCCCGCGCGGTGGCGAGAAGGGCGATCCGCTGAGCACGACGCGTACGAGACGCTCGGCTTTTCTTGTGCTCGATCATACCGGTGCGGTTCGCGATACCATTGAAGCGCCGCAACTCCGCCAGGAGTTCGCGCCGCTAAGCGCGGTCGGTCCGAATTCCGTCTCGGCGCGCGTGATGCCGTACGGCGGCGTTCCCCGACACGTCGCAAGTCCACTCGGGCGAGTCATTGCGGGGACCGGACGTCCCTATGTCGTGTACAGCGCCGGCGGAGCGCGCCCGCTGCGAATCGAGAGTTCAATGACAGCCGTGCCGATCAGTCGTGAAGAGCGAGGCCAGTGGCGTGCAAGCCTCGAAGCAGCGCTCAAACGAGTGCAGCCCGACTGGAAGTGGACAGGGCCGGACATTCCAAGCGAAAAGCCCGCCTACGCCGATCTGCGCGTCGGCATGGACGGCCGCATCTGGGTTGGATTGAGTGTCCCGTCGGAAGCGTTCACGCCTGAACCTGCCGCTGCGAGCGACGGACCGCCGTTGCCGCAAATCACTTTTCGCGTGACGGAGAAACGATGGGACGTCTTTTCTTCCGAGGGTGCGTTCATCGCGCGTGTGGTGGGACCGCGCCGGTTCACGCCGTACGTCATGAGCGGGTCAACGATGTGGGGGGTGTTGCGCGACGCCGATGACGTGCCGACGGTCGTGCGCATGAAGTTCTAGCGAGCACCATGTTGTGAATCGTCGCGCCGGAGCAGATTCCTGGTGTGATGCGGAATTGGAGCGTCGTCGCGTCTATCGTTTTGGCAGCGTGTGATCCGGGAGCCGGCGATGCACCGCGCCGCACACGCTGCACGGAGTGCGAGATCCATCTCGAGCGCGTTGGCACGCTGACCGACAGCATCGATCCCGGAGCGCTCCCCGATGCGATGGTCTACGCAACGCGCGATCGCGGCGGCCGCGTTTTCACCATCAACAGCAAGAAAGACGGCGTTCTCGTATACGCCGCCAACGGCACGCTGATCGCGAAGCTCGGCACGCCCGGTAATGGCCCTGGAGAGTTCCGCGTCATACGTCGCGTGCTTCTCGGCCCCAACGATTCGATCTACGTGGCGGATTGGGGCATTGGCCGCATTACAACATTCGGTCCTGATCTGAAGATGGTTCGTGCAGACGCGACGTCGCACCAACCGGATCTCGCACTTGGCGCGCGCACGTTTGTAGTCGCCGAGCAGTTTCTCTCGCGCACACAGGTCGCGATGCCGCTCCATTTCGTGAACGACGACCGTGTTGTGCATTCCTTCGGGGCGGACTCGTCTGCGTTGCAACGCGACGCGATGCTGTTGATGCAACGAATCGTTGCGACAGCACAGAACGGTGACATATGGACTGTTGCACCGGGACGGTTCGTTATCGAACGCTGGAATCCAGTGACAGCCGCGCGCACACAAACCATTCACGTCAAGACGGATTGGTTCTCCGAAACCGCGATGTGGCCCGACGACGAACGCGCGAAGCCGCCGGCGATCATCGAGTGTTTGTGGGCAGACGACGGATTGCTGTGGGTGTCAGTGCGTGACGCTGACGTTGACTGGAAACCGCCGCAAAGTGCAAACGCGGAACGTCCGCTCGACGCCGATGCGTACGCGCAGACCTACGACTGGATCCTCATCGCGATCGATTCGGCGACCGGGGCTGTGCTTGCGACGAAACGATCTAGTGAGATTCTGTGGGCGCGTCCGCCATCGAATGTCGTGGTGACGTCTCGCGAACACGACGCGGACGGTTCCGTCTTCGATGTGTGGGCTCCACGGCTGCGCCAACGCGCCGCCCAATGACCACCACGGAGCTGTTGTGCTATTGACCCTCGCAACGTTGAACGCAATCAAGGCCGGCGACGTCACGCTGGTCTTCAGGAAATGGAAGAAGCCGACTGTGAAAACCGGCGGTACGCTCCGCACGGCGATCGGCATGCTCGCGATCGCCGAAGTCGCGACCATCACGCGCGCGGACATCACCGCGACCGACGCGAAGCGCGCAGGGTTTGCGTCGCTCGACGCGCTGCTGGAAGAACTCGATGTGCGCGAGGGAACGCTCTACCGGATCACGGTCGGACCTGGCGGCCCGGATCCTCGCGTCGCGCTGCGCGAATCAGCCGATCTGACTGATGCCGAGCTCGCGACGATTCGCGCGAAGCTCGATCGCATGGACAAGACATCACCCGACGGTCCGTGGACCGACAAGACATTGCGCATCATCGACGCGCAGCCACATGTCGCCGCCGTGAAACTCGCGAAACAGGTCGGGCAAACGCGCGCGGTATTCAAACCGAACGTGCGGAAACTCAAAGCGCTCGGCCTGACGATCAGTCACGATCCAGGCTACGAATTATCCCCGCGCGGGAAAGCAGTTCTGGCGAAGCGCTAACAGCGAGCGCTTGCCGTCGCGATCTGCGCGCGCGTCGCGCGGAGCGCAGCTCCGAGTGAACTGACCGCGTCGGCCGTCGGCCGATTTCCCGCTGCACGCAGGTTTGCGTCAGCCGCATCGAGCGTCGAAGACGCGCGCGTCATAGTCTGACACGCCGCCGTGTGTCGCGCAGCATCCTTCGAGCCGACGTCTCCACCAGCCTCGGAAACCATTGGCGCGACGAACTGCACTGTGAACGACGCCATCAGAAACTTTGTCGAAGGGATCGACATCGCGGAATCGACGCGTGTGACACCCGCGAGCGCCTGCTCCCACTTATATCCGCTGCCATACAGGAACGCCTGCCGCTGCATCGTCGAGACAAATGATTCGATCGATGGCGTGAGCGTCGTGCGCGTCGCACCGTTCGCAAGCCCACGTCGCGCGTACAACGCAACGCTATCGGGAAGTGCGAGCGTTGCGAAGTTCGCGACAATGGCCGGATACTGGTTCACCGTGCTCGGATACTGGCGCAGGATACTGCCCGCCTGATTCACCGCTGTCCACAACCGGCCGACGTTGCGCAGTACTTCGCCTTCTGTTCTGAACGCGGGAGGCGCGCCGGAGCGCGTTGCGGTCTTCGTGATGATGCGCGTCAACGCCACAGTATCTGCACGAACATGCGCGGCGCCGAGTGCGACACGCACGACATCGAACGCGGGCGCAGAGTCGACGGCCACTAACCGCTCGTACGTCCGCGAGACGTCGTCGTAGCGTTCGAGACCAGAGAGCAAGATCATCTCGCTCGCGAGCAATTCCGCGGGCGCCGTTCCGCGGCGGCCAATTGCTGCCGCGACAGCGAGCGTATGCTCCCGCGTCGAATCGGCGACCGTCTGCAATTGCGCGACGGCTGCGACGAGACACACCGGCGGTGGTGTCGTTGCCGGATTCGCAGCGATCGCGCGATGCGCCGTTTCCACCGCATCGACGACAATCGACGGTCCGTCCGACGAATCCGGACACGTTTGCGCGATCGCGCCGGCGGGCGCGGGAGTTCGCGTGCCCCGCGATGAGGAGGCGGAGCCGGGCGCGCACGCCGCTGGCGCAATGAGCGCCGCCGCAAGCGCGAAACGCAGAACGGGAATCTTCCGAACGTTCGTCATGGCGTGAATGTAAGCGGAGGTATCATCGCACAACTTGACACCGTGCACGCAGCGATTCGTTTTCGTGACGGAACTCAGTGGCGCATCCCCCAATGGCACACCGAATCATGAACAAACGCTCCCATTCGTTCGCACCGATCGCCGTTGCCGCGGTGCTCGTCATCGCAACGTCGCACGTGCTCATTGCCGAGCAAAACGCCGGATTCGTAGGCGTCGTGGGCAACTGGAGCCACGTCGACGACGGAGGCGCGGCGTTCAAGGTCGATACAACGGGATGGAGCGGAACGACCGATCGCGCCGCACTGCAATCGTTGTCGCGCTCGCTGTTTGCGACGGTGAATGACACGTTCGTTACGAACGGAACCGCGCCGGAAGCGTTCCCGATTGCCGTGCATAGCGCGACGAGCAGTTTCACGAAGGGAACGCTCAGCGTTCGCTTCAAGCTGGTCGGCGGCGTCAGAGACTTCACCGCCGGCATCATGTTCAACCTGAAGTCCAACGGCGAATACATGTTCGTCCGCTACAACACACTCGACGGAAACATCGCGTTGTGGCGATTCAGAAACGGTGCGCGCGAGCGTGTGCTCGGCGGGGAAATGGAAACGCAGCTCGCGAAGAACACGTGGCACGAACTCTCAATGACCGTCAGCGGAAACGCGTTGAGTGCGCGCGTCAACGACGGCGCGCTCAAGCAGGATTTCACACTGACCGAACCGGTCGCCGGCCGCGTCGGCCTGTGGACGAAGCGCGAAGCAGTCACGGTGTTTCGAGACTTTCGGGTCACGCCGTAGGCTGAGACTGAGAACTGCGTCCTGAGCCGTTCGAACGGCGTGCTGGGCCGTTTCAACGGCGTTCTGGGTTACGAGCGTCACAACGAAACGAGCGACAGGCCTAAGCCCGTCGCTCGTTGTCTTTGTAGTTCCTACCGTCTACAGCCTACCGCCTCCACCCTAGTACCTGTAGTGATCCGGCTTATACGGCCCTTCCACCGGCACGCCGATGTACGACGCCTGGTCCGCGCGTAGTGTCGTGAGCTTCACCGCGAGTTTGCCCAGGTGGAGTCGCGCCACTTTCTCGTCGAGCTTTTTCGGCAGCGTGTAGACCTTCTTCTCGTACTTCGACGCGTTCTGGTGCAGTTCGATCTGCGCCATCACCTGATTCGAGAACGACGCCGACATCACGAAGCTCGGATGTCCCGTTGCGCAACCGAGGTTGAGCAAGCGGCCTTCGGCGAGAATCATGACGCTGTGTCCGTCGGGGAACACGAATTCGTCGTACTGCGGCTTGATGTTGATGCGCTTGATGTTGTCGCGCTTCAACCCGGCCATGTCGATCTCGTTGTCGAAGTGGCCGATGTTGCCGACGATCGCTTTGTCTTTCATTTGACGCATGTGGTCAACCGTGATGATGCCGTGGTTGCCCGTTGCGGTGATGAAGATGTCCGCGGTCTTCACGACGTCTTCGAGCGTCGTGACCTGATAGCCTTCCATCGCAGCCTGCAACGCGCAGATCGGATCGATTTCCGTGATGACCACGCGCGCGCCCTGCGCACGCAGCGATTGCGCGCAACCTTTGCCGACGTCGCCGTAACCGCACACGACCGCGACTTTGCCCGCGAGCATTACGTCGCTCGCGCGCAGAATGCCGTCCGTGAGCGAGTGACGGCAGCCGTACAGGTTGTCGAACTTCGACTTGGTCACCGCGTCGTTCACGTTGATCGCAGGGAAGGCGAGCGTGCCGGCCTTCATCATTTCATAGAGGCGGTGCACACCGGTCGTCGTTTCTTCCGACACGCCGCGAATCGCCGCGCAGACTTTCGTCCAGCGGCCCGGATTCTTCTTCGACTCTGCGTTCAGCAGGTCGAGAATGACGCCCCATTCTTCGGGATCGTTCTTCGCGTCGAACGCGGGAATCTTCCCGGCCTTCTCGTACTCGGCGCCCTTGTGCACGAGCAACGTCGCATCGCCGCCGTCGTCGAGAATGAGGTTCGGGCCGGCGCCATCGGGCCACATCAGCGCCTGCTCCGTGCACCACCAATACTCTTCGAGCGTCTCGCCCTTCCACGCGAACACCGGCACGCCCTTCGGGTTTTCGATCGTGCCGTTCGGACCAACCGCGACCGCTGCGGCCGCGTGATCCTGCGTCGAGAAGATGTTGCACGACACCCAGCGTACGTCGGCGCCGAGTTTGACGAGGGTCTCGATGAGCACCGCTGTTTGCACGGTCATGTGCAGCGAGCCCATGATGCGCGCGCCCTTGAGCGGTTGCTTTGCGCCGAACTCCTCGCGCAGCGCCATCAGGCCGGGCATTTCGAATTCGGCGAGACGAATCTCGTTGCGGCCGAATTCAGCGAGCGACAGGTCCTTGACCTTGAAGGCAGGGCGGTCGAGAGGAGTCATTCTTGGGGAGACGGTGGTTGCCATGGGAATAGTTGGTGGGGACGGCTAACGACGATAACGACTGAAAACGATCACGACTGAGAACGATCACGACTGAGAACGATCACGACTAAAAACGAGTACGACCAGAAACGACGACTAACTACGACTACCTCCTCGTACAACTCACCGCAAACAACGCGGGACCTGTTGCAGCAGAATCGATCGGCAATGCGCGATGATCCAGTGACGTCATCCCGGCATCAGCAATCCATTCTTCCATCTGCTTTTTCGAGAAGCCTTGCCACACATGCCCCATGCGTTCGCGATATTCGACGCGTTCGTGCGGAAGCATGTCGACGATCAGTAACCGGCCGCCCTTCTTCAGTACACGCGCCGCTTCTGTAAAGACTCGTTGTGGTTCGGCGACGTAATGGAGCACGAGAAACAACACAGCAACATCGAGCGCGTCGTCGTCGACGGGCAGCGATTCGAGCGTGCCCTGCTTCAGCTCGACGTTGTCCATTTTCGCGAGGCGACGGCGCGCCGCGGCGAGCATGCCGCGCGACGAATCCACCGCGATCACACGCTTCACGTTTGGTGCCATCAATTCCGTGAGCGGGCCGGTACCGCAGCCCAAATCGCCGATGGCCCACGTTGGATCAAGCAAACCGGAAAGCGCAAAGAGATCCGCGCGCTTCCCAAACATTTCCGCGCGAATCGAATCCCACTGCCCAGCGGCGCTGGAAAAGAACTCTTCTGAGGCTGCGCGGCGTTGCGCGAGAATCGCTTCCGCACGTTCTGCATCGCGTGCTGCCGTCGTGCCCGACGACAGCTGGTCGCGCACGACGTTCCACAGCTTGCGCGCGGGGGCGTCGAGTTCGGGCACCATTCTATAGAAGCGGCTGGTGCCGTCGGCCCTCGAGTTGAGCCAGTCGTGGTCGCCGAGCTGCTTGAGGTGGCGGCTGACGGTGCTCTGCGGGAGCTGAAGCGCCGAGCAGAGTTCGCCGACGGTC
>DATELA010000086.1:0-3734 GCA_035277145.1 Gemmatimonadaceae bacterium | reverse complement strand
TGCCGCTGGCGGCGGCGCAGGACGCGGAGGCTGTGGTCGGGGCGGCGCTATCGGAGTCGGCACACCGGCGGATGGCGCCGATGGAGCGCGTGGCGCTTGTGCACCCGGCACTGATCGCGGTGCGAACGCCGGTGTCGTTGGGCGCGGCGGCGGCGCGGGCTGCTGGGTCGACGGCGTCGGAACGCGCGGCGTTGGCCGCGCAGCCGGAGCGGCCGGATTGCGATCAATCGATGGGCGACCCGCGCTCCCCGGTCTCGGCAGTGGCGAACCCGTGGTGGGCGCTGCAGGTGGCACCGCGCGCGGCACGGTGGTCCGCGGCGGCGTCGGCGATGCGGGCGCTGGCGCTGGCACCGACGGCATTGAAATGCGCGGCGTCGGTGCTAGCCCCGGCGTCATCCGCGGCGTCGGGACAGTCGGCGTTACCGGCTGCGGCATCACGGGCGTCGGCGACCGCACCGGTGGCGCGGACATCGGAGGCGTCGCGGCGCGCATCGGCGACGCGGGTGTCGCGGCGAACGCTGGCGTCGGAATTGACGGCCGTGCTGTTGGCGGCATCGTCGCGATCGGGCTCGGCGGCGTGCGCGTCGAAACGCCCGCGGGGCCCGAAGAACCAATGTCGATTACGCCGCCGCACACGGAGCAGCGCGCGCGCACACCGTTGGGCGGCACACGCGCGGGATCTACGCGAAACACTGAGCGGCAATCGCCGCATGAAACGTTCACTTTTCCTCCGCAGAACCCACAGCATCGGCGTCGTCGTCCGACGTCGCGTCGCTCGACGGCGGCGTGTCGGTACGCCGGTCGACCGT
This sequence comes from Gemmatimonadaceae bacterium, assembly GCA_035277145.1. Classification (GTDB taxonomy): domain Bacteria; phylum Gemmatimonadota; class Gemmatimonadetes; order Gemmatimonadales; family Gemmatimonadaceae; genus DASRAP01. The sequence continues at coordinate 2,925 of DATELA010000086.1, read as the reverse complement.
GAACACGGAGCCTGGCAACGTTTTCGCGTAACTCTTCATTTCGGTTGCCAATTCGCTCACCTGCGATGCCTCTGTGAAACGCCGACGTTCGTTGGTTACCACACCGATCGACACGGTCATCAACGGCACTTTATGCAGCTGCCCACGTCGATCCTTGCCGAAAAAATAACCTGCGCGCCGGTCTTGTTCCGAGTACTGAAACGGAATCAGCGTGTCGAACACGGCGACGACTTCACCGCAGGTATCGGCAATGGCGGACACGGGCACAATGAAAATGAAGTCGTCGCCGCCGATATGCCCGACGAACGCGGCCTCGCCGCACGTGCCCTTTACGACATCGTGCAGGATCTTGGCCAGGATCCGGATGACGCGGTCACCGTCGTACCAGCTGTAGCGGTCGTTGTACTCTTTGAAGTGGTCGAGGTCGGCGTAGCACACCGCGAACGGCGGCCCTGCCTGCAGGCGCCGCGCAATGTCGCGCTCAATTTCGATGGCGCCCGGTAGTCGCGTCGACGGGTGTACGAACGTGTCGCGGTCCGATCGGCGCAGCATGAGCGTCAAGCGCTGCGCGACTTCCTCGGCACTCGTGCCGTCGCGAATGACTTCGTCGGCGCCGGCGTCGAACGCCGATGCGAACGACTTTTCGTCATCGCGGCACCACACGACGCACGGAACGACTCCGGTAAACGAATCCTGCTTAAGTCGCGAGCACGATTTGAGCGCGGCGACCGGGTGCGTACGAGCGTCGATCGAAACGAGCCGCGGCCGCGAGCGGAACGCGATCGACATGACTTCATCGCCGTCCTTCAAACTCCGCGACAGCAGCTGCTGACTATCCAGCCAGCTGCGAAGCGCGGGCGGCGCGGAGGCGCCGTCCGGAGCGAAGAGAATGGCGATGGCAGCAGGCACGGTCGTCTAGAATGGAGCGCGGGCGAAGATATGCGCCGCGGAAAATCTAGTCAAACCGCAGTGAGGCATTGACTTGCGTGACGCTGCGCGGTGCCCGGCGCCACACTCGGGCTCGCCTGGTCGCGCCGTCAAAACGACGTCGCTTCGTCCAGCAGCATGATCGGAATGTCGTCGCGCACGGCGAACCTCAGCCGACACGAGTGACAGAGCAAAGCGTTCTCGGCTTCGCGGTACTCGATTTCGCCCTTGCACTTCGGGCAGACAAGAATGCTCAACAGCTGCGGCGTCAACGCCATTGCAAAGGTCCTCACTCCGAAGGACGATAGCCGAGCCGGTCGAGAGCGCTCGGATCTCGTCGCCAATGCGGCTGCACCTTCACCCACAAATCCAGGTATACGGGCGTCCCGGCCAGCGCCTCGACACGTGTTCGCGCCGCCGTTCCCAGTTCGCGAATGCGCGCGCCGTTTGCCCCGATAAGAATGCGCTTCTGACTCGCGCGCTCGACGAACAGCGTTGCTCGAATGTACACGGGCGAGCGATTCTCACGATACTCCTCGACAACGCACGAAACGGCGTGCGGCACCTCGTCGTCGAGCTGCTCCAGCGCCACCTCGCGAACGAGCTCTGCGACAAAGAATCGCATTGGCTGCGTGGAGAGCTCGTCCGCCGAATAGAGAGGGGGCGCCTCGGGAAGCAGCGCCGCAATGCGCTCGATCAGCGTGCCGATCCCGGTGCCATCGGCGGCCGACAGGAAAAGCGCATCGGGATGCGCGGCACGTAGCGTGTCGAGCGACACGCTCGTCAGTCGATCCACTTTGTTCATCGCGAGTACTACCGGCGCGCGGCGCTTATCGTCTTCCCCGACGAGTGCCGTGAACTCTGCGGGCGCACCGCGCGTCGCGTCGGCGACGTACACAATCACGTCGGCGTCAATCAGCGCGCGCAGTGAACGCGCCCGCATGCGCGCGTGCAGTTCGTGCTCGGGCTCGAGAAGACCCGGCGTGTCGAACAGCACCATCTGCACATCGCCGTCGGTGCGAATGCCGACAATGCGATCGCGCGTGGTCTGCGGCTTCGGGCTCGTGATCGCAAGTTTTTCGCCCACGAGGCGATTGAGCAGCGTGGACTTGCCGGCGTTCGGCAATCCGGCGAGCGTGACGAATCCGGAGCGAGGCAAAGGGTCGAGGCGGTAGGCGGTAGGCTGTAGTGGGGGGTCGAGGGTGTAGTTCACTACCGCCTACAGCCTACCGCGTCGACCCTAAAATGAAGAACCCCGCCACTCGCAAGGAATGACGGGGTCTTCAAAGAGGTGCCGGCGACGGCCTACTCTCCCGCGCCCTCTCGGGCGGAGTACCATCGGCGCTGTCGGGCTTAACGACCGTGTTCGGAATGGGAACGAGTGTGGCCCCGACGCTCTAGTCGCCAGCGAAATCGATTGAGACAAACAGAGATGGGTAGTGATCGACAAGAAATGAAATCCTGTCGTTCATGTCGCGTATTCTGCTTCGGTGAGAAGACGAAAAACGTCTTCTCAATGAGGTAGTCAAGCCTCACGGGCGATTAGGACCGGTTCGCTCGGAACGAGTTACCTCGCTTCCACGTCCGGCCTATCGACGTCGTAGTCTCCGACGGCCCTTCAGGGGGCTCAAGGCCCCAGGGAGGATTCATCTTGGGAAGGGCTTCCCACTTAGATGCTTTCAGCGGTTATCCCGTCCGACCATCGCTACCCGGCGTTGCCACTGGCGTGACAGCCGGGACACGAGCGGGTCGTCCGACTCGGTCCTCTCGTACTAGAGTCCGCGTCCCTCAATCCTCCAGCGCCCACAGCGGATACAGACCAAACTGTCTCACGACGTTTTGAACCCAGCTCATGTGCCACTTTAACCGGCGAACAGCCGGACCCTTGGGACCTTCTCCAGCCCCAGGATGTGACAAGCCGACATCGAGGTGCCAAACCGCATCGTCGATGTGAACTCTCGGATGCGATAAGCCTGTTATCCCCAGCGTACCTTTTAT
>DATELA010000085.1:0-48607 GCA_035277145.1 Gemmatimonadaceae bacterium | reverse complement strand
AGATGGGTATCCGCTTCAACTCGATGATCTACACGAACCTGTTTTATGACGCCGGCAACGTGTGGGAGCGGCCTCGGGAGTTTGACCCGACGCGCCTGTTCCGGGGTGCCGGCATTGGCCTTTCCACGGTCACCCCACTCGGCCCGCTGGGGCTCGACTGGGCGTACGGGTTCGACCGGCTGGACGCAAACGGTCGTCGCGACCCGCAATGGCAGCTACATTTCCGCCTGGGACAGCTCTTCTAGCATCTGCGGAGTAAACAAATGCGTACTGCGTTTCGCGCGTCTGTTGTCGCGCTGGCACTGGTGGGCCTGTTAGCGGCTGCACAACAGGTTCAGCAGGCAAATGGACCCAAGATTGCGTTCGTAAACGGCCGGGAGCTGCTGCAGCAGGCACCGGGCCGGGCCGAAGCGCAGGCAACGTTGGATCGTGAAGTGGCCGGGTTCGACGCGAGCGTCAAGCGGCTCGGCGATTCGGTGCAAGCCAAGCAGCGACGCTACCAGACCGAAGAAGCCACCCTGAGCCCGGCGGTCCGCGACCAACGCCAGAAGGAAATCTCGACCGCGCTCGAACAGTATTCGCGCGTACGCGACAGTCTCGAGAACGTGGTACAACGCCGCCAAGCAGACCTGTTTCAGCCTATTCTCGACATGGTGAACAAGGTGCTCGCCGACGTCCGCAGTGAAGAAGGCTACGCCGTCATTCACGATATCTCCGCGCAGGGCGGAGGCATCGTTGCATACGACAAGAATCTCGACATCACTGATCGCATCCTTCCACGTGTGAAGCGGCAACCCGCACCGAAGCTGCCCGGCGCGCCGGCGTCGGGTCCCGCTGGGGTATCGAAGATCCCGCCACCGCCGTCGCGGTGACGGCGCACGCCGCGCCGCCGGGCACCGATGGTGCCCCGGCGCTGACGGCAGCCGAAATCGCCGCCATTCTTGGCGGTACGCTCGCTGGTGAGGGAAGCCACCGAGTGCGGAGCGTCGCACCGCTCGACCGAGCGGCGTCCGATCAGCTTTCGTTCCTTGCAGACCGCCGTTACGCGGCGATGGCGGCCGCGTCGCACGCCGGTGTGGTGTTGCTCGCGCCTGAGTTCGCCGACGTCGAGTCCCCGGCGTCGGCACGCGTCGTCGTCGCAAAGCCATACGACGCTCTCGTCACGCTATTGCCGAGACTCTACGCGCCACCGGCGCGACCGAAGGGCGTTCACCCGACTGCCCACATCGCGCGCAGCGCGGTGCTTGGCGATGACGTTTCGATCGAAGCGTACGCGATCGTCGGTCCCGAAGTACGCGTTGGGAACCGCGCGTGGATTGGGCCGCACTGCGTCGTCGACGAAGGTGTCTCGATTGGCGACGACACACGGCTTGTCAGCAGCGTGACGTGTTATTCGCGCACGTCGATTGGCGCGCGATGCATCGTGCACGCCGGTGTGCGACTCGGCAGCGATGGATTCGGCTACGCGTTTGCGAAGGGCGCGCACAACAAGATTCCGCACGTCGGCCGATGCGTGATTGGCGACGACGTCGAGATTGGCGCGAACACGTGTGTCGATCGTGGAAGCATCGACGACACGATTGTCGGTGCGGGATCCAAGATCGACAACCTCGTTCACTTGGCGCACAATGTGCACATCGGCCGGCTGTGCCTCATCATGGCGCAAGCCGGAATCGCGGGGTCGTCGCACGTTGAAGACGGTGCGATCGTCGCCGGTCAGGTGGGAGTGGCCGGCCACCTCACGATCGGTGCAGGCGCGCGGCTCGGCGCACAAGCCGGTGTGATTTCCGATGTGCCGCCCGGAGAAACGTGGTCCGGGTATCCCGCGCGGCCGCACAAAGAGGCCATGCGCGCGTCCGCGGCGCTGCTGAAATTGAGCGGCATGATCCGGCGCATCGAGCGATTGCTTGGGAAGGGCGAATGACGCCAATGCGTCGGACGATTGCCGGCCCGGCGTCGGTCGAAGGAATCGGCCTGCACTTAGGCGCGCAGTGCCGGCTGACTTTTCAGCCTGCGCCGAGCGGACGCGGTATCGCGTTCATGCGGAAGGACCGGCCGGGGTCGCCGCGTATTCCCGCGCGCGCCGCGCTTGCAGTGCTGACGGAGCGCCGCACACAGCTCGGCGATGGCGCCGATGCAATTCATACGGTCGAGCATGTGCTCGCTGCGGTGATCGGACTTGGCATCGACGATCTCACGATTCACCTGGACGGACCGGAACCCCCGGTGCTCGACGGGAGCGCGCAGCCGTTTGTCGAGGCGCTTCAGTCGTGCGGCGTCGTGTTGCAGCCCGGGCAAGTACACGAGCTGGTGATTCGCGAGCCCATTCGCGTGGAGGATGGTGAGTCTGTGTACGAGGCGAGTCCGTCGAACGCACTCGAGATCGACGTCGGCATCGACTTTCCGCACCCAATCATCGGGAAGCAAACGGCCTCGTGGGTCATTAACACAGAGACGTTCGTTCGAGAACTCGCGCCGGCCCGCACGTTCGGATTCATGCGTGAGGTGGAAGCGCTGCGCGCAAAGGGATTGATCCGCGGCGCGTCGACTGACAACACGGTGGCGCTGAGTGAAACCGGAGTGATTGACAGCGAGCTGCGATGGCCCGACGAGTTTGTGCGCCACAAAGCACTGGACCTCATCGGGGATCTCGCGCTCGCCGGCCGTCGTGTGCGCGGACGCATTACCGCGCGAAAGCCCAGCCATCGCGGGACGATTACGTTCGTACGCAACCTGATAACACGCTTCGCACCGGAGGAACGCGTGCTCGGTATTGAAGAGATCATGAAGGTACTTCCGCACCGTTATCCGTTTCTTCTTGTCGACAGGATTGTCGACATCGAGGCGCGGAAGCGGATCGTTGGCTTGAAGAACGTCACGATCAACGAGCCGTTCTTTCAGGGACACTTTCCGGGCCAACCGATCATGCCGGGCGTGTTGATCGTCGAAGCAATGGCGCAGGTCGGCGGCATGTTGTTGATGGATCTGGTCGAAGATCCGAACAACAAAGTTGTGTATTTCATGTCGCTCGATAACGTGAAATTCCGCCAGCCAGTGCGACCGGGTGACCAGCTGCGGTTCGAACTCGAACTGGTGCAGATGCGCGGGACGGTGTGCCGTTTTGCCGGCGTCGCGAAAGTGGACGGGAAGGTTGTGTGCGAGGCAGAAATGGCCGCGATGGTGCGCGACCGGTGACGGCCAAGGTTCACCCAACGGCAATCGTCGACGCCAAAGCCGAACTCGGCTCCGGTGTAGAGATCGGACCTGGCGCGATCGTCGGACCAAAGTGCGTATTGGGCGACGGATGCGTGCTCGCGCCGCGCGCGGTGCTCGAGCGCAACGTTACGCTCGGTCGTGAGGTGAAGATCGGTGTGGGCGCTGTGATTGGCGGCGACCCGCAGGATCTCAAGTGGGCGGGTGAGGAAACATTCGTCGAGATCGGCGATCGCACCGCGGTGCGCGAATACGTGACCGTCAATCGCGGGACGTCGCATTCGTGGAAGACCGTCGTGGGGCGCGAATGCTTTCTCATGGCGTACACGCATCTTGCACACGACTGTCATATCGGTGACGGCGTGCTGATTTCGAATGGTTCACAGCTCGGCGGTCATGTCGTCGTCGAAGATCGCGCGATCATCTCCGGACTCTGCGCGGTTCACCAGTTCGAGCGCATCGGCAAACACAGTTTCATCGGCGGATGCACGCGCGTGACGAAAGACGTGCCTCCGTTCGTGAAGGCGGTCGGGAACCCGATGAAGTTGTATGGACTGAACACCGTCGGGCTGCAGCGCAGTGGTTTCAGCGAAGATGTACTCCGCGATCTGAAGCGCGCGTACCGGCTGTGCTTCAACTCCGACTTCAATCTCACGCAAGGCGTCGAGCGCGCGCGCGCGGAGATTCCGCAGTCGGCCGAACTCGTCCACTTTCTGGCATTCGTAGAAGCGAGTGCCCGCGGGGTCGGTTGAGCGCACCGGTGCGCGTCGGCGTTGCAGGCGCCGGCGCGCTGGGATACCACCACGTCCGCTTGTTGCGCGATCTTGCCGGCGCAACGTGCGTCGGGTTCTACGACAACAACGCCGCGGTCGCGACGCACGTCGCGTCCGAGTTGGGCGTTACCGCGCACCCGTCGCTGGACGCACTCATTGATGCATGCGATGCACTGTGCGTCGTCGTGCCCACGACGGCGCACGCTGCGGTAGCGCAGGCCGCGATTGCGAAAGGCAAGCATCTGCTCGTCGAGAAACCGCTGTGCGCAACGCTGGACGAAGCAGACGCACTGTTGTCCGCGGCAAAGCGCGCGGGTGTGCTCGTGCAAACGGGACACATCGAACGATTCAATCGCGCGGTGCGCGCTGCGTTGCCGTATGTCGATACACCGCGATTCATTTCGTCCGATCGTTTGGCGCCGTTTAATCCGCGCGGCACGGAGGTCGCTGTCGTTCTCGATCTCATGATTCACGACATCGATCTGATTCTCACGTTGACGCGGCGCGCGGTGTCGGATGTGCAGGCCGTGGGCGTTCCAGTGCTGACTCGGAGCGCCGACATCGCGAATGCGCGTCTGGCGTTTGCGGACGGCGCTGTCGCCACGATTACGGCGAGCCGGGTGTCACGCGAGAAAATGCGGAAGCTGCGCGTGTTTCAGCAGAGCGGGTATTTGTCGCTGGATCTTGCGAGCGGCGGCGGTGAGTTCTATCGCCTGCGCGACGGCATCGATCCGGAGAAAATCGCGACCGGTCCGCAGTCGCTGGAAGCGTTCGTCGAGTTCATTCCCTTGTCGGCTCCAGAGGGCGAACCACTCAAGCTGGAACTGCAGTCGTTTGTTGACGCGATACACGGGCGCGCCCCGGTTGTTGTGAGCGGGCAGGACGGACGTGATGCACTCGCCGTTGCGCATCGCATCATGGAGGCGATTGACGCATCGCTTGCACAGACGGGTGCGCCGTCGCGCACCGCGGGCGCGCGGAGTGCGTGAAATCCTGATCGTCGCCGCGGAAGCATCGGCGGATCTTCATGCCGCCGGCTTCGTGCGAGAACTGCGCCGGCTGCGCGGCGACGTGCACGTCGCCGGCATTGGTGGCACGCACCTCGAATCAGAGGGCGCAGAGTTCATCGAGCGCAGCGAAGCACTCGCGGTGATGGGGTTCGTCGAAGTGCTCGCGCATATTCCCAAGCACTGGCAGTTGCTGCGCACGTTCCGCAAGCGGTTGTCGAGCGGATCGGTAGGACTCGTGGTGTTGCTCGACTATCCTGGGTTCAACATGAAGGTTGCTGCCGCAGCGAAGTCGGCCGGCGTGCCCGTGCTGTATTACATCACGCCGCAAGTCTGGGCGTGGGGGGAAGGGCGATTGCGCGCGCTCGCGCAGACCGTCACCAAGGCTGCGTGCATTTTGCCGTTCGAAGAACCGTTGTTGCGCGCGCACGGCATTGACGCGCAATTCGTCGGACATCCGTTGCTCGATCGCGCGCAATCAATGAGCGACGCGCACGCCGCGCGTGCTCAGCTTGGCCTCACGGGTGACGCGCCCGTACTTGCGGTATTTCCAGGAAGTCGCGCGCAGGAGCTGCGGTTGCATCTCGTTGACGCAATCGCTACGGCGCGCCTGCTGCAGGAACGCGTGCCGGGCCTGCGCGTCGTACTGTCGGCTGCGCCGACTGTCGAACTGCGCGACGGCGATGTTCCATTCCCGATCGTTCGTACGGGTTCGTTCGTGACACTGCGCGCGGCCGATGCGGCGCTGTGCAAGAGCGGCACGACGACGCTCGAAGCGGCGGTCGCGGGTTGCCCGCTCATCGTCGTGTACCGCACGAATCCGGTTACGTATGCCATCGCAAAGCGAGCGGTCCGCATTCCGCACATCGGCCTCGTGAACGTTGTGGCCGGTCGCCAGGTCGCCAAAGAGTTCGTGCAGGGTGCGTTTACACCGCACGCCGCCGCTGATGCACTCATGCCGTTACTCGACCGTGCAGCGCCAGAGCGTATACAAATGATTGGCGATCTCGCGGCGGTACGCGCCACGCTCGGAACGCCTGGTGCAGCCGGACGCGTAGCCGCAATTGCGAGCGGCATGTTCGCGTGAGCATCGCGTGGAAAGTGCGACTCGGTACGCTCGTGGTGCGCCTCATGGCCTGGACGTGGCGCGTTCGAAGACAGGACGACGCGGGATGGCGAGCACTACGGGAACGCGGCGCGCCGTGGATATTCGCGTTGTGGCACGGGGATCTGCTTCCGTTGAGCTGGGCGCACCGCGGTGAAGGAATTGTGGTGATGGTGTCAGAGCATCGCGATGGTGCGATCATTGCCGGCATCCTCGATCGACTCGGTTATAGCACCACACGCGGCTCCAGCACGCGGGGCGGCGTGCGCGCGCTGCTCGGCTTGATTCGCGCTCTCGAAGAAGGGAAGCCCGGCGGCGTGACGCCCGATGGTCCGCGCGGGCCGCGCCATTCATACCAAGAAGGAATCCTCGCCGCGGCAAAGCGCGCCAATGCGCCGATCATTTCGATCGGCGTTGCCGTGAATCGCGCGTGGCGGCTGAAGAGTTGGGACCGGTTCGCAATTCCGAAACCGTTCGCGACGATTAGCCTGGCGTACTCGGAGCCAATGACGGTCAGCGAAGGTGACGATGTCGCCCGGTTCGCCGGAGCGTTGCACGACGCGGGCGCGCGCGCGGCGTCGGTGTTCGCGCGTGTTTGACGCAACAATGCTGTGGACGTCGACGTCGTTCGGCGCGCGTCTCATCCGCGGCGCGCTGTTGCCGGCGTCAGCGCTGTTTCGTGCTGCGACGACTGTTCGCGACGCGCTGTATTCGGCAGGTGTGCTTCGCGCGCACGAGCTCGGCGCGCCGGCAATCAGTGTCGGCAATCTTACTGTGGGAGGAACGGGCAAGACCCCGTTCGCGAGCTGGCTCGCAGAGCAGTTCATCGCACGCGGTGCACACCCTGCAATTTTGTTACGCGGCTACGGTGGCGATGAAGTAGCAGTGCACGGCCGGTTGTCACCGTCGACGATTGTGGTTGCGAACAGCGATCGCGTTGCTGGTGCGAAAGCTGCGCGCGACCGCGGTGCCGACGTGTTGGTACTCGACGATGCATTTCAGCACCGGCGCGTGGCGCGAAACATCGATGTCGTGCTGATCAGCGCGGACAGCGTCGGTGCCGCGCAATGGCCACTCCCGTCTGGCCCGTGGCGCGAGCCGGTCACCGCCGTCCGCCGTGCTCGGCTGGTGGTCGTCACGGCCAAAGCAGCGTCAGATGCAGATGTGAGGAGAACAATTGACGCGGTGCGCGCAGCCTCGCCAAACACCCAAACAAGCGTCGTGCGGTTCGACTCAGGCGCTCTGGTTCAGTGGGGAAGCTTTGCGCAGAAGCAGCTCTCAGAGGTTCGCGACCGGCGCGCGTTGGCCGTTTCGGCCATCGGCGATCCGGCGGCGTTCGTTGCGCAGCTGCGGGCCGCCGGGCTGACGGTCGAGTCAGTGGCTGAGCGCGACCATTACCTGTTCACGGCCGCTGACGCAGCACGGTTATCAGAAAAAGCAAGGCGCAACGACCTGACAATTTGCACTCTCAAAGACGCGGTCAAGCTGGGACCCCTGTGGCCGCCTGACGCCCCTCCGCTGTGGTATCTTTCGCAGCGTCTTCGCGTGGAGCGCGGAGCTGAAATACTCGCCGGACTCGTCGCCGAGCTACTGGCGGCCCGGCGGGCGTAGCGGCCGACCCAAGCGCCCGGACCTCACTCAGACCATGGCTCCTGATCTTCTTCTCCCCGCCGACGCAATCGTCCGGCCAGACAAAGACCGGTTCCTGCATGAAGAGAATCCCTTCGAAGGGATGATGTCGCGGTTCGACCGCGCCGCGCAGTTGCTCGATCTCGAGCCCGGTTTGTACAAAGTGCTGCGGCACGCCGAAAAACAAATCACGGTGTCGATTCCCGTGTTGATGGACAACGGGGAACTCGAGGTCTTCACGGGCTATCGTGTTCTGTACAACACGTCGCGCGGGCCTGGTAAAGGCGGCATTCGATTCGACCTTCAGGTCACGCTCGACGAAGTCAAAGCACTCGCGGCGTGGATGGCGTGGAAATGCGCGGTCGTGAATCTGCCATTCGGTGGTGCGAAGGGCGGAGTCATTTGCGATCCGACGAAGATGAGCGCCGGTGAACTCGAGCGACTCACGCGCCGGTATACAGCGGGTATCATCGCGACGCTGGGCCCCGACTCGGACGTGCCCGCGCCGGACGTGAATACGAACGAACGTGTAATGGCGTGGGTCATGGACACGTATTCCATGCACGTTGGTCACACGACGACGGCGGTGGTGACGGGCAAGCCGGTGGAAATGGGCGGCTCAGCGGGACGACGTGAGGCCACGGGCCGCGGTTGCATGATCGTGACGAAGGCTGCGCTCGCGCACCTCGGCATGTCCGTGCAAGGCGCGACGGTTGCTGTGCAAGGGTTTGGCAACGTTGGATCGGTGACGGCGAATCTGCTTGCGCGCGAAGGATGCAAGATCATTGCCGTGAGCGATCGGTTCGGCGGGGTGCATCGCAAAGAGGGGCTCGACGTGCCCGAGTGTATCGAGTGGGTGAAGCATCACGGTTCGCTCGAGGGGTATCCGAACGGTGATCGCATCACCAACGATGAATTGCTCACAATGGACGTCGATGTGCTCGTGCCGGCCGCGCTGGAGAACGTGATCACGACGCGCAACGCGCCAAAGATGCGCGCGAAGGTCATCTGCGAAGGCGCGAACGGTCCGACGAGCGCGAGCGCGGACGCGATTCTCGATGAAAAGGGAATCTTCGTAGTCCCGGACATTCTCGCGAATGCCGGCGGCGTGACAGTGTCGTACTTCGAATGGGTTCAAGACCGCGGCGGGTATTTCTGGTCCGAAGACACCGTGAATCAGCGCCTGAACGAAATCATGGTGAAGAGTTTCAAGGATGTGCTCGATTTGTCGCGTCAGCACAAAGTGAACATGCGCACGGCGGCGTACATGCTCGCGATCAGTCGTGTCGCGACGGTGCATCGGCTCCGTGGCGTGTACGCGTAAGAGTGCGACGTGCGCATCACGGTTGCGGCCGTCGGGAAACCGCGTAACGCGTCACTCGCGGCGGCGATTCAGGATTACGAACAGCGTGCGTCGCGCTATTGGCCGCTCAGCGTGGTGGAAGTGAAGGAAGAATCCGCGCGCGGCCGTAAACCCGAAGAAGTACGCGCGCGCGAGGCGGACCGGTTGCGAGCCGCGCTACCGAAGGGCGGGCGAGCGTGGCTGTGCGATCCGCAAGGAACGCTGCACACATCGGAGGAGTTCGCAGCCTGGTTGCAGCGCGCGCGCGAAGCGGCGCGCGATATTGCGCTGCTAGTCGGCGGCGCGTTCGGACTCGACGACACCCTGCGCAAAGATGCATCAGGGAGCATTGCATTCGGTCGTTTGACGATGTCGCACGAACTCGCGCGTCTTGTGCTGGCGGAACAGTTATATCGCGCGGGCACGATCGTGAAAGGCGAACCGTATCACAAGTGACCAACGGTGACCAACGGTGACCAACCAGTACCGATGAGCGACGCAGCGCGCAGCAATGCAATTCGCGTTATCGAGACGCCGCTGGTCGGCGGACCGCTGACGCAAGCCGCGCTTGCCGGAACGACGCCTGAGGGTTGGTACTCGGGCGCTCCGATCGGTGCGGACGAATGGGTTGCGCGGTGTCGACAGGTTGCGAAGGCACAATCGCCGTGGCTGGCCAAGCTTGCGCCAGCGCTCGGTGCGAAAGGTGCGCGACTGCTCGAGCGAGTTTCATCGGGCGGGATCGTGGTGACAACGGGACAACAGGCGGGATTGTTCGGCGGTCCGTGGTACACGTGGTTCAAGGCGATGGCTGCGCGCGAACTCGCCGCGGAATTGCAGCGCGTGACCGGGATTCCCGCGGCGCCGGTATTCTGGGCTGCGACGGACGACGCCGACTTCCTCGAAGCGGCGAGCACGGTAATCGCGGGAACCGCGGGCGCGGAAGAATTGGCGTTGCACAACGCGCCGCCCGACGGTGTACCAATGTCGCACGCACTTATCGGCGACGAGATCAATGCAGCGATGGCGCGAATCGTGGCGATGGCCGGGCAGCGCGACGACGTTGCGCCGATTCGTGCCATGCGCACCGCGTTTCGCTCGGGATCGACGATTGGCAATGCATATGTCGAGCTGCTGCGCACGCTCCTGGAAGGAACAGGAGTTGCCGTGCTCGACGCGTCGCATGCATCGGTGGGCGAAGCGGCGCGCACGACACTGGCTGATGCCCTGCGCGCCGGCCGGGACATTCATGCCGCGCTCGCGCAGCGCACCACAGCGCTTGCGAGTGAAGGGTTTTCGGCACCGGTGGAAATCGATCGCGAGTTGTCGCTGGTATTTGCGTGGGAACCAGGACGCGATGGGTTGCCGCGCAAACGCCGGCTCACGCTCACCGAATCGGCCGCGTCGCCACCGGAGACGCGCTTGAGCGCAAACGTGCTGCTGCGCCCGGTTGTCGAATCGCGGTTAATGCCGACGGTCGCGTACGTCGCAGGACCGGGAGAGATCGCGTATTTCGCTCAAGTCAGTGCCGTCGCGCAGTCGCTCGGCGTGTCAGCGCCCGTTGCCGTGCCGCGGTGGTCGGGCATGATCGTGCCCGCTGACGTGGATGCGACGCTATCACGATTCGGCGCGACGCTCGACGAGTTACGCGCACCGCATGCGCTCGAGCAGCGACTCGCCCGCGCGGCACTGCCGCCGTCTGCACAGGCGTCGCTGACGCAGTTGCGCACGGCGGTCGACGATGCAATCACCGGGTTCGACGGGTTGCTCACGCAAGCCGCGCTCGAGGGCGCTCGCGGCCAGCTAGTGCACCGGCTCAATCGAATCGAGCGGCGCGTGCTCGCCGCCGCGAAACGCAAAGACGCCGACGCATTTCGCGCGATTGCCGCCGCACGTGGGACCATGTTTCCGCTGGGCAAGCCGCAAGAGCGTGCGCTGAATGCCATTCCATGGCTCGCGTTGTACGGGGCAGAGCTGGGAATGGCGATTCGGTCCGCGTGCACCGCGCATGCGCAACGTTTGGTGAGCGGCGCCGCGGTCACGGCGTGAACGACACCTCGCACGACCGCACGGATCGCGGCGCGCGGCTCGTTGGCGCGGGAATCGTTGTCAGCCGAATCGTCGGGTTCGTTCGCGGGTCAGTGCTCGCGATGTTCGTCGGGTCCGGCGCGCAGGCGGATGCGTACAACGCAGCGCTGCGCATCCCCAATGTGTTGCGCAATCTGCTTGGTGAAGGCGCGATCAGCGCGTCGTTCGTTCCCGTGTATGCAGCGGCGCTCGAACGCGGCGACGAAAAGGGTGCGCGGGCTCTCGCGAATGCGTTACTCGGTGTGTTGCTCATCGGAACATCGCTGCTCACGATCGTTGGCATGCTGCTCGCGCCGTGGTTGACGCAGATCTTTGTCGGAGGTGAGAACGGAGTCGATGCCGACACTGCGGTGCTCACCACGCGACTGATGCGCGTGCTGTTCCCGATGGTCGGCTTGATGGTGTTGTCGGGTTGGTGCCTGGGTGTGCAAAACGCGAATCGCCGGTTCTTCATTGCGTACGCATCAGCAGCCGCGTGGTCGATACCGCAAATCGTGCTGTTGCTCATTGCCGGGCCGCGGGGCGAAGATCTGACGACGATCGTCTGGTGGTTGAGTTGGGCGACGTTGGGTGGCGCTGTGCTTCAGATTGCAACGCAGATGCCGCAGGTCATCGCGTTGGTGGGCAGCATCGCCCCGACCGTGCGACTCGACGTACCCGGCCTTCGCGATACGCTGCGGAACTTCGTGCCCGTCGTGACGGCACTCGGAGTTTTCCAGATCTCCGGATTCATCGACCTGCGTATCGCGTCGTTCTTGCCCGAAGGCGCGATCGCAAATCTCGGGTATGCAAGCCAGCTCTACTTGCTCCCGCTCTCACTGTTTGGTGTGGCAGGTGCGGCTGCGGCGTTACCGGAACTCGCGCGCGAACGTGCGCGCGGAGATTCGACAGCGCTGCTCGCGGGCATCGCGCGTTCATGGGAACGGGTTTTGTTCTACACAATTCCGTCCGCCGTCGCGTTTCTCGCCATCGGTGATCTCATTGTCGGGTTCGCATATCGAGGCCCGCGTTTTGGCGACTCCGAGCAAGCGATCGTGTACTGGGTGTTGGGGGGCTACGCGCTTGGACTCGTGGGCTATTCATTGTCGCGCGTCCTCGCCGCCACGTATCAGGCGGTGCAGGATTATCGCACGCCTTTTCGTGCGGCGAGCGTATCAATCGTGGTCAGCGCAACCGGCGCGCTCGCACTCTCGCTGCCGTTTCGTGATAACAACGTTGCGGTAGCCGGCATCGCCGCCGGTGGTGCGCTTGGCGCGTACACTAACCTGTTGCTGCTGTGGCGATCATTGCGTGCGCGCGTAGGCGACGTCCAACTGGATACGGCGTCCCTCGTTGCGCGCGAGGCGTTACTCGCGTCGCTTGTGGGAGCAGCGATCACTGCGCCACTTCGCCTCCTCTTCGCGCCATTGCCGGTGCGTGTGCAGGCCATCGTTGCAATGGCCGCGTTCGGGGCGGGGTTCGTTGTTGTCGCAAAGGCGCGCGGGCTGTCGGAGGCTGACCGCTTGGTCGCACGCCTCCGGTCGGTGGTTGGCCGTGTGCGATGATCGCGCCACCTGACGCGCTCGCCGCAAAGCTGGATCACCTCCCGGACACACCGGGCGTGTATTTGTGGAAGGGTGCGGACGGCGAAGTTCTGTACGTCGGAAAAGCAAACAGTCTTCGGAGTCGCGTCCGGAGCTACCTCAGTGCTGACCGCGAAGCCGCTCCGAAAACGCACGCGCTGATGCGCCTGGTCGTCGACCTCGAAACGATTGTGGTGCCGAGCGAGGCGCACGCACTGATTCTCGAAGCGAATCTCATCAAAGAGCATCGTCCGCGCTTCAACATCCTGTTGCGCGACGACAAGACGTATCCGTTCATCAAGGTGACGGTGCAGGAACCGTTTCCGCGCGTGTTCGTCACGCGCCGCGTGCTCGATGACGGCGCGCGCTACTTCGGACCGTACACTGATGTCGGCAGTATGCGCCGCGCACTGAATGTGGTGAAACGGATCTTCACGGTGCGGTCGTGCAGCTATCATCTGCCGCATGACGCGCCCGCGCGTCCGTGTCTGGATTATTTCATCAAGCGGTGCAAGGCGCCGTGCGTGGGCTGGCAATCGGAATCCGATTATCGTGCGATGATCGACGAGGTCGTCGTGTTTCTCGATGGCCGATCCGAGGAAGTTGTGAAACGAGTGCGCGAGCGCATGATGCACGCGTCGGATCAACTCGATTACGAGCGCGCCGCCGAATTGCGCGACGCATTGCGGCGCCTCGAGCAAATGGAAGAACCGACAACAGTACTCGATGTCGGCGGCGGTGATCGCGACGTGCTCGGATACGCGCGCGACGGCGATGATGCGTGCGTCGCACTACTGCGAATTCGCCGGGGCAAACTACTGGCGCGTGAACATCGGTTTCTCGAGAACATTGGAGATGGCGCGGACGACGCCGTGTTGGCCACGTATTTGACGGGTAGTTATCTGACGCTTCAAGAACGCGGCGCTGAGGTACTCCTGCCATTTGACGTACCCGATCACGACGTGATGCAGCAGGCGTTGACGGACACTCGCATGCGCGTGCCGCAGCGGGGGCCGCGGCGCGAACTGCTGGACCTCGCGGAGCAGAACGCACGCCATTTACTCGAAGAACTGAAACTCGCGGTCGACGAAGCTGACGAACGCGCGGCGGACCCGGTGTACGACCTCGGACGAGAGCTGGGGTTGCAACGCATTCCGCGTTCGCTGGTGTGCTTCGACATCTCCACAACGCAGGGAACAGACACCGTTGCCTCCGTGGTCTGGTTCGAGAACGGTCGTCCCAAACGAAGCGAGTATCGAACGCTTCGCATCAAGACGGTGGAGGGGACGGACGACTTCGCATCCATGCGCGAGGCGGTGTCGCGGTACTTCGTGCGCCGCGAGAACGAACACAAACCGCGGCCCGAATTGCTCGTGGTCGATGGCGGCAAAGGTCAGCTCGGTGCCGCCGCGACGGCGCTCGGCGAAGCAGGCGTTGCCGATCTTCCGCTGATATCGCTCGCGAAACGCGACGAAGATGTGTTCGTGCGCGGACGCGCCGAACCACTGAGGCTTTCGCGCCGTTCGCCGGCGTTGCGACTCCTGCAACAAGCGCGCGACGAGGCGCACCGCGTTGCGGTGACGTACAATCGCAAGCGGCGAACGATGCGCACGGTGACGTCGGAATTGTTGTCGATCCCCGGAGTTGGACCCGCGAAGCGACGCGCGCTGCTGGCCAAATTCGGCAGCCTGCAGGGTGTACGCGAAGCAAGTGTGGAAGCGATTGCCGCGGTGCCGGGGTTTTCCGCCGTGAGCGCCCAGCGTGTGCTCGACAAACTCAACGCTGTCAACGAGCCATCACCGGAGATACGTTAGTCCACGCTATGAAAACCTGGTCTTTGCATTGCACGAACTGCGACACGACGCTCGCGGGATCTGAACGGGCGAACCTTTGCCCCAAATGCGAGCAGCCGTTGTGGGCTCGCGCGACGGAACCGGTCGCCGGTCGCGACACGATCGACAAATCGCGTTGGGACATGTGGCGCTATGCGCCTTTGCTCCCGCTCACCGGGAACGAGACGCCGGTTTCGCTCGGTGAAGGCGGGACGCCGCTCATTGAGTTGCCGAAGCTCGCGAAGCGCGCCGGCGTCGCGCGTCTGTGGATCAAGGACGAAGGTGTCAATCCAACGGCCAGCTTCAAAGCGCGCGGGCTCAGCGCTGCGGTGACGAGGGCGCGCGGTGTTCCCGGAATCGTTGTACCAACTGCCGGCAACGCCGGCGCAGCGCTCGCGGCGTACGGTACCGCGGCTCACGTGGCAGTGCGCATCTTCGCACCGAGGACGACACCGCGTCCGATCCTCGACATCATTCGCGCGTTCGGCGTGCACCTGGAACTGGTCGACGGCCACATTGGCGACGCTGGCAGAATGGCGCGCGCTTACGCGAAGGACCACGGTTGGTTCGATGTGTCAACGTGCCGTGAGCCGTATCGCACCGAAGGCAACAAGACGCTCGGCATCGAGCTCGCAGAACAACTCGGCTGGACGTTGCCGGACGTGATCGTGTATCCGACTGGTGGCGGGGAAGGGATCATCGGCATGTGGAAGGCGTTTGCCGAAATGAAAGCAGCGGGCTGGATCAGTGGTTCTGCACCGCTTCCGAAGCTCGTCGTCGCGCAAGCATCAGGGTGTGCACCGCTCGTGCGCGCGTTCGACGCGCGCGCAGAGAAAGCGACACCGTGGGACGATCCCGTCACGCACGCGGCGGGACTACGTGTGCCGAGTCCGCTTGGCGACCGACTGGTGTTACGCGCGCTGAATGAATCGAAAGGATTTGCGGCGAGCGTCGACGAGGATGCGATTCGCGACGGCACAATGCGCCTCGCGGCAGCGAGTGGAATCGATGCGGCTCCTGAGGGTGGCTGCGCGCTCGCGGTACTGGAGAAACTCGTGCACGCGAAGGCGATCAATCACGACGCCGCAGTTGTGGTGTTCAACACCGGCTCGGGCGCGTCGTACCGATCGTAACTGCGCAACGAACTAGCGCGTGCTCGCACTTCTTGAACCGTTCTCGGGCATCGCCGGTGACATGTTCATCGGCGCGCTCATCGATGTGGGTCTCGATCCCGGATTCATCGAGAAGCTACCGGCAAGCTTAGGACTCGATGGAGTTGGCGTTCGTATTCGCCGCGTGCAGCGCGCCGGCATCAGCGCGACGAAAGTTGATTTCGACATTCCGACGCAACCACACGGCCGGCATCTCAAGCAGTTGATCGAAATTGTCGATCGCTCGAATGCACCGGCTTCGGTGAAAGCCAAAGCCAGCGAAGCGTTTCGCGCCATTGCTTCGGTTGAAGCGAGCATACACGGCACGACGGTCGAACGCGTGCATTTGCACGAAGTGGGCGCCGTCGACGCAATTCTTGATGTGGTTGGGTCACTGTGGGGTGTTGAGCAACTCGGCATCACGGACGTTCGCTGCGCCGCGATTGCCGTTGGCGAAGGGTTTGTTGAGACAGAGCACGGCCGAATGCCTGTTCCTGCACCGGCGACGCTGCGGCTGCTCGAGGGTTTTGTGGTGCAACCAGGTCCGGCGGGGAGTGGCGAGCTCACAACGCCAACCGGAGCGACGTTGGTGAAGTTGCTCGCCTCCGGCCCTTTGCCTGACGCGTATGTGCCGAAAAAAAGCGGTTACGGTGCGGGCACCAAGGAATTCGACCATCGCCCCAATGTTCTGCGCATCGTGCTAGCAGAACGGGCGACGGACACGAACGGCGAACTGCGGGAGGACGTTATTCAGCTTGCGGCCGATATCGATGATGCGAGTCCCGAGCATCTCGCAGGTGCCGCGGACGTGCTGCGCGCGCATGGCGCCCTGGACGTCACGTTCACGGCAGTAGGCATGAAGAAGGGCCGCGCCGGAACACGCATTGAAGTGCTCGCTGTTCCGCGTGACGCCGGGCAACTCGAGTCGTTGATGTTTACGCACACGACCACGATTGGCGTGCGGCGCACGCCGGTTTCGCGGCGTGTTCTTAATCGAGTCGTAATGTTCGTAGACGTTTTGGGCCACCGCGTGCGCGTGAAGCGCGTCACGCTCCCAGAGGGAAAAACACGCGAAAAGGCAGAATTCGACGATGTTTCCGCAGTAGCGGCAGCGACCGGCCGGAGCGTGGCAGAGGTCTCGGAACTCGCTGTCGCGGCGGCACGACGGACGGGTCAAAGTGTATAATTCAGTCAAGTTCAGCCATCACTTCACCGTGAGAATTGCGATGATGCGACGCGCTAGTGCGCTCCTCTTGGCCGCCTTCGCCACGCCCGCGTTCGGGCAAGGCGGGGGTTGTGTGATTGTGACGAACAGCCCTGCGCAGCTACGGGGCGTGAACACGTACATCAACCGAATTCAGGACGACAACGCCGACAACCAGAGCGTCAGCGAGAAGCCAAAACACTTTCGCAGCGCGCTGAAAACGCTCGGTGAATCCGATCGGATCGAGAACCAGATCGGTCGCTGGTACATGACCGGTCTGGTATACGCGTCGTACCTTGCGAGCAACGCCAAGAATGTCAAAGACATTGTCGTTCGCGAAGACGTTGGGTTTTACGACAACCCGAAGGGCATGCATGACCTGTATGCCGCGGTCGACTCGGCGTTGAACAAGGTCGAAGCGATGAACAGCGCCTGCGTGGACTCCACGTCCGTCGTGCGATTCCGCGTGTACCGCATTCCGTTCAACAAGGCGCGCGCGTTGATGAACGCGGGGAAGTACGACAGCGCCGAAATCGTTGCGAAGCGTGCGCTGGTGGTGGACCCGAAATCAGGCGCGCCGTGGAATCTCATCGCCGAAGTGCGGCAGCGAAAAGGCGACACGCCCGGCTACATGGCTGCGCTCGATCAGGTGATTTCGTCGCTGGGTTCCGATAGCACCGCGAAGGCGGTGCGCAGCCAGGCGTTGTTCAACCTCGCTGTGCTGAACAGCAACAACGCGGAGAAAGAAGTTGTTGACGAGGCGAAGCGCGCGGAACTCGCCCGCAAAGCCGTTGGTTACTTCAACGAGTTTCTGAAGATCAAGGTCAACGATCCGCCCGGACGTACAGCGCTCGCGCGCGCACTCAAGCTCGCGGGCGATAGTGCCGCGGCGTACGCGATCTTCAAGGAAATGCTCGTCGACCCGACGCGGTACACGGCCACGCAGCTCTTCTCGGCCGGTGTCGACGCGTTCGGTGCGCAGCGCTACGACGACGCGATCGCGTTCTTCGACGCCGGCCTCAAAAAGAATCCGAATAGTCGCGACGGTCTGTTCAACCTCGCGAATTCGTATGTGTACGCGCAGAACTATGATTTGGCGCTACCGTTGTTCACGCGACTGTTCGCAGTGGATCCGCTGAATCGCGACAACTACATCCTCGCCGCGAAAACGTGGCAAAGCATTCAGAACGGTCCGGATGGTCCGCGCAAAGCGACGGCGATCGACTCGACCGTGTACTATCTGCGACTTCGCGACAGCTCTGAGTTCACGGTCAAACCCGATGTTTTCACGCCACCGGCGACGGGTGACTTCACGTTCGAAGGTGCCGTGCACAACATGACGGCCGCACCGAAGTCGTTCTCGTTCATCGTGGAATTCCTCAATGCGGCGGGCAACGTGGTTGGATCGGCGCAGACCATTGATGTCGCCGACATCCCCGCAAAGACAGGAAAGCGTTTCTCGATTACGGGGCGCGGCGCAGGAGTCGTGGCGTACCGGTACAAAAAAGCGGGCTCATAGCACGCCGGAAGTGTCTGGGGCGCCTTGCCTTCGGTAACGGCGCTTTTCAGATTACTTGAGGTCAAAAGACACTCACACTCGGGGGAAAGACCAGGGTTGGTCCTTCCCCCGATGTGCGTTATCTCCCCGGTCCTTCCGTGCCCGTTCGCGTTCGACGCATCTCGCCGAATTCCATTGCTGCCGAGCTCGGGCTCACTCCGGGAACGGAGCTGCTTGCGGTCGGCGACAGAGAGATCGGCGACTTCCTGGACTGGGAGTTTTTGACGGCCGACGACGCGTTCGTCGTTACCGCGAAATCTCCGGACGGTGACCTAACCGAGTACGAGATCGAGCGCCCGGAAGGAATGCCGATGGGCGTCGAGCTCGAGCCGCCAAGCGTGCGCCGCTGCGCCAACAAGTGCGAGTTCTGCTTCGTCGAGGGGTTGCCGTCTGGCTTGAGAAAGAACTTGTACATCCGCGACGATGATTACCGATTGTCGTTTGCCTACGGAAACTTCGCGACGCTGTCGAATCTGAAAGAGCGCGACTTCGAACGAATTCTCGAGTACCGTTTGTCGCCGTTGTACGTGTCGGTGCATGCGACACCGTGGGAAGCGCGCAAAGTTCTGCTGAACAATCCGCGGGTGCCGAACATTCTCGATCAGCTCGGGCGGCTGCGAGCCGGCGGCATTCAGTTTCACTGTCAGATGGTGGTCGTTCCTGAGCTGAACGACGGCAGCGTGCTCGAACAGACGCTGCAGGATTTGTGGGATTTCGGCGATGCCGTCCTGAGTGTTGCCGTGGTCCCCGTTGGCACCACACAGTTTTCGCACCTGTACACAGGCGAACCGATGAGCGCGCCGCGCGCAAACGCGCTCATCGATCAAGTCGCGCCTTGGGCTGAGCGCGCACAGCGCGAGCGCGGAGTCCCGTGGGTGACGGGCAGCGACGAACTTTACTTGCTCGCAGGCCGCGCGTTTCCCGCGGACGACCACTACGGTGAATTCGCGCAAATCGAAAACGGCGTTGGAGCGGTGGCGTATTTGCGAAAACGTGTGCGCGAAGGCCTGCGTCGCATGCCGCGCCTCGACGGCAAACGCATCGGCGTCGTGACCGGTACGGCGATGGCGCCGCTCATGCCCGCGTTACTCGACAGCGTTTCCAACGCGACCGGCGCGCGTTTCGAAGTATTGCACGCAGTGAATTCACTGTTTGGTCCAACCGTAACCACGGCTGGATTGCTCGTTGGCGCAGATATGGAACGCATGCTGAGCAGTCGCACGGATCTCGACTTCGCATTGATCCCGGCCGAAACGCTCAACGACGACGAGATCTTTCTCGACGACCGTTCGTTTGCGTCGTTGCAGGCGACGCTCCCGATGCCGGTGCGCGCGTCGTACGACTTCATTGACGCGCTCACTGATGCGGCCGAGACGGCGGAGGTCGCGTGAGTACACCAGTCGTCGCGCTGGTCGGCCGGCCGAACGTTGGGAAGTCGTCACTGTTCAATCGGATCATCGGCACCCACGCCGCAATAGTGAGCGACGAAGCGGGCACAACGCGCGATCGCCACTTCGCGCGCGCAGACTGGAATGGTCGCGCGTTCTGGCTTGTCGATACGGGCGGGTTGCCGGAAGACGATACCGGAATGAACGCCGCGATCCGTTTTCAAGTCGATCAAGCGATCGCGGAAGCAGACGTGTTGCTATTCGTCGTTGATGCGATCGAAGGCCTGACCCCCGGCGATGAGCGACTCGCTGAACGTTTGCGGCACAGCGGCAAGCCGTGGCTCCTCGTTGCGAACAAGGTCGACGACGCCAAGTCGCACGACTTCTACGAGTTCTATCGACTGGGTGCGGGCGATCCGCGCCCTGTGTCCGCGCAGAACGGCCGCAACAGCGGTGATCTTCTCGACGACGTCGCGAAGATGTTGCCGGCAAGCGACGACGAAGACGCCGACGTACTGCGCGTTGCGGTTGTTGGCCGGCCGAATGTCGGCAAGTCGTCGTTCATCAACGCGCTCCTCGGCGAAGAGCGGCTCGTGGTCTCTGACGTCGCGGGTACTACGCGCGACGCGATCGATACGCCGATGACGTATCACGGGCGTCAGCTGGTGTTTGTGGACACGGCAGGACTGCGACGGCAGAGCAGGGTCGAGGACGGCATCGAGTTCTATTCGACTTTGCGGACACGTCGCGCAGTTGAGCGTGCAGACGTGTGCGTGCTGCTCATCGACGCGGTTGAGAAACTGCACAATCAGGACCTCAAGATCGCCGCGCTCGCGTGGGACGCGGGACGATCGTTGATCATCGTGGTCAACAAGTGGGATCTCGTCGAAAAAGACGACAAAACATCCGCAAAGTTCGAGAAGGACGCGTACGAAAAAGCACCGTTCCTTGAATGGGTGCCGTTCCTCTTCGTCTCGGCGAAGACCGGGTTACGCGTGCCAAAGGTTCTGGAATTGTTGCGCGACGTCGAATCTGAGCGTGGGAAGCGTATCCCCACGCACGCGATCAACGTTACGCTGCAAGAGTTGCTCGCGCGCCGTCAGCCGCCGCAAGCGGCGGGGCATGACGTCTCATTGTCGTATGCGACGCAAGTCGAGACCGCACCACCGACCATTGCAGTGTTCGGAAATGCGCCCGAGTTAGTCGTTGAGCACTACGTGCGTTATTTGCACAACGGCTTTCGCGCCGCGTATGGGTTTACGGGTGCGCCACTGCGCATCGCGTTGCGCCGTAAGGCTGGCCGATGAACGGAGCCCTTGCTGTGCTCACCGGCTACGCATTGGGCTCATTTCCTTCCGCATACATCGCAGGCCGCATCGTACTCGGCGCGGATCTTCGCACGCGCGGATCGGGAAATCTTGGGGCGACGAACGTGTATCGCGAAGTTGGATTGGTCGCTGCGATTGTAGTGCTCGCGGTCGACGCGCTGAAGGGTTGGGTTGCTGCCGCGCTCGTACCAGGATGGTTTGCGCTCGCGACGACTGGATGGTGGCCGGTGGCACTCGGCGCAGCTGCGGTTGCCGGTCACGCAAAGCCGGTGTTCTTACTTGGCAAAGGCGGAGGGAAGGGAGTCGCGACGAGCGGTGGGGTATTCCTCGCATTAGCACCGATCGCCGTCGCGATTGCTGCGGGTGCGTTTGCGCTGACAGTAGCGCTGACACGATTTGTATCCGCGGGTTCACTGGTGTCCGCCGTCGTGCTCCCGGTTGCGGTCGCAGTCATCAAGGGACCAGCATCACCCGCGTTCGTTGTGTGTACCGCGCTGGCGACGTTCGTGATTTGGGCTCATCGGGGAAACATTCGCAAACTCGCACGCGGCGAAGAGCGCAAGCTCGGCCGCCCAGGAGCGGCAAGCTGATGCGCGCTGCGGTCATTGGCGCAGGAGCGTGGGGAACGGCGCTCGCGGATGTTCTGGCGCGCGGCGGACACGATGTGCATCTGTGGGCGCGTGAGTCCGACGTTGTGGAGTCGGTCAATGCGACGCACGAGAACAAACGGTTTCTTGCCGGTCACTCTCTGACAACTTCGTTGCGCGCAACGAGTGTAATGCGCGACGCGCTCGCGGACGCGGAGCTCGTGATTTATGCCGCGCCATCCCACGCACTGCGTGCTGTGGCGAAGGATGGGGCGGCGCACGTGCAGCGCAACGCGACGCTCACCGTTGCGACGAAGGGCATCGAGCACGGAACGTTCGCGCTGATGACAGACGTCGTCGCCCAGGAAGTACCGGCGCGGCCGGTGGTGGCATTATCGGGGCCGAGTTTCGCGGCAGAAGTTGCGGCGGGTCAACCAACCGCAATCGTGGCAGCGAGTGATGATGACGCGGCAGCGCGCCGGGTGCAGCAAAGTTGCAGTCTGGCTGAGTTTCGCATTTACACGCACAGCGATGTGAAAGGCGTCGAGCTTGGCGGAGCGCTGAAGAACGTCATGGCGATTGCCGTCGGTGTTGCCGACGGACTCGGACTCGGGTACAACACGCGTGCCGCATTGATTACACGAGGGCTCGCAGAAATGGCGCGGCTCGGTACCGCCGTCGGTGCGCAGGCGGCCACGTTTGCCGGACTCGCCGGTGTTGGCGACCTCGTACTTACGTGCACAGGTCCGTTGAGCCGCAACCGGTCGCTCGGTGTCGAACTTGGGAAAGGCCGTACACTGGCCGAAGCAACGGCGGGGCGTGAGACGGTTGCCGAGGGTGTGCCGACTGCGGAGAGTGCGTGGGCCTTGGCGCAAGCGAAGGGAATCGAGATGCCGATTATTGCTGCCGTGTACGCGCTCTTGTTCAAGGGACTTTCGCCACGCGACGCATTGCGATCACTCATGGGCCGTGAACTCAGGGGAGAACAGGGCTGATGACCGCGCGATCGGACGAACCAGTGCAGGAATTCTTTTCGATCGGTGAGGTGTGCACGTTGACCGATCTCAAGCCACACGTGCTGCGTTATTGGGAAAGTCAGTTTCGCTTTTTGTCACCGACGAAAACGCGTGCGGGCAATCGCGCGTATCAGCGGCGTGAAATCGAAATGATTCTCCTGGTGAAGCAATTGCTGTACGCCGAACGGTATACGATCGACGGCGCGCGGCAAAAACTCGAGGAGATGAAACGCGGCGGAACGTTGCGCGCGGCGGGCCGCGCGGCACTCGGCGTCGACACGGTCGGCGAACTGGAGCGCGGGCTCAAGGACATTCTCGATCTCGTCACCGTCGACTCACCGCCCAAAGCGTAACGAACCTGATGCGTTTTCTTGTAACAAACGACGATGGAATTCTCGCGCACGGTTTGAGTGTCCTTGTGCGTGCGGCTGAACCGCTGGGTGAAGTGTGGGTTGTCGCGCCCGACCGCGAACAGAGCGCGACCAGTCATTCGCTCACGCTGCATCATCCGTTGCGCCCAACGAAGCGTGATGAGCGACGCTGGCAAGTCGACGGCACGCCGACCGATTGCGTGCTGCTTGCCGTGGAAGCCCTGATGCCGGAGCGGCCCGATTTTGTTTTGAGCGGCGTGAACCACGGCCAGAACATGGGCGAGGATGTTCTGTACTCGGGGACCGTTGCCGCAGCGATGGAAGGTCTCACGCTCGGGATTCCGTCGATGGCGTTCTCGTTCGCCGGCGGCGATTTGCGCGCGGATCCGTGGATGCTCGACGAACAAGTCGGGCTGGTGACGCAGTTGCTGCGACACGTGACGTCGCTCGACACCTTTCCAGCGGACACGCTGCTCAACGTGAACTTGCCGCCGCTTCCTGGGTCGCGCGTGCAAGGCACGCGGCTGACGCGATTGGGCCGGCGGGTGTTTTCGCAGTCGCTGCAGCCGATGAAGGATCCGTGGGGGCGTCCCATTTATTGGATCGGGGGCGGGGCGGCGACGTGGGAACAGAGTGCCGACGACTCCGACTTTCGCGCGATTCGCGAGGGCTATGTATCGGTCACGCCGTTGCATCTCGATCTGACGCACGTACACGCGCTCGATCGTGCGGACACGTGGTGGAAGCCGCTGTGACCTCGCCGGCGCGATGAATCAGTCCGCGCTCGAGTTTCGGGGTCCGCGTCGCCGGCTCGTCGAAACGCTGCAGGAGCGCGGCATCGATGACCTTGCGGTGCTCCGCGCTTTCGAGCGCACGCCGCGACATCTGTTTGTACCGTCGGGCGTTGCACATCGCGCGTATGAAGATTCTGCGTTGCCGATCGGAAGTGGACAAACGATTTCGCAACCGTCCGTGCACGCGCGCTATCTGCACGAGATCGGGTTTCGCGGGACCGAGCGCGTGTTGGAGATCGGCACGGGTTCCGGCTACCAGACCGTGTTGCTAGCGCATCTTGCCGCGCAGGTGTTTTCGATGGAGCGCATCGGCGCGTTGCTCGATCGCGCGCGCGACGCAATTCGGCTGAGCGGCGTATCGAATGTGTCGTTGCTTGCGGGCGACGGAACGTTGGGGTGGTCGGCCTTTGCACCGTACGACGCGATACTCGTGAGTGCGGGTGCACCATCGGTCCCGATGCCGTTGGCGGATCAGCTTGGGGAAGGCGGGCGGTTGCTGATTCCCATCGGTACGATGCAGGATCAGACGCTTCGTGTGTACACCAAGCGCGATGGCGAGCTCACGCATCGTGACTTGGCCGCGGTTCGCTTCGTGCCACTCGTCGGCATGCACGGATGGCCGGCGTGAGTGATCGTGCCGTCCGTGGAGTGGTCAATGGGAGAGTACAGGGGGTCGGGTACCGGTGGTTTCTGTGTGAGCGTGCGCGTTCACTCGGTGTTGCGGGTTGGGTGCGGAATCTCCGTGACGGCGCGGTGGAGTTCGTTGCGCGCGGTGACACCGCGGCTGTGGATCGTTTGATTGCGGCTGCGCGGGAAGGTCCCGCGCGCTCGTCGGTGACGAGCGTTGATACAAGCGATCCAGACCCGGTCGCCGAGTTTCCGTCGCCGTTTGCCATCCTCCATTAGTTCGCAGCGACAATGAACGAACTTTCGCTTGACGCGGCGTTGCGTGCGGCCATTCGTGATGTACCAGACTTTCCGAAGCCGGGCATTGTGTTCAAGGACATTACGCCCGTGTTGCACGACGCGGCGTTATTCGCGCGAACAACTGACGCGATCGCATCGATGTTTCGCGACGCGAAGGTCTCGCATGTGGTCGCGATCGAGAGCCGCGGGTTCATTTTTGGCGCGCCGGTTGCGCAAGCATTGGGCGCGTCGTTTGTGCCGTTAAGAAAGCCCGGCAAGCTTCCGCACAAAACCGTGCGCGAGGAGTACGCGCTGGAGTACGGTACCGATGCACTCGAGGTTCACCGCGATGCGATGTCGAACGGTGCGCGCGCATTGGTAGTTGATGACGTGCTCGCAACCGGCGGGACCGCGGCAGCGGCGTGCCGGCTCGTCGAACGGGTCGGTGCCGAGGTGGTCGGGTGCGCGTTCGTGATCGAGCTGGGTTTCTTGAAGGGCCGGGCGGCATTGGGGTCGCGCGATGCGCGTGCCCTGGTGACGTACTAGCGCGGTGTGCCTTCTCGTCTTCTCGTCATCTCGTCTTCTCTTATACTTTCGCTAGTGCCGCCCCCGTAGCTCAGTTGGATAGAGCAGCGGTTTCCTAATTCGAGCACGCCGCACTGTGAAGATGTATTTTCATAGTGCGGCGTTGGCGTTTCACGACCCCATTTGACGCCATCGGCAGGCGTGGACCGCTAACCTTTCCGCCAACCTTTTGCGCTGGAGCAGGAACGGGTGAGTGCACGCATGCAGGCGACTGGCTCAATTGGTAACCTGCACGAACTGATTTCGGCGGTTGAAGCCACCGCTCAGGCGCTGAACAACAGTCGCCTTTGGTGGCGCGGTGAGCCGAGGGTCGACGACTGGCGGCTTCGTCCAAAGATGTTCCGCAAGGAGTGCCATCCACTGGCCGAAGCGCACGTCCTCATGTCCTTCAAGAAAGGCGCCACCGCAAGGTACAGCGCGTGCCCGCGACACGACGACACCGTTGGTTGGATGTTCCTCGCTCAACATCACGGGGCGCCGACGCGGCTTCTTGACTGGACTGAGTCACCGCTCATCGCTGCGTTTTTCGCAGTCGCAGCAGACCCGGACGCGCCCGGTCGTCTTTGGGGCCTATGCCCGTTTGCTATGAACAACGGTGTTTTTGGGGAAGCGGCGATAGTGCAGCCTGGCCGATATCCGGCGGCCGAACTCGTCGCGACGGCTTGGAACGGCAAGAAACCAAACGCAGATTCGCCGACGGTCACCGCAATCGTCGCGAGTGAAAACAGTCAGCGCATGCTCATGCAACTCGGAGCGTTCACGATTCACGGCGTGCGCACGCCGCTCGACGACTACCCTAACGCCGAACGATTTCTGCGTTGCTACGACGTGCCGGCCGCGGCCAAGAAACCCCTTGCCGCTCAGCTCGCTCGCGCAGGCATTCGGCGATCATCATTGTTTCCCGATCTCGACAATTTGAGCGCCGAGATCGCCGCAACGCACGTTGACGGGTGGCCCGTGGGCGCGCCGCCTGCAATCGAGACGCTCGCTGAGCCGATTGGCGGTTCGGTGGTTGTCGGTGACGTGTGACTTAAAGAACAAAAGGGGGCGGCCACTGCGCCGCCCCACGACCGAAGATCCGCGTCTCTCTCGACCACGTTGAACACGGTGCGCATTAGGACACCACGCGCAAATGTGAAAGGGCGCCAGGCTTCGTTCGCCGCCGGCTTGAGCGAAGGGGTAATCATGACGCTCTGCGGTTGCATAACGCGCGACATGTTCGACCGGTACAACATCATCGACGCAAGCGATCTTTCGCGCGCGGTCGCACGCCGGTTCACTCCTCCCGCTAACCTTCCGCTAACCTTTTCGATTCCGGCGGAGCAGCAGAAATAGCTAAGTTGTTGTGGGACAACGACGCCCCCGTAGCTCAGTTGGATAGAGCAGCGGTTTCCTAAACCGTTGGTCGCCGGTTCGACTCCGGCCGGGGGTACTTACTGAAGACGGAAGGGAATGCTGAAGTGAAAAGTGCGAGGCGAGGCGAGATCACAGCGATGTTGAAGAACGCGATCGTGCTGGCGTTGGGCGCCGCAACTGCAACCGCACAATCTCCGCAGCGGACGCGGCCACAGGACGCGCAACGCATCCTGAGCGTACTCGCCGCCGATTCCATGGAAGGGCGTGCAACCGCGTCGCGCGGCGCCAAGAAAGCGGCGACCTACATCGCCAACGTCATGCGTTCGCTGCGACTCGAACCACTCGGCGATTCCGGGTTCTTTCAGCGCGTACCGATGTCGCTGGATTCCGTACCGATCGGGGGTAGGGGAGGACGCGGCGGCGCGACGACCGACTCTACGCGTCCGCGATTCGCGTGGCGCGTACGCGCGCGCGGTTCGTTTGCGGATCACGACACGATTCCTGCTCAGCGGCGTCGCATTGACTACAACGTGCTCGGCATTATTCGCGGCTCCGATCCAGCGTTGCGCAACGAATACGTGCTCGTTGGCGCGCACCATGATCATATCGGAATCATTGCACCTGAAAACGGCGACTCGATTGCCAACGGTGCCGACGATGATGCGTCGGGAGTTACTGCAATCCTCGAGATTGCGAGGCAACTCAAACAGGGCAGGGCGCCCAGGCGCTCAGTGATCTTTGCTGCAACAACTGGCGAAGAGGTCGGTTATTTCGGAACGAACTGGTTGCTCGCGCATCCGCCGGTTCCGCTGGACAAGATCGTCGCGGACATTCAGATCGAAATGATCGGCCGACCCGATTCACTCTCGAATGGAAGCGGCAAGGGTTGGCTCACCGGATACGAGCGATCGACCATGGGTGAGATCTTTGCCGCGAACAAACTCCCCATCGTCGCGGACCGTCGCCTCGATCAGGATTTCTTTTTTCGCAGCGACAACATTGCGTACGCGCGCAAAGGCATCGTTGCGCACACCCTCGCGTCGTTCAACCTGCACACGGACTACCATCGCGTGACGGACGATGTGAGCCGTGTGGATTTCGCGCACATGGCCGCGCTGATCAACGTTGCGACAGACGCGGTACGCTTGCTTGCAGTCGGTGCGAAGCCGGAGTGGAAGACGGGCGGCAGGCCGCAATAGGGTAGAGGCGGTAGGCTGTAGGCGGTAGTGAACAACAAAAACCCCGGAGCGATTTCTGCCCCGGGGTTCTTTGTTTTTTTACTACCGCCTACAGACTACCGCCTAGCCCCTAGTTTTGCACCGCCTTTCGCGGCGGCGTCGTGTACCGCTCGAACCATTCGCGCAGGAACGCCTGCGTGCGCACGAAGTTGGACGGCGTCGAGCTCGTGCCGTGCCATTCATTGTTAAAGCGCACCATGCGGGTCGGCACCTTCATCATCTTGAGACCCTCGTAGAACTCTTCCGTCTGGCCCATCGGCGTACGCAAATCGTTCACGCCGGTCATGAGCTGCGTCGGCGTCTTCACGTTGCCGATGTACATCACCGGCGAACGGCGCAGATGCTCCGACGGATCTTCCCACGGAAGTTTTTCGAAGTTGTAGTACCAGCTCGATCCGTCAGTCGTACCGACGAAGCTCAGCCAGTTCGTGACAGGGCAGTTGGCGCTCGCGGCCGCGAACCGATCCGTCTTGCCGACGATCCAGCTCGTCAGCACGCCGCCGCCCGAGCAACCGAACACGTAGAGCTTGTTCACGTCGATGTAACCGCGATTAATGACCGTGTCGACGCCCGCCATCAGGTCATCGTAATCTTTGCCCGGATACGCATTCTTGATCGCGTTGCCGAACGCAGAACCGTATCCCGTCGAGCCGCGCGGATTCGTGTAGAGAATCACGTAGCCATGCGCGGCGTGGTCCTGACGCGCGAAGCTGAATCCGACGTTGTACATGCTGTGCGGTCCGCCGTGAATCTCGAGCATCAACGGGTACTTCTTGCTCGGATCGAAATCAGGCGGCTTCACGATCCAACCCTGAATGCGGTAGTTGTCGACCGAGCGATACCAGACTTCTTCGGTCGTCGCGAGCTTCTTTCCGGCCAGCAAATCGCTGTTCACGTTCGTGAGCGCCTTGAACTGCGCAGGGGTCTTCAAGTCGAACGTGACGATGTTACCTGCGTCCATCGACGTTGAACGCGTGCCGAGTGCGAGCCCCGTTGCGGTGATGTCCGTAACGCTCAGCATGTGCGCGCCCTGCGTCACCTGACGCGCGGGACCCGTGAGCCCGACGACGTACAGGTTCTGCGCGCCCTGATTCTGCGCCGTGAAATAGATGCTCTTGCCGTCGGCAGACCACGTCGGATCGCTGGGCGAGCGATCGAGCGATTCGGTGAGCACGCGCGGATTCGATCCGTCCGCATTCATTACATACAGCGACTGATCCTTCCACGTCGCGTCCGTCGAATCGTTGCCCGTGTACGCGATCAGCGTTCCATCAGGCGAGGGAACCGGCCCGCCGTCTGGTCCGTTGCGCTTCGTCAGCTGCGTGATGTTTCCCGACGCGACGTCCACGCGATAGATGTCTGACTGTCGCCACGAATACTCGGCGTTGGCGATGCGATTGCCGGAGAAGAGCAGCGACTTGGAATCTGGCGTCCAGCGGCCACCGCCGTGGTTGTAGTTGCCGCTGGTGATCTGGCGCGGGGTTCCGCCATCGGCC
This sequence comes from Gemmatimonadaceae bacterium, assembly GCA_035277145.1. Taxonomy (GTDB): domain Bacteria; phylum Gemmatimonadota; class Gemmatimonadetes; order Gemmatimonadales; family Gemmatimonadaceae; genus DASRAP01. The sequence goes on along the minus strand of DATELA010000085.1, from coordinate 19,081 downwards.
GACACGACGAACAAGTGCGTGAAGCCATCCGGCAGGAAGCCCTGGCCGTCAGCGCGGTAGCGCAGCTTCTCGACGACGCGCGGTGGCTCAACCCACTTTGCACCCGCAGGCGCAGGCGGCAGGCGGAGGTTCACGTTTTCGCGGAACGGAACAAGTGACTGGAATGAGATCGTTTTGCTGTCCGGTGACCATGCGATTCCGCTCGGCGCCTGCGCAACGCGCGTGATCTGCGATTTGGCGCCTACGGCGTCCATGTAGCGAACCCAGACCTGATTGTCGCTCGGCTGTCCGGGCGCGAGGAACGCGATGCGCGTTCCGTCCGGCGACCACTGCGGCGCCGAACCTTCCTCGAGCAGCAGGCGTTTCTTGGTGCCGTCGACGTTCATGATCCACACGGCGCTCTGACGTCGATCGTTCACGTCGTCGATGAACGTGCGCGTGAAAATGATTTGCGTGCCGTCGGGGGAGAGCTGGGGATTCCCGACCGTCTCCCAGTTCTTGTAGTCGAAAATCGTGAGGCGATCTCTGCCAGGCTGCGACGCCGACGGCGTCTGTGCGCGTGCAAGCGGCGCGGCCATCACAACCAATGCGAGGCCTGCGCACGCAGTCCGCGCATAGCTCGGGAATCTGTTCCTACCCATGGTCCCTCCGGACGAGAGTGGCGATGGGGAATTCTGCCACTCCAGAGGCGCGCCCGACAGGTGCATCGGTGCGATCAAGCCTCGCGGCGCCGCGGTAGCGCCGATACTTTTCGCGCTATGTCAAACACACCCGGCGCAAAGGCCGAATTCGATTTTTCTGCGTTTTACGCTCGATATCGCAAACCCATCCTCGCCGGCGCGGCGGCGGCGGTTGTCCTCGGAGCAGGCGCCTGGTTCTGGCGCGCCTCGAATAACCTCAAGGAAAAAAACGGCGAACTGGCCTACGTGTCGGCCGAGCGGTCGTTCTACTCGGGCAACCTGCAGTTGGCGGAAATCGATCTTGCGCGCGTGGTCACGCGTTATGGCACCACCAAGGCTGGCGTGCGCGCCTCGATGCTGCTCGCCCGCGCCATGTACCAGCAGGGAAAGGCTGACTCGGGCGTGAAGCGGCTTCGTGAGGCCGTTGGGCATGGCGCCGCCGGGCCGTTCCGCGCCGCCATCTACGCGATGATCGCCGCGGGGCTGGAAGACGGCGCCAAATACGACTCAGCGGCGGCTTCCTTTGGTCAGGCCGCAGCTGCGGCCGCGACGCCCATCGACCGCGAGATCTACAAGGCCGACCAGGCGCGCTCGCTGGCCAGCGCGGGCAAGCCCGCCGAGGCATTGCGGATTTGGCAGGAAATCGCCGCGCGCGAAGGTTCGCCGCTGATCGCGGAGGCGAGGTTGCGAATCGGCGAGCTTACCGCGGCACCAGCCAAAGGCAGCTGAGTAAGCACACGCTGAGCGGGCCGCTGCGGCGGTCCAAACGAGCCCCGACGGGCCGCTAATGGCGCCCGTCGGGGCTTTTTCGTGCGCGGCAAGCTAGGTGTGCATGGAATCAGGACTTAGCACTGCTCGGCTCACCGACGGCTCAGGAACTCGACATCAACAGAGCAGTGTCACTGGCGCTATTGTGTCACCAAATCGCCTAACTCCGATGTATGCCCGATAATATGTATTATGTAAACTATACCGTGTTGAAAGCTGTTGATAAGCGTGCGCTGCCCTGCATAAGTATTGGCGTTTCATTCAGATAACACGCCGATTCGTGACGAGTAGCGCGCATAATGCCACGGTCCCGTAACTTGTCAACTTTCAGGCGTCTGCTGCTTCCCCGCCGAAAACGAGCCTTCCTTCGCCGGCTAGTGACGGGGTGATGACGCCTCCCGAATCGTGGAGCGAAACAAGCAGGTTGCGACCTGAAGTGGTTTCTATGGTGGTTTCCTGAGCCGTGGCGTTCCACGCCCGCAGGACAGCCGCGCACGCCGCAGCGCCGGTCCCGCAGGCCAATGTTTCGCCCTCCACGCCCCGCTCGAAGGTGCGCATGCGCCAGCGGCCAGGCCCTGATGTCGAGACAAAGTTGACATTGGCACCGCCGGGACCGAGTCCGGGGTCAGAACGCAGCTGGGCACCGCGCACTGCCAAGTCGACGGCGTCGGCATCGGCGACTTCCACGACCAAATGCGGTACGCCGGAATCGGCGAAGCCGATCCGCCGCTCCCCGGCGCCTACGGTCACGGGTGCCGTGGCGGTGAGGCCCCGGATCGGTGTAAGGTCGACTTCGGGCAGCCCGTCGGCGCGCCGACGCCCAGTGAGCACCCCAGCGTCCGTCTTGAACTGAAACGCCCGATCGGTGGGTGCGATGCCCAGCTTGGTTGACAGCGACACGCTGCACAGCGCCGCGTTGCCGCACATGTCGGCGACAGAGCCGTCGCTGTTTCGATACCTCATATAGAACGCGGCGCCGTTTGATGCCGGCATGAGCCACACGACACCGTCGGCGCCGATTCCGGTACCGCGCGCGCACAGGCGCTTGATGACGTCAGGCCGCTCGAGCGCGCGCAGGCGCTCGTCACGACCGTCGAGGAACACGAAGTCATTCCCCGACCCGGTCATTTTGTGGAACCGAATTCCGCTCAAATTCGCCCCGTCATCCACCACCAACGCAACCTCCAGACCATCCAGATCGCCTCACGAACGATCGCGCCGCTCATTTTCGACGTACCCTCGGTGCGATCCATGAACACAATGGGAATCTCGCGAATCACGAACTTCTTTCGCCACGCCCGGACGGACATTTCGATCTGGAACCCGTAGCCGTTCGAGCGCACGGAGTCGAGGTCGATCGCGGCGAGCACCTTCCGGCGAAAACACTTGAACCCGGCGGTGAGATCCCAGAGCGATAGCCCGGTGGCCACGCGGGCGTACATGTTGGCGACGTAGCTCAGGGTCAATCTCGACATCGGCCAGTTCACTACCGTAACGCGCCCTTTCAAATAGCGCGATCCGATGACCAGGTCGGCGTCCTGCGCTGCCGCCAGGAACTTTGGCAGGCTTTTCGGATCATGAGAAAAGTCCGCGTCCATTTCGAACATGTATTCGAAGTCGCGTTCGAGCGCCCACTTGAACCCGGCGATGTACGCCGTGCCCAGTCCGAGTTTGCGCGCGCGATGGATGACGTTAACGCGATCGTTCTTGGCGGCGATGTCGTCGGCGATCTGCCCCGTTCCGTCGGGCGATCCGTCGTCGACGATGAGCACGTTCAAACGCGGATCCTGCGCCAGAGTCACGTCAATGATTCTGGCGAGGTTCTCCCGTTCGTTGTAGGTCGGGATGATGACGAGAGCGCGATCATTCACAGCGCGTTACCAAGCCTTACGCACGTGCGCGTTTGCGATCGGCCACTGCGCCGGCAACGGCGAGCGCGACGGCGAGCGCGAGCGCAACGAGCGTCACGATCTTTCCGCGCTGATATGCTCCGTCCGCAAAGCGCAATTCGATCTTGCGCGCACCCGCATTGAGCGGAACACCGATCAACACATAGTCGGCGCGAGCGGTGGAGGCGGGCTGTCCGTCGACTGTTGCTGTCCATCCTGGATAGAAATTCTCCGATACGACCAATGCCGAGCGGGCCGGCGCTGGTGCATCAAGTTCAATGTCGATGCTCCCCGGCGCGTAGCGTGTAACGCGCGCGCGAATGGCGAGCGGTGCCGGGATCGCAGTGAGTTGTTGCGCGTCAACCTGCGCACTGGTGTCGAACAGTGCGACACTCTTAACCGGGAAATCGGTTGTCGTGAGGTACTCGAGCGTCGTCGCGTCAGGAAACTTCATCATTGCCGGCACGACCCACGCGGGTGGATTGTCGCCGTCTATCTGATACAGCCACACGTCCGTGCCGACGGCATTCTTTACCGGGCCGAGGATTGGTTTCCCGTCTCCCATGCGTGGGAAGTAATCCTTTGGCAGTGACGGAAGGTTCGTGTACATCCAGCGCAGGTTGGTGAGCTGCGCGAACACGCCGCTGATACCTAACCGCTCGAGAACTCCGTTGTACTGGAGTCCTTTACCGCCGTACAGTTCCTGGTATCTGCCAAGTTCGTTGCCGTGGTATGCGGTCACGTGGCGGACCCCCTGCACCATCAAGCCGTCGCCGCGCAGGAATGGATCGTTGGGCGCCGCTTCGCGACTCAGCTGAATTGCGAACACGCGGCCGGGAATCGAGTCACTCTTGATCCGCTCGATTGCCGCGTCCGTCGCGTATACCTTGCTCGCGCGGGGCGAGAACAACCAGTAGTAGCGCTCCACCGTCCAGATGTCGGCGACAACGAGCGCGGCGAGTGCGGTGGCGAGCACGGTGTTCTTGGCAGAGCGCGCGAACACCGCGTATAGCAGCCCGAGCGCGATGGCGCCGAAGATTGCCGCGCGCCACGCGCCGGCGACAACCGCGGGCTTGTTTGCTTCCATCGCTTGCAGTGCGCCTTCGGGGCTCGCCGGATTCGCCATTGCGGCATACTCGAACCCATTCGTTAGGCCGCCGGTAACGCCGAGCAGCGTGATGAATCCCAGCACGCTCGCGCCAACAATCAAAAATCGTTTGCTGATGCCTTCAACGAGCGCGCGTTGTACACCGACCGCGGCGAGCGCAGCCACAGCGAACGCACTAATGAACATGATGGTACTCGGCGCACGGAAATACTTCGTGCCCGGTACGATCGCGTAGATGATTCGGTAGAACGGTTCGACGTAACCACCCAGCCCCCAGATTACCGACACCGCGAGCAGACCCGTGCAGCACCACACGAATCGCCGCGTGATCGCGTCTTTCGTGGCGAATGCGGCGGCGGCAAGCAACAACACCGGGAAACCCAGGTACTCGGAATGGAGATGAATACCGTTGCGTCCCCAGTACGCGTCGAGCATGCCCGAGAACTGTGGAATGACCCAGTTCACCAATTCTTCGGGCGGCATGGAATACGAAATCGCATGCTCCCACCCTGCACCACCGGATCGCGGTGACCACGGTGTGTATTGCGCGAGCGGCATGAACTGAATCGCGCCAATTGCCATTCCGATTGCGATCGCGCCAAGCGCGAGTCCAAGTCGTTGCGTTGCGACGCGGCGCGTTGGCGCTCCATCGCCGCCCTCGAAATACGCGAGCCACAACGCATACGCACCGGACGCCAGCAACAAGTACTGCAACAATTGTGGATGCGGCGTGAGCACGCCGAGACCGACGACGAGCGCAAGCGCGCCCCATGCCCAGCGTCGTCCATCGCGCATGCCGTGACGCAGCGTCAGCAGCGTGACCGGGAACAACGCAGAGATGAAAAGTTTGCCGTCGTGGCCAGGTGACACGAGACCAGCGACCTGCCCGCTCATCATGTACGCGAGTCCGCCGATGAGCGACGCGTGGAACGACAATCGATGCGCGCGCAGGAATCCATACATCGCGACGCCCGCGAGCCAGAAATGCAGGATCATGCCCCACGTCATGGCGATGTCCGTGGGCAACAGCATACGCAGCAGGAACGTCGGATAAAAAATGTCGCCGTGCATCGCGTCGATATACGGCATGCCGCCGTACAGATACGGATTCCACAACGGGAATCCGTTACCGTCGCGCAGTGACTGTGCCGCGTAATCGCGGAAGGCATAGCCCGCGATGTACTGATCGCTATGCGGGTTGACGAGGAAACCGCCGCTCAACGCCGGATACGCGAGCGTCAGCGCGGCAATCGCGCACACGAGCATGGCCCACGCGAGCGCGTATCGTGGTGCGCCGTCGTCGGTTGTCGCGATTGGCGGATTCGGTTCAGACATCAGGTGCGTGCGGAGCCGTGCGTTTGGAGTCGAAAGCGAGCAGGATGAGTCCGGGAAGGAGCTCGAGGATCGTAAGCCACACGCGCGAGACCACCACGAGCAGCGCCGCTCCAGCTACTGCGGTCATGCCGAACTTCTTGAGGAGTGCGCCGAGCCACGCCTCGCGTACGCCCAGGCCACCCGGCGCCGGCAGGAAAACATATCCCGCGATGTACGACGCTACGAAAACTGCGATGGAGTACCGCGGCGCGCCACCGGCTGTCCCGAGCGTTGCTATGGACAGCGCATGAAATGCGAGGCCATATATCACCCACGCGAGCGCGCAGCCAGCGTAGGCCACGATGATCGTGCTCTGCGGTAGCGTCGGCCACGTCACCGTGCGACCAAATCGCGCTCCGATCCAGCCCGCGACTCCCGGGATGAAACGCGGTGCAAGCGCGGTGGCAACGAGCGCGGTGCCAATCGCGATCGCGCCCGCTCGACCGATGGGCAGCGCGTCCGGCACCGTCAGCAGCACCACCGCAAATGCCGCGACAACATTGATCACCGCGATCAAGAGCGATGAGCCGACGGCGGCTGCGGGCGAAACTCCTGCGCGGTGCGCCATCGTTCCCATCGCGGTGATCGCCCACACTTTACCGGGGAGATAGCGACCGAGGTTCGAAACGAACCAAATGCGTGCCGCGACACCCGGCGACAAGTGACTACCCCACGACGAGACAACGCGACGCCACGTCTCAATCAGTATTGCGTAGCTCACGAGCACACCGAGTATCGAAAGCGCGAGCGGACCCGGCTTAAACGAGACGGTGCGGAATGCGTCGACGACCGCGGGCCAATCCGGTGCGAGTGTTCGCCACGCAAACCAAACAACGAGCGCGGCGATCGCGATCTGCGCGACAATCCACCACGCGTTACGCTTTCTTTGCACTGGCGACTTCTTCGTAAATCGCGCGGTAGGTTGCCGCGCACGCCGCGGGACTCATGCGGTCGAGTACGCGCGCGCGACCCGCTTTCCCCCACTCGGCAAGTCGATCGGGCGACGCGATGGACGTTTCGATTGCGGCCGCGAGTGCTTTCGGATCAGATGGTGGAACGAGTCGACCCGTTACACCGTCTTCGACGAGATCCGGGAGTCCACCGAGCTTCGATGCGATGACCGGCGTTTCGCACAGCATCGATTCTGCGGCGACGAGGCCGAGGCCTTCAGCCTCGGTCGCAGGTGCAACGACAACGCGCGCTGCGCGGTAATACGACGCAAGTGCTTCCTGCGGGAGTGCACCGCACCATCGCACGCGACCGGCAACGCCTAACGCCGCCGCGCGCGCGTGCAGCATTTGCGCGTTGGGTCCGTCGCCCACGAAGGTTCCACTAATACGTGAAGGCAGCTGTGCCAGCGCTTCAAGTAGTACGTGAGGTCCCTTTTGATCGTCGAGTTTTCCAACGAACAACACTCCGTCGCGCGGCGTGTCGCTCGGCGTGAACATGTCGGTTTCCACCGGCATGGGCGCAACGCGCGGCGCAGCGATCCCGCCAAGCTTCGCGGCTTCGTCAGCGAGCCACTGCGATACCGCGGTCACGCGCGCGCTGCGCGCGAGCACGCGTCCCATCAACGCACGCGCGACGGTACCGCGCGCAAAGCGCACATCGCTCCCGTGGAGGGTCGTCACGATCGGTTTCCCTTGTGCCGCAGCGCGCGTGACGGCGAGTCCCCCGGGAAACCACCAGTGCGCGTGAACAACGTCTGCCGTAACCGCGTGCGCCTGTACCGCTTTCGCACCGGCGCGAATGAGCGCGATCATGTCGAGCTTGGCGCGTAGCGAATTGCGTACCTGCGCCGCCATCGTTCCTTCGTACGCGAGCGTTTCGCGCCGTTCTGGCGCATAACGAAAACGCTCTACGGGAATCGTTTCGATCGAAACGACGGGAGTCAGACGCGGCGCGTGGGGCGCCAACACCTGGATCTCCACACCTGATTCCTTCAGCGCACGCGCGAGGCGGAGGATGAAGTTGCCGGGCAAGTCGCCCGGATGGCGCGGGAAGTTGTGAGTGATGAAGAGAACGCGCACGCGATGTCGGTCGAAAGTCAGTCGCGCTCGCCGGAGCGCGCGCTCGCGTCGAGGCGTCTGCGCAACTCGCGCAGCTCCGCGCGCTGCGCCGCGACTTGTTCACCGAGCAATCCCGTCGCAAAGAACACGCTGCCGAGGATGAGGGATGTTTGGACGATGGTCCATACCCACCGGCGGCCGAGGTTGTCGATGCTCGCAAGCGCAATGATTCCTGCGATAACGCCGACAACGAATAGACCGGCGCCGAGCATTCCGAAGAGCAATAGCGGCTTTTGACTGAAGCGCAGCTCGAACCACACGGAAAGCATGTCGAGCACCCCAATCGGAATACGCGACAATCCGAACTTCGACCGGCCAGCATGACGCGGATGCAGCGTGATTGGTACTTCGCCGACCGAATGACCCTGCGACGCTGCGACTACGACCATGTACCGATGCCAGTCCGGACGGTCGGGTACGGCGGTCATGGTATCGCGCGCGTACGCTTTCACGCTGTTGAGGTCGCGCACACCGACATTGAATAGCACCCGGCTCAGCAGATTGTAGATGCCGGAGACAAACGCCTTCTCGTACTTCCCTTCCTTGCGGCCGGTCATGATGTCGACTTCGCCGGCGAGCACCGGGCGCGCGAGTTTCGGAATGTCCGCGGGAGCGAATTGCAGATCAGCAGGATAGAACACAAACACATGGCCCGTCGCGCGCTCGGCGGCGGTGCGGAGCGCAGCCGCGATGCCGCGCCCCGTGCGATGGCGCGCGACGCGAAGAAATCCGTATTTCGTCGCGAGTTGATCGAGCACCGCGCCCGTCGCGTCCTTTGAACCGTCGTTGACGACGACCACTTCGTACGTGGCCGGTTCGCTCGCGAGAAATTCCGCGCATTGAGCAACAAAGAGCGGCAAGTTGTCCGCTTCATCGCGTGCGGGAACGAGTACGCTGACGTCGGCCGCGTCGCCGCGCTGTGCAAGGGTCATACGCGCTTGCGCATGCGTGCGGGGAGCACGTTGAGTTGCTCGCGGTACTTTGCCACGGTACGGCGCGCGATGTTGATCCCGCCTTTCTGCAGCACGTCGACGATTTCCTGATCGGTGAGGGGGCGCATCGGGTTCTCTTCTGCCACGAGCTTCTGTATCTGGGCACGAATGCCGCGCGCGGATACATCCTCGCCGTCGGTGGTCGAGAGTGCGGACGAGAAAAAGAACTTGAGCGGCAATACGCCGCGCGGCGTCTGCACGTATTTGTCACTCGTTACACGGCTGACGGTTGACTCGTGCAGCCCGACGACCTCGGCGACTTCGCGCAGCGTGAGTGGTTTGAGAAACTCCACGCCCTTGTCGAAGAACTCGCGCTGACGATCGACGATGAAGTGCATGACCTTGAGCATTGTCTGGCGCCGCTGCTCGATGGCCTGCACGAGCCATTGGGCCGAGTTCATGCGCGTTTGAATGAAGTCGCGCTGCTCCTGGTCGAGGTTCTTTTTGTCACGCGCAAGATCCACGTACGAACGCGAGAGCCTCAATCGCGGCATGTGCCCGTCGTTCGTGAACACACGGTATTCGCCGTCGATGCGCTCGACGATGAGATCGGCAATGACGAATCCCTCGTCCTGCGCACTGAACCTGAGGCCGGGCTTGAGATCGAGTTTCGCAACTTCATCCGCCGCCGCTTGGATCTCCTGCGGGGTGATTGCATATCGACGCGCCAGCTCCGTCCACTTGCGCGCGACCAGCTCGTCGAACGCCTCGTTGACCAGCTTGTATGCGAGCGAGGCCTCACGCTTCTGATCGCGCAACTGCAGCAGGATGCATTCGCGCACATCGCGTGCGGCAACACCCGGCGGATCGAGCGTCTGCATCACCGTCAGCATGTGGTCCGCTTCCGCGGGCGTGAACACCGGGAGTTCGCGATCCTCCATGCCCACCGATTCGGCGTGCTTCGCAAGCATCTCGTTCACGCCCGTGAGGACCTCAGGGAGCGTGCACGTGAGATAACCGTCTTCGCCGATGTTGCCAATGAATTCATCAGCGAGCAAACGCTCGCGGTCCGACAGTTCGAGCAACGCAATCTGTTCGCGAAGATGATCCGCGAGGTCACGAACTTCGACGCGTACCGGCTCGGTGTACTCCTGTTCCTCTGAACCGCTCGATAGTCCGCGGCTTCCCTCTTCGAAACCGCTGAGCATGAGGTCTTCCCATGCAGAGTTCTCGTCAGCGGACCTTTCAGGAGTCTCTGTGGTGACCTGCTCTTCGCCCTCGGCGCTCGATGCTTCTGCGGGTGCGGTCTCGTCTTCCTGTTCGTCGTCCTCATCCGGCTCGATCATGTCGAGGAACGGATTCTGCTGCAGTTCGAGCTTCAGGTGCTGCTGCAAATCGAGCAACGGCATCGTGAGCATATCCATGGCCTGGTAGAGCCGCGGATTGATCCGCAGCTCCTGCCCCATGCGCACAGATTGCGAAAGACCTTGTTTCACGAAGCGCCGTTGCCGTCCTGTGAGTGAGCGAACCGAGCCCGCAGCCGCGCGGTAAGCGTCGGGCCGAGATAGATCTCGGCAACTTTGTCGTCGAAGACGAGGTCACGGACGGTGCCCGAGACTTGCACGTGACCATCGAACAAGATGTACGCGCGATCGACAATGTCGAGTGTTTGCTCGACGTTGTGGTCGGAAATCAGCACACCAATGCCGCGGTGACGCAGGCCCGCCACAATTGACTGAATGTCGTTCACCGCAATCGGATCGACGCCTGCAAACGGCTCATCGAGCATCATGAACTTTGGTTGCGTTACCAGCGCGCGCGTGATTTCGAGGCGGCGGCGCTCGCCGCCCGACAGCGCGTACGCTTTGCTGTTGCGCAGGTGCTTGATGCTCAGTTCGTCAAGCAGCGATTCGAGGCGTTGCTTGCGCTCGGCGGACGAGAGCGGAAGCGTTTCGAGAATTGCCTGCAGGTTTTCTTCGACCGTCAGCTTACGGAACACCGATGGCTCTTGCGACAAGTATCCGATACCGCGCCGCGCGCGCCGGTACATCGGCAACTTGGTGATGTCTTCGCCATCGATGTCGATTTTGCCGCGCCCCGGCGGGACGATACCGACGATCATATAGAAGGTGGTCGTCTTTCCCGCGCCGTTGGGGCCGAGGAGTCCGACGATTTCACCTTGCCGTACGTGCACGCCGACGTCGGCGACGACGGTACGGCGCCGATACACTTTCGTCAGTCCGACAGCGTTGAGTACGCTGCCTCCTGCGGTTGGAGCGGGCTGTGCAGGCGCGGGCGTTGCTGGAATGACGGGGTGTTCACCGGTCGCGCGCAATGCAGCGGCGAACTGTTCGCGAACGGGCGCGACTTCGCTCCAGAACTGCGCCGTGAGAGCGATGCGCTGATCGGGTGCGCGAAGGCCGCCAGGCGGCAGCGTGATGGCACCGTTGGCGACCAGTCGCGGAAAGGATGCGCCAATCAAGTGATCACGTACTTCATCAAGGCTCAGGCGCCCCGCTTCGCGGTCCGCGTCACGGCCTTCAGACCGGAGATGCGCGATGTAATCCTCGCGGTAGCGCATCGCGACGTCGTTGAACACCGCACTGCCCTGCGCGTCCGCCGCGCGTACGACAGCAAGCAACGCGAGCGCGAGCCGACGATCGGCACCGGAAAGTTTTTCCGCGAGCGCGCGGAGCGTTGGAGACAGTTCGGTCATCGTCGCGACGTTGGGGGCTGCGCAGGCTCGCGCCGACGCGTTGCTGCTGTGTCGCGCGCCGGTTCGAGCGTTACGCCGCGCACATCACCGAACACTTCAACGAGGCTGACCGCGCCCTTGACGAATGCAGCATCGATGCGCATGCCGATGACGTAATTGATCGTCGGCAACGAGTCTGCCGGTTCTTTGGGTGCGAGATGGTAGAAGGACCGCGCGGCGCCGCGTGCGAGGAGTGTGCGCAACGGCGGTTGCTTCGCGGAATCTGCTTTTGCGAGTGTATCGAATCGCGCGATAACCGTGTCCCCTTCGATCCAATCGCGCTCGGTGGTCTTGATCGTCGAATCGGGCTTGGTCCTCACCAGTGCACGGCCAACGGCGACCAGTTCACGAAGTTGTTGACCGGGCATCGACAAATCGATGCGGTCTCCTTCGATGTCACGGCCAGGTGAACTCGCCTTCGTGCGTCCTGGGCCACGCAACGCGACGCGATCGATCTTCACGTCGTTGCTGTTCGCGGCCTTTGTACCGCTGGTGCTGATGTCGATTGTGTCACCGACGAGATGCAACGAATCGCTCACGGCGTCCGCCTTGCCCTGCGCGAGGAGTCGTTCCATCGCCTTCTCTTTGCCGAATACGTCGAGGATGGTGCCGGTAATTGTGAACGCGCGGCTGCCGCGTCCGACCATCGTTGGCTTTCCGCCAATCAGGCGCACGTGCCGGCGCGACGACATAGTTGCCGCGCTGTCCGACGTTGCGCGCATGTCGGGACGCGTGATGATGACGCTGCCGCCGGCGTAGAACATCGAATCGCGCTCCGCGCGAATGCGATGCGACTCGATGGTGGTTGCCGCGCTATCAGGAACGGTCGTTGAGTCGCGGAGGATCAGACGCGAATGACCGGCGCCTTCGATCACGACATAGTCGCGCGACGGCGTTGGACGGAAATAATTGAGCTGGTCGATGTTGAGCGTTGCGCCGGACTTCGTTCGCACGCGCACGTTGCCGACGGCCTCAATACGTGACTCGCCTTCGAAATAACGCATGCGATCGGCGTCGACGGTGCTTCCTTCCTTCGTGTCGGCGTAGCGCGCACGGCCGATAAGCGTCGAGACGCCCGCGTCCTGATTGACTTCGCCGCTGTCGGCTCTCACCTGCATCGTCGCGCCACACGTGCCGCGGACATTGCCGGACCAATGCGTCAAGCTGTTGCCGCTTGGCAATGTGGTGCCGGAGAGGTGATCGCCCCGAATCGTGACTGTGCACGTCCGGTTGCTGCCGCGTTGAGGCGGCTGCGCGTTCGCCTGCGCAACAAATACCAGTGCGACCGCGAGCAGCACGCGACTCATCGATCTGGCACCGACGCTTTCCCGCTCATCTGCGCATTCTTCACATCGCGGATCGTCGTCATCGACGGATCGGTCTTGAAACCGACGCCACGCAACGTGCCATCAGCGCGCACGGCAGTGAACGCACTGTCGCCGGTGATCTCGTTCAGCGCCTTGTTATATCGCAGTTGCTGCGTGTTGAGACGGCGTCCATCCACGCCAAGCAATTGAACGTCCCCAAACGCTTCCATCTGCTCCGTCATCCGGTTGTATACGCCGCGCTGCGCAGTGAGCGAGCCCTGTTTTACACCGTTCTCATTGTAGAAATCGGCCTTCACGCCGATCATGTGAAGGCGCTGCGCGCGATCGAATACGAACGTCGTGTCAGATTGGACAAACGCTCGCCGAATGCCACCTTCGACGAGATTCGTTTGCATCGGCGCGAGCACCTGCTCGGCGCTATCCGCCGCACCGGCGTGCTGTGGCACAGACAACGCCGCTTCATTGCCGCATGCAGCGGCCACCCACGCCGCGGACACGATCGCGACAAGAATTGCGCGCCTCATGACGCACCTGCGCGCATCAGATCGTGGAGATGCACAACTCCCGCAAGCCGATCATCGGCGTCGACCACCGGCATGGCAATAACACCCTGCTCCTGCATGCGGAACACCACCGCGCTTGCGAGCTCATCGATGTGCGCGGTTCGTGGCGACCGTGACATCACGTTTGCAACTGGCACGGTCATCACGTCACGTTCCTTTTCCATGAGTCGCGTCAGATCGCCCGTAGTAATTACACCCTGAACGCGACGATCGCCGTTCACGATCACGGCAATACCACGTTTCGACGACAGTTCGACAATCGCGTCCCGCATGGTCGCACTGGGTTGCAACGTTGGGAGCGCTTTGTCGACCATTACGTCCGCAACGCGCAGCAACAACTTGCGGCCGAGCGCCCCGCCGGGATGCAGGCGCGCAAAGTCCTCTCGCTTGAATCCCTTTACTTCCAGCAACGCGACCGCGAGCGCGTCGCCGAGTGCGAGCGTGACCGTCGTGCTGGTCGTCGGTGCGAGGTCGTGCGGGCACGCTTCTTCCTTGACCCAGGCGTCGAGGTGCACATCGGCTTGACGCCCAAGCGTGGACTTTGCGTCCGACGTAATCGCAATCACGCGCACGCCGACGCGACGCAGAGGCTCGAGCAGGCCGAGTACTTCCGTCGTTTCGCCGCTTTTTGACAAGAGAATCGCGACATCGTTCGCGCTCACGATACCGAGGTCACCGTGCGCGCTTTCGACCGGATGCAGGAACGTTGCCGGTGTGCCGGTGGATGTGAGCGTCGCCGCAATTTTGCGTGCAATCAGTCCCGACTTCCCGATGCCCGCGACAATGACGCGTCCCGTCGCCGACGCGACGAGCATGACCGCTTGCGCGAATGAATCGTCCAGACGACGCGACGTTTCATCGAGCGAATCGCGCTCCATGGTGAGCACGCGGCGGCCGCGCGCAATCAGATCCGCCTGCTTCACGCACGCCTCGCGCGGCGCTGACCACTGCGCTCAGCGACATAATCCGAGATGACACTCTCCCACTCGCCGCGCGCGCGCAGCAAGCCTTCGGCGAACTCGCGCACCGCGCCTTGCCCACCGCGTCGCGTGAGTTTCACGTGCGCGATGTTCGCGATTTCCGGAACGGCGTTCTGCACGGCCACGGCCATCCCGACGCTCCGCATGATCGAAAGGTCGGGAATGTCATCGCCAATGAACGCGGCCTGGTCTTCGCGCATACGATGGCGCGCCAGGAGTTTCTTCCACATCGGCAACTTGCGCGCATCGGGATCCTGAGCGACGCCGTCAACACCAAGTTCGGTTGCGCGCAGTCGCACGCTTTCTGACGTTCGCCCTGTGACGATGACCGTCTTGATGCCGGCCATGCGGAGAAACAGCACGCCAAGTCCGTCCTGAATGTCGTAACGCTTGAACTCGAGCGCCTGGTTCTTGTCGCCGACTTTCACGGCGCCAAGGTAAATCCCGCCGTCGGTCAGTGTGCCATCGACGTCCAGGCCGACAATGCGTACACGTTTCGCTGCAGCAGCGTCGATCATGATGGTGCGGTATTCCAGGAGTTTTGGCGTGCCGCTTCCCAATGCGCGACGGCGCGATCGATCACGCCGTCGAGCGATGCCAGTGGGAGCATGTTCGCGCCATCGCTCGGCGCGTTCGCGGGATCCGGATGCGTTTCGAGAAAAAGTCCCTGTGCGCCCGCGGCAACAGCCGCGCAGACCAGCGACGGAATGAATTCGCGCGCGCCTCCGCTCGTTCCATCTGGCCCACGCCCCGGTTGCTGCACCGAGTGCGTGCCATCGAAAATCACGGGGCAGTCGCATGCATCGCGCAAACGCGCGAACGCGCGCATGTCGACGACGAGGTCGCCGTAGCCGAAGAACGTGCCGCGCTCAGTAACGGCGATGTCCGCGGGACCTTCGCCGGACTTCGTGCGAGGCCACGCGCTGCGGACCTTCGCCACAGCTCCGGACATTCCTTCCGGGTGCATCCACTGCCCTTTCTTGACGTTCACGGGTTTGCCGGTCGAACCCGCTGCGACCAACAAATCCGTTTGCCGGCACAGGAACGCGGGGATTTGCAGCACGTCCGCGATTTGCGCGGCCGCATTGCAATGGGCTGGTTCGTGTACGTCTGTGAGAATCGGGAGCCCGGTCGCCGCACGCACGCGCGCGAGTGCCTCAAGTCCTTCGTGCAGACCTGGGCCGCGCGGTGCACCGACGCTCGACCGGTTCGCCTTGTCGAAGCTCGCTTTGTAGATGATTCCGCCCGGCACGCGTTCGGCGAGCCGCGCAAGATGCTCGCCGACGCGAAGGTTCAGGTCGTCATCTTCGACGACGCAGGGACCCGCGATGAGGAATAACTGGTCCCCCGGAAACGTGGCGGGCATTTCAATCCGTTGTGGCGACGAGCGGACGATCGGCGCTCGCAACGCCCGTGCGCCGCTTCTGCGCAACCGCCGCGGCGATGAAGCCGGAGAAGAGCGGATGCGCGCGCGTCGGACGGGAGCGCAGTTCCGGGTGGAACTGGCAGCCGATGAACCACGGATGGTTCGGCAATTCGATGATCTCAACCAGCGAGCCATCAGGTGAAACGCCGCTCAACTTGAGCCCGTGCTCGACCAGCGTGTCGCGGAACGTGTTCGACACCTCGTAGCGATGGCGATGACGTTCGTTCACTTCCGGAACGCCGTACACTTCGGCGGTCTTGGTGCCGCGCGCGAGCCGCGCGGTGTACGCGCCGAGTCGCATCGTGCCACCCATATCGGTCACGCCTTGCTGTGCTTCGAGCAACGCGATTACCGGCGATGCACACTCCGGCGCGAACTCGCTCGAATGTGCGTCGTCCAGTTTCGCCACGTGCCGCGCGAACTCGATGATGGCGACCTGAAGTCCAAGACAAATGCCGAAGAACGGACGCGGCATTTCGCGTGCGGCGCGAATCGCTTCGACCATACCCTCGACGCCGCGCACGCCGAATCCACCGGGCACCAGCAGTCCGTGATATGGCGCGAGAATCTCACGCGCACGTTGTGCACTGGTAAACAAATCGCTCGAGAGCCAACTGATGTCGACACCGACTTCGTTATCAATGCCGCCGTGAATGAGCGCTTCCTGCACGCTCTTGTAGCTGTCGACGTAATCCGTGTACTTGCCCACCACCGCAATTTTCACGCGGTCGGGTGGCGCGACGACGGAGTGTACGATCGTCTGCCACTTGCTGAGATCCGGTTCGGTTGTTTCGAGTTTCAGGCGCTCGCACACACGCGCGTCGAGTCCCTGCTCCGCGAACAACAACGGGATCTGATAAATCGTCGGAACGTCCCGGCTTTCGATGACGTTACCGAAATCGACGTTGCAAAAGAGCGCAATCTTGCGTTTGACGTCTTCGGACAGCGGACGTTCGGTGCGGCAGATGAGAATGTCGGGTTGAATACCGATCTCCATCAGGTCGCGCACTGAGTGTTGTGTTGGCTTCGTTTTCACCTCACCCGCAGCCGCAATGAACGGCACGAGTGTGAGGTGAATGAACAGCGTATTGTCGCGACCCACGTCATGCCGGAATTGACGAATGGCCTCGAGGAACGGCAGTGACTCGATGTCGCCAACAGTACCGCCGACTTCGACAATCACAACGTCATTTTCCGCTGCGATGCGACGCACCGCCGATTTGATCTCGTCGGTGATGTGCGGGATCACCTGCACTGTCGAGCCGAGGTATTCACCGCGGCGTTCTTTCGTGATGACGTTCGAGTAGATGCGGCCGGTCGTCACGTTGTTCGCTTGTGCGAGTGAGCGATCGATGAACCGCTCGTAGTGACCGAGGTCGAGATCCGTTTCCGCGCCGTCGTCCGTCACGAACACTTCGCCGTGCTGGAACGGCGACATTGTGCCCGGGTCGACGTTCAGGTACGGATCGAACTTCAGCATTGTCACCCGCAGGCCGCGTTCGACGAGCAATCGTCCAAGCGACGCAGCCGCGATTCCCTTGCCGAGCGACGATACCACGCCGCCGGTCACGAAGATGTACTTCGTCGTTTTCTGAGTTGTCGTCGTCGGCATCAGCGTGGTGTGATATGGTGATCGGACCAGCGCGCATTTGCGTGGGCGAGGTCCTCTTCGGTGTCGATTCCGCCACCCGTGACCTTGCCGACCCCGGCAACGCCCATCGGGATACCCGCGGCAAGGGCGCGGAGTTGCTCCAACCGTTCACTCAGTTCGAGTGGATGCGGTGGGAGGGCTACGAAATTTGCGAGGGCGTCGCGCCGGTAGGCGTAAACACCCAGATGTCGTCGAACGAGCGGTGCGCGCATGGACGAGTCGGCGGTATCGCGAAGATACGGGATCGGTGCGCGCGAGAAATACAGTGCGCGCCCGTCGTCCGCCGTGACGACCTTGACAACGTTCGGGTCGTCGAGGATATCGTCATCCGAGTCGGCCGCTGCCGTGCCAATTGCAAAGCGATCCGATGCGACGAGCTCAACGGCCCCTTCGACTGCGGCGCTCGGCACGTACGGTTCGTCGCCCTGCACGTTGAGAATGATGCGGAATGCGCTGAATTCGCGCCGTGCGGCAACCTCAGCCACTCGGTCGGTGCCGGACGCGTGATCTGCGCGTGTCATGACGACCTCGGCGCCGAAAGCACGGCAAGCGTCTGCGACTTGGGGAGCGTCAGTCGCAACAATGACCCGGTCGGCGACGCGCATTTCAGTGACTCGTTCCCAGACGCGCGCGATGAGGGGCTCGCCGCCAAGAAGTCGCAGGGGTTTTTGCGGGAGCCGCGTGGCCCCAAGTCTTGCGGGGATCACGGCCAAGGTGCTCATCTCTGCACCGTCGGGCGGGGCGAGGACGCAAAATCCACGCCAAGGCAATCTAGGCCGCGACCTTTGAGACGCAACCACCGGAACAGCAAGGAGCGGGATCGAGTTTGAGGACCGAGTGCCGAGGGTAAGGAGAAGGGGAACGAGAGGGCCGAGTCAGGCCCTTCCCGCCCTCTCGCCGCAACCTCAGAACTTCTCCTCTTATTCGATCCTCGCTCCTATCTGTTCCCCCGCCATGCGCGCGCTCCCGCGAGAAAGTTTTTCAGGAGCCGTTTCCCGCCTTGGGTGAGGATCGATTCCGGATGGAATTGCACCCCCCACACAGGGTGCGTTTTATGCTGCACGGCGTGCACTTCTGACGCGTCGTCTGCTGCGACCGCGGTGATCTCCAATTCCGCCGGCATCGTTGATCGCTCCACGATCAACGAGTGGTAGCGCATCACTTCAAGTGGATTGTCGAGGCCGTCGAACAGCCGCGTCGCGTCGTGCTTTATGCGCGATGTTTTCCCGTGCATGATGCGGCCCGCACGAATCACGTTGCCACCATACGCATCGCCGATGGCCTGATGTCCGAGACAAACACCAAGAATCGGAATCGTCGCACCCCACCGCTTGATCGCCGGCACACACACACCTGCTTCAGCCGGCGTACACGGTCCCGGTGACAACACAATCGCGTCCGGCTTCAGCGCGCCAATCTCGTCGACCGAGATCGCGTCGTTACGCCGCACGTCGAGTTCTTCACCGAGCTCGCCCAAATACTGGACGAGGTTGTATGTGAAGGAGTCGTAGTTGTCGACGACTAACAGCAAGGGGTGAGGGGTAAGGGGTGAGGGGTG
>DATELA010000084.1:0-4688 GCA_035277145.1 Gemmatimonadaceae bacterium | reverse complement strand
CCCTCACCCCTGAGGACCGAGGAGCCGATTACCGGGAAAATGCCGCGAGCGTCGATCCCATGGCGTCAATCGCCTGACGCGCGCGCGTGCGGTCCGTGCCGTTGTAGATGAACGCGAAGGCCAGCTCCTCGCCGCTCGCAGCGGTCACGTATCCGCCGAGCGAAATCACCTGGGCGGTTGTGCCGGTCTTGGCACGCAGGCGGCCCTGTGCGGGCGCACCACGCATGCGCGACGCCAGCGTTTCGGTCTGCCCGGCCACGGGGAGCGACGCGGAGAACACTGACGCCCACGGCGCGCGCGACGAATAGTCGAGCACGCTCACGAGCGACCGCGGTGTCACGCGATCCAGTCGCGAAAGTCCGCTGCCATCGGCGGCGAAAAAGTCCTGCGATGGCGTCCCGACTTTGTCCGCGAGGAACGAACGGAGCAACGCGTTGCCGGTATCGGCAGAGCCAACGCCACCCGTGACGCGCGCGGTGTTTCTGAACAGGAGTTCGGCGAAGTGATTGTTGCTTTCGCCGTTCATGCGCGCGACGAGATCCGACAACGGTTTCGACGGAATTCCCGCAACGCGCACCGCGGTATCGGACGATGCGCCGGCCACTGCAGCGCCCTCGACTTTCACGCCTTCCGCGACGAGCGCAGCGCGGAACGCCGCAGCCGCGAACACGTCGGGATTCTCGATCATGTAGCTATAGCCGCGCGCCGGACTTCGCGCACCAATCCATCCGGTGATACTGAACGCGCCAGTCTTGGCATTCTGCGAAATTCTGATTGCTGCACTGCGGCTGCCGGCGCGCACTGTCGCCGACGTTGTAATCGGCACACCGCTGATCGCCGGCGCGAGCGACGCAACAACTTTTCCGTTGACCGGGCGCACGGTCACGCGAACGACGTTCTGGTTGTACGACAGCGCCGACACGCGCGCACCGAATTGCGTGCGAAGGTTCGCTTGCGCCCATCCGTCCGGCACGCGCTGTCCGTCGAATGCGCTGCCGTCGCCGAGAATGCGTCCCGTGACTTGAGTTACTCCCGCTGCCGCCACCTGGCGGGCGAGCAGTTGCATCGGGTTGTCACCGTCGGTCGCGCCGAGCGAGGGATCGCCGGCGCCGCGCAACACGAGATCACCGCGCAGAACGCCCGTCGAGTCGATCTCGCCCTCACGCACGACCTGCGTCTCGAACTGGTGATACGGGCCGAGGTAATCGAGCGCGAGCGCGGACGTGAACACTTTCATCGTTGACGCCGGCAAGAGCGGCGTGTCGACGTTTGAGCCAAAGAGCGTATCGCCCTGTGTGAGCGACACGACGAGCACGCCCCAACGGCCGGTGCGCACTGACTTGTCGAGGAGGGACTTCAGATCCTTGGCCAGCGCGGGCGTACCGATGGGCGCGGACCACTGGAGGGGCTTTCGGGCCGGTGGCCGCCGCCGGGCCTGCGCGTCCGCATGCTCCGCAACAACCAAACCGCCGCAGACCATCGCGGCGGCCAGGCACATCGAGCGGAACGTGAGCGAGTGAGAGGTGTGCATCATCCTCGGGTCACTTGCGGGGCGGGCCTAAAATCGCTGGAAGGGACGCGGTTGGGAACTCTCGCGGCCTCTTGGCGGTTAGACGCGTGGTAAGGGGCAAATGTTGACGACCGCATACAACTAAAAGAAACGAGAAGCGAAGGCAGAGAAGCGAGTAGCGACGGGACGAGTGGTGAGAAGCGAGAGGCGTAGACGCCCCTCCATCCTCGGCCCAGCAGTGTAGACGGAGGTATCGGCAAATGGTGCAGCAACGTGTAGTGCGTGAGGGAGCAGTGGCGGGCACACTGGGTGCCCTCGCCGTGGCGGTGTGGTTCTTCGCCGTGGATCTCGTAGCGGCGACACCACTGTATACCCCGCAATTCCTGGGCCGGGCGCTCTTTGGGATCCTGAGCGACACGGCGCACGAGGCGACGGTGTGGCCCGTGGTCGGCTACACGGTGGTCCATTTTGCGGCGTTCATCGGACTCGGCGTGATCGTCGCAAAGGTCGTCGAGCTCTCCGATCGCACGCCCGCAGTGCTCGCGGGGCTTTTTCTGATGTTCGCGGTGCTGGAGGTCAGCTTCTACATGCTCTCCGCGCTGCTCGCGACGTTCGGCGCACTTGGATCGCTCGCGTGGTATCAGGTGCTGGCCGCGAACCTCGTGGCCGCCGGCGTCATGGGTGGATACCTGTGGCACGAACACCCGGAAATGCTGCCCCGACTCCACGCTGCTTTGCGCGGAACCACGTGAGCGCCTACCAATGTCTTGGAACTACAAACGCAACGCAGAGCCGCAGAGAACGCAGAGGGCCGCGGAGAAACACTTGTTGGTAACAGCTCTCGCTAAGCCAGGCATTGCTGGCGCGAGCGGTTACCAAAAAGCACTTCTCTGCGAACCTCAGCGTTCTCTGCGACTCTGCGTTGCGTTGCCGTTGTAGTTGTAGTTGCTGTTCAGCGAAGCGAAGCGAACGAAAAGAAAAGGAGCGTGCGGGCAATGCCCGCACGCTCCTTTCGCTTTAAGGACGAGCGCCTACATGTGCAGGGCGGCTTTCCCGAACAGGAACAGCAATGCGATGATCGTGCCGATTGCAATCAGGAACGGTCCGCCGAAGAGCGCGCGGAAAATGCGGTGGTCGTACTTGAGGTGCATGTAGAACCCGACGACCGTGAAGAACTTGAACGCGCTCAGCGCGAGCAGCGTCGGTACGAAAATGGCAGTGTTATCGCGAATCGCGGGGATGTAGTAGATCCACACCTCGATCGCCGTGATGATCGTGAGAATCGCGGCGACGATGAGGTAGGTCTTTGTGCTCGGCCCGTGGTGCGCGCCGGCGTCGGATCCGTGTGCGTGGTCAGCCATGTGCCTACTGGATGAGATAGACGAGCGTGAAGATCGCGATCCAGACGATGTCAACGAAGTGCCAGTACAGCGCGGCGATATCGACCGTTGCCGCGTCCTTCGGTTGCAGACCGCGCTTGTAATCCATCACGAGCAGCGATGTCAGCCACAACACACCGACCGTCACGTGCGCGCCGTGGAATCCCGTAAGCGTGAAGAACGATGAGCCAAAGAGATTGCGCTTCATCGTGAGTCCTTCGTGCACGAACGACGTGAACTCGTACGATTGGCAGATGAGGAATCCGGTGCCGAAGATGATCGTGACCCAGAGCCACAACTTTGACGACGCCCAGATCGTTCCGCGTCCGCGCCAGTTCATGTCGGTGCGATGCTTCACCGCTTCGTACGCGAGCACCATCGACACCGACGACATCAGCAGGAGGAACGCCGAGAAGCTTGTGACCGGGATGTTCAGAATCGCGTTGAACTTTTCGCCCGTCGCCGGATCCGTCCACGCCTCGTGCGGCAACGGTCCGACGGCCGACTTGCCTTTGTAAATCAGGTACGTCGCGATGAGCGAACCGAAGAGCATGCACTCGGACCCGATGAAGGTCCAAAAGCCGATCTTACGGTGTTCGAGTCCGGTGGTTGTGTAGTGAGACATGTGTTTAGTGGTGCTCCGGCTCGAGCGGGCTGAACAGCCACGAGTACATGGATGCAGCGAACGCAATCGCGCCGCCGGCGAGCATGGCAAGACCGATGGAGTGCGACCAGTTCCGGTACACGAGGAAGCCGCACAGCATGAACGACATCACGAACGCGGCGATGAACGGTTTGATCGTAGGATACGGCATGACGATGCCGAGTTCGCGCGCGGTCTTGGAATCTTTTTCTTCGTGCATCGGCACCGAGTGCGCCGCCGCCACTTGTCCGGCCTCTGGACCCGAGTGCGCAATTTCACCCGTGCGTTCCGGGTGACGCAGATCCCACAGCGGATACCGCGACGTCACCGTCGGAATCTCGGCGAAGTTGTATTCGGGTGCGGGTGACGGGATCGACCATTCGAGCGTTGCGGCATCCCACGGATTGCTCGATGCAACCGCGCCGTGTTTGCGCGAGCGAATGAAGTTCCACATGAAGAAGCCGGCGGAGATGAAGAGCAACGCCGTGCCCGCGGTCGACATCATGTTGAACGTGTCCCAACCCTGGCCGCTGTCGTACGTGTAAATGCGCCGCGGCATGCCGAGCAATCCCGAGTAATGCATCGGGAAGAACGTCAGGTTCATGCCGATGAAGTTGAACCAGAAATGCCAGTTGCCGACCTTCTCGCTCATCAAGCGGCCGGTGATCTTCGGGTAGTAGTGATAGATACCGGCGAAGATTCCCATGATCGCGCCGCCGTACAGCACGTAGTGGAAGTGCGCGACGATGAAGTACGTGTCCGTCTGCTGCAGGTCCGACGGCGGCGACGCGTGCATGATGCCCGAGATGCCGCCGATGGTGAACAGGAACACGAGGCCGATCGCGAACTTCATCGCGGTCGTGAAGCGGATCTGGCCGCCCCACATGGTGAAGATCCAGTTGAAGATCTTCACGCCGGTGGGAATGGCGATGAGCATTGTCGTAACACCGAACACCGTATCTGCGATCGGGCCCATACCGACGGCGAACATGTGATGCGCCCAGACGCCGAAGCCGAGGAAGCCGATCAGGATGCCGGAGTACACCATGACGGGGTAGCCGAAGAGCGGCTTCCGCGAGTAGGTGGGAAGCACCTCGGAGACGAGTCCGAACGCCGGCAGAATGAGGATGTAGACCTCGGGGTGCCCGAAGACCCA
>DATELA010000083.1:0-20241 GCA_035277145.1 Gemmatimonadaceae bacterium | reverse complement strand
CGAGTCCGGCGCCGGCTCCCAAGCCAGCGCCACCGCCGCCTGCGCCCAAGCCCGCCGCACCGGCTCCTGCGGCTGCATCGGGCGCGCCGCGGCCGTCAACATCGCGGCTACCGCTGGCGATACTGGAGATCATGAACGAAGGTCCGGACAAGGGTCGCAAGCTCGAGGTGCACGGACCGCTGACCAACATCGGTCGCGGCGAGCACAACGATCTCGTGCTCAGCGACGAGTCCGTATCGGATTCGCACGCGAAGCTGCAGAAGCGCGAAGCCGTGTGGTACGTGGTGGACGTCGGATCGACCAACGGTACGTACGTCGGCGGCAAGCGAGTGCAAGGCGAGCAAGCCGTCGTCGGCGCGCCAGATCTTCGCTTTGGCAATGTGAAAGTCGCGTTCCGGCCCACAGCAGCGCCCGTCGAAGCCGGCGGCGAAAAGGGAACGCGCGTCATCGCAGGTGTGTCGATGGACGACGTGAAGCGTGCGGCGGCGCAGAAGCCTGCGGCGACGCCGCGGCCCGCGCCGGCACCTGCACCAGCCGAGGCGGAATCGAAAGGACCGCCGTGGGTTCTGATCGGCGTGGCGCTGGGCGTCCTGGCGGCGGCAGCATACTTCTTCCTGCTCGGGAGTTGACCGTGCAGTTGGCCGTCGCAGCCCGTACGGACGAGGGGATGGTCCGCAGCGGGAACGAAGACAATTTCTTCGCGGATGCCGACGCGGCGCGCGGAATCTTTGTCGTCGCGGACGGCATGGGTGGCCACGCGGCCGGTGAAGTCGCGAGCGAGATGGCGGTGCAGATAGTCGCTCGCGAATTGGCCGCTGTGCGCGACGTGCGCGACCATGGCGCACCTGACAAGGTGATGCTGTCGCTGCGCACTGCCAATCGCGCGATTTACGAACGCATGTTGTCGGAGACGGACAAGCAGGGAATGGGAACTACGGCGTCCATCCTGCTGCTGTCACACGCGCACTATCTCATTGGGCAAGTCGGCGATTCGCGCGTGTACCTGTTGCGTGACGGGCTGCTCACGCAGGTAACGAAAGACCATTCGTATGTGCAGGAGCAGGTGGACGCGGGGTTTCTGACGCCCGAACAAGCGCGATACCATCCGTACAGCAACGTGATTACGCGCTGCGTCGGTGCGGGCGAAGAAGTGCAACCCGATGTCTACTCGGGTGAGATCCGTGTTGGCGACGTGTTTCTTGTTGCCAGCGACGGACTCACCGGCATGGTCGACGATCGTCGGTTGCAGCAATTGTTGCTCGCGCGGTCGGGTCCCGGCCGCATTGTCGACGCACTGATCGCCGAAGCAAACGGTCGCGGCGGGTTGGACAACATCACCGCGATTGTTGTGAGAGTTGAGGGACTGGAAGACGAGGCCTAGAGCGCTCAGGCCTTCAGAACATCCCCGAGATCGACATCGATTCGCTCTTTCGCGAACACGCGCAGCCAACGCGCGGAGCGATAGAACTCGTCTGACAACTTCGGCAGGTTGACCGCGCCGGGCAGTCCTTTCGTCGTCAGTGCCACCACGGACTCGTCGCGCAAGCGCACGGGCAATTCGAGTCCCAGCATTTGCGTCTTCGTCGGATAGTCGACGAGCACATCACCCGGCGCCAGGCCGTGCCGGCGCGCCAGATCATTCTCGAGCGCACGTGCGCGCGGCCGATCCGTCGCGATCCATTCGAGGTCGCGATCTTCGAGATCTTCTGCAGACCGCTCGGCAGCGCGCTTCCACAGTGTACGGCGTTGCAGCGCTTCGAGCAGCGACGAACTCCCGGCGCCACGCAGTTCCGCGAGTAACCCTTCGTCGGTGAACCCGATGAGTTTGGTGTGTTGCACCGTGCCGTTCGCGAGTGCGTCTTCGACGAGCCGCTTGTACATCGCCGTCGCCGAACGCACCGCATGGTGCCAATACACGTTGCGGTACATCTGATACTTCGCGAACAGTAGCGACTCCAGTGCGGACAATCCCTTGTCGTTGATGCCAATGCGCGCGCGGCGCGTGACGGGATCGTCGAGCACAACGAGTGCGTGCATCAATCGGTCGACGTCGATCTCACCATACGGAACGCCGCACATCAGCGCGTCGCGCTTCAGGTACTCGATCTTGTCGAGGTCCACGGATCCGCTGATCAATCCGGCGAGCGGACTCGTGCTTTCGCCGCGGATCATTGCCAACACACGTTGCGGTGCGTCGGCACCAAACTCCGAGCGAAGAATTGCGCCGACATCGCCCTCAGCGATCAACGGGCGCGCGACTTCTTCGTGATGCGGAATCCCGATTTCTTCCAGCGCGTGCGAGAACGGATAGTGCCCAATGTCGTGGAGCAACGCGGCCGCGCGCACCAGGTTTGCTTCTTCAGCTGGAACGCGATTCAGTTCGCCGCGTTCGCTGAGGACTCCGAGCGCCGTGCGGGCGAGATGATACGTGCCAAGCGCATGCTCAAAGCGCGAATGCGTCGCGCCGGGATACACGAGATGCGCGAGCCCGAGCTGCCGTACGTATCGCAATCGCTGGAACGCGGGCGTGTCGACGAGCCGAAGCGCGAATGCTTCGACACGAATGTTGTTCCAGAGCGGATCCCGGATGAACACAGGGGTGCCCCTGACCCCTCACCCCTACGCTTTAGGTCCTGCCGCCAACACCGCTGCATCCAATCCGCTGAACTTCTTGATGTTCTCAGCGAACATTGCGGCGAGCTTCTTTGCTTGCGTGTCGTACGCAGCGCCGTCGCTCCACGTTTTGCGCGGGTCGAGCACTTCGCTTGGCACACCGTCGATCGCGGTAGGCATCGCGACGCCGAACACGGGATGCGTCGCAGTCTTTGCACCATCGAGCGCGCCCGACAATGCCGCGCGAACCATCGCGCGTGTGTACGACAGCTTCATGCGTTTGCCGACACCGTACGCGCCGCCGCTCCATCCGGTGTTCACCAGCCACACGCGGCTCTTGTGCTGTCGAAGTTTTTCGCCGAGCATCGCGGCGTACTTCGCGGGTGGCCACACGAGAAACACCGCGCCGAAGCATGCGCTGAACGTCGCCTGCGGTTCGGTGACACCGCGCTCAGTGCCCGCGACCTTTGCGGTGTAGCCCGACAGGAACCAATACATCGCCTGCTCAGGCGTCAGCGACGCAATCGGGGGCAGCACACCAAATGCGTCAGCTGTCAGGAACACCACGTTGTTCGGATGCCCCGCGCGCCCACTCGGCACGTGATTGCGGATGTAGTGCAGGGGATACGACGCGCGTGTGTTCTCGGTGATCGACGCGTCCTCGAAGCGCACGCGTTTGTTCTCGTCGAGTACCACGTTCTCGAGAATCGTGCCGAACATTTGCGTCGTTGCGTAAATGTCGGGCTCGCCCTCGGGTGACAGGTTGATCACCTTCGCGTAGCAGCCGCCTTCATAGTTGAACACGCCGTCGTTTGCCCAGCCATGTTCGTCGTCGCCGATGAGATTGCGCTCGGGGTCGGCCGACAATGTCGTTTTGCCCGTGCCGGACAGGCCGAAGAACAACGCGACATCGCCTTTCTCTCCGACGTTGGCGGAGCAGTGCATCGACATGACGCCGTCTTTCGGCATCAGGTAGTTCATGACGGTGAACATCGCCTTCTTCAATTCGCCGGCGTACCGTGTCCCGCCGATCAGAATCGTGCGCTTGGCGAGGTGCAACACGATGAACGTGCTCGTGCGCGTGCCGTGACGCGCCGGATCCGCTTGCATCTCGGGCGCGTGCAAGACAGAAAAGTTCGGTGCGAAGCTCGCGAGCGCTGCGAGGTCGGGCCGGATGAACATGTTGCGCACGAACGATGCATGCCACGCGCTCGGTGTGACGTAGCGAACTGATAGGCGGTGACTGGCGTGCGCGCCGCAATACAAATCCTGCACGTAGAGATTGTCGCGCGCGTTGAGATACGCCTGCACATCCGCGAGCAGCGTCGCGAAGTGCGCCTCCGTCATCGGCTGATTGACCTTGCCCCAGTCGACGTCTTTTTCCGTCGACGGCTCCTTCACCGCAAACTTGTCGTTTGGTGAGCGGCCCGTGTGCGGTTTTGTGACCGCGACAAACGGCCCCATGTCGGCAAGCTGTCCTTCGTGTGCAGCAATCGCCGCCTGAAAAAGTTCGGGCGCGACGTAGTTCCAGTGCACGGTCCCTTTAGGCGACAGGCCCTGGGCTGCGAGCGTCGTAGAACTTTCACGCTGAACGGACGGTGTCTGCGTTGGCATCGAGTTCAGGTCCTCAGGCTAATGCGGCAGCGCGCGTCGGACGAATCACAGCGCGAGTTCGCGTTGGTCGAATGGTTGTTGTTCCGGCCGTTCCTGCGCGTCGATCACGGCAACCGCTGCCATGTTGACGATTTCCTCCACGTCGGCGCCTTGCTCCAACACGTGTACGGGACGATCCATGCCGACGAGGATCGGACCGATTGCCGTCGCGCCGCCCAGCCGTGCGAGCAACTTGTACGCAATGTTGCCGGCGCTGAGGTTGGGAAAAATGAGCACGTTTGCCGGCCGCTTCAATGCACTGAACGGGTACCGCTCGGTCAGAATGGTCTCGTCGAACGCGGTGTCCGCTTGCATTTCGCCGTCCACTTCGAGCTCCGGTGCACGCTGACGCAGGAGGCGCACTGCTTCGCTCACCTTGCGCGCTTCGGCGTGGTCAACCGACCCGAAGTTGGAGAACGACAACATGGCGATGCGCGGGACGAGGCCGAGTGTTTTCACGACGCGGCTTGCTCCCAGCGCGATATCGGCGAGTTGTTGCGCAGTCGGGTCGATGTTGACCGTGGTGTCGCCGCAAAAGATCACGCGCTTATCAAACACGAGCATGTACACACTGCTCACCAGTCCCGCGCGGGGATGTGCGCCAATCACTTCGAGCGCCGGCCTGATCGTTTCCGGATAGTGCAGGTTTACGCCGGACACGAGTGCGTCAGCGTGGCCAAGCGCCACCATCACTGAACCGAAGTAGTTCAGGTTCGACAAGCGCTGGAGCGCTTCGGCGTACGACAGTCCTTTGCGTTCGCGCCGCTTCCACAAAAAGCGCGCGTACTCTTCTCGCCGTTCTGTTTGCGCGGGATCGACAATCGAGATACCGTCGAGCGTAATGTGGCGATCCTCCGCGACGCGGCGAATCGACGATTCATTGCCGAGCAGAATCGGATGCGCAATGCCTTCGTCGACGAGGATCTGTGCGGCCTTGAGAATCTTCGGATCTTCGCCCTCAGGGAACGCAACCCGCTTGGGACTGCTGTGTGCGCGATTGATGATTCCGCGCATCACACCACGTGCACGTCCGAGCCGGCGCTCGAGTTGTTCGCGGTATTCGTCGAGGTCGATGAACTCCGCAGCTGCGCCACTCGCGACCGCGGCCCACGCCACCGCCGGTGCAACCCACAACAACGCGCGCGGATCGAACGGGAAGGGAATGAGGTAGTCGGGACCAAATTTTGCCGAGCTCAGTCCGTACAGGCGCGTCACACTTTCGGGAACGTCCTCCTTCGCGAGCGCTGCCAATGCGCGCGTCGCCGCCATCTTCATTTCTTCATTGATCTCGTGCGCGCGAACGTCGAGCGCGCCGCGGAAGATGAACGGAAAACCGAGGACGTTGTTGACCTGGTTCGCGTAATCACTGCGCCCGGTCGCGACGATCGCGTCGTCGCGCACCGCGCGCACTTCGTGCGGAAGGATTTCCGGAATCGGATTCGCGAGGGCGAACACGATCGGGCGCGGCGCCATCTTCTTCACGAGATGCGGCGACAGCGCTCCCGCAACCGACAATCCCACGAACACGTCGGCACCATCGATGGCGTCTGCGAGTGTACGCTGCGTGCCAGTGGTGGCGAATCGCGCCTTCCACGTATCGAACGGCACCGGACGACCCACGTACACGACACCTTCGCGGTCGCACAGCGTGATGTTCTCACGCCGCACGCCGAGGCGCACGTAGTGTTCCGCGGTAGCAATCGCCGACGCTCCCGCACCTGAAAACACCACGCGGACTTCGTCGAGACGTTTGTTGACGACTTCGAGCGCATTGACGAGCGCGGCGCCGGAAATGATTGCCGTGCCGTGCTGGTCGTCGTGAAAAACAGGAATGTCGAGCGTACGGCGCAGTTCTTGTTCGACGTAGAAACAGTCGGGCGCGCGAATGTCTTCGAGGTTGATGCCGCCGACCGTCGGTGCGAGCAACTGGCAGAACTTCACGAGATCGTTCGGGTCCGTTGATCCGACTTCGAGATCGAACACGTCGAGATCCGCGAACTGCTTGAACAGATTGCCTTTGCCTTCCATCACGGGCTTGCCGGCGAGCGCACCGATGTTGCCGAGCCCGAGTACCGCGGTGCCGTTCGTAACGACGGCGACGAGATTTCCTTTCGCCGTATACTTGTACGCGTCTTCCGCGTTCTTCTTGATCTCGATGCACGGTTCGGCGACACCCGGCGAATACGCGAGCCCGAGGTCGCGCTGATTCGTGAGCGGTTTCGTCGGAACGACCGCGATTTTGCCGGGTCGTCCGCGTGCGTGATACTCGAGCGCGTCTTCGCGCTTCATCTAGAAGCGCACATCAGTCTTGTGTGACAGCACGTACCGCAACGTGCGAATGTCGTCGAGCGTGGGCGAGCCCTGTTGCAGTGCGCCGCCATACATCAGGTCCGTTGCGTTAGGACTGTGACCGCCGATCCCGAGCACATGGCCAAGTTCGTGAACAACCGCCGCGCGGAATTCTTCGTCCGTGTCTACCGCGCCTCGATTGATTGCGACGTCCATTTTTGCACGGCCATCGCTGCCATCCGTGAGGTCGAATGTCACCGCTTCAAACGTGTCGAGGTCTGCGCAGAAATACGTCGCGCCGGCGGCGCCATTGGGGATGGGATCGCAACCCTCCGTTTGCCACAGTCGCGGTGCCGCGGAGTGGTGCACGATCACATTCGCGGCTCGCAGATCGCTGACGAGGTGCATCTTGATTTCGCCGAGCAGTCCCGCGCGCGTCCACGCCGCGATGCCCTCGCGCACTGCCGCGGCGAGATCAGTGCCTGCGGTCGCCTGCGTCGGGTCGACGTAAATCGTCACGTCATGTCCGGGCGGCCAGTGATAGAACAATCCCGTGGTCAACGTTGTGGGATCGTAGGCCGGGTCGAACGCGGTCATCGTTGGGCTGTCGCATGCTGCGCACGCGAACGCCGCAACGGCAATGACGCGAAGCGGACGCTTAGTAGTCACGGGTAATCCCCGCGAATGCGCGCCACACGATTCCCGTCGCGAGCAGGCGCGCGTCGTCCTGCGGGAATCGCGTGATGTGAGCCGACGCCGACACCCGCCACGGCGACACGCTGCTGAGCCGGTAGGTCCAGCCGCCTTCGGCGGCAAGTCGAATCGATCCGCCGCTGGAGAATGGCGAGGTGTTGTCGGGACCGGACCAGTGCGAAACCCCGGCGCCGACGAAGACTTCCGACGTGGTCTGGATTTCCCGAGCCACGCGGAGGCCCGCATCGATCACCAGCGCTCGGCCGGGTTTGTACGTCGTGCCGGCCAGCGTTCCCTCGACTGGGGCTGACGCGACGCGCGCGACGACGCCCCACCTCGCTTTCGGGTCCTTCATGCGCCAGAAGCGCTCCGCGACTGCCGCGTAGCCGATACCGACTTTGATCTGCCCATCGTTGGAGTCGGGGAAGGCAACCTCGTTGACTTCCAACAACTTGGACGGGATGTGGGCCTCAATCCCGAATCGCCATGAACCCGGGCGCGGAGCCTGAGCGGCGAGGAGCGACGGCAGCGCGATGGCGGCCAGGAGGAGGGGGCGCATTTGGGGGGTGGAAAGTTAGAGGGCAGAACGCAGAAGGCAGAAGTGCGAAGGGGGGTGCATTTCGCATTTTGCCTTACCTCGCCAGGCATCGCATAATTGCACTTTCGGGTCCGAGGCTCCCCGGTGTCATCCAGCCACCCTTCTCCGTGTGTCCGCGCAGTCGCCCTTCTCGCGACGCTGTTCGTCGCGGGTTGCGCGACGGACACAACCGGCGGAGGCGACACTCAGCCGCGTGTGACGCGCCTGCAGTTGTCCGTCGCGAATCAAGTCGTCGAAATCGACCGAAACGGTCAGGTGGTGAACGGACCGATCGTCTTTCGTGCCGGGGTCGATGTGGAAGTCCACGCGACGTTCCTTCGGCAATCCGGTCTGCCCGATCCGTTGGTCACAGCGGCCGCGTACCAACTCAACCTGACCCCGAACGGTGGTACGGCGACCATCACGTTTGCGCGGAGCGACGTCGATCCGTTCGAGGGCGTCATTCGCTGCAACTTCGCGAATACGTCGGGGATGATTCTGTTATCCCTGCACAACGTCGAAGAACAAAAGGACTACTGGGGTCCGTTCGAGGTGCAGGTTCTGGTGACCCCGTAATGCGCGCCATCAATACCCATAGCGCGCGGATAGCTGCAACTGGTACGGTGTTCCGGACTTCGTGAGCACGCCGAAGTTCTCGTTGACGGTGTAGTTGTACCGCTGCAGCCCTTGGTCGAACCCCACAACGTTCAGCAACGGAACACGTTGCACCACCGGGTTCTGATTCGAAATGCCCGGAGGCAGCTGGTACTCCGCTCCCCATTTCGAATTCAGCAGGTTTGCAAAATTGAACACGTCAACACCGAACTCGAGCCACTGCCCGCGCGCGGTTTGAAAACGTTTGGTCGCGCGCACATCGACGCGACCGACCCACGGCGCAAACGCCCCATTGCGCGGCGCGATACGACCGAGATTTCGCCGGAGGTAGTGACGCGCAACGTTGTCTGGATTGTCGAGCACGCGGCGCATCGATGTCGCGACACCGGCCGGCGTGCTCGGGTCATCGGGATCGAATACGAACGCGAGGTCGTTGCTCGTCGACTCGTCGCCGTTGATGTCGCCGTTGACGATTGCCGAAAACGGACGCCCGTTGCTCCCCACGTACCGCGAACTCAGATCGATTCCCCAGAACGCGCGCCATGATCCGGACACAACAACCTTGTGCCGGAAGTCGACGTCCGACGGGCCCCACGAACCCGAGAGATCGCGTGGGTCGCCTTTGATTGCGGTGAACGTCGTCGCAGTGCGCGCGAGACAGCAGCCGTACGTCGAATGATCGAATGCACGGTTGTACGTGTACGACGCACCGATCTGATTGCCGGGCGAAAACACAAACGCGCCATCAACTACAGCGGCGCGCTGCGACGCACGTCCCGCATTGGTGAGTTCGAGCACGCGGCCAAGCCCGGCGTTGATCAGCGCGTTACGGTTGAGCGTGCGTCCCTGCGCGTCGATGGTTGCGGCCGGCACAAATACCGGTCGAGATGCTTCGTTCGACAGCGTGAACGCGGGCGTGTCGCGAAGATTGCGGTCGGCGTAGAAATAGTTGTCGGAGGTTCGTGATGCCACGAGCGACGTCGTTAGGTACAGACGGTCGCCCCACCGACGCTGGTACGATGCGCTCGCCTTCCACACACTCGGCGTGCGAAAACCGGGATCGACGAGGTTCACGTACGGCGGTGGTGCATTCCCACCCGACGGCAGTCCGGGATTCGTCGACGGATCGTTGCGATACGACGTGTAGTCGGGGACTGGAACGTTCGCGCCGGTGAGCGTGATGTCGGCAATGCGCGCACCATCGTTGAGCAACTGATTGTGCTGCGCATAGTACGGCGCTTGCGCCGCAAACCGGCCGGCTCCAAGCCGGACGAAGTCGCGACTGCGACCGCCGACATCCCACAACAACTCGGCACGCGGTTGCCACTTGGACCAATCTTCCGGCGTGACATCCGTACGGCGGCCAAGCTCGGCTTCGACCAATGGATTGCGGCGGGCTGCATCGAGAAACGCGGTACCGTCCCAACGCACGCCGGTCATCAGCGTCATTTCTGGTCGCACGCGCCATTCGCCTTGCGCGAACAGTCCGAGTTCCAGCACGCGCTGTTTCGTTGTCGGCGAGAGTTCCGCGAGCGGCAGCGTCCGCGAGTATCGGAACGCCTGCAGCGCTTCGAGATCTGCGAGGGACTGGAACTCGAACAGCCCACTCTGGCCTTCGGCGATGTAGGTCTCCAGTGACGTCAGTGCGTTATCGGTGCCAACCGTGAACAACACGTTCCCGCGCTGCACGTGCGTTGTGTTGAGGAGCTGCACCTGGAATTCGCGGCTGTTGTCCGGTGCGAGGCGGTTCCCGCCGAACTGCACGCGGACATCGCCATTCGTGCCACCGGCTAACGCGGACTGAATACGCACGAATCCACGCGGTGCCGAGCTGTTCGGTGTCAGCGTGCGGCTCGAGCGCGCGATTCCCAGCTTGAGCGAATTCTGCACGCCCGACGCGAACGTGCTTTGTAGCGTCGCGACCGATATGTGCTCTGTCGTTCGATAGTCCGAGCGTCCGTCGAACAGGGTAATTGGCTGGTCGACGCCACCGCTCAGCGGGCTCGTCCACAGACTGAGATCGTGCGTCAGCGTCAGGCGATGGCGCGGATTCAATGCGATGTCGGTGCGCGCGAAGAGCGTCGTCGCGGCGGGACGGCGGCCGAGGCGCCCGAGTTGGGCCCGCGTCGTGTCGAGGCCGTACGACGCGGCGAGAATGTCGAGCAGACGGGTGAGCGAATCGCGCGCAATACCGAGCGCGCGCTCGTCGTTCGCGGTCTGCACGAGTCCAGTAAACAACGGCTCGTTCGAGTCCTGCCGGTCCAGCGTCAGGAAGATGTGTGCGCGGTCGCGCACAATCGGTCCGCCGATGCTCGCGCCCCACTGCACGGCATTGAACTCGCGCTGCGAGCGCGAACGGCCCTGGTAGTCCGTTCCCGCTGACAACGCGCTTCCGCGATAGTACGTGAACGTCGATCCCGTCCACTCATTGGTCCCGGACCTGGTTGCGGCGCGAATCACACCGCCGCCTTGCCGTCCTTGCGTGACGTCGTAGCGCGTCGCGCTGACCTCGAATTCACGAATGGCTTCGAGTGACAGCGTGAATGGTCCTGCGCCGAACTCGCCGGCGCGCAGCATGTTGCGCGCTTGCGCGCCATCGATGCGTACGTCGGTCGATGTCCACTTTTGACCGAAGAGCGACGACTGCACGCCCGTGGTCGGCGCGAGCGACGTGAGGTCGGTGAAATTGCGGTTCGACGCGGGCATGCGCGCGAGCGTTTCGCTGCCGGCGTGGAAATTCACGCCCAGACTTGCGCGGCGGCCCGCGTCGGCGGCTGCGTCGACGCGCACCGGTGCCAACTCGGCCGGCGCCGGCTCGAGCGAAAAGTCCACGGCGATGCGCTGACCCAAACGCAATTCGTACCCGCTACGCGTCCCGGGCCTGAACTGGACGCGGCGCACGGCGAGGTCGTACGGGCCGCCAAGCGGGAGTTGCGTGAACACGTAGCGGCCGGCGGCATTTGTCCGTACCTCCCATGCGACACCGGTTGCCGTATTGGTCGCGGTGACCGTTGCGCCTGCGACCGGCTGGCCGGCGGGATCGGTGACGCGCCCGACGACGGTGGCGTCGGCGGTTTGTGCAGGCAGAGCGCCGGCCCACAGCAGGCCGGCAGAGGCGATATGAACAAAACGGTGCATCGGATGGGTGAGCGATGTACCGAATCGTACATATCGGTACCACGCTGGCGCAAACGATGTGGCGTAACGGAACCGCGGCGATGCTGCGGGGTGCGCCCGGCTAGCGGGTCGGGCGCCGGCGGAGCAGGGGTTCGAACGTGCGCGTCGCTGAACGCGACAGCGCGCGGTATTTCGCGAGCACGGCGCGTCCGGTGCGCGTCAGTGTCGCTCCGCCGCCCTGCGCGCCGCCTTTTTCCGTCGTGACGAGCGGCCGCGCGAAGCAGGCATTCATCGTGTCCACGAGAAGCCATGCGCGGCGATAACTCATGCGCAGTCTGCGCGCCGCGGCGGAAATGGAGCCGGTTTCGGCGACAGCATCGAGCAAGTCCGCTTTACCTGGACCAATGGCAATCGCGGAATCGGCGAGAACACGGATGCGCAGGCGCATAGTTGTTTGGGGACGACTGACTACGAGAACGACTGACTACGGGAACGACTGACTACGAGAACGACTGACTACGAGAACGACTGACTACGAGAACGACTAGCTACGAGAACGACTAACTACGAGAACGACTAACTACGGTGAGGTCTACTTGATCGTGATCGTTGTTCGCAGTGATCGTTGTTTGTCGTAATCGTTGTTTGTAGTAATCGTTGTTCGTCGTAATCGTTGTTCGTCGCAATCGTTGTTCGTCGTGATCGTTGTTCGCAGTGATCGTTGTTCGTCGTAATCGTTGTTCGTCGTAATCGTTGTTCGTCGTGATCGTTGTTCGTCGTGATCGTTGTCAGCAGTAACCGTCCGTCGCTTCGCAGCGGACGATCACCCGCTGAACTCTTCTGATCGGCCGCGCAACTTGCGGCCGCAGCGTGGGCAGTGCAGGTCGCCCTCTTCCGCCAGTGCGAACTCGAAGGTGCGGCCGCAGGTGCATTCGGCCTCAAGCGACTGCATGCCGCACCCGATACAGAATCGATCCTCCGATTCGTATCCGCGGAACCGGCCGCAGGTCGAGCAGCGCTTGACGACGTTGCTCATTGGCGTTTTTTCAACCATTCGATGGGGTCGACCGACATTCTTCCGTCCGGGCGGATTTCGAAATGCAGCATCGGTCCTTTTTCGGGGTCGCTGACGCCGACCACGCCGATCTGCTGACCGCGCTCAACGTTGTCGGTGACGCGAACGGTGACACGGCCGAGCGACGCGTAGACGCTCAGCGCGCTGCCGTGACTCACGATGACGGTGTTCCCCCACGTATCGAATGGCTGCGCGAACACGACGAGTCCGGCGGCAACGGCACGAACTGGCGTGTTTGGAGCGGCAGCGATCCCGATTCCGTTCCACCGCAGGATCGTGTTGTTCGGATTCCGCAGACGCCCAAACGAATAAATGATCTCGCCTTCGACCGGCCAGTCGAGTTTGCCGAGGTCAGCAGTACTGAGCGTACGCGAAAGCGGCGCGGCAGCGCCGGCGCGGGTGTCACCGCGGAGTCGCGCAGCATCGAGTTCAGCGACAATGCTGTCGAGCCTGGACGCGTCAGCCATCACGCGGCGCAGCTGCATCTGCGCCCGCTGCGCTTGCGTTTGCGAACGCGAAACGCGCGCGGCCCATTGCGCTTCGAGCGACCGCAGCCGTTGCTCCTCTTCTGCTTTGTCTTCGCGCGAGGTGACCAGCTCACCCTGCAGCGAGACCAATCGCGTCCGTTTATTGCGCACGTCGTTCTGCAATTGCTGCGTGCGCTGCAGCAACGCGCGATCACGTAAGGTCACGATGCGCAGGTACTTGTACCGCGCAACGAGCTCGCCGAACGACGCGGCGCTCAGGAGCGCTTCCACCGTTTGGAGTGGACCGCGTTTGTAAATGTCGACCACGCGGCGTTGCAGCGTCGCTTGCTTGATCAGCAGTTCGTCCTGCGAACGCACGAGTGCGCCGGACGCGGAGTCGACTTCGGCGTTGATCTCCCGCAACTGTCGATTGAGCGCATTCACCGCGCGCGCGGTCGCGTCCGCCTGGCGTTCGAGGTTGCGTGTCTCCGCAGCGAGGTCACGCGTCGACATTTCCAGTCGCCGCAATTCTGCTTGCAGCGAATCACGTTCACGCTGGCTGCGTGCGCGTTCGTCGCGCGCTTCGCGCAGTCGCGAGTCAACCCCGCCCGCCTGCGCGCGCGCGCCGTTCGCGGTCACAGCTGCGCCCGCCAGCAGGGCCGCGCATGCGACGATCAGCGTTCGCGTAAATGCCTCCCGACCGAAACGGCGCTCCCGAGTAGTCCAAGCAGCGCTCCACTCGCCAGGCCAAGCACCGCGAGTCGAGTATCGAAGAAGGACGCGCTCATCACCCATCGAGTCAGCGCCTGATGCGCGACATACGTGAGCAGCAGCGCGCACGCGCCGCCGAGCACGCCCTTTACGCATCCTTCGATCAGGAACGGCGCGCGAATGAATCCATCCGTCGCGCCGACGAGCCGCATGACTTCGATCTCGCGCGTGCGCGCGAGCACGGTCATGCGAATCGTCGCGCCGATGATGATCATCGCGACAACCGCAAACGTGACGCCGAGCGTTGTGCCCGCGAGCCCCGCAATGGTGCGGAGACGGTAGAGCTTCTCGACCCATTCCTCGCCATAGCGCACTTCGTCGACGAAATCGTACGCATCCAATCGTGCAGCCACCGCGCGCATCGTTACCGGATCTCGAAATCCTTCGCGCAGATGCACGTCAATCGATGACGGAAGCAGGCCTTCCTCGAAGATGTCGGCGAATTCTTTCAGTTCGCTGCGCGCGCGTTCGAGTGCGTCGCGCGGCGAGACAAGCATCGCGCTTTGCACCTCGGGGAACGCCTGCACGTCGCCGAGCAGCGCCGAGCTCGCTTCAATGGGTGTGCCCTCCGCAATGAACGCGCGAATCTCCACACGCTCCTCGACTTGTTGCAGCGTCTGACGGATGTTGATCGCCACGAGCCCGAACAAGCCGAACGCGAACAACGAGAACGCGATTGTCGTAACGCTCAACGCGCTCAGCAGCGGCGCGCGCCGCAGGCCACGAACCGCCTCGCGCAATGCAAGCATCAGGCAGCTCCCGCGGGCGGCGCGTCTGTCGCGGAATCGAGTACGATTTTGCCGCGGTTCACTTCGATCGTGCGGAAGTCGGCGCGCTTGATGAGCTCGATATCGTGCGTCGCCATCATGACCGCGGTGCCGGCCGCATTGATCTCGCGCAACAACTGGAACACGCCGCGCGTCGCGCGATCGTCCAGGTTGCCCGTTGGCTCGTCGGCGATGAGTACCATCGGATCGTTGACGAGCGCCCGCGCGATGGCAACGCGCTGCTGTTCGCCGCCGGACAACTCGCCCGGGAACGACGTGGCCTTGCTGGCGAGCCCAACCTGCGTGAGCAAGCGCGCCACTTTCGGCGCAATCGTGTCCGCCGGCGCACCAGTGACTTCGAGCGCGAACGCAACGTTCGCTTCCGCGCTGCGGTCTTCAAGCAGCCGGAAATCCTGAAAGACGACGCCAAGTTTTCGCCGCAGCAGCGCCACGTCACGTCCGCCCAGCGTCGACATCGCGTGGCCGGCAACGACCACTTCGCCGGTCGTCGGTCGTTCCGCGGCGTAGATCATTTTGAGAATGGTGCTCTTGCCCGCGCCGCTGGGACCGGTGAGAAACACGAACTCGCCCTTCGCGACCTGAAACGTCACGTCGGCTAACGCCGCGCCCGTGCGTGTGAATTCCTTGTGCACGTGCGCGAAGCGAATCATCGCGCCTCTGCCGAAAGACTCCATGCGCTACTTCAACGCCTGTTCGATGTCCGCGATGATGTCGTCGGCGTCTTCGAGTCCGACGCTAATGCGCATGAAGCCGTCGGGGATCCCGACCTTCGCGCGCTGGTCCGATGTGAGCTTCGCATGCGATGAATACCGCGGCTCACTCAAAATGGTGTCCACGCCACCCAAACTCGTCGCGTATTGAATGAGCTTGAGGCGCCGGACGAACTTGTCCGCCGCGCGGCCGCCGCCCGAGAGTTCGATCGCCAGCATTGCGCCGAATCCATCCAGCGTTTCCTTCGCGATGCTGTGATCTGGATGATCCGGCAGGCCAGGGTAGTGGACCTTGCGGATCTCTTTCCGCGCGGCGCACCAGGTCGCGATGCGCGTCGCGTTCTCGTTGCCGCGCTTGACGCGCACATCGAGCGTCTTGAGGCCGCGTTCGAGCAGCCAGCACGCGAACGGATCAGGCGCCTGGCCCCACACAATCATCTTCTGCCGAACTTCCTCGACGTACGGCGCGGTGCCGCACACCGCACCCGCCATCACGTCGTGATGTCCGTTGAGGAATTTCGTCGCCGAGTGAATGACGACATCCGCGCCATGCTCGAGGGGTCGGAAATTCACCGGACTCGCAAACGTCGAATCGACGACGAGCGCGAGCCCGACATCCTGCGTGAGATACGAGATCGGCCGGAGGTCGATCACGCGGCACGTGGGATTCACGGGTGACTCGACGAAAATGGCGCGCGTTTCCTTGCGCACGCGTTTGCGCCACGTCCGCGGTTCGAGCGGATCGACGAACGTCACGTTGATGCCGATCGCGGCGAATTCTTCGGACAACAGGCGCATTGTCCCGCCATACAGCATCGAGCTCGCAAGCAGGTGATCGCCGGGCCGCAGCAGCGCGAGCAGTGCGCACGCGGTCGCGCCCATGCCACTCGCGAGAACGCACGCCGCCTCGGAACCCTCGATCAGCGCGAGCCGCTTTTGAACGGACTCCGCGTTCGGCGTGTTGCCGTACCGCGTGTAGCGCAGGCCTTCTTCCGTGCCGAACTCCTGCACGTAGTTGACCGACTGGTACAACGGCGAGGCGACGGGTGTATCGGCGTCGGCCCCTTCGCGCCCGCCGTGAATCGCGAGCGTGGACAAGCCTGCGGAACGATTGCGGCGCGCGGCCTGGGCAGCGCGGTCAGCCGAGGGTTTTGTTGGCATGGACGATCGGTCTGTCTGTATCGACTTTGACAAGGCGCACGATTTCACTCACAGCGAGGCCCGCGATGTCGCGAACCACAACGCCGCCTCGCGGAATCTCATCATCGTAGCGCACAACCGCGAGTTCGTGGCGGCGGGGACCGTACACCCACACGAGTTCGCCATCGTCGATCAATCGCGTTGCCGCTTCGTCCTTTCGCAGGCGCACCGCCGGGCCGCGGTCCGCGTCGCCTCGCTTTGTCCCGACGAATCCGATGACCTGGAGCGGCGGGTGCGTGCGGTTCACGCGATCGCGCCGAGCGGTGCGCGGAAGACTGGTCCATCGCGCATCACGAGTCGCCGCCGGTGCAACGCCAGCAAGTGGATCACCGCGTCTTCCTCGCTCAAGC
This sequence comes from Gemmatimonadaceae bacterium, assembly GCA_035277145.1. Lineage (GTDB taxonomy): Bacteria > Gemmatimonadota > Gemmatimonadetes > Gemmatimonadales > Gemmatimonadaceae > DASRAP01. Next base: position 3,323 of record DATELA010000083.1, on the reverse strand, counting down.
CCGTTTCTGCCGCGACTTCCGTGGCCGTCACGCGCTGCCCGCGCGCGACCGCTTCCCACACGACGCGTTCCGATTCGTCCACCATCCCAACGAGCCGGTGTCCGCCGAGATCCGTAAAGCGCACGACGAGCGCGAGGCGATGGTGCTGCAACACGTGCTCGATGGCGTCGAGATGCGCATCCGTAATACCGTCGAAGAGCAGGTAGTGCTCCGAACTCATTCCGGCGCAGCAGCGGCGCATCAGCGTGGCGACGATTTCGTCTGCGCACGAAAAATCCAGCAAGCCAACTCGCGAAAAGTCGATCACAGCGACGGCGCCTCGTTGTCCTGACGCCATGCGCTCCTCGATCCGGTCGCGGACCGTGCGCCCTGTGGCGCGCGTCACCAAATCCGACCGGGTTCCCCGTAGTGCCGATTGCAAAATTGCCCCTACATCGATGTGCACCATGTCCGTCGGCGTCATCGGCATCTACGCGTTCCTCCCTGGAATAACGATCAGCACCTGAGCCCCTGGGAACGACGACAACCCCTCTCTCAACGGCACGTCCGAGTCCCATGTCGGGACGATGGCGATACGGGCGGTGCCGGAACGCACGGCAATCTTGCCTTCCCACTGACTGAGAAACCGCTTGATGCCTGCAAAGCCCTGACCGCGGCCCGGGTCGGTGAAGCGGCTTTGTCCTTTCACCACGGCTTCCTCGAGCGCGCGGCCGTCGGACCAGCGATCACCAAACCGGCGCGCGTGCGTCGGCGCGAGCGACTCGCGGAACCCGACCCCGGCGTCAGCGACAGCGATCTGCACAACGCGACGGCCCAGCGGACGCCACGTATACGACTGCACCATGACCCACCCGCCGCGTCCCGCATGCTCGACGATGTTCTGGCACGACTCCGACAGCGTCATCGCGAACCGGCCGATCATGCGCGGGTCCGCTTTCAATTCGTTTTCGAGAATCGCTTCCGCGCGATCCTGAATCCGTTCGACCACCGAATGCACATCTTCGCTGCGCGCGATCGACGTGATGGGCAGCCACACGTCGGAGTCCGTGCGCGAACGAAGCGACGGCGGCTTGCCGTGCAACTCGAACAAATCTTCCGCGAAATGAAAGAAGCCCGCGCGCGCCCAGTAGGTCGCAGTGCTGTGTGTTTCCGGAATCGCGAACGCCGGCTTGACCGAGCGCGACTGTGCGAGGCACAGCAGCGACGTGATCGCGAATGGCGTTCCAAATGTTGTGTGTCGCGCGTCGACGAGCAGTGCTGCATCCGCCGGTTGTGCTCCTACCTGTTCGATCACCGCCTCGAAGGTCTTCTCGTTGAGTTCTTCGGGAACGGAGATCACGGCAGTCACGGATGGCTGAGCTCTCGGCGTAGAAACGATGCGAGGCCGGTTGCGCCTCGGAGTGATGCATTGCGCGCAGCAGCAGCAGTTGCTGCGTGCATTGCCGGCTCGAATGTATCACCGGCAGCCAGTCGAGAGAAATAGGTCGCGCCAAAAACATCACCGCATCCTGTTGGATCAGCGTCGTCGCGCGGAGCGACAACCGGTGCGGAGATCAGCGCGGTGCGAATTGCGCCGACATTTTTTGCGCGCGTTGCGCGCGAGACGTCGGACAATTGTGCAAAACCATGTGCACTGAAATAAATGTGTCCTCTGCGACCGAGCGTCACGGTCAGACATTGCACGCCGGCTGCGAGTGCCGTTGCTGCGAGTGCCATTCCATCTTCAGCCATCAAGGCCATTTCGGCTTCGTTCACTTGTACGAAATCGAAACAGCGGCACCACGCATCAACATTCAACAATCGTTGTGGAGTTCTCAGACCTGTTGGCGACACGCCGAGCGTGAGCGAGTGCAGGTCGGCGTAAATCGGGCCGCGATAATGCTGGCGCAAGAGTTGCGCAGTCTCGAGGTCGAGTTCGTAACCGCTGATGAAGTTGACGTACAGCGCGTCAATGTCCGCGACGAGCGGAGCCAGCCCTTGCCACGTCCACCCGGGCACGCCCCCGTGGAGCACTTCGCTCCTCCGCTCGGCATCGATATAGCGGAGTTCGACGCGGTTGTTGATGTACGGCACTTCGATGGGCCGCGCATCGGATGCGACCCGCTTGAGCGTGCGCATCCAGTCGCGCGCGTGCGCGATGCGGTCGGCGCCCACCTTCATTATAGGGACAAGCTCCCAGTCCTCCGGGAGCGCGGCGTCGGCGGCGGCCAGGCCGTACGCGATGCCACCCCACTCTTCGACGGGAACGTCGCGCGGATCGCGTCCGTGGATGACGTCCCACACCATCGTGCCGACCACGCCCAGCCGGCGCTTCCGTGGTGCGCTCACGCGGTGGTTACGTGCTGCGGCTCGCTTGTACGAACATCGCGACGGCGCCAACCACGCCGGCGTTGCTCCCGAGCTCACCCGGAACGATCTGCGTGGCATTCCACGCCGGGCGAAACGCGCGACGTTTGACTTCAGTGCGTAGCGGTCCGAACAAATTGTCACCCGCCGCAGTGACGCCGCCCGCGAGAACGACGATCTCTGGATTGAACACGTTGAGCAAATTCGCCACGCCTGCGCCGAGGAAGCGTGCGGTATCGCGCACAACTTCGAGCGCGAGTGGATCGCCCGCGTCGGCCGCTTCGTAAACGGTTTGCGCTGTCAGCTTCGCGAGATCGCCGTCGACGCGCTTGTGTAGTGACGACGCGCCGTCGTGCACGAGCGCTTCGCGCGCGCGTTCGGCGATGGCAGGACCCGACGCGTACGCTTCGAGACAACCGTAGTTGCCGCACGCGCAGTGGCGGCCCTGTGTTTCTATAGTTGTGTGGCCGATCTCTCCGGCGACGTCGCTCGCGCCGTGATACAGCTGGCCGTCGAGAATCAACCCGCCGCCGATGCCGGTGCCGATGGTGAGTCCAACCATGTTGCGCGTGCCGCGACCCGCACCGAGCCACCATTCACCGAGCGTCGCACAGTTTGCGTCGTTATCGAGAATCACCGGAAGCGAAACGCGCTCGGCAATCTTTGGCGCGAGCGGGTAGTCGGTCCATTTCAAATTCGGTGCAACGACCACGACGCCGCGTTTGCGATCGAGCGGACCCGGTGCGCCGACGCCGACACCGAGGAAATCCTTGCGCGTCGCGCCGGATGTCTTGCACGCGTCGTCGATGACTTCATTGACCATGCGCGCAATTCGATCAGACACCGCGTCCGCCCCTTCTTCGGCGCGGGTGAGTTCGTTGCGCAGCGGAAACTGCGTGGAGCCGTCAGTGGCGACGGCGCCAGCGGCGACCTTGGTCCCGCCGAGATCAATGCCAACTACAAACAAGGGGTGAGGG
>DATELA010000082.1:0-24017 GCA_035277145.1 Gemmatimonadaceae bacterium | reverse complement strand
CCCTGCCGCCGTGAACGCGGCATACTACATGCCCGTACTACTATGACTGTGGTCCCGACCCGGTCCCCGGTACCCCGTACCCGCTTCCCGTCGAGATGCGTCTAGCCTTCGCTACTGCCACCGTCATCACCGCCGTCCTCGCGTTCAACGTGGGATCGGCGAGCGGGCGTTACATCCAGAATCCGGCAGCGGATCGCCAGGCATCCAGCGCCTACCGCCTACCGGCTACCGCCTCGACCCTCAACCGCCTAACGCCTACCGCCTCAACCCCGGCCGTGTCTGTCGAGGCGCTTTCCGAAGTAGTCCAGCAGTACTGCGCCGGTTGTCACAACGCGAAGGAACTCCGCGGCAACCTCAACCTCGAGGAGTACGACGTCGCGACTGCTGCGACCAACGTCGCGGTTTCAGAGAAAATGATCCGCAAGCTGCGCGCGCAAATGATGCCCCCGCCGCGCGCACGCAAACCTGCCGGCGACACGCTCCTCGCGCTCGCGAATTCGCTCGAACAGATCATCGACAAAGGCTCGCGCCCGAATCCCGGCTCGCGTCCCTTCCAGCGCCTCAATCGCCCCGAGTACGAAGCCGCCATTCGCGACCTCCTCGGCGTCACCGTCAACTCCGGCGATTATCTCCCGCTCGACACCAAGAGCGCGAACTTCGACAACATCGCCGACGTGCAGTCACTCTCGGCGACGCTGCTCGATGCATATCTCACGGCGGCCGCAGCGGTCAGTCGCATCGCGATTGGCGATCGCAACGCGCCCGTCACACCGATCACGTATCGCTCGTCGCCGTTTGCGTCGCAGCACCCGTGGGATCGCGTCGAAGGCGCGCCGTACGGAACGCGCGGCGGCATCGTCACCACGCACCACTTCCCCGCTGACGGTCAATACTCGTTCCGCTTGTATGTCTCAGGCGGAGTCGGCGTGAAGCTCGAAGACCTCGACATCTCCATCGACGGCGAACGCGTCGCGCTGCTGCACTATGAGCGCGGCATCGAGCGCGGCATTCCATCCGCCGATGCTCCCGCGGGCGCGGATTATTTCCGCACCGAACCCATCGCGATCAAAGCGGGACAGCGTCGCGTGTCGGCTGCGTTCATTCGTCGCATGGAAGGTCCGTACGAAGATCTGATCAAGCCGCATGAATGGTCGCGCGCGTCGAACGGCACCGGCAGTAGCGGAACGACCGAGCCTGCGCACCTGCTCGAAGTCACGATCACGGGCCCGAACAACGTGACCGGTATTTCGCCCACGCCAAGTCGCGAACTGGTTTTCTCGTGTCACCCGGCAGAGCGCGCGCAACAACGCACGTGCGCCGAGAGCATCGTGTCGCGCCTCGCAACGCGCGCGTATCGCCGTCCACTCACCGATCGCGATCGCGCAAGCTTGATGGCGTTCTACGATCGCGGCGCAACGAACGGTGATTTCGAAGAAGGCGTGCGCACCGCACTGCAGGCGATTCTCGCGAGCCCGTATTTCGTGTTCCGCTTCGAGACGCCGCCCGCGAACGCGACGAAAGGCAGCGACTATCGCATCAGCGACATCGATCTCGCGTCTCGGCTTTCGTTCTTCTTGTGGGGCAGTATTCCCGACGAAGAGCTGCTGGCGCTCGCGAGCACGAACAAACTCTCGGACAAGAAAACGCTCGAACGCCAGGTGCAGCGCATGCTCGCCGATCCGCGTTCGAGCGCGCTCGCCACGCGATTCGCGTCGCAGTGGTTGCGTTTGCAGGACCTCGACAAAGTTCATCCGGACGCGTTCCTGTTCCCCGACTTCGATCAGCAACTCGCTGACGCGATGCGGCGCGAAACGGAATTGTTCTTCACCGACATTCTGCGCAACGACCGCAGCGTGCTCGAGTTGTACACGGCGAATTACACGTTCGTGAATGGCCCGCTGGCGAAGCACTACGGCATTCCGAACGTCTCGGGCCCGGAGTTCCGCAAAGTGCAGTATCCCGATGCAACGCGCAGCGGATTGCTCGGACACGGCAGCATTCTCGTGCAAACATCGCTCGGCAATCGCACGTCGCCGGTGTTGCGCGGCAAGTACGTGATGGAAGTGTTGATCGGCATGCCGCCTCCTCCGCCGCCGCCGAACGTTCCCGATCTCGAAGAAACGAAAGACGGCGACAACGGCCGTCCGCTGACGACGCGCGAGCGCATGGAAATCCATCGCTCCGATCCGACGTGCAACGCGTGTCACCAGTACATGGATCCGATCGGACTCGCGCTCGACAACTTCGACGTAACGGCGCGCTGGCGTTATCGCGAGAACGGCGCGCAGCTCGATACACGCGGCAACATGTACGACGGCACCGCTGTATCGAACCCGGCCGAGCTGACGCAAGCCCTTTTGAAGCGTCCGCTCCCCCTCGTGCGGTCGTTTACCGAGAACCTCATGGCTTACGCGATCGGCCGGCGGGTGGAAGATTTTGACCAGCCAACCGTGCGGGCAATCACACGTGAGGCCGAATCGAAACGGTATCGTATGTCGTCATTTGTAATGGGTGTTGTTCAGAGCGACGCGTTTTTGAAGAAGCGCAGCGAATAGCAAGGGTCGAGGCGGTAGGCGGTAGGCTGTAGTGAACGGCCCTACCGACTATCGACTCAACCCCACTACCGGCTACAGCCTACCGCCTCTACCCGAGCGAACAAATGGAATTCTTGACGCAGAAAACGCTCCCGCGCCGCACCTTCCTCAAGGGACTCGGTGCCGCCGTCGCGCTGCCGTACCTCGACGCGATGGTGCCCGCGGGCAAGTTCGGCCGATTCGCTGCGCCTGCAGCGGCGGCGGGCACGCGGTTCATCGCGATCGAGTCCGTGCACGGCGCGGCCGGTTCCAACGCGTGGGGCGCGTCGAAGTTCTTGTGGGCGCCGCAGGGCGTCGGCAAGAAGTTCGAACTCATTTCCGATAGCGCGCTCAGCCCGCTCAATCAGTGGCGCGACTACCTCACCATCGTGAGCAACACGGATTGCCGCATGGCCGAGGCGTTTGAAGCGCCGGAAATCGGCGGCGATCACTTCCGCTCGAGCGCGGTGTTCCTTACGCAGGCGCACCCGAAGCAGACGCAGGGATCGGATCTGTACGTCGGCACGTCGATGGATCAGATCATCGCGCGCCACATCGGACAAGAAACCGCGCTGCCGTCGCTGCAGCTCTGCATCGAGAATCTCGATCAGGCCGGCGGTTGCTATTACAACTACGCGTGCGCGTACACCGACACGATCAGCTGGGCATCACCGAACGAGCCGCTGCCGATGATTCGCAATCCGCGCGCGGCGTTCGATCTGTTGTTCGGTGCCGGCGCGAACAACGCTGATCGCGCAGCGCGTCGCAAGGCGAGCGGCAGCATTCTCGACTGGATTCGCGGTGAGATGGGCACGTTGCGCAACCAACTCGGCGCCGCCGATCGTGAGCGCGTCGATCAGTATCTCGAAAACGTTCGCGAACTCGAGCGCCGCATTCAGATGGTCGAAGCGCGCAACTCCAGTGGCGCGGAGCGTGAGATTCCGGAAGCGCCGATCGGCGTGCCGGATTCGTTCGAAGAGCACATGAAGATGATGTTCGACATTCAGGTGCTCGCGCTGCAGAGCGACATGACGCGCGTGATTTCGTTCAAGACGGGCCGCGACGCGTCGAGCCGCACGTATCCGGAAAGCGGAACGAACAAAGGATTCCATCCGGCGTCGCACCACGGCGGCCGCGAAGCGAACGTGCTCGACTTCAACATGATCAACAAGTACCACATCAGCATGATGCCGTACTTCCTCGACAAGCTGAAGAACACGAAGGAAGGCGACTCGAACCTGCTCGACAAGTCGATGATCATGTACGGATCACCGATGGCCGACGGCAACCTGCACAATCACCGCCGCTGCCCGCTGATTCTGCTTGGCAAAGGCAACGGAACGCTCGAAGGCAACCTGCACTTGAAGGCGCCCGACGGCACGCCGATGGCCGATGTCATGTTGACCGTGATGCACAAGCTTGGCCTGGACAACATCAAGACCTTCGGCGACAGCAGCGGCGCGTTCCCGTTGAGCGTCAATGCGTAAGTCGAGCATTCAGCGTAGTTCCGTGGCGGCGCTTGTGTTCATCAGCGCCGCCGCGTTGTTGGGTGCGTCGCCGACCGCCTCAACCCTCGGCCCCACTACCGCCTACCGCCTACCGCCTAACACCCCCGTTGCTGACGCCGCGCAGCGAGGAGACCTGGCAGCGGTACGCAAGCTGATCGCCGAGAAAGCCGACGTTAATGCTGCGCAGGGTGACGGAATGACTGCCCTGCATTGGGCCGCCGAGCGTGGCGACCTCACGTTAGCGAACATTTTGTTGCGCGCGAAAGCAGACGTGAAACTCGTGACGCGCATCGGCAAGTACACACCGCTGCACATCGCAAGCCGCACTGGTGCGTCGGGAATTGTTGCTGCGCTGCTGAAATCCGGAAGCGATCCGAATGTGCTCACGGAAACCGGTGCGAGTGCGTTGCACTTCGCTGCTGCATCGGGCGACGTCGCAACGATCAATGCACTGATCGATTCGAAAGCCGACGTAAATGCACGCGAATCGCAGTGGGGACAGACGCCGCTCGTGTTCGCTGCATCGGCGGATCGCGGTGACGCGGTGCGCGCGCTGCTCAAGCGCGGCGCGGATGCGTCGATCAAAACGAAGGTGACGAACCTTTCGGAAGATCAGGCGCGCGAGCAGGCTGCGACTCGAAAACGAAACGAAGTGCTCGCGTCGTACATGCCGAAGGACAGCACCAAACCCGCAACACCTCCGCCTGCCACGGTCACAGCAGACAGCGCTGCAGCCGCGGGTCGAGGGGGCGGCGGACGCGGCGGGCCGCAAATCAACGCGGCAAAACTCACTCCGACACAAGTACAAACGGCGATCGAACTCGGACGACAGGAACTCTTCAAAGCCGCAGCCGGTCCTGCGCGCGAAGAAGCTGACACGGCCGACGGACAAGTCGCCGGATTCGCGGGCCTCGTTGGTGCACTCGGCGGAATGACACCGCTGCATCACGCGGTGCGACAGGGCAATTTCTCCGCGGCCGTCGCGTTGCTCGATGGCGGCGCGAAGATCAACGAAATTACGAGCGGCGACAGCACGACGTCGTTGTTGCTCGCGACGATTAACGGACAGTTCGACGTTGCGCTCGAACTCATCAAGCGCGGTGCCGATGTGAATACGCCGAGTATGGCGGGCGCAACGCCGCTGTACACGACGATCAATACCCAGTGGGCGCCGCGGTCGCGTTTCCCGCAACCGCAGGCCGTGCAGAATCAGAAGGCGGGATATCTCGAAGTGATGGAAGCGCTGCTCAAAGCGGGCGCGAAACCGAACACGCGTCTCAAAACGAATCTGTGGTACTTCGCGTTCAACAATTGCGGCAACGCGAATTGCGGACTCGAGCAACTCGAAGGCACGTCACCGTTCTGGCGCGCTGCGTACGCGGTTGACGTTGATGCGATGCGCCTGCTGATGAAGTACGGCGCGGATCCGACCATTCCATCGCAGCGCCAGCAAGCAGCGGGCGGTGGACGCGGCGGTCGTGGTGGTGGTCGCGGCGGCGCCGGCGGTGGACGCGGTGGCGCTGCTGATTCCGCTGCTGCTGGTCGTGGCGGCGCCGCACTTGCGCAAGCGGGCCGCGGTGGGCCACCGGGCGGAGCGGCTGCAGGTGGTGACGCGGGTCGTGGTGGTGGACGCGGCGGCGGTGGTGGCGGAGGCGGTGGTGCTCCTGCGATTCCGCTCGATCCCGCGATCGACTCAGCAGCGCGCGCGGTTCCGCCGGGCATCGGTGTGTATGCAATTCACTGCGCGGCGGGCGTTGGTTATGGCAATGGATTCGCTGGCAATTCGCACAGGCACGCGCCGGGCGGATGGATGCCTGCGATGAAGTATCTGGTTGAAGAACTGAAGATGGATGTGAACCAGCGCGACCTGAACGGTTACACGGCGATGCACCACGCAGCTGCGCGCGGTGACAACGAGATGATCATGTATCTCGTGAGCAAAGGTGGCGACGTGAAAGCAGTCGCGCGCAACGGTCGCACGACGGTCGACATGGCGAACGGACCGGTGCAGCGCTTGTCACCGATTCCGGAGACGATCGCGCTACTCGAAAAACTCGGCGCGAAGAATTCGCACAGGTGCGTCACGTGCTAGGGTCTAGGCGGTAGGCTGTAGGCGGTCGTGGGCTGAGTGCAAACGGGGTCTGGTGAATAGCTGGACCCCTTTTGCTTGCGCGACTCCATCAACAGATTCGATTCATGGTTCGTCCAGCATTCGATATCGGCCAACTGACATCGACGGAGCAGTTCGAGCTCATCGAACGCTTGTGGGATGCGCTGCGCGGGCGCATAGGTGGCTTGCCGCTCACTGCCGAGGAGCGCGCGATTATAGAGGCGCGCCGCGATGCGCACCGTCGTGATCCCAACTCCTCTTTCGCGTGGGAGAGTGTGCGCGCTGAACTCGCGTCCGATCAGGACGCTGACGATCGGCGCGCGCGCGACTCAGGCGCCTGATTGACGCACGTTCGAATCCGGTTCCGGCCGGAGGCGCGCGCAGAGATCCTCGAAGCCCGGCGTTGGTATGAAGCGCAAGTCCGCGGCTTGGGACGTGCGTTTCTCGCTGAATTCGACGCAGTTATCGAACTCGTCCGCGTGTTCCCGCGAATGCATCGTGTGATCACCGAGGACGGTGAAGTGCACCGCGCCCTGCTGCGCCGGTTCCCGTTTAGTCTGGTGTACGAGACGCTTGGCGACCACGAGATCGTGGTGCTCGCGTGTCGGCACATCCGACAGGACGAAGTCGATTGGTCTACGGAGCGGCGCGAGGGCTAGTGGAGTTGCCAGGTGGTTTGGCGTGACACGCTGTGGTTTACAGGGAAACGGGGCCTGGTGACTCACCAGACCCCGTTGGTTTTCTCCACCCCACTACCGCCTACAGCCTACCGCCTCAACCCTGTCATCTCTGCTCCGCCGCCAGCATTCGCGTCACATGCTCCTGCGCCTGTTGCAGTGCGCCTTCGGGCTTGTCCCATCCAATCATTCCGTCGGCATTTGAATCCACGCCGGCCGTGAGCTGATTCGCGAGCGACACGAGTTGCTCAACGAGCGCGGCTGCATCCGTTGCCGATGTTGCCGCGCGAATCTTTTCAGCGAGCGCAATTACCGCATCCGCTTTCTCGGCGGCGGTACGCGATGACGTTGCGATGTGCGCGGCGTGCGTGATGACGTTCTGCGATGCGCCCGCAGCTTTCGCAGCGAGTTCGATGTGATTGGCAGCGCCGAGTGCGGCTTTCTTCATGCCGTAGCCGCGGCCGGGTCCCATCGTGACGATGGTTGGATCGATCGCGTGAATCACGTGGCCCGCGTGCGTCTGCATGTTGCCGAGGTTGCTCGGATCGCGCGCGGCGAGTGCGGCGTGTTGCGCAGCGATGCGTGCTTCAGCGAGTGCGGCGGGCAGGAGTCCCATGCCATCGGGGGTGTCGCCGAACTGATTGACCACGTGTCCGATGTGCGTACCGACGGCGCCGGGCGGAACTGGAACTGGTGCGCCGCGTCCGCCACCGGGCGGAGTTGGCGGTGCCTGACCCGGTGTTGGAGCGCCGGTGAGTTTCGCGACGACGGAGTCGAATGCTTTGCGAAGATCGAGTTCGGAGCTGAGCAGATACGTTTTGCGCCGATAGTCCGCGTCGCTCATACCGTTGTGGTGCAGCACTTCGGCGACGCGCTTCTGCAGCGCGTCCTGCAAGGATTGTTGCTGGTCTTTTGTTTTGTTGCGCGGTGCGGCGAGGAGCGCGTTGATCGAATCGCGCACGTGCGTGACTTCGACGTGCACTTTCGCGAACGCAGCGACTTCGTCGCGCGACATCGCGGGACCGTTTTGCGCGGCCGCGATCGATGCGACGAGGGACAGTTGCAGGATGCTGCCCGCACAAATGGTGCGACGCATGAAGGAACTCCGAACTCGGTGGCGAGACGCTCTAGTGTAGCCGCTCGCGGGAGCGAGGGCGAGTGCTGTGCATGTTACGCCGTCGCGCGGCAAAATGATGCGATATACCGTTCCCGCATGGAGCGCCGTTTTCGCGTAGCTTCTCTCGCATGACGCCAAAAGACGCGGTTGTCCGCGGTCACGTACTGGTTAACGGCATCGGGGTTTTGGGCGCGGCGGCCGCAGTGATTGGGACGTATGTGGCGGGCGTACCCGCGACGTGGTCGCTCCGGATCCTGCTCGGTGCTGCCGTGTGGTGGGTGTGGTGGTCCTTTTCGATAGCTCGTTGGCGCGACTGGGTCGAAGCGCAGGGTCTGCGCCCAGATGACGTGCAACCAATCGCCGAGAATTCGCTCCTGATATGGGAGCGTGGTTCCTTCTTCGAGCGGACGGAGTTTAAGCGGCGCAACGGGCGCCGCGGCTGGTAGCGGATCTCCGCCTTGAAGGAACCATGCGTCGTCAACTTTTCGAATTCGAAGACGCAGACTGGCTCCCGTCCCCCATCCGCGACGGCGGCCTCGACTTTCTCCGCCACATCATCGTCGCGACGAAGTTCTACGATTGCGTCGCACCCATTCTCAGTCGCGCACTCGCGCACACCGGCGATACCGGCATCATCGATCTCTGCTCGGGTGGCGGCGGACCAATCGAGCAACTCCGCACACGCGTTGCCGAGACGATCGGAAAAGACCTGCGCGTTACGCTCACCGACCGGTTTCCAAACGTGCCGGCGTTTCAGTGGCTCCATCGACGCACAAACGGACGCATCGAATTCAAGTCGATGTCGATCGATGCAACACGAGTTCCCGCCGATCTCGCAGGATTTCGCACGATGTTTTCCGCGGCGCACCACTTCGCTCCGGACGCACTGCGCGAGGTTCTTCGCGACGCCGTCTCAGCGCGGCGTGGCATCGCGCTGTTCGACGCCAGCGAACGCGGCATTCGCCCGTTACTCGGCATCCCGCTCATCCTCCTCGTGCATCCGATTCTTTTCCTGTTGTGCACGCCGTTCTTTCGGCCGTTTCGATGGTCGCGCCTGCTGCTCACCTACGTTGTTCCGCTCATCCCGCTCTACACGATGTGGGACGGCTGCATCTCCGGCCTGCGAACGCATCAACCCGAAGATCTTCTCTCGATCGCGCGTTCCGTCGATGGCGACTACGATTGGGCCGCGGGGAAGCTGCGAAACAACATCGGCGCGAACGTCGCGTATTTGGTTGGTACTCCGCGCACCGCGTGACTGCGCGTACCTACTCGTCCTGCAACGCCACGCGCGGATCGGCACTCGCCGCTCGCAGCGCAGGAACGAAACTCGCGGCAAGCGCGACAACCAACACGACAGCCACCACCGCGCCGTACACGATCGGATCACGCGGCGACTGCTGAAACAACAGCGGCCCCACCCACCTCGCGCTCGCGACCGCAATCGCGCAACCAAGCGCAGCACCCACGGACGTCAGCACTAGTCCGCGCATCGCAACGCGGCTCGCCACGCGACCAGCATTTGCGCCCAGTGCAATGCGCACACCAAGCTCGCGCCGTCTGCGCGCGACGTCATTCGCAAGCAGGCTGTACAAACCGACGGCCGAGAGAATCGCGCACAACGCGCCCAATGCCGTGAAGATCTTCGCGCCCGCGTCCCATGAGCGTCGGCGGCGCGCAATGCCGTCCGACAACGGCGCAACAGTCACGTACGAGTTCGCCGGCATCTCACCTTGCAACGCGCGCCGCACGGATTCCGCGTAACGCGGCGCATCGCCGCGCGTGCGTACAAAGATGCCGCCTTCCTGCGGACGAAACTGCAGCGACGGCAAGTAATAGTAGTACTCCTGTTCGCCTGCGAGACCGAGCGTCTTGATGTCCTCCGCGATGCCCACGACCTGACGACAGCCCGGCGTTTCGTCCACCACCATGCATTGACCAATGGCATCTTTGCCGGGCCATACGCGTTCGGCCATTGCAGCAGAGACAACGGCAACAGGTGCTGCGCCATTCACATCGCCGGCATCTATGCCGCGTCCGCGCACAATGCGCGTACCAACCGTAGTGAAATAGTCCGCGCCCACTGCATTCATATCGAAACGGCCAAGCGCATCGACAGAATCGATGCCCGCGATGCGCAGGGGATAGCCCGACATTCCACCAAACGGAATCGATTCGCGCAACGTCGCGTGCGTGACCTCCGGCATCGTCTTCGCCGTCGCAACGAGTCGCTCGCGCAACGAGACGACGCTCGCGCTATCGAGCGGCACACCGAACGACATACTCACACTGAGCACCGCGTCCGGTTCGAAGCCGAGCCGCACGCCACGCGCGTGCTGCCAGCTGCGCACGAACAGTCCAGCGCCGACAAGCAACGCGACTGAGAGCGTGACTTGCGTAATGAGCAACGTTGAACGCACGACCGAGCGTGCGCTCCCCGCCTGCGATCGTCCCGATCGGAGAAACTCCATCGGGTCAACTCGGCCCGCCTGCAGCAACGGCGCGAGTCCCGCGATGAGTCCGATGGTCAGCGTCGCGGCAGCCGCAATGAGAATCGTTCGCGCGTCACCGAGTATGCTCGTCGACGCTGCATCGGGCAGGAGCGAAGACCGCACCAACGTGTTCACGACTTGCCCTACAAGAAGGCCGACGGCGCCCCCGCCGATCGCGAGCGCGAGTGATTCCACGAGCAACTGCGAAATGAGTCGCGCACGTCCGACGCCGAGTGCCACGCGCACCGCCATTTCGCGACGACGATCCCACGCGCGCGCAAGCAGAAGATTCGCGACGTTCGCGCACGCAATGACGAGCACAATGAGCGACACGCCCGATAACCACAGCGCCATCGTTCCCGTTGCCGATCGCCGAGGTCCGCGGTCTGCAAGTAGCGGCGATGCGATCGCGCGCAGCTTCATGTTTGGCGGCGCGGTGCCACCCGCACCACGCCGTTGCTCCATCTCCGTGCGCCAACTTCGGTTGAATGCGAACGACAACTCGGCGTCCGCAGCGTCGATGCTCACATCCGGCTTTCGTCGCACGAGCACTTGTATGCCGATACCGTTGCCGTACGACGTGTACCAACGAACGGGCGCCCGCATTGCGCCATAGCTTGCGAGCGGAATGAAGATCGCGGGCGGTTGATCAGGTGTGACGCCGACGAAGTGTTTTGGCGCAACGCCGATGATCGTGTGATCGACTCCGCCGACGGTGAGTTGTTGGCCGAGCGCTGTTCGGGACGCGCCATACTCCGACGTCCACATTGCGTGGCTGAGCACAACAACCGGCGTGCCCGCGGGTGTCAGATTTTCGCCGTCAATGAAATACCGGCCTGCGGCGGGCGTCGCGTCGAAGAATCCGAAGAAGGACGGCGTCACCTCCGCCGCGTTGACCCGACGAATCGCTACACCTTTCCCGATCGCAATCGGTTGGCTCGCAAACGCGGCCACATTCGAGAACCGCGCAATGCTGCTCGCGATTTCGGCGTAGCGGATGTGCGGTACCCAAGTCTCCTGTTCGCCGCGTTCGTTGTTGTTGCGATAGAAGCGCACGCGATGGACTGAGCTCGGGTCGATGAGCGATGGTGGCGGACGAAACATCAGCCGGTCGATCATCGAGAACGCGGCGGAGTACACGCCGATGCCGAGTGCGAACGTGATCATGATGCCGGCAGTGAGCGCTGGTGTGCGACGCAGCGCGCGCACCGCGTACTTCACGTCCTGCATGACGGCTTCAAGTTTCGTCGTGATCCAAACGGCGCGCGCGTCTTCTCGCATCATTGTGGCGTTCCCCATGCGTCGCCGCGCTTCGTAGCGCGCGCTATTGGGTGAGTAACCGCGATCGAGCAGTTCGCGCTCGACCATCGCTGTGTGGAATTCGATTTCATCGCGGATGTCGTCCTGGCGCGCGGAGAATCGGAGCCAGTGACGAAGGCGTCGCAGAAAACGAGCGGGCGTGTCCATCATGCGTAGCGCAGCACGGCGCGTATGGCGGTGACAACGCGTTCGAACTCCTGCTCTTCTGCTTCGAGTCGGCGCCGTCCGGCGGCTGTGAGTGTGTAGTAGCGCGCGCGCCGATTGTTGTCGGACACGCCCCATTCGGCCTTCACGCAGCCATCGAGCAGCAGACGCTGGAGCGACGGATACAATGAACTCTCGCCGACCTGCAGAACGTCCTTGGAGAGTTCCTTGACGCGCTGGGCGATTCCGTAGCCGTGCATGGGCTCGCGCATGAGGGTGCGCAGCACGAGCAGGTCGAGGGTGCCGGGGAGGAGTTCGGAGTTCTGGGTCATGTGCCTTCCATCGATAGACGATGGGACACGCCCAGGTCGAAAATGGTTGTAACTCGCGCCGGGCGGCTGCCCCGCCGCTAGACCTTGGGCTTACTTGCGCCGCGGAGCGCGATGGCGGCGCCGAGCACCACGGAGCCGAGCATGAGGAGCCCGCCGGCCACGACCCCGCCCGGCGCGTCGTCGGCTTCGGCAAAGCGCGCCAGCATGATCCCGGCGTAGCTACCGGCGGCGGCGATGAGGATCGCGGCAACGAGGCGTGCAGCGGATACGTTCATGGTGGCGACCGCCGAAAATGTCTTGTACAAACTACTCTGTAATACAAAGTGCAGCGACAGTTCCTTCGCCGCAAGTCCCCTGACTCGTGTTGGCTCGATCAATTCGCTGATGCAGCGTAGAGCTACGGCAGTAACAGTTCAGCGACTCAGCGCACTGTGGGATCAGAGCGCTGCGTTTCGCTACGTCGGCACTACCATCGGCATGGCAGCCGCTTGGTTCGCGACCGGCGCGGTGAATCAAGCGCTCGGAGTACCGCTCGAATACAGCCTGGTTGGCATCTCGGCGTTCGCCACCGTCGCTATCGTGGCCTACGGTCGCAGAAAGGACGATTCGAGTCTGCGAATCGGTGGTCGCGTGTTGAGCAGCTTCGCTTTCTCAGTCGGCGTTGGGTTGGTGCTTGCGCGCTATGCGCCGAGTTTCGCAACACGCGTATTCCCTCTTGATGTGGACGCGGCGGGATTCCTGAAGTCGAGCGTCGTGGCGATCGCCGCTTGGTTGTTGGGCGAAACAGGAACCGAGAGCGAGCCAGCGCCGGCAGACAACCCCGAGACGTTGCAGTAGTGTTGTATTGACCTCATGAAAGGCACCTACGCGCTCCGGACGCGCGCTGCGACGCCAGCAGACGTTCTGCAGTTTCTGCAGAACGACTATCTCGTGCGTGCCGCGACCGATTTCGAAGTCGATCCCGGTGAGGTGTTGACGCGCGAACTCACGATCGAAATGTGGCGAGGAACCTGCGATTTGATCAGCGTGCGCCGGCTCCCCTCCGCGATGAATGACTGGTTCGGAACGACACTCCCAACCGATGCGTATCTGCGCGTGATGACGCCGGAGAATCGGCAGACACTCGGCGATCTCTGCGACTTCATTGCCCCGCACGTGTCCGTGCCAGTCGTTGCGCCGCTTCGCATCGCCGGAGTCGCCGACGATGCGAGCGGAATGTTCTTCGCGATGCGGACGCTGCTCGCGCAATCCGATATTCCGGTGAGTGACATCGCGCCTTCGACGCGATTCGACAGAATGGATGCCGCGCACGCCCATGAGTTGATTCGAGTGGTCGAGCGGCTCGCCGGGTCGCGCATGCCCGTCTTGTCGGTGCGAAATAACGCGTTTGCACGACGGGCCGGGTTGACGAGCTATTTGGGATTGTACGCTGGACTGTGCGCCGCTCTTGGCGCTTCGCCCGCGCTCGTATCCGCGAGTTTTGTGTTGCTCGCGACCGGCATCATCGAGCGCGTCGTGGGCAGACGGATCCCACCTGTGGAGCTGAGGTTCGGCAGTGCAGAGACATTCGGCGACCTATCGCGATCACTTGTTGCGCGATAACAACTGCGCGGTAGTGGCGCATAACGCACGGAGAGTGTGATGGCGAAAGTCACTGGAATTGGCGGCGTGTTCTTCAAAAGCAAAGGCGACCACAAGGCGCTCGCTGCGTGGTATCAGAAACATCTGGGCATGCCGCTCGAACCATGGGGCGGCGCTGCGTTGCGCTGGCCTGATGATCGCGCCGAAGACAAAGGCGTCACCGCGTGGCACGTCGCGAAGGGCGACACCAAATGGTTCGCGCCAAGCGACGCATCGTTCATGATCAACTATCGCGTCGATGACCTCGACGCGTTACTCGCAAATCTCCGCGCGGCCGGCGTGCAAATACTCGGCGGTCCCGAATCGCACGAGAACGGCAAGTTTGCGTGGATCGCGGATCTCGACGGCAACAAAGTTGAGTTGTGGGAGCCGATGCTCTGGGATGAGAAGAACAAGACAGGGTGAGGTGCGGTATTGCGCGTCGAATGCAACGCCTTCACGCGCATCGCCCCACCAAGTAGTCGAGTAGCAATGAGAATCGAATGCCGACGCACGGTCCCCAACTTGTTGTCGCGTTTGTGGCGATCCTGAACTCACACGGACTCTCGCCGGAATCCGTGGATCCGTGGCGCGCGTGGCTTGCGTTCAAAGAGTTCGCACGGAACACGACTGAGTTTCCCGACCCGGGCGTGAGCGTTCAGGTTGCGACGGATGATGACGGACGGTCGACGCTTCGCTTCGTGCGACAACTCCTGGCTCGACCTGAGCAGGGTGACGATGGGCTCGAACCCGCGGGCGGTGTCGTGTGTGAGTTCGCGTTTCGTTTGACGCCACCACCGCAGCATCGAGAATACTGGACGCTGGACTTCGGCAACTTCCAACGGTTTGTCGATGCGGTGGAGCGGGATCCAGTACTCGCGGATTTGTTTCTCGAGAAACCTGCCGCACAATCGATTTCCTGGATTGAGGCGTGAAGCGGCGATCCGGATCGATGCCTTGGTGAAACGACAAGCCTGAAACCGCTTTTCGCGCGTTGCCACGATGATGGACGCGACGAAATGGTTGCACACAAGAGAGGTCAGGATGGCATAGTGGGCCGTGATCATCACCGGCCTTGCCTCGGTATACAAACTTTTGTATGCTCATGCCTGACAGCAAGCCACTCTTCTGGGTCGGCTCGTCCAGGTCCGATCTCAGTCGTTTCCCCGACTCGGTCCGGCGAGAGGTCGGCCTCGATCTGCGCTTGCTTCAGTCGGGTGGGCAACCGCGCAGTTGGAAATCGATGGTCAGTGTCGGGCCGGGTGCGTATGAACTTCGCGTTCGCATGCCTGAGGGTGCGTTTCGCGTCGTATACGTCGCCAAATTCAGGGAGGCGATTTACGTGCTACACGCGTTTCAGAAAAAGTCTCAGCAGACAGCACGCCTCGACATCCAGCTCGCGCGGTCGCGGTACGCCATCGCCATGCGCAGTCGAGAGGGCGCGTAGACATGGTCACGCGCATTCGTCGCGGCTCGGGTAACGTATTCCGGGACCTCGGATTCCCCGCGGATGAAGCGGCGCACCTGCTGATTCGCGCGGACCTCATGATTGCGATTCGGCGACTCCTCAAGGAGCGCAAGCTCACTCAGACGCGCGCCGCAAAACTCCTCGGAATCACGCAGCCTCGCGTGAGCGATCTCGTCCGCGGGCACATCGACCTGTTCAGCATCGACGCGCTCGTCGATTTTCTCGAACGGCTTGGCGTCCGAGTCACGGTGCGACTGCGCGCTCGCACTCGTGTTGCCTGACCGACGCGCTCGGCTTCCGTTTCGCCACAAGCAATAGCAATAACGTTCCGCGCTGGCGCGCCGTAGTCTCTCCAGCCTCCTCGGAGTCGACATGAACGTCCGCGCCCTCGCCGTTGCCTTCGCGCTCACACAGAGCGCCGCCGCACAATCCGTCACCACACTGCGCGATGTCATGCGCATCGACGGCGCCACTGAAGACATCACGGGTCAGGGACTCACGACGCTCGTGCTGCCCGGCAATCGCGTCGCGTTTTTCGATCACGGCCGCGGCGAGTTCGTGTTCTTCGACAGCACTGGCAAGCGCACCGGAACGTTCGGTCGCAGCGGCGAAGGTCCCGGCGAATTTGGTTCAGTGCAAGGACGGAACTATCCACTGCAGGTCGGGCTCATCGGCGATTCCATCTGGGTCACCAACTCGCGACAGCGGCGACACACGATCATCGGCCCGGACATGAAGTTCGTGCGCATGTTTTTGTGGCAGCCAATCGTTCCACCAGTCACGACGTACCGCTCGCTGGCCGTGCTCGACGGTGATCGCGTTGTGGCGCGCGTCGACTATGGTGAGAGCAGGCCGATCACACTGCCCGATGGCCGCGAGTCGAGAACATGGACAACCACCGAGAGCGGATACGCCGTGCTCGCGAAAGACGGATCGGTCGAGCGGCGTCTCGCTACGCTGCCACCCGGCGGCGCAACGGTCATGATCTCGCGCCCCAATCAGCCGATCGGCCGCACCGCAAACGTTCCGTTCGGACACTCCAACTTGTTCACCGAGTCTCCACGAAGCGATCGCGTCGCCTTTGTCACGAACACCGTCACCGGTACCGCGGGAACGTTCACCGTGACTGTCACGCGCACCAACGGCGAGCAGGTGTACGCGAAGAGTTACGCGTACACGCCCGAACCGATAACGTCGCGCATGCGTGACAGCGCGCTGCGGCGCAGCGATTCCAGCATCAATCGCGGAACGAATCCGGACGACAACGCCGAATTGATCAAGATGGTGCACGAGCGAATGCCGACCACCATCGGCCCGTTCCGCGAAGTAACACTCGGCCTCGACGGAAGCGTGTGGCTGCGCAAGGCCGGACCGAACGAAGGCCCCGATGAGTACGTGGTCATCGACGCGACCGGCACACAACTTCCGAATGTCCGGATGCCGCGGAAGAACATGCGACTGCACACCGGTTCGCGCACGACAGTCTGGGCGACGGAAACCGACGCCGATGGATTCGTGAGCCTCGTGCGAATGATTCCTGCTCGATAGCGATGTCGCCTAGCGATGCTGCGGTGCGATGATCAGGTAACTGAGTTCGCCGCCACCGGCACCAGAACGAAAGATGAACGGCAGCGTTGCATTCGCTTGCGCTGCCTCGCGTGAATAGCCAAGGTCTCCGTTCGTCACGCCGGGCGCATAGATCATGTAATGCGACGGGTACGCCTGACTGAGAATCTTCCCGGTGCTCGTGTCGAGGTTGACGTCGCCCGCTAGCATGTACGCAACGCCAGTGCGCTTCGGACGATTGTATTTGCCGCCTTTGAATCCGGCGTCGATATCCGTGCGAATCTCATCGAGCAATTTGCCTGCGGCGAGCAATTCACCCACACGCAACATCACCGGTACATAACTCGTCGCGCCTTCGGCGTCCCAGCACGTCGGCTTGAACGCTGCACTGTTATAGAAGAATCCGTCGCGATTGACGAAGCACGTAAAACCATTGGTGCCGGTTTGCACTTTCGCGTAACCACTCGCGCGAAACACATACACCGTCGCGCCTGCGCGCAGGTGCTCGGGTGCCGCCGACAGAGCCATCTCTTTCTCGACGTTTTCGGAGAACACCGTCTTCAGAACGGTGCGCGGGTCGATCGATTGGGCCGCGAGTGCAGAGACATTCAGGCCGACAAGCAGAGCAGGCAGTGCAAGTGCATTACGCATCGGATTGCATCCGTGGACGTCGTTGTAACCATAGACAGCATTTCGGGGCGAACCGTTTCGGCCTACGGAATGCGCTTGGTCCGCGCACCGAGCAGCGATTCGACGACGTCGAAGAACTGCACCTCGCTCACGTCTCCAGATTCTGGCGCGGTCTTGTGCACAACGACGAGATCGAGATTCGGCACAACAAGAATCATCTGACCAAACGCGCCGAGCGCCGTGTACGCACCGGCGATGTCCGGCGGCATGTTGGGCTTATCAAAGACCCACCACAAGTAGCCGTACCCGAACACACCATTGCGTACGGACGCCGGATTCATCTCGACACGCGGCGTTTGCGTGCGCGTGCTTTCGCGCACCCACGATTCGGAAATGATCTGGCGACCGTTCCAGTTTCCGCGGCGCAGCATGAGATACCCGAGCCGCGCCATGTCGCGCGTCGACAGCCACATGTGATACGCGGGATGCACGGACAACGAGAGGTCGCCCATCTTCTGCTGCGTTGCACGATTGAAGTCGCGCATGCCGAGTGGTTCGGCGAGATCGCGCTGCAGCGCGTCGTAGATGTCGACGCCGGTTTGTCTTTCGAAGATGGTGCCGAGTGCGTTGAAGTCCCAGTTGCTGTAGAGGAAGTACGCGCCGTGTTTCTGGGATCCGCGCGGCGGCGCGCTGGCGAGATTGTCACCGGGATTCGACGCAGCGTGGTACACGCCGGATCGTGCGCGAATGAGATCGAGCGCGGTTGCTTCTTTTTCTTGTGCTGTGAGTCCGCCGACGTCGTCGATGCCGAGCTGCGCGAGGGTCTTGTTGAGATCGATCTTGCCGCGATCGTGGTAGATCCCGTACAGCATCGACAGGACGCTCTTGCGCGCACTCGCGAGATAGCTGACGCGCTGCACGTCGCCGTATTGCATGAGCACGCGTCCACCGACGATGGCCATGAAGGCGGTGGTGAGGAGTTTCGCGAGCTTGGCGCGAACGCTGTCGAGTCCCGTGGCCGACCACCCAACGGACTCCGGCCGCGCGATGCGCTCCCATTCGGCGCCGGGAAAGACTGGTGCACTTGCGGCTGTGGATTGCGCGCCAGTGCCGGCTGCCGTTGCCGCAGCCACGAGACCGGCCAGGAGTGCGCGCGCAAGTTGTGATGTCATCGTGGATGGACGGAATGTGGTGGCTTGCGGTTCACTAGACGTTAGAGACACAATGCGGTGGAACCGTTCGTTCCCAACCGGTACGCCCCGCGAATGACGAAGCCTCAACTCACCGGCATCGGTCCGCTGTTCATCGCGAAGAACGTCCCCGAGACGCTCGCGTTCTATTGCGGTAAGCTCGGCTTTGACGTCACGTTCGAGGGACCGGAGCCGAACGACATCTTCTTCGGCATCGTGCAGCGCGGTGCGGCGATGTTCCTGTTCAAGGACGTCGGCGTCGCGCCGGTCCCGAATTACACGCGCAACATCAAGCAAGGCATCGCGCGCTGGGATGCGTACGTGAACACGCCCGACCCCGATGCGCTCGCGGCGGAGTTTGCGTCACGCGGCGTCACGTTTTTCGAGCCGATCAGTGACACAACGGACGGGTTGCGCGGATTCGAGGTTCAGGATGTGAACGGCTACGTATTGTTTTTCGGTCGCGTTCGTGCGTAACTGATTCGCACGATGCTCACGTGGATCCGCCGGAACCCGGGTAAGTACTGGTTGCTGACGTTCGCCGCGATGGTGCTCGCACTCGCGGTTGACACGCTGATCGCACCAGGGAAGTTCTGGCTGATTCCCTACCCGACGTCGAATCCTGTGTTTTGGGCGACGATGCTGTGGGCCTTCACGCGTTACGCGCCGCTGTTTGTTCTCGGACTTCTGGGCATTCCGCTGTTTGCATCAGTCCTTTTTGTCATTGCGCGACGGCGTCGCGCACCCGCGTAGACTTCATGCCGGTGACGCGCCCACTGTGGAAATGCCCGAAGTGTGGACACCGGTTCGTGACGAAGAACCTGTGGCACTCGTGCGTTCGCGTATCGCTCGCCGAACATTTTCGGGGAAAGCCACGCGCACGCAAGGAAACGTGGGATCGCTGGCTTGCGGTGGTGCGCGCGTGTGGACCGGTCCATGCGTACGCGCAGAAAACGCGCATTGTCATTCAGACGCGCGTGCGATTTGCGGGTGCGGTTGTGCGCACTGCATATCTCGACGCCAATCTTTGGATGCGACGGCGCGCCGAGCATCCGCGGTTGCGGCGAACGGAGGACTACGGCCGGCTTGGATTCGGATTGCATTTCCGCCTCGAGTCGCCGGGCGACATCGATGCGCCGCTGCGTGCGTTGGTGCGCGAAGCGTATCACGCGGCCAAGCGTTAGCATCCTGCCATGGTGAAGTTCATCATGCGCAGCCGCCTCGCAGAGTCAGTCCAGTCGTCCGTCGTCAGTGAGACTTCGCGAGTTCGTGCTTCCGTACCCAACGGTACCCTAGCGCGCATGCCACTGCGCTGCCTGGCAGCACCAACACACTCGTAATAGCCGCGAGCCACGCGGCTGCGTGCGGCGGGGCGTACGTCGGGTCCATCGTCGAACCCGGGATATACGGTGGGATGGCCGTCAGGTTGAACAGGAACCACAGCGCCGAATAGCCAAGCACGAAGCTCGCAAGCACGGCGTACATGGCCTTGGGAGCCGTCGGAGCTGCAGCGTTCCCCCGCATCCGAGCCGCCGCGGCGACACCGGCCAGCGCGGGCGGAATCCAGAAGCCAACGAGCACGATGAGACTGGGGAGCCGGTCGGGCATAGGTACTCCGGTGGGTTACGCCAAGTACTTCGTATTACAAAGTAGATGGCGCGGGGCTCCGCCACAAGCCGCCGGCACCGCTATCCGATCCCCGGGCCCACTTGACCTGTAGATTGCTATTTGGTAATATAGCTCCATGGCAATCGAACAAGACCAACTCAGCGCGACGTTCGCTGCGCTCGCCGACCCTACGCGTCGCGCCATGCTCGCGCGCCTCGCAACGGGAGACGCCGACGTCTCAGAACTCATGCGCCCGTTCGAACTCGCGCAGCCCACCATCTCCAAGCACCTCAAAGTGCTCGAGCGCGCCGGACTCGTAGCGCCCGGACGCGACGCACAACGCCGACCGCGAACACTCGTCGCTACACCGCTCAAGCAAATCGATCAGTGGCTCGAGACCTACCGGCGACGCTGGGAGAGACGCTTCTCCCAACTCGACCAGTACCTCGACACGCTCCAAAAAAAGGAGAAACCCCGTGCCCGCCCCAAACGCTGAACCCAAAGTCCGCTCGAGCGAAGCAACTGTCTCGACGCCGACCGATCTCGAAATCGTCATCACGCGCGCGTTTCGCGCGCCTCGCTCACTTGTGTTCGAAGCCTGGACGAAACCAGAACACGTCGCACACTGGTGGGATCCCGATGGTCACGCGCTCGACCAATGCGAAATCGATCTGCGCACCGAGGGTGCATTCCGGTTCGTCCATGCCGGGGAGCGTGGGCACACGTTTGGCGGCGTGTACCGCGAGATCAAGCGACCCGATCGCATCGTGTTCGCGACGCCCACCCAATCCGGAGGAGAACGCACGGGCACGCTCGAGTTCCGCGAGCGCGATGGGGTCACCACACTCACGATGACCATCGCGTGCGAAACGAAAGCCGATCGTGATCAGATGCTGCGCATTGGCGTCGCTGACGGCACCCAGCGCACACTCGAAAACCTCGCCAACTATTTGCAACGACAGCAACGCTAACGCTTCCTCGTCCTCGACTTCGCGACCGACAACCCCAGCACGCCGCGAATGAGACGGCGCATATGCGGCACCACCGCACTCGGCGCACGATCAGGACCGGCAATCGCGTTGAAGGTCGCGAAGTTGAGCAGCGTGTCGAGCGTTGTCACCAACTCTGACGCGGCAACGCTCGGCGCCAGCTTCGTACCCATTTTCCTGATGATTCCCTCGATCCCGATGCGGCGCCGTTCGTGCCGGCTCCGCATCGCTTCGGCGAGATCGGGATCCGTCCCCGCAACTCCACTCAAGGAGATCATCACGGCACGATTGTCCGAATAGAACTTGCCGAGTATGCCGACGAATGCGTCGAACGCGGCACCGATGTCTTTCTGCGCAAAGACCGACGGCATCTTCGAGAACGCATCGCGCTCGATGAGCGTATCGAACAGTTCACCAAGCAGTCCCGCGCGCGAACCGAACTGATTGTAGAGCGTCATGCGCGTGACGCCGGCGCGTTTTGCGACGGCATCGAGTGAGAACGACGCCACGTCGTCCAGGCGCAGCACTTCGCGCGCAGCACCGAGCACGCGCTCGCGCCCCGCGTCCACGGCCTGCTGGCGCTGGTGCGGGTTATACGGACGCGGCGTCACGGCCCATCCCTCGTTGACACAAATTCATTTGACAGCGCGTATAATGTCGTTATACACGGAGTATAAAACAAGGAACCCCGGCTCGGAGCGGTTATGGGACTCTACGGCGCCCTCAAGGTAGTGCACGTGCTGTCCGTTGTTTTGTGGCTCGGTGGCGGCGCTGCCATCACCATCATCACCGCGCAAATCATGCGCGCCAAAGACCTCACCGCGCTCGGCAAACTCCTTCCGTTCACTGCGCGGTTCGGTCCGACCATCGGCGGACCGTCATCCGGTCTCGTGCTCCTCACCGGCATCGCGATGGTTTCCGTGAGCGGCCTCGGATTCAAATCGCTCTGGATCAGCCTCGGCTTCGCCGGGATGATCGTGCACTTCGTCGCGGGGCCGCTGTTGCTGCGGCCGCTCGCGATCGCATTCGGCAAAGCGGTCGCGGCGAGCAACGAAACTCAGATCGCTGTTGCGGGGTCGAGGCTGCGCAACGCGTCCACGATGTATCTAGTGCTGATGATGGCCGTCGCGGCAGTGATGGTCATCAAACCGATGTAGGTGGCGCCATGACTGACGCAGTCATCACCGAAAAACTGTACACCGCGGTTGTGCACGCCGAAGACGGCGTGCGCTTCGTCGCGGCGGCCCCGAACGCAGCGAACGTCACCCAGCAGTTGCTGCGCTATGTGGCCGAGCGGTGCGATCACGCGCTGTGGCCCGACGATGCGCGCGACGTACATCTAATGATTGCAGCCGGTCGCGTCGACGACGCCATCGCGCACTACTTCGCACACGTAGGCGCGCGCTGGGACGCGGAGCGTCTCGATCGACACTGACGCTCAGCGCCGCGTAATCTTGATCCGTGCCTCCCCGGTCGGCGCGATGATCGAGAGGATTTGCACTTCGACGTTCGGATCTCCCAATTCGAACACGTCGCCGCTCCTCGCGGGTGCGTTCCATTTCACCCCGCATTCATCCATTTGCGCACCCGCGGCGCTCGGGCGAATCTCCCGCACTCTGATTGGTCCGTTCCCCAACGTCTCAGCGCCGTTCACGTCGTACACCAGCACGCCCAGCTGACACGCGTTCGCGTCCTGGAGTACGGCAATGCGCGACTCGATGAAAGTCATGCGCGTCGCTGTCGACCGCAGCCCGATCGCGCGCACCCCAGTCGTCATCGCGATCTGCGTCATCGTCACTTGTGCCGTGAATGGCTCGCTCGGCGGGCACAGTAGATCGTTGTCGGTCAACGCGCCGACATACAAGCGTTCCGCCGCGGTCCACGACGTTGCCGGTGCGACCCAGCCCATGAACGACCAGCCACCGCTGAAACGCAATCCGTTTTCACCCGGCGCGGATTGGTACGCGTACAGGTCCGGCAGTCCGTAGACGTGACCCATCTCGTGCGCCACCACGTTGCGGCCGTACACGGGCCAGTACGTGTACACGTTCATGAGATGGACGTCAGAGCCGAACGTGACGAAGCTTTTCATTTCGCGGCCGTCGCGCGGCGGAATCACGTTCGATCCCTTGAAGAATGTTGCCGTGCCAGAGCTGATCTGCGGATCGAATCTCGACGAACGGAAAATCCAGACCACGTCGATCGTGGAAAAATCGAAGACCCCGTCGTGGCGCGCGATCACGGTGTTGATGTAATCGAGGTGCGTCATCTTGCCGTCCGTCCACCGCAAATCGTTTGCACTTTCCGGCATTCGCATCCAGCCGGACGTCGCGACGAGTTGCAGCTGCAGCTTGCCGTACGTCGTTCCGGAAAGCATCGCCGCTGCGGGGTTCACGATATCGCTCATCATTTGTGCGACCGTGCGCGTGCCGGCGAGATCAGGAAAGTCGATGAACAACACGGCCACCCTGACTGTCCGGGTCGTCGGTTGAAACCGGAGCGTGTCGCGCGGTGGGAACGCGTGAAACGCTTGCGACGAGCTGAATCCGCACGACGTGCGCGCCAACGCGTTGATGGTCTTCGAGATCGACACACCCGAGACTGACGCAGTCACCGTCTGATTGCCCGCGGTCGTGCCGAGAATCCAGATCCGCTCGGCGCGCCCTTGCGGGT
>DATELA010000081.1:0-86994 GCA_035277145.1 Gemmatimonadaceae bacterium | reverse complement strand
GACGCCGAGGCGGCCGCGGACGTGGCGGGCGCGATCGCGCAGAAACGCCGCGCGACGGACAAGCGGCACCTGCGACCGACGCGACTCCGGCCGAGGTCGCGACGCCTGACCATATCGGCAATAGCGGCGAGCGGCTGTCGCGCGACGAAGCGTTGTCACTGGTCAAGCGCGCTGTCGCGGATCTCGTTACGGGGGACACGCCTGCGCCATCGCACGCCGTGCGCCAGCGCGCGTTCGAATTGCTCGGTCGTGACAGCGAAAGCCTGAACGACCGATTCTTTACGCGCATCCTGCGGGACGCGCACGATGCGGGCGCGATCGACCTGCGTAAACACGGCAACGGGTACGATGTGGCAGTGGCCGCGCACGAAGCGCCAGTGATGGATCAGCTCGCGAGCGCCGCACCCGCGGCTGCAACAGCGCCCGCAGCGCCGCGCGTGCGGTCGATGACGGGACGTCGTCCTGGCCGCAGCAAAGCTGGTGCGCCTCCGGCCGACTTGCTGAGCGTGGGAGTAGTTGAACTCGACGTCGCGGAACCGGTGACTGAGAAAGCGCCGGCGCGCCGGAGATCCGGGCGAAAGAAGGCCGCGAAGGGAAGCTGATGCGAGCAGCGGCGCTCAAGCCGCTGCCGCGATCTTTCTACAATCGCGACACGGAAATCGTCGCGCGCGAATTACTCGGCATGATTCTCGAGCATCGCGTGCACGGCGGTCGCCTGCGCGGACGTATCGTCGAAACAGAGGCGTACCTAGGCGAGCACGACCCGGCGTGCCACGCCGCCGCCGGGCGAACGCCGCGGACCGACCCGCTCTACGGTCCGCCGGGCACCGCGTACGTGTACTTCACCTACGGCATGCACTGGTTGGTCAACGCGGTCACGCGCCGCGAGGGCGAGCCGAGCGCTGTGTTGATTCGCGCGGTGCAGCCGATCGAAGGCATCGATGCAATGCGGCGTCGCCGTCCGCGCGCGCGCCGCGATGCGCACCTCTGCGATGGTCCAGCGAAGCTCTGTCAGGCATTCGCGATCGATGGGCGCAAAAACAGAGCGGACCTCTTGCGAGGTCCGCTCCGAATTCTCTCAGGTCGCGCTGTTGACGATGCGAGCGTACGATGCACGCCGCGAATCGGTATCACCAAAGCGGTATCGTGGCCGCTGCGGTGGGTTGCCGTCGACTAGCGAAACACCTCGATCGCGCTGCCGAAGTTGTAGCGCAATCCGGCCTCGATGAAGTACGAGAAGGTCTCGCCGTTGAGGAAGAACCCGGTGTTGCCTTTCGTCGGCATGACGGTGCCCTGAACGAACGGCGCAAGCTTACCCATCTTCCATTGCAGGCCGAGCGTGGTCAGGATCGATGCGCGTGTCTTCGCGTCTTCGATTCGCGCCAGCACTGTGTCGCGCGCGGTGGGCGTGCTGAACGTGTTGCTCTGCGACGCCGCGCGCACGATGTAGTTGAGGGAAACGCCGATGCCGGCATACGGCCGGATCGTGATGAATTCACGCGGGAAGAAGTACATCGCCGCCGTGGCGCGACGCATGTCGCGAATGTCGACGCGACGCGTAATGCCGGTCGTCGGCGCATCGGCGACGGTGGAGACCGCGTCGAAATACGATTGATCGAGCCCGATGTAGAGCCCCCACTTCGAGCGCGTGATCAGCCATTCCGCACCGATCATCGGCGCGTTCGTCTGACCGATTTCCGTGTGCATGACCAGCAGGCCGCCTTTGGCGCCCCAGAACCATGAATTCGTGAACGGGCTCTGTTCCTGCGCCGTCGCCATGGATGGCGCGGACAGAAGTCCGAATAGAACCGAGACACGCAGGAGGCGAGTGCAGCGCATACGCGGAACCCTCGTTGTCGTATGAATCCCCATGGCGCCACGATCTCGCGGTGTGCGTGACTATGACATGCCATGCGCCTCCGTACCGGGGGCACGGAGACTCACGAAAGGGACGAGGACAGGGGAGAGCGCGTCACGGAAGACTGCCCCACTGTGGTGTTGCCCGCCGCGCCGGGCTTGTTTCTATGGTATGCGGGTCCGAGCGTACCTCCACGGCACCGTATTCGGTGACCGGTCCTCGGTCGTGGCGCGTCGGGCCGTGGGGGACAAACTCATCCTCGTTCCTGATCCCCCGGGAGCAAGTCCGCTCGCGGTTTGGGCCCACGCGGCCGGCGGTGACGTGATCGGCCACCTTCCGACTCAGGTCGCCGCGTGGCTCGCGCCGTGGATGCTGGAGGGAGGCCGCGTCGGCGCGACGGTCACACGCGTTGCCGGTGCAGACACCGAGAGCTGGAAGCGCGTGGAAGTCGAAATCGACGTGTATGCGTAACCGAGCGGGTTAGCGGAGGATGCCGGCCTTTGCTCCCGCGCGCTTGAAAGCGTCGATCGCGAAATCGAGATCGGCACGCGAGTGTGCCGCGGAAATCTGACATCGAACGCGCGCCGTACCCTTTGGGACAACAGGAAAACCGAATCCGGTTACGAACACGCCTTCGCGCAACAGCAAATCGCTCATGCGAATGGCGTCCGCTGTCTCGCCGATGATGATCGGCACGATTGGGGTCACGCCGGGAATCGGATTGAAACCCGCTTCGGTAATCGCCGCGCGGAAGTACGCGGTGTTGTCGTGGAGTTTCTTGACGCGCTCGGGGTGCGCTTCCATGTAGCGCACCGCGGCCAGCGCGCTCATGGCCACGGTCGGTGGCAGCGCGTTCGAAAACAACTGCGGGCGCGAACGCTGTGTGAGCACATCGCACAAACTCTCTGGTCCGGCCACGAATCCACCCGCGGCGCCGCCGAGTGCTTTGCCGAGCGTGGACGTGATGATGTCAACTTCGCCGACGACGCCGAAATGTTCGGCGGTGCCGCGCCCCGTTGCGCCGAGCACGCCAGTCGAATGCGAATCGTCCATCACGAGCACTGCATCGAAATCGCGCGCCGTCTGGATCAAGTCGGGCAGCTTCGCTACCGCGCCTTCCATTGAAAACACGCCGTCCGTCCAGATCACGCGACGCCGCGCGCTCTTGTTCGCCGTGAGACGTTCACGGAGCGCATCGATGTTGCCGTGCGGATAGACCGCGGTGGTGCACTTCGTGATGGCTTTGGCGAGGCGCATCGAATCGATGATCGACGCGTGGTTGAGTTCATCGGAGACGACGAAATCGCCTTCCTGGACGATCGACGCGGTCAGCGCCTCGTTCGCAGTCCAGCACGACACGAACGACAACGATGCTGGTGTTCCAACGAGTCGCGCGAGTGCGCGCTCGAGCTCGTCGTGTATGTCGAACGTACCGCAGATGAAACGCACACTCGCCGTACCGGCGCCGTACTTCCTCAGTCCTTCAATGCCGGCCTCGACGACCGACGGTTCGTCGCACAGGCCGAGGTAGTTGTTGGATGAGAGCACCAGCACGTCGCCCTTGTCGCGCATGCGCACGCGCGCGGACTGTGGGGACTCGAGCCGTAGCAGGTGCTTGTAGGTTTTCGCGTCTCGCAGCGCCTGCAGTTCGGCGCTGAGTGCGGCGTCAAGACTCTTGTTCGGCATCACGCAATCTCGAACACGACCTTTCCGGCGTCACCGCTTCGGATGAGCTCCATTGCTTCATCGAACGATTCCATCGGAACGCGGTGCGTGATCACGGGCGTCGGGTCGAACGTTTTCGCGCGCAAGAACTGCGTCATCTGCAGCCATGTATCGTACATCCGGCGGCCGACGACTCCGTACACCGTAATGCCCTTGAAGATGATCTCGGTGGCGAGGTTGATGTCCATCGATTTCGCGGGAATGCCGAGCAGTTGTACGCGTCCCGCGGGCCGCACCAACGCGAACGCCTGGTGAACGGCGCTCGGTACACCCGCCATTTCCAGCACGACATCGGCGCCAAGTCCGCGCGACGCGCGTGCAACGGCGTCGGGGGCGGCGTCCGGAGTCACCGCATCGTGCGCGCCCATCGCGCGTGCCAGTGCGAGCCGCTTCGGATTCGGATCCGTTGCAATCACACGTGACGCGCCGGCCGCGCGCGCGATGCCAACCGCAAAACATCCGATCGGACCGCACCCCGTGACGAGCACGACACCACCCGGAATCGGTGCGGTGAGCGCGGTGTGGAACGCGTTGCCCATCGGGTCGTGAATGCCGCCGATCTCATAGCTGATGTCGTCGTCGAGGTGCCACACATTGCGCGCGGGCATCGCGATGAATTCCGCAAAGCAACCGTCGCGGTCTACGCCGATGATCTTTGTAGCCGGATCGACGTGCGCTTGACCGGTGCGACTGAAGTACGACAACTCTGGAACGATGTGACCTTCGGCGGTCACGCGATCGCCAACACGTACGTCGGTAACCAAGGGCCCGATGCGCACGACATCGCCGGCAAATTCGTGGCCGACAACAAACGGAGGCCGGCATCTGCCGCTCGCCCATGCATCCCATTCATAGATGTGGACGTCCGTTCCGCACACGCCGGCGCGATGCACGCGAATCAACACTTCGTCGTCGCGTATCTCCGGCGTCGGAACATCGGTGAGCACGAAACCGCGCGCGGCTTTCTGTTTCACGAGCGCTTTCATCGTGCACAATCCTAACTCCGAACGTTGGACGGCGAGAAGACGACATGCTGCACGCGAATCGCAGCGTACGTTGCGGATGATTGCGCAAACGCATCGTGTGTGCGCGTGCACATCGGTGACGTCAACGGTTGATGCTGCGTCTTCAGCGCAACCAGGAAATGCACAAACACGTTGTTGTGCTATTGCGCGTAGAATTGCGCGTTCCTATATTCGCGCACAGCGACGAACTGGGTGTCAATCACCCGAGGGTATTGCGTGGCAGCTCTGCGACGCGAATTCCTGCACACCACGGCCGCTGCGGTTGCGACACTTCACGTCGCCGCAGCGGGAGATGTCGCCTCCCCCTTCACACACCAATGCATTATTTCCGCGACGCATGAATCACGTGCGCGTGTGATGTGTTTCACAAATACATGCGTAAGTGCGCGCAGCATCGCAGTACGCGCTTCGCAACGAGTGATGTCGATGTCGATGATTTCACGCGGTCCCTGACTGCGTGTTCGAATCCGGCGCGCGCCGTAGGCAGCGGGTGTGCCGGGTAAATGCTCGACGCTCCACCGGGGGAGCGTTCGAGTACATGTAACCTCCTTGCAAGGAGCTACACCATGGCTGCCAGAAAGAGACGCAAGAAAGCGGCAAAGAAAGGCGCGAAGAAGACCACGCGCCGTCGTCGCCGTAAGAGCGCGAAGAAGCGCTAAGCGGTTTTTCGTCGCCATGAAAGCCGGCTCTGTTTGGGCCGGCTTTCGTGTTTTCGCCCGCAGCGCGGGGAGCGATGCAACGAGGGGCGGTTCCCGTTAGGAAACCGCCCCTCGTTACATCGCTCCCCGATTTGTTTACGCGACCTTGGACTTCGGCTCAGGCTCCGCTTCGGGTGCCGGGCCCCAAACGTAGGCGCTGAACCGGGTCGGCGGCTCCTCGCGATGTCCCATGGAAATCACGATACCGATGACGCCTGCATCGACTGTGTCGGTGCTCGCATCCATATATATGGTCTCCGTCCGGCTGGCTCGCCGACGACGAGGGCGGGAAACTGGGTTTCTGGCTCGCATAGGTGGCTATATGGCCTAAGCACGACGGATGCCACCCTTTGATCGCAACACATCTCGTGATGCCGCAATGACTTCCGCAGCGGCGATCATTTCGCGACCCATCGCTTGTCGCGATACGACACGTGTCGCAGTGTCGATATGAAACGCGGGGCCTAGGCCTTTCGCGCGACGAACGTCCGTAGCCGTGTGCCGGGATCGGCTTCGACCGACACGCTCCAGCCGGCGTACGACGCGCGCAGTTCGTCGAGATCGAGCGCGGCTTTCCCCGCGACAATCGTTTCGACGAGATGCACGCCGCCATCCGCCGTCGCGCTCTGCAGAACGGCGAAGACTCGCGCTCGTTCCGCAGACGAAAGGCCCGCGAACGCCTGCGGTGAGCACACGACAGCGGCGAGCGGCGCGCTTGGCGCGAACGCATTGAGGTCTGCGTTGAGGAGCTGCACGCGACCGGTCAGCCCGTGTTGTTCGGCTGCAAGCATCACACGCTGCACCACATCCGCCTCGGGTTCCACCGCAGTGACCGTGCATCCATTCGCCGCCAGAAACAACGCCGCGCCTTCCTGCTCGGGCTGAGCGACGAGCACATGCGCGTGCGAGTTCGCCGGGAGATTGCGCACGATCGGCGCGTCGGGACGCAAACCCCACGTCTCAGGCCGCCGGAGTTGTTGCAGATGTTTTCGCCGCTGACGGGCCCACGTCTGGTATGCCGGCAATCGCAGACGGGCCGCGATAATGCGATCGACCTCGAGCCAGAGCACGAGCTCGTTGAGCGTTACCTGCTCCTGCGCATGCAGACGCTGCGCGGCTTCATCGGCGATTTTCAGAATCGCGGACCGCGATACGCGGTCCTTGTATTCCTCGATCTCGCGTTCGACGAATTCCTGGTACTCGTGCTTGAGCGACGCGCGCGCCGTGTAGCCCATGCGATCGGACAATGTAGGGACGCCTGGAGAGGGGACAAGGCGGACCGGTCCACGATGACGACGAACCGCCGTTCGCTCGGCAACGCCGGAAAGTCAGTCTACGCGCACGAGCGCGCCTTTGAGATACCCCGTCTCGGGAATCGTCAGCACTTCGGGATGATCTGATGGCTGGCCTGTCAGGCACAACAGTGTCACTCGGCGCCCCGCGTCGGCGGCCGCGCCACGGAGCATGTCCCAGAACAGCGGCTTGTGCACGTGGTAGCTGCAGCTCGCTGTGAACAGATGACCGCCCGGCTCGAGCAGGCGAATCGCGCGCATGTTGATGTCGTGATATCCGCTGAGTGCAGCGTCCACGGCACTCTTCCGTTTCGCGAACGCCGGTGGGTCCAGCACGATTGTGTCGTACCGTGCGCCCGCGTCTTCTTCGGCGCGCAAGAAATCGAATACGTCAGCCTCGCGCCACGTGACGTTGGTCAGTCCGTTGAGCGTGGCATTCTCTGCGGCACGAGCGATCGCCGCCGCGGACGAATCGACACCGGTCACGTGCTGCGCTCGGCGTGCGAGGTGCATGGCGAACGAACCGTGATAGGAGAAGCAGTCCAGCGCGCGTCCGCGCGCGACGCTCGCGGCGAGCACGCGATTCTCCCGCTGATCGAGGAACGCACCAGTTTTTTGACCGTCGTGCGGCGCAGCCAAATAGCGTACATCGTGTTCGCGGATTTCGATCGTTTTCGGGACGATCCCCATGAGTGGCTCGACGCCGCGCGCGAGTCCTTCGCGTTCGCGCACTGCAGCGTCGTTACGCGCGAGTATTCCGGCGGGGCGAAGCAAGTCGACGAGCGCATCCACAATTGCGCCGCGGAAATGTTCGAGACCCGCGCTCAGCAATTGCACGACGAGCCATCGGTCGTATCGGTCCACGACGAGTGACGGCAGACCATCCGCCTCTCCGTGCACGAGACGGCACGCGTTTGTAGTCGACGCGAGCGCGGCGCGTCGAGTGATCGCAGCTGCGATGCGATCGTACCACCATGCCGCATCGATCCGCGCGTCAGCGTTGCGATCGAGCAGCCGCAGTGAGATTTCCGATGACGGACTC
The DNA here is from genome assembly GCA_035277145.1 of Gemmatimonadaceae bacterium. Classification (GTDB taxonomy): domain Bacteria; phylum Gemmatimonadota; class Gemmatimonadetes; order Gemmatimonadales; family Gemmatimonadaceae; genus DASRAP01. The sequence continues at coordinate 79,354 of DATELA010000081.1, read as the reverse complement.
CACAGTGCCCATCCGGTCACGTCGCCGCGATGATTGCGCACGCGCACGGCACCCGCGTTTCCGTCAGGTCGTTGCGTGACGTCGGAGCGAAAAATCCATGGATGCGCGGCGGCCCATCGTTGCGCGCCCCGCGCCGCGACGACGGCGTCGTCGCTCACGTCGGCAACGCAGCGCGAAGCTCGCGCGCCGCGCGATGCGCATCGTTCGCGCCGAAAACGCTGGAGATTACGGCGACCCCGATCGCTCCAGCGTCAATGACCCGTCGTGCGTTGGCGGCAGAAATTCCACCAATGCCGACGCACGGAATGCTGACGAGTGCACGCAGCCGTGCAAAACCATCCGGTCCGATTGCGTCACCCGCGTCGGATTTCGATCCCGTCGCAAACACGGGTCCAACGCCCGCGTAATCCGCGCGCTCTGCATTCGCTGCTTCGTCCGCATTGCCGACCGACGCGCCGACAATAAAGTCCGCACGCGCGATCCGGCGAACGGCATCGACTGGCATGTCGTCCGCGCCGACGTGTACACCTGCCGCGCCCGCGACCATGGCCACGTCAACGCGATCATTCACGATCACCGGGACGTCGAGTTCAGCGACGAGACGGCGCGCCGCCTCGACGAGCACGCGGGTGTCGACATCCTTGAGACGGAGCTGCACCATTGTCGCGCCGCCGCGCACTGCGGCTCCGGCGCGCGCGGTCAGCCCCTCAATGCCGTCGCGCAGGTTGTCAGTGATGGCGATCAAACGCAGCGATGCCACGAGCGCATTGCGGTCCACTATGTGCCGCCGCGGCGTCCGGTGGCGGTTGCACTGTCCTTGGTCGTGTCGATGCGAACGCGGGCGGTATCGCTACCGCGCGCGCGGCGAGTTTCTTCCGCGCGAAACAGCGCGCGCATCTGCTGCACGGCGATCGCGTGTTCGGCAAACGTGCGGCGGAATTCGTGATGGCCATCGGGTGCGGCGACAAAGAACCGGTACGGCACCCGCGCAGGATTCATCGTCGCTTCGAGCGCGGCTTCGCCAGGTGATGCGATCGGTCCGGGCGGCAGTCCAGGGTTGCGATATGTGTTGTAAGGTGACTTCACATTGAGATCCGAATACAGCACGCGGCCAGTGTACTTGTTGGCCGCATAGCGCACGGTTGGATCGGCTTGCAAGAACATGTTTGCGCGCAGCCGGTTCCAATACACACCGGCGACAATCGGACGTTCGGATGACACGCGCACTTCTTTCTCGACAATGGATGCGAGCGTCACGATGTCGTGCCGTGTGCGCCGCAGTGCAATCAGACGCGCATCCCACTCCGGTTTCCACGCGCGTTCGAATCGCGCCACCAGAACTGCGATGACCTGTCGGGCCGTCGATCCGACGGCGAACTCGTACGTGTCGGGGAAGAGGTAGCCCTCGAGCGTCGTGGTGGGAATCTTCAAGCGCGTTCGAATGCTCATGTCGCGCACTGCTGCATTCACCGAATCGACGGGAATCAACAGCGCTTCAGCGAGGTGCGGTACGATCGTTCGCAATGACCAGCCCTCGACGATCGTCACGATCGCCACGGCGCCACGGCCGGTGTGCAGCGTGTGAATGAGTTCGTCCCACCCCTGGCCGCGCGCAATCGTATAGGTCCCCGCGCGGATCGTGCGATCGCGCCCGCGCATCGACGCATACGTGGAAAACACGCGCGGGTACCGAATCAGCTGATGCGCCGCAAGCGACTCGGCGGCTTCGCGGAACGATGCACCTCGCGGAATAAGTAGTCGCACCGGCGGTTGGTCGTCGCTTGGTGTTCGCGTGAACCACATGACCACGGAGAGCAACACCACGCCGGTGAACACGAGCGCGAGCACGCGCGAGAGACGTGCGCGTGCCGGGTGATCGTTGCGCGTGCGCGCAGGCCTACGGCGTCGCGTCGAGGGCATGCTGCAGCAGGACAGTGGCCGCCAGCGCATCGACGTCGCCACGACGTTCGCGTGCAGATCCGCCCATTTCGCGGATTGCGCGGCGCGCTTTCGCGGTGGTGAAGCGCTCGTCGACGAGTCGTGCCGGTTTTCCGCTACGCCGCTCGAGTTCCGCGGCGAGCCAGCGCGCATCGATTGCACGCGGCGTGTCGTTGCCGTCGCCGTCGAGCGGCAATCCAACGACAAATGACTCTACGCCGAGTTCGTCGGACTTCGCGATCAGGGGCGCGACGGGGATTTTCTTTCCGGTGCGCCGCGTAATGAACCCGGCGGGCGACGCGATAATTCCGCTGGGATCGCTCACCGCCAATCCGATGCGTTTCTCTCCGAGATCGATCGCCATGACACGCATCACGCTCCCTCGGCCATTGCCCGAAAGAACTCTTTGTTCGTGGCGGTTCCTGCCATGTGCCGGAGAAGGAACGGCATCGCTTCTTCCTCGGGCATGCCGCTGAGATACGTGCGCAACAAATGCGTGCGATTCATTTCTTCCTGCGACAACAACAGTTCTTCTTTACGCGTTCCGGATTTGAAGATGTCGATCGCGGGCCAGATACGCTTGTTTGCGAGATCGCGGCTGAGGACGAGCTCCATGTTGCCCGTGCCTTTGAATTCTTCGAAGATCACTTCGTCCATACGTGACCCCGTGTCTACGAGCGCCGTTCCGATGATGCTGAGCGAGCCGCCGCCATCGATCTTGCGTGCCGCGCCGAAGAATCGCTTGGGCTTCGCCATGGCACGTGCGTCTACACCGCCCGAGAGAATGCGGCCGTTGTTCGGCAGTACGGTGTTGTGCGCGCGGGCCATGCGCGTGATCGAGTCGAGCAAGATGACGACGTCGCGTCCAGCCTCGACGAGTCGTTTCGCTTTTTCGCCGACCATTTCCGTCACGAGCACATGCCGCGCCGCGACTTCGTCGAACGTCGAGCTGATCACTTCGGCGCTGGGCACGCTCGCGCGCATGTCCGTGACTTCCTCGGGCCGCTCGTCGATCAACAGGATGATGAGAAACACCTCGGGGTGATTCTCGACGATGGAGTTCGCGATTTGCTGCAGCAAAATGGTTTTGCCCGCGCGTGGCGGTGCGACGATGAGCCCGCGCTGTCCCTTGCCGATCGGTGCGAACAAATCGACAACACGCATCGAGAGTCCGCCGCTCTTCGACTCGAGGCGCAGCCGTTCATCCGGGTATCTCGCGCGCAACGTCTCGAACTCGCCGCGCTGCTGCGCGGTCTCGATGTCGGCGCCGTTGAGTTGCTCGAGGCGCGCCATCGAGAGATATCGTTCCCACGGCTTTGGCGGGCGCACGAGACCGACGACGGTGTCGCCAGTGCGCAGGCCGAAGCGTTTGATCTGCGAGGGCGAGATGTACACGTCGTCTGGGCCGGCGAGATAACTCCACTCCGGTGTCCGCAGGAACGCGTAGCCTTCGGGAAGAATCTCGAGCGTACCGTCCGCGCGCAGTTCTTCGCCGCGCGACAGGAGTGCCCGGCTGATGCCGAGTATGAGTTCCTGTTTGGCGGCGCCGGACGTGCCGTTCAGTTCGAGACTGTCGGCGAGTGCGAGCAGCTCCGTCGGAGGGAGTCGCTTAAGTGCGGACGTGTCCACGACGAGAATGGGGGATGCGCGAGGCGGGACTCGAACCCACGACCTTCGGCTCCGGAGGCCGACGCTCTATCCAACTGAGCTACTCGCGCGGGTGCCCGTGCCAGGTGTGCGCGTGCGGGAGGGGCAGGGAGAGGTGACGGCTTAAACTAGACGTCGGGCGTTGCCCGGCAAGGGACGCGCCGAAACTGTCGTCCAGGTGTATGCGTACGCCCGGACACAACCATTTCACTGGGAACTACGCTGTGCATATGCGTTCATTCCGAATTGCTCTGCTGCTTGCCGCGCCGTTTGTCTCTGTCACCGCGCAGCAAGTGCCGCTGCGCGATTTACCGAAGCCCTCGCGCGAGATCGAAGATCCGTTTTCGATGGTGCAGAGCGGCAGCGAATTCCGCCCGGGACAGCTGCTTGTTGCTGACGGTATCGACGCCGAAGTCACGTTGATCGATTTCATCAGAGGCACACGAAAGGTGCTCGGTCGGAAGGGCGCGGGGCCTGGCGAGTACACGTTGCCTGTCGGCGTTATGCGGCTGACCGGCGATACTGTTGTTGTGCTCGACGCGGCGGCCGGAGCGCCAGGGCAACCGCAAACCACGATGCGCGTCGTGAAGTTCTTGCCTGACCTGACACCGGGCACCACCTCACACATCACCACGTTCAGCATTCAGGACAGCTCAACCGTGACCGGGACGATGTTTCCCGGGCCCAAGGGCGAGGTGCTTTCAACCTCGCTCAAATTAAAGCTGACGCCGCAGGGTCCGTTTCCCGGCGACACCATGCACATTGTCCGGTTCGCACTGACGCACGACGCAAAACTCACGAGGCTCGACGCGATTCGCACGCCTCAGAGCCCGGGTCGCGAAAACGTACCGATCGCTGGCGGGCTGAAGGTCAAAGTCCCGTATTTCGGGGTCGTGAATGCCGACGCATGGACCGCGTTCCCGGACGGGCGTGTCGCAATCATTCGCGGTACGAACTACACGATCGAATTCATTTTGCCGGATGGCAAAAGAACTGCGCCGATCGCGATTCCCTATGAGCGCATCAAGCTGACGGAGGCGGACCATGCCATCGAACTCGCTGCTTTCCGCAAGGTAGTGAGCGACGCGATGGGTATGATCAAGAAGACTCTACCACCCAACTTCAAGCTTGAGCTCGAAATCACGCCGCCCGCATCGTGGCCGGCGGAGTATCCACCAATTGGACTCATCGTCGCATACCCCGCGCCAAGCGGACACGTGTGGGTGCGTCGCTCGATGCCGTCGCGCCTCGACAGTGAGCATTGGGACGTCATCGACCGGACGGGCAAGCTCACGGCGCGCTGGAAGCTACCGTCGAAAACAACGCTGCTCGCGGTTGGCGACGGCGCCGTCTACGCAGTTCGCACGGACGAAGACGATCTGCGCTATGTACAGCGAATTCCGATTCCGAAATAACGATTAGCTGTTTGCGTCGCGCGACGTGCTGTTACGACGTCGCGCGCAGCGCAGCCACCATCGCATTCACCATGTGCTCCGTGCATCCCGCGCGGCGCAATTCGGTCGGCGTGAGACGCGCGTAGCGCTGCAGCAGGTTGCGCAGCGCGGATGGCGAGGCGAACGCGAGTTCTTCTGCGATGCGCGACGTTGTCACCGACGGGTCGGTGAGGCGCATCGAGACGGCGATCAAACGGCCCCACGTCAATAACTCGCGCGCGGTGACAGGAATCGTTCCGGCGAGTTGACGGTCGAGCGATTTGCGCGGAATGCCCACCGCAGCGGCGAGCTCGCTTACCGATCGCGGACGGTCGCCTTGCTCGACGGCAAAACGGACGATGTGGCGTACCGATCCAGGTACAACACGTGCCACGCGCTCAGCTATCAACGAGCGCGAAACCCATTCCGGGTTGGGCGCGAGCGCTTCGCTTGGTTGGCGTTGTGCAGCTTCTGCTTGTTGACTCATCGCGCGCCCTACGGATGATGGCTCCGGCGCGCAGTCGGCGCGCGCCGCCCCATCTTACGGGCGAACGATCTCAGTCCACGTTACTCAGCGCGCATCAACGTGACTCAGCGCGCACAAGCGCTTACCCAAGTGTGTGCGCAGCGCGTGATCCATGCGCCCGGAGGGACTCGAACCCCCAACCTTCTGATCCGAAGTCAGATGCTCTATCCAATTGAGCTACGAGCGCGCAACGACGGGAATATGAGAGACACGACATCCGCTTGAAAGGGCGTGAGCGCATGCGCGCGGCGACGCGGCGCAATGCGCACGACATCCGCGCGACACGCATTCGTAACGCAGACGGCGACGAGCCGTAATTCGCGATTCATCGAGCGCTCATGCGGGCACGGTAGCGTGGAGGTGACGATCACTCACGCGGAGGTCTCACCATGTTCGACGCACTGCTCGACATTCGGAACGGCGGCTCGCGAACGCGCGCAGGCGCAGCGGTTTCCGTTCTCGCGCACGCAGCAGTCATTGTGGCCGCGGTCGGGGCGACCCGCGCGTTGCTGGCGACCGCAGAGCCGGAGCCGCCAGAGATCGTACAGACCTGGCGCGCAGAAGCTCAGCCCGAGCCGCCAACGCGACCGAGTTCGCCGCAGTTGCCGGCCGCACCCATTCATGCGCCAGTACTGATCGCACCTGTGGAAATACCGACCACGCTGCCAGCGATTGATTTCGCGGCAAGACCGACGCGCGACGACGATGTTTTCGCCGGCGTCCGTACGGCAGACGTTGGGCGGAGCGACGGGCCGAGCGGTGCGCTCGGCAGCGGGTCGGGGTCGAGCGTGCACGATTGGCGCACGGTCGAAAAACCGGCGATGCAGATCGCGGGCGCAGGCGCGCCCGAGTACCCGGAGATGCTGCGGCAGGCCGGCGTTGACGGTGAGGTGGTTGCGTCGTTCGTCGTGGACACTGCGGGTCGCGCAGAGATCGCAACGCTGCGCATCCTGCGCGCAACGCGTCACGAGTTCGCTGATGCGGTTCGTCGCGCCCTGCCTCGCGCACGCTTTCTGCCCGCAGAGGCCGCTGGGCGCCGGGTGCGACAACTCGTCGAGCTGCCGTTCGTGTTTTCGATTCAGAAGTAGCGCGCAGCGCAGGCGGAAATGCAAAAGCCCTTCGCGTTTGCGAAGGGCTTTGCCAGTCGGGGCGACTGGATTTGAACCAGCGACCTCCTGCTCCCGAAGCAGGCGCTCTACCGGGCTAAGCTACGCCCCGAAACTCCACTCCCTTCAAATATGCGCCCGGAGAGACTCGAACTCCCAACCTTCTGATCCGTAGTCAGATGCTCTATCCAATTGAGCTACGGGCGCGATACTGCTCGTTCGTAGTGGGCGGTACAAGACTCGAACTTGTGACCTCCACGATGTCAACGTGGCGCTCTAACCAACTGAGCTAACCGCCCTCTCTCGTCTTCTCGTCTTCTCGTCTTCTCTCGTCTTCTGTACAAAGAGCGGGAAACGGGACTCGAACCCGCGACCCCAACCTTGGCAAGGTTGTGCTCTACCAACTGAGCTATTCCCGCATGTGTTATGGCCGCCGCGCTGCCTGCACTCGGCCCTCGCATGACGCGTGGCGGCTACCGTTCCCTGCGTCGTGCACCTGCTGCCACCTGCTGTCGCCCTGCTGCGAGTGGAGGCGAGGGGGATCGAACCCCTGACCTCGTGAATGCCATTCACGCGCTCTCCCAACTGAGCTACGCCCCCTGCAACCGTCCCGCGCGGAAGGCAGCCGACGGGAACCAAGAATGCTATCGGGCAGTAAAAATCAAGTCAAGAAAAGCTCTGGCGGAACAGCGGAAACGTCGCAATCTTTGAGCGCTGCATTTTCCAGAAACCGCGGCGCGCGTGGGAGGCGCGAGCGATGAGCACCGCGAAGACACGGCGTCGCGCCCGACCAAAATCAGCGAAGTCACCGGCCGCCTCCAAGTCCAAGGCGAAGCGGCCGCCCGTCAAGAAAAGCGCGAAGTCAGCCGCTCCTTCACGGAATGGCGCATCCGCACGCGGCAACGCCGCGCGGGATGCGGGGCATCGCGCATCCGCGGCTGCCGGTAAGCGCTCCGTCCCTGCGGGCGCAACCGGCAGTCCGTCAGCACCTGTCGCACCTGTATTGCCGCCCGCGCAACCAGCCGCGGTCGTGACCGTTTCACCAACCGTTCCTCCGAAACCCAAGTCTTTGATCACCCAGGACGTTAAGAAGCGTCGCCGCGGTAAATCCGCGCCCGTCGGTATCGCACCGTCGGAGCCGGAGCGCGACATTCTCGATCAGTATCTCTACGAAGTCTCGACGTACCCGCTTCTCAAGGCGCACGAGGAGATCGAGCTTGCGCGAAAGATTCGCGCCGGCGATCAGAACTCGTTGCAGGAACTCGTGAAGCGCAACCTGCGCTTCGTGATTTCCGTGGCCAAGAAATACCAGAACCGTGGCTTGCCGCTCATCGATCTCATCGGTGAAGGCAACGTGGGATTGCTGACGGCTGCGCGAAAGTTCGATCCAGACCAGGGCGTGAAATTCATTTCATACGCCGTCTGGTGGATTCGTCAGGCGATTCTGTCGTCGCTTGCGCGCCAGGGCCGCACGGTTCGCGTTCCGCTCAATCGCACGGCCGACCTCTCGCGCATCATCAAAGCGTCGGAGATTCTGCGGCAGAAGTTGCGCCGCGAACCTTCGCCGGAAGAACTGGCGCAAGTCACCGGCCTCTCGGTCGACGTTGTGCAGTCACTCGCGGCGCTGAACACCGGCGACGTGCGACTCGACGCGCCCATGGATCCCGAAGGCGACCGCTCGTTGATCGAGCGGTTCGTTGCCGACGAGATGCCGGATACCGAAGAGGAAGCAATGAATCGCTTCCTCACGGACGAAATCGAAGCGGCGCTCAACACCCTGCCACCGCGCGACGCAAAAGTGCTGCGCTTGTATTTCGGGCTCGAAGGCGGACGCGAGCACACGCTCGAGGAGATCGGTTCGATGCTCGGCGTGACGCGCGAACGCGTACGACAGCTCCGCGATCGCGCACTCAAGCGGTTGCGTGAGGGCGACGTCGGTCGCGCGCTGGGTAGCTTCGCGGCGTAGGACAGCGGACGAGACGACGTCATGATCCAACTCATCGACGTCCACAAAGCGTTTGGCCCGAAGCAAGTGCTTCGAGGCTTTACGCTCGACGTGCGCGAAGGTGAGACGATGGTGATTCTCGGCTACTCGGGATCCGGGAAATCCGTCGCGATCAAACACATCGTCGGCCTGCTGAATCCCGACGCCGGCAGCGTCACGGTTGATGGCCAGGAAGTCAACTCGCTGTCGCGATCGGATTTGTACGAACTACGCGCGCATATCGGTTACGTGTTTCAATTCGCCGCGCTGTTTGATTCGCTCTCGGTCGGCGAAAACGTGTCTATGGGTTTGCGCAAGCGCGGCGGACTGACCGAGACCGAACTGCAAACCCGCGTGGCCGAGGCGCTCGACCTCGTCGATCTCCCCGATGTCGCGCAGCGGTTTCCATCGGAGCTTTCCGGTGGCATGCGCAAGCGCGTCGGCATTGCCCGCGCCATCGCGTTACGGCCGAAGTATCTGCTGTACGATGAACCAACAACGGGACTCGATCCTGTCACGAGCGCCGTCATTGATGACCTGATGCTGCGCATGCAGCGCACACTCGGCGTCACGGGCATCGTCATCACGCACGACATGCGCAGCGCGTACCGGGTGGGTACGCGCATCGCGATGCTCTACGAAGGGCGCATGCGACAAGTGGGCACCGTCGACGAAATTCAGCACAGCACCGACCCGATCGTTCGTCAATTCATTGAAGGGCGCGCCGATCTCGACGGCGCCGCCGCATGAGCACGGTGCAGTGCATCGCTGCGTTTGCACCGCGCGAATCAGCGCGCACTGCGCTCAAGCGCGCGTTTCCGCGCCGGCGTGCGCGGCTTGTACTTGCGCGCACGCCGGCGGCGTTCGAGCGGTTGTTTCGCCGGGAATTGGTGGATGCCGCGCTCGTGGATGTGGATCACGCGGGTGATGACACGTGGCGTGTTGCCGGCCTCGCGCGCGAATTTCCGTCGGCGCCTTTTTTTGGCGTCGTGTCGTACCGTGGCGCCGGCGGTCCTGCAATCGCCAAGTGCGCGGATCATGAATTCGCGGATGTGCTGGCCGATGGCGTCGACAGTGCTGCCGTGCGGGATCTGGTTGTTCGCGATGGATTCACCGCGCGGTTTGTCCGCGCGCTCGAGGCTCCACCGCCGGCGCTGAACCTTACGACCACGTTGCAGCATCGCGCGTGGACGGCGGTGGTTGCGCACGCGGGGCGCCCCGTGCGCACGGGATTGCTGGCGCGCGGACTTGGCCTGACGCGCGAACATCTGAGCCGCAAGTTCGCCGCGAGCGATGGACCCAATCTCAAACGGGTGATCGACCTCGTGCGCGTGCTGGCTGCGGCGGAGCTGGCCAAGAATCCTGGCTATGATGTCGCAGATGTGGCTGTAGTGCTCGGATTTGCGTCACCGTCACATCTCGCGACGACGGCGCGCCGCGTCATAGGGGCACGGCCCGTCAGTCTGGCGCGGCTCCGTGCGATCGACCTAATTAAGCGGTTCGCGGACGGCCGGGGCCGATCGCGGGCGTGACCACGGCACGCGAAAGTTCTTCCTTGTGACTATTTTCACAAGCAACTCAACGCATCATTTCTAATGGCATCCGACACGCTCCTCCGCCCAGGGGAAATCAAAGACATTCTGCTCCGCGAAATCGAAGCGGCTGACTTACATCAGCTCGACGTCGACGACGTGGGGTCGGTTATCGAAGCGAAGGACGGCATCGCGCGCATTTACGGTTTGCAAAAGGCGATGGCCGGCGAAATGCTCGAGATCACCTCAGCGAAGACCGGCAATAAGATCACAGCGCTCGCGCTGAATCTCGAAGAAGACAACATCGGCGCCGTCATTCTCGGCGACTATCTGCAACTGAAGGAAGGCGACGAGGTTCGCCGGACGGCGCGCGTGCTCGAGGTGCCCGTCGGTCACGAACTGATTGGCCGCGTTGTGGATCCACTCGGCCGGCCGATTGACGGCGCTGGTGATTTGCGCGCGAAAATGACGCGCAAAGTCGAGAGCCCCGCGCCCGGCATCATCGTTCGTCAGCCTGTGAAAGAGCCGTTGCAAACGGGGCTCAAGGCAATCGACTCGATGATTCCTATTGGCCGCGGTCAGCGCGAGCTGATCATCGGCGACCGATCGACGGGCAAGACCGCCATCGCGCTCGACACAATCATTAATCAGAAGGGCACCAACGTTGTGTGCGTGTACGTCGCGATTGGTCAGAAGGCGTCGACCGTTGCGTCGGTGGTTGAGAAGTTGCGCCAGGCCGGCGCGATGGAGTACACCATCGTCGTCGCGGCGAGTGCGTCGGATCCCGCGCCAATGCAGTACATCGCGCCGTACTCCGGATGCGCGATGGCCGAGTACTTCATGTATCACGAAGGTCGCGCGACGCTGTGCGTGTACGACGACCTCACGAAGCAGGCGGCGGCTTATCGCCAGCTGTCACTCGTGTTGCGCCGCCCGCCGGGCCGCGAAGCGTATCCTGGCGACGTGTTCTATCTCCACTCACGTTTGCTCGAGCGCGCCGCGAAGCTCCGCGAGGACACCGGTGTCGTCGATAACAAGATGATTTTCAAGCCGGGCGGATCGCTCACTGCGCTGCCCGTGATTGAAACACAAGCGAACGACGTGTCGGCGTACATCCCGACGAACGTCATTTCCATTACTGACGGCCAGATCTTTCTCGAAGCGGACTTGTTCAACGCGGGCGTGCGCCCGGCGGTGAACGTCGGCATTTCAGTGTCACGCGTCGGTGGTTCTGCGCAAACCAAAGCGATGAAGCAAGTCGCCGGTCGTTTGCGTCTCGATCTCGCTCAATACCGCGAGCTCGAGGCGTTTGCCGCGTTTGCATCGGACCTCGATGCCGCGACGCGGCGTCAGTTGGACCGCGGTGTGCGCACGGTCGAAGTGCTGAAGCAAGGCCAGTACGTGCCGCTGCCGATGGAAACGCAGGTCATGATCCTCTACGCTGTCACCAACGGGTACCTCGACGAAGTACCCGTGAATCGCGTGCGGGAGTGGGAGCGCGGATTCCTGGAATACGCGCAGGCCCAGTTCCCGCAGATCGGCGACAAGATCAAGCGGGAGAAGACGCTCTCGAAGGAAACGGAAGAAGAGTTGAAGAGCGCCATCGCGGCGTATCAGAAGGTGGCAAAAAAGTAGATGGCTAAAGGTCGAGAGCTCAAAGGCCGCATCAAATCCGTCGAGAACACGCGCAAAATCACGCGCACGATGGAGATGGTGGCGACGTCGAAGATGAAACGCGCCACGGATCGCATGAACTCGGCGCGACCGTACGCGGACGCTTTGCGCGCGGTCATCGCCGATCTCTACGCGCCCGATCTCGCGCAGCAGTTTCCGTTGCTGCGCCAGCCGCAGCGCGAACGTCGCGCGGGCGTGCTGCTGATTACGTCGAATCGCGGCCTTGCGGGCGCATTCAACGCAAACCTCATCAAAGAAGCGCGCGCGCTCATCGCGCGGCTCGAAGGCGCGGGCACGTCCGTCGATGTGCACGTCGTCGGCCGCAAGGGCATCGGGTATTTCAAGTACGTCGGCCGCAAGCTCGGGACGCAACGCAGCGATATCGGCGATCGGCCGAGTGCGCAGCACGCCGCAGAGCTCGTCGATGGCATGATGAGCGACTTCATCGCCGGCGCGCTCGACGCGGTGTATGTCGTTCGCTCGAAGTTCAAATCGGCGTTGTCGACGCCGCCGGTCGCAGACCGCGTATTGCCGGTGGAACCGCCAGCGCGAGGCACCACGGGGCGCGACTGGCTGCTCTATCCGTCAGGCGAAAAAATTCTGACGGAGCTGTTGCCGGCGTACGTGCGCAATGCGGTGTATCGAGCGCTCGTCGAAACGGCTGCCGCGGAACAAGCGGCGCGGCGCACGGCAATGAAGAGCGCGACGGACAACGCGGGAGAAATGCTGAACATTTTGCGTCGCAATTACAATCGCGCGCGTCAGGCGCAAATCACGCAGGAAATCGCGGAGATTGTTGGCGGCGCGGCGGCGCTGCAAGGGTAGGGTGTAGGCGGTAGGCGGTAGGCTGTAGTGATTGTCTCGTCATCTCGTCTTCTCATAAACCGAATGTCAGCAACAACCGGAAAAATCGTCCAAGTCATCGGCCCTGTACTCGACGTTGAGTTCGAGGCTGAAAAGCTTCCCGAGATCTACAACGCGCTTCAGATCGAAGCGAAAGCGCCCGACGGAACGCACATCAAAGTCGTGGCCGAGGTGCAGCAGCACATCGGACGCAATCAAGTGCGCGCTGTTGCGATGTCGACCACAGACGCCGTCGTGCGCGGTATGGACGCGATCGATACCGGCAAAGCGATCACGGTACCTGTCGGTGCACCGGCACTCGGCCGAATCCTGAACGTGCTCGGCGAACCCGTCGACAACGGTGAGCCAATTGCCGCGTCAGTCGAGCGCTGGCCGATTCACCGCAAGCGTCCGGACTTCGTCAGCCTCGAACCGAAGACACAAATCTTCGAGACGGGCATCAAAGTCGTCGATCTCATCGCGCCATTCGTGAAGGGTGGAAAGATCGGACTCTTCGGCGGCGCCGGCGTCGGAAAGACCGTCGTCATTCAGGAACTCATCAACAACGTCGCGAAGGGTCACGGCGGTAAATCCGTGTTCTGCGGCGTGGGTGAGCGGACGCGCGAAGGAAACGATCTCTACCTCGAGTTCAAGGAAGCGGGCATTCTGCCGTCGGTCGCGCTGATCTACGGACAGATGAACGAGCCGCCGGGCGCGCGTTTGCGCGTCGGCTTGTCGGGCCTCACGGTCGCCGAGTATTTCCGCGACAAAGAGAACCTCGACGTGCTCGTGTTCATCGACAACATCTTCCGGTTCACGCAGGCCGGCTCCGAAGTGTCCGCGTTGCTTGGCCGCATGCCGAGCGCCGTGGGTTATCAGCCGACGCTCGCGACGGAGATGGGCGATTTGCAGGAACGCATTACGTCGACGAGAAATGGATCGATCACATCGGTGCAAGCGATTTACGTGCCCGCCGACGACCTCACGGATCCCGCGCCTGCAACGGCGTTCGCGCACCTCGACGCAACCGTCGTGTTGTCGCGAAAGATTTCGGAACTCGGCATTTATCCGGCGGTCGATCCGCTCGATTCCGGTTCACGTATTCTCGACGCGCAGTACGTCGGCGCGCGCCACTACAACGCGGCCACAGAAACGCAGCGCATTTTGCAGCGCTATAAGGAACTGCAGGACATCATTGCGATTCTCGGTATGGACGAATTGTCGGAAGAAGACAAAAAGACGGTAGCGCGCGCGCGGCGTTTGCAGCGCTTCATGTCGCAGCCGTTCTCCGTCGCCGAAGCGTTCACCGGACGTCCGGGCAAGTATGTGAAGCTCGCGGACACGATCGAGTCGTTCGAGCGCATTTGCGCGGGCGAATTCGATCACTTGCCTGAGCAGGCGTTCTACATGGCCGGCACGGTTGAAGAAGTTGTGAAGAACGCCGAGGAGCTCGCGAAGGGATGAGTGATTTGACGATCGCGGTCATTTCGCCGGAGCAGACCGTGTACGAAGGCACGGCGCACACGATCGTCGCGCCTGCATACGACGGTGAAGTCGGCATTCTGCCGGGTCACGCGCCGATTCTGACGCTGCTGGGCAAGGGTGTTTTGCGCATCGGCGACAAGGTGCACATCAATGTTCGCGGCGGGTTCATGCAGGTTGCCGACGACGTGGTTCGCGTCGTCGCGGAGTACGCAGAGCGAGGCTAGTTCCAGCGATGCAGCTCCAGTGTTGTAGCGCCGCGCGAATTGCGCGGCGCTTTTCATAGGGAGGCACGCCGCGGTCATCGGGTCGCCACACGCTGCGTTACGTCGAGCGTGAACCACGAGTCTGCGATGGTGTACCGCAGACAACTTCGGCCCTCCCCACAATGCGTATTCGTCCGATCATTTTGAGCGCGCTGGTCGCGCTGATTCCCGCGGTGTCGCGCGCGCAGTATTTCAGCTATCCGTCGCTGCAGCCGCCGTCAGTCGCCATACGTGAATTCAACTACGGCGTCGCGTCGGGTCCGCGTACGGGCACGTCGCTCGTGTTTCAGTGGCGCGAAGAGGCCGGTAGTCGCGCGCACTTGCAGCTCGATGCTGGGCTGAATGACGCGGAAGGCCCGGGGGCCGGCACCCGCTTCATTATTGGTGGCGGGCTCGCGTATCGGCTTGCGGCGGCGTCGCGCGAGATGCCGCTCGACCTGCTGCTGACCGGCGGCATTGGCGGCTCGTTTGGCGACGGGACTTCTATTATGCGCGTGCCGCTGGGCATGAGCGTGGGTCACCGCTTCGTATTCAAGGAGCGGATACCGATGGCGATCACGCCGTATGCGCACCCGCGGTTTTCCGTGGACTTCTGCAACTCGTGCTCGCCGGGTGGCGGCAGCGATACCAATGTTGGCGTGGACGTGGACCTTGGGCTGGCGATCGACTTCACGAACAATCTCGGTTTGCGTGCCAGCGCGCTGTTTGCCGGGTCTGATTTCTTTCCGCGCGATAACGGATTCGGCGTTTCCTTGGTCTGGACGCCGCTCAGCCTGAGGTAGCTGTACAGAAAAAAGACGGAAGGAGCCGTTGAAGTGCGAAGGGCGAGGAGAATACTCCTCGCCCTTCTGCGTTTTGGACCATCCCCCTCACGTACGCGGCGTTCGCAAGGGGCGGAGCAGTCGAAAACCATAATAAGGTTGTGACGCTCGGCCCCCTTCGCAGGGTAGGTCGACGTGAGGACAAAGGGCCCGAAAATGTGTCTTGACACACCTGTGACCAGGCGTGACCTTTTGGCCCGCAAGCACCTTCGGATGGCGTGGCCATCCGTAACGCCGGGAACATCTGGGACACTGCGCGGTAAACGCGCGGCTCCGCGGATGCATTTCCGTCGTTTGTATCCACTCTCGACGTAGTGTTGCGCCGCGCACTGAGGCGCGGACAAGGCTACCCGGTCCGGCACGATCACCCCTGCGGAGGGAATCGGACAATGTGGAGTTTGCGCAAACTCGCGCACGCGGCTTCAGCGATCGCACTTGCGACGCTCACCGCATCAGGAATCGCCGTAGCACAAGGATCCGGCACAATTGCCGGTATCGTCAGGGACAAAGACTCGAAGCAGCCGATTGAAGGCGTGCAAGTCTTCGTCCAGGGCGGTGCGTACGGTACGACGACGAAGAACAACGGCACGTACACGATCCTTGGGGTGCCACCGGGCACGTACACGGTGATCGCGCGACTGGTCGGCTATGCTCCAGTCGAGACCGAAAACGTTGTCGTACGTCTCGACGTACGACGCGAACTCAACATCGATCTTTCGCAGGCCGCCGCAAACCTGACGGCGCAGAAGATCGTTGCTGAGTCCCCGCCGATTATTGAGCAAGGCGTCGTCGGTGCAACGACCGTCATCACGAACGAGACGATCAATGCGCTGCCGGTGACGAGCATCGGCGAAGTGCTGGCACTCCAGCAGGGCTACATGGAAGTGCCGCAGAACACGAACCTCATTTCGCTCGCGGAAGAGCGCCGCAACACGACGCAGCCAGTGCGCGTTCGCGGTAGCCGCGGCGGTTCGACGGTGTCGGCGATCGACGGCGTGGCCGTGAACAATCCTGTCACAGGTGCGCAGGCGATTCAGCTGAACACGGCGGCCGTCGGCCAGACGAGTTTCAACCAGGGCTACATGTCGCCGCAATACGGCGGCGGATTGGCCGGCATCATCAACAGCGTTGTCCGCGAAGGCGGCGAGCGCTTCCAGGGCCAGTTGCAGTATCAGACGTCGTCGATCGCCGGCGTGCTCGGCTCCCGACCAGACGAACTGCAGGCCCAGCACTTCTTCAACGGCTTCATCCAGGGCCCGGTCCCAGGCACGCGCAACATGCTCCGGTACTCGTTGTCCGGACAGGTGCAGAGTCAGAAGGGCACGGTGCTCAAGTTCGACGACGACGTGAACCGGTTCAGCGAACCGGACGTCGACACCGAACAGGGTGACCCGCAGGCGCTCGACATCGAGCAGGGGTGGCGCGCGTTCGGCGGTTCGCAGAACCAGCAGATCGTCGGCAAGCTGACGTTCATTCCGAACCAGACGCTCAAGTTCACGCTGACCGCAGTCGATCAGTCCCGTCAGCGTCTGTCGTACGATCGCCGCTACTATCTGACGTACGGTGGCGATCCGTGGGATCGCGTGAGCACGCTGATGGACTCGCTCGGACTCTCGGGTTCGCGCAACTATCAGACGATCATTCAGGGCTCGGTGCGCGACGCGTCGTACATGTGGTCCGCGCGCGCTGAGAAGCGCTTTGCCCGCAGCAACATCTCGTTCTCGTTCGGCCAGGTCGGACTCGACCGTCTGACGTGCAACGTATGGCAAGGCATCTGCACGGAAGATCGGTACTGGAGACCGAACTTCAACGACGACTTCATTGCGCCGTTCACGCCGGTCGGCGTGCCGTACTCCGGTACGGACCTGTATTTCGGCGGCGAGAACTACACCACGTTTGACAGCCGCGCTGACTATGTCACGCAGCTGACCGACCACCACAACGTTCAGGTTGGTGTGTCGTTCCGTCAGCACGACGTCGTGTACGACGAAGTGCAAGGACTTCGTGGTAACTCCGGTATCGCGCAGGTCGTGAACCAGCTGTACCGCGCGAAGCCGATTGAAATTTCCTCGTACCTGCAGGACCGCGTCGAATACGACTTCCTCACCGTGGACTTCGGCATTCGTTACGACTACGGCCTGGCCAAGGGCAGCGGCTTCCGCAATCCGCTGAACGCGACCAACGGCACCACGGCGCGCGAAGTGTGCAACGGCACGGCTGCGGGCATCAACACGACGCCGTTCCAGTACACCACGGGCGGCGGCGATAACCTGACGGGCGTGTTGGCGTGCTTGCAGTCGGCGCCGAACGCGAACGGCAAGCCCGCGTTGCTGGACAGCGCGACGCGCTTGGCGCAGGTAGACGACTTCAAGGAAGCAGAAGCCCGCACGGCGTTCGCACCGCGCATCGGCGTCAGCTTCCCGTTGACGGAACAGTCGGCGCTGTGGTTCAACGCCGGCCGCTACACGAAGAACCCCGAATTGCACAACCTGTATCGCAACTCGGGCGTGGGCACCGTCGCGGGCCCAGGCGACAACTTCTGCGCGGCGAACGCGGTGAAGCCCGGCACGAGCGAGTGCCACCCACCGCTCTTCTTCAACAACCCGGACTTCATCGGTAACCCGAACCTGCTGCTCGAGCAGTCGACGCAGTACGAAGTGGGTTATTCGGCGAACATCGGCCGTAACTACGCGGTGAGCGTGAGCGTGTACAACCGCGACGAGTCAGGCCTCACGGGCACGCGCACCAACGACGCGATCCAGGACATCGGATCGACGTACAACGGCATCTCGCTGCCGCAGTACATCGTGGCAGTGAACCAGGACTTCCTCACGTCACGCGGCATTCAGGTTGCGTTCGATCGCGCAGCGGGCCGCGGCAGCGTGTGGGGCTACAACGTGAACTACAGCTGGTCGCGCACGACGGAAAACGCGCCGCCGCCGGATCGTGCATTCGAGGCGGAAGACGCGAACGAAATCAACCAGGGCACGACGTTCCGTGAACTGATTTCGGGCGCCGACCAGTCGCATTCGTTCAACGCGCGCTTCAACGTGGCGTATCGCAGCGAGATTCCGAAGTTCTGGGGCTCGAGCGTTCTGCGAAACATGACGTTCGCGCTGACCTACTCGTGGCGTTCGGGCCAGGTGTACACGCCGAACCGCTCGCAGGGTCAGTCGGGCATCGTGAACACGATCACGGCCTCGGATGTGAACACGGGCCGCGGTCCGGCGCAGCAGTCGGCGAACCTGCGCATCGGCAAAGACCTCTCGATCGGCAATGCGCGGTATGGCATCACGGTCGACGTCACGAACGTGTTCAACATTGACAACTGCATCCAGGTGTTCAACAACACCGGCGATTGCAACACGGGCGTGCGCGAGTTCAATCAGCGCCGCATCGGTAACGGACAGGGCTCGAGCTCGACTGGTATCGATAACCCGCAGTTCCGCAGCGAGACCCGGCGCATTCGCACCGGCCTCCGCATTTCCTTCTGAGCTAACACCTTGATGCGAACCCTCATGAAGAACAGCAACCTCCGGTTCCGCATCGTTGCCTTCGCGGCGTTGGCATCAGCATCGCTCTTTACGAGCGGTGCTGTTGCCGCGCAGCAGGCCAACAATGCGATCCCGCTCCAAACGACCATCTTGCGGGAAGATGGCGTTTCCGTGCCGACGAATCCGTCGACGCGTCGAAACGGGTTCAACTTGTTCGCAGAAGAAGACCTCGCAGGCTCGAGCCTCCGGTTGACCGGTGATTACCGGTATGTGTTGATCAACGCCGGTGGTTTGTGCCCGTTCGCCAACACGGCGGGTGACATCTTCAACACGCAGTGCGGCTCTGGCGTGTTCTTCCACGTCACGCCGATCTGGGGCATCGGTCTGAACGACTATGCCAAGATCAAGCAGGCGTGGCCGGACGTCGCCAACATGCGCTCACCCGTCGGCTTCTCGACGCCGTGGCGCATTACGTCGATCGCGCCGATCACGGTGCGCATCAACGCCGCTGACGGTCAGTTCGGCCAGTTCTACGGCGGCGTTACATCGCTGACCGGCGCTGGCTGCCGCGAGTTCACGGGCGCGTCAGGCGCGGGACTTCCGGAAAACTTCACGCTGCTGGCCGCCTCGGATTGCCCCGAGACGTGGCCGGGCACGGGCTTCGGCGGTATGCGCCAGATCCCGGACAGCGTGTGGCGCAATCGTTTCCTGGCGGATCCGGCGAACTTCAAGTGGAACGACTACCAGATCCCGTCGAATCAGTTCAGCGACAAGTTCATGGGCAATCTCACCACGTACGGCGCGTTCTCGGACTACAACCGTGAAATGCTCCAGCTGTACGGTGGCATCACGCCGATGGGCACGCCGGGTCAACCACCTGGCGAGCGCGGATTCCCGCTCGGCATTTACGTCCGCACCGACTCGTGGAAGTTTGACCGCCCGTCGCTGCGCAACGGCGCCTTCATTCGCTGGATCGTCGTCAACAACAGCGAGAAAGTGTGGGGCACGCCGATCGATTACGACCAGCTGTACATGGGCATCGACCCGGGCTACATCCTCTCGGGTCAATCTCCCGCGGCATACAACCTCCCGTCGCGCGGATTGCACATCGCGTCCGGCGGCGGCATGTCGGGCAAGTGCGGTCCTGCCAACTTCCCGAAGCGTCTGCCACCTGGTGTGAACGAAGGCTGCGAAGGCGCGGCCGCGATTCACATCATTCAGATCCTCAAGTCCCCGCTGGGCGACCTGCGCAACAAGCGCTTCACGACGGTCGGCGATCCGTTCTTTGATCCGACCGGCACGAATCCTGAGCGCGACGACACGATCACGTTCAATCAGTGGCGCCGTGGTGGATTCGGCGCGCAAGAGCAGTTCTCGTGGCGCCGCAACGACCGAGCGTTGTTCGGCTTGATCTCGGGCGACGAAACGCTGTGGCTCGACGGCCGCAATTTCTCCGACTTCTCGGCCGGCAACATCTGGAGCTTCTTCCGGTTCTCGGGTACGGACGGCACGCAGTCGCTCGCGAACATCCGGTACAATCGGTTCGTTCCGGGCTCGGTGCCGGGCTTTGGCGCGTGGGACTACGACGAAGACGGAATTCAGGACACGATCAAGGTTCCAGATTGCACGGACTTCAGCAGCACCGTGCAGGGTTGCGCCGCAATCTGGGGCGATACCATCGCCGGTGGCTTCTCGAACCAGATCGCCGGTAACATCGGCAATTTCCTCGGCGTTGGCCCGTTCAAGCTTGCTGCGGGCGACACGACGGAGTTCATCTTCTTCATGGGCCGCGGCAGTGCGAACAACACTGACACGCTGGCTGCAAACCGCCTGATCGCCAACGCACAGGCGGCGTACTTCGGCAATTACGCGGGTGCGTCTGCGTACCCGACACCGACGTTCTCAGCGTCGGACGTTTCGCTGAACTCGGCGTGGTTCCGTGATTCAACCAACGGAACGCAGAACACGCAGATTCGCATTCAGGTGAAGATGCCGCCGCGGTTGCCGGACCAGTTCCTCACGTCCGTGCTCAACACGCTGCGGGATACAGGCGTCGGCACGCCGGGCGTGGGTGGCAATGCACTCGCGCGCAAGATTCTCCGTCTGAATCCGAACCTGATCGGGACGGTTACACGGCGCATGCAGCAGAACCTTGCTCAGGTGCTCGTGTTCAAGAGCTGCGACAACGGCGTTTCGTGGACGAACCAGTCTGGTTGCATCGGCAACTCGACTGCGGCGTTCCGAACGCGCGATCAAAACGGCAACGACATTGGCTTGGGCTGGCGGCCATTCTCCACGCTCAATGCCGACACCACCACGGGCATCCTGAACAGCTACATCATCACGGATAACGTGGAATCAGGACGCGAGTATCTGTATTCGTTCGTCACGAAGACCCGCGGTCTCGCGGACATTTCGGTGACGGACAGCTTGATCGCGTCAGGTGGCGTAGTGACGTTCCAGCGGTTTGCAAACCTGCGCGACTTGTTCGGATTTGACATCGATACGATCACGAGTCCGCTGAGTCCCAACGGACCGCACACCGTGAAGGCGTACGCGCCGATCTCGGTGCCGGCCGGTACGATTTACGCACGGCTCGACACATCCAGAACGCAAGGTCAAGTGGCGACGAACCGCGTCAGCAACGCGGCGCTCACCGCTGGTACCGACGGCGTGTTCCGGATGCGTTTCGGCAACCGGTTCATTGTGACGCGCACGATCGACACAGCATCCGGTGCCGAAACAAGCACAATCATCAGACAGTCGGTGTATCGCGCGTTTGGTGCGAGCGTGACGGCGTACGCCAAGAACGGTGCCAACGGCGGTGCAGCGTTGTCGCCGGCAGGTCCGCGTATCGCTGATCCGACCGATGCGACATCGTTCCACTTTGTTGCATCAGCAGACACGTTCACGACCAATCGCTCATTCACGTACAGCGCCCAGACGGGCACTGGCGGAGCGATTGTCGCAGCGCGTGCACTGTCGACCGTCCCAACCTCCACGGTGGGCTCGGTCAAGACGTTCATTGACACGATCAACCGTGCCAACAACGGCGCGGCAGCTGGTTACGTGATCGCGCGAGGCGCGAACGGGACGGATCCGTACTACCTCGCCGTCGGCAACGGCAACGTTGCCAAGAACTTCACGCCAACCGGCGGCACGGATAGCGCCGTCGTCCAGAACACGGGCGAGTACGAAAGCGCTCCGTGGTTCCCTGGCTTCACCGCAACAATTACCAACGAAAACCTTTCCCCGACCGCGCGTCTCGCAATCACGTTGCGCGGTGATCCGGGTACGAACCGCGACACACTGGACGCCGGCGTTGTGAGCGGCGGCGGTGTGGTGTACATCTCGGGCTCGTCACTCGGTCTGCTTGCTCCGACCGATGGACCGCGTGGTGGTTTCTTCCGGCTGAACTGGCAGGACGATTCGTTCGGACCGGGTGCACCGTTCACGTGGGGCCCAACGGCGCAGATTCAGCCGACGTTCGATGCGTCGATGACTGCGCGCGCGTCAGCACTGTTCACCGATACGGCGGCCTCGTACCGCGCGGCGATTGTTGCTGCCGGTGCGAACATCAGCACGCGTCCGCTCATCCGTGCGCGGGTGCCGTTCACTGTAACTGGTTCTGGTGGTGGCCCGGCGAAGCTCGTGATGACGCAACGCCACGTCACCGGAAACGTGGCCGACTCGCTCCTCAGGAACTCCATCCTGCTCGGAACGAACGGCGACACATCGCGCGTCATGATTCCACCCGACGCGTGGATGCCTGGTGACGAGTTGTGGGTGTTCGAAACGGTGCTGGTCGACTCGACGGCGACGGTCGGTGCTGCGACCAACGTCAAGATCGTCCGCGATACGACAATCAATGGACGCGTCCAGCGATTGCCGTACTCGGTGCCGCGGGAAATGCTCACGCTGCACATGATGTTCCGCTGCAATTCCAACGTGAACCCGACGCGAACCACGTGCAACCCGATTCGCATCGGGACGCGTGGATCCTCGGGATACCTGCCGTTCCAGAACGGCTGGACGTCGGTGCTGCACTTCAATCGCAACTTCGATCAGAACAGCGAAGTGCAGCTCGATGCTGAGCCAACCAAACCGAGCGCGTTGCCGCTGACCAAGCTCGACATGCAACGCATCACGGTTGTGCCGAACCCGTACGTGGTGCAGTCGACGTACGACCAGCTGTCCACGGGTCGTGCGACGATCAACAGCCGAGTGCGATTCGTGAACGTGCCGAAGGAAGGCGTGGTCCGCATCTACTCGATCTCCGGTCAGCTGATGCAGCAACTCAGCTGGACGGAGTCGGATCTGCTGGCGCCGGTGAACGGGTCTGCGACTGGTGACCTACCGTTCAACCTGAGGAGCCGAGAAGGTCTCGAC
The DNA here is from genome assembly GCA_035277145.1 of Gemmatimonadaceae bacterium. Taxonomy (GTDB): domain Bacteria; phylum Gemmatimonadota; class Gemmatimonadetes; order Gemmatimonadales; family Gemmatimonadaceae; genus DASRAP01. Next base: position 56,219 of record DATELA010000081.1, on the reverse strand, counting down.
CTCAGCTCGGGCTTGTACATCTTCGTGATGACTGCGAAGGGCTCACAAGCCAGCATGGCATGCTTGAACCCGGACACCAACGCTCCAATGGTGGACGCGGACGGTAACCGCCTCGTTTGCGAGAATGTCGCGCGTGGCAAGTTCGTCATCATTCGCTGAGGTGACCACGATGACTTCCATTCGAAAGCTCGCTGGTCGTCTGATCGCGCTCAGTGCGATGACGGCCGCAACCGCCGTGGCGCAGGGCATCGGTGGTCTTCCGGTCAACACGGAAGATCCACCGACCCGGCAGGGCACACGCGGCGCGAATTTCCTTCACATCCCGATTGGCGCCCGCGGTAACGCCATGGGTGGTGCAATCGGATCCACGGTAACAGGATCGACGGCGTGGTTCTGGAACCCGGCGGGTGCGGCGACGATCGAGTCGTTCGCAATCGCGATGGGTCGCCAGAACCTGTACGGCGATCTCGGAATCACGCAGAGCTACGCCGCCGTCTCGTTCCCGATGTTCGGGGGCGCGATTGGCGTGGCGGTGAATTCGCTGAACTCCGGTGATATCCCGCTGACGCTCGAAGGCACGCCGTTCGGCGATGCGGCGAGCGGTCAATTCTTCAGCTGGACGTCAACGGCCGCGTCGGCCGGGTTCGCCAAACGCCTTACGGATCGCCTCGATGTCGGCGGTTCGCTGAAGTACGTGAGCGAAGGCATCAAGCAGATCAAATCCACGTGGATTTCGGCTGACGTCGGCACGCAGTTCCGCACGGGCCTTTTCGGCCTCGTGTTGGGCGGCTCGCTGATGTCGGTTGGTAACGCGGCCGCGATGAACGGCCCGGGCCTCGAGCGCGGCGTCAACACGAACGACGTCTCGCTACAGCAGACGCGGTTCAAGCTGCTGACGCGGCCGGTGGATTTGCCGACGACGTTCCGCTTCTCGGCTGGTGACGACCTCTACGGAAGCGCAGAGTCGTTGCTCGGTCGTGGCAGCGGACAGCACACCGTGTACGGTGAGTTTGCCGTCACGGACGCTGTCGACGCAGCAGCGTCGCTCGGACTCGGCGTTGAGTACGGCTTCAAGAACCGATTCTTTGGACGCATCGGGAAGAAGATGTACAACGATGAGCGCAGCGCTGAGAGCAATCAGGGCGGCGGCTTCTTGTACTCGAAGGGCATGCACGGCACGTCGCTGGGCGGTGGCGTTCGTTTGATGGTGAATGGCCGTCCGTTCCGGTTCGACTACTCCTTCACCGCGCTGGGCGACCTGCGCGACATCCAGGTCTTCTCACTCGAATTTGGTGGCCGATGACACAAGCACATTGCTGGACTTCTCTGAGGCGCTTCGCCTCCGTGGCCGCGTTAGCGGCCACGGCGGCGGGGTCCGCCTTCGCACAAAGCCAAGGGCAGGTCACCGTCGCTGTACGCGGCGGTTACGCGAGTTATGACAAGTCAGCCTCGCTTGATGCCGCGCCAGTGATGGGTCTGGACGCGATGTACGGCATCAACAACTGGCTGTCGATCGGCCCTGCGCTCTCACTTGGTCGCCCGCAAACGACGGGATCGCATTTCATTTCTGTGATCACGTACGGCGTGCTGAACCTGGGCGATACCACGTACTTCTACGAGGCGACGCAGCCAGTGAACGTACTGGACGGTGCGTTGAACGTGAGAGTCCAGTTGCCGGGCCGGAAATTGAGTCCGTATGCAACGGCCGGCATCGGTGGCTACACGTTGTTCCTCGACGTGCAAGCCAACCGCGGTGAGCGGCACAAAGTTGGATTGTCGTTCAATGCCGGTGCCGGAGCGCTGTATGCGCTCACGGAACGTGCCGGTATCACGTTCGACATTCGCAGCATGACGTATACGGATTACGACCGGAACGTTCTCGATCCACGCGACGACGTGGTGAACTTCCGCACGCGAGTCGAAGAGACGTTGTACGCCGAAGACTTCAAGCCCGCTCCACGCTCGAAGAGCACGGTGACCAACTTCGTGTTCAGCTTCGGATTCTCCTACGTACCGTTCTTCTTCGGCGGAGGTGGCTCGTGAACCGCAGACTTCTCGTAGTTTCGAGCATCTTCGCGGCTGGACTTGTCGCGGCGTGCGATGAAAAGACGTCGGACCTGAGCGACACGGTTCGTCCGAACGCGTACGGATTCCAGATGGTCGGCCAGGCGACGAACCTGCCGCGAGGCACGGCGCGATTCCGTCTTCCGAACGGTGCGCAGCCGGAATCGATCGTGGTGACGCTGCGCGGACTCGACTCGTTGGGGACCGGCTTCTGGACAGCGTGGGTTGGTGACTCGCTCGGTACGACGTTCGTGCGCATTACGGGCGATCTGAGCGTTGTTCGTCAGGACACGACGCTCAACCCGCTCGGTCAGGCCGATACCACCGTCAACAACTTCAGCTTCCCGGCTGTCTCGGCGATTTCGAACGGCGGGACGAACCAGGTGATGACGTGGCGTTTTTCGCGAGCCACATCGGGTGTGGCGGCGACGGATTCCATGCAGACGTTCCTGATCACCATGGAAGACAACAACGCCGCGACCACGCCGGGCAGCCGGCGGTTCCTGTGGGCGCGTCGTATCGAAGGCGGCACGGGCACGGCGCCGGGCACGAACAAGAACGCCGCGCTCAAGTTCGGTAATTTCGGATCCACAACGCTGACCGAGTATCTCTACAGCGCGGCACCAGCGCGCGGTCGCGGCTACTTCCAGCGCCAGATTTTCTCCGTGAACGACTCGACGCTCGCGCGTCCGCCGCTCGGGTTCTACTACGGGATCTACATGCACGCGCAGCTGTACCTGCCTGGCGACACGTTGTTCGTTGGACCGCTTCGTTCGCCGTGGCCGCGTCGTGAGCTGTCGTTGCAGAACGCAGACAGCTTGATCACGGATCCGGAAGTTGTGTTGAGCGTTCCTCCGTCGATCCTTGCTGCGGCGCTTCGCATCAGTGGCGACACGCTGGGAATGCCGACCAGCTTCCCGTATGCCGGCTATGCGTTCGTACGACTCAACCTCGTACCGAAGGCTGGCGTTGCTGGACAAATGGGTGGGATGCGCATCCTGCAGGCGCCGGTTCCGTTCGGCATCTGGTCAGGCGGGTTGCAGTAGTAAGAAACGAACAGAAGCGTGAATGGCGAAATGCGAGGAGAGCGATCTCCTCGCATTTTGCTTTTGTGGCGCGGTCGCGCGTCCGGTGGCTGGTGACGAGACGTGACAGCGCGAGGGTATTACATGTGTCCGATGCGACTCGTCACCATGCGATTCCGAATCGGTGTTCGCGCTGCGGTTCTCACGTGCGCCGCACTGGGGGCGCGCGTGCGTGGCGCCGACGCACAAAGTGCGACTGGCGCGCCATTGGTGCGAAGTATAGCGCGCGACGATGGGACCCTCGTGTCGCTGCCGTCACGTGAACAAGGGTTTTCGCTTTTTGGCGTGAGCGACCTTGCTGGAACGAGTCTGAAGCTCCGTGGTGCGTATCGTTGGGCGCAGTTCAACGCGGGCGGATTGTGCTCATTCGCGATGACCGCCGGAGACGACTTCAACTCGCTGTGCGGCGGCGGTGCGTACTTTCACTACCTCGTTGCGTGGGGGGTGCCGCCGCACGAGTACGCCAAGATTCGCAACGCCTGGCCCGGTGTGGCCAACATGCAGCCGCCCGTCGGTTATTCAACGCCTTGGCGAATTACGTCGATCGCACCACGCGTAGAGCGCATCGGCCCGGCCGACGATCAATTCGGTTCGATGTTTTCAGGATTAACGGCGCTCGATGGCGCTGGTTGCCGCGACATGTCTGGTGCGCTCGGCGCGAGTCTGCCGCCGAGTTTCGTGCTTAGCGCCGCCAGTGATTGTCCTGAAACGTGGGGAACCCGCGGGTTCGACGGGATTCGCAGCATACCTGATAGCGTGTGGCTCGCACGATTCCGGGAAAACCCATCAGCGTTTCGGTGGGACGACTGGAAAATCCCGTCGGACGTTGCCGGTGAGCGCGTACTCGGCGATCTCGCGACGTACGGCATGTTTGCGGACTTCAATCGAGAGATTCTCGCTCGCTATGGGAGTGTGACGCCTCGTGGTGGCCCGAACGATGGGCCGACAGAACGCGGGTTCCCCGTCGGCATCGAGGTTCGCTACGACGTGTTCAAGTTCGACCGCCGGTCCTTGAGAGAGGGCGTATTCGTGCGGTGGCTTGTCATCAACAGCAGCGCGAAGGTGTGGGGGCAGGGGATCGAGTACGACTCCCTGTATATGGGTGTCGACCCCGGGTACATCCGTCAAACTCGGGCGGTCTACAATCTGCCAGGGAGCGGCATACACGTTCTCGCCCCCGGTGGGCTCTCGGGACGATGCACCGCTGCTTATCCGCGTCGAATTCCCCCCGGTGTTCAAGAGGCGTGTGCGAACACGGGCTTTGGATTCGATCTCACGATGGTGCTGAAGTCGCCGATTGGCGACTTGCGGAACAAACTCTTTTCGCAACCAGCGTCGCCGTATTTCGCGCCGGGACATTCGAAAGCCGACGACACGATCACGTTCAACCACTGGCGTAAGGGCGGGTTTGGAGCGCAGGAACAGTTGTCATGGCGCCGAAACGATCGCTCACTGTTCGGGTTGTTCTCTGGCAAAGAGGATTTGTGGCTCGACGGCCGGGCGGTGACCGAATTGTCGGCGGCTCAGATCTGGAATCTCTTCCGCTACGAATTCACCGATGGGACGCAGTCACTCGCAAACCTGCGGTATACTCGATCGGTTCCTGGCAGCGTTCCTGGCTACGGGTTGTGGGACTACAACGATGACGGGGTGCAGGACACGCTGATGGTTCCAAACTGTGGTGCCAGCGGTTGCGCGGCCGCGTTCTCGGATACCATTGCTGGCGGGTTCGGCGCAACACTGGCCGGGAACATGAGCAACTTCCTCGGAGTCGGTCCGTTTGCGCTGAAGGCTGGAGATACCACGGAGTTCATATGGTTCGTCGGCCGGCCGACCGACACGCTCAGCTACAAAGCGCTCGTCAGCGCGGTGACTGAGTCCTATCTCAGCAACTTCCGCGATGCTCAGCCGATCGAGTTGCCCGCGTTCACCGCGAGCGACGTGTACGTTACCGCCGCCGCCAAGCGCGACACCGGGCAAAAGGCAAACGTGAGAATTCAGCTCCGGATGCCGTCGCGCGGAAATGACGCGTTCATCGAACGCGCGCTGTCGCAACTCGAATCGAGCGATCCCACCGCTGTTGAACTACGGCGTTTGAACCCTGGCCTCACCGATTCGGTACGCGCACGCATGCAACGGAATCTCGCGCGCGTTCTGGTGTTCAAGAGTTGTGATCGCGGGCGCACGTGGACCGATGCAACAGGCGCGTGTGAGAGTGCCGCAGCGTCGCGGACCCAAACCGTCGAGGGCGCGACGCTCGGTGTTGGATGGAAAGCATTCCGCGTCCTCACTGCAAATGGCACGGGCGCACTTTCCTCTCACGTTGTCAGCGACGACGTACTCGCTGGGCGCGAGTATTTGTATTCGTTCGTCTCGCAAACACGAGGGCTTTCCGACATCCGCGTGGTGATCTCGGAAACGGTCGACGGCGGCGGTGTGGTGACGAATCGAACGATGGGATCGCTGTGGGACGCGATGTTCATCGACGTCGATACGGTGACGAGCACGCTCACGGCTGGCGGTCCGACGACGGTGCTTGTGTATGCGCCCGTTGCGTTGCCGGCTGGGACCGTGGCCGCGCACGTTGATACGGCGACGCGCCAGGGCACTGCGACGAACGCGGTCACCGCGGTAGTGAGATCGGCCGCGGTGGACGGCCTGCACAGAATGCGGTTTGGTAATCGATTCGTGATCGTGCGGAGCATCGACACGGCTACGGGGATTCGTTCGAACACCATCGTCAGGCAATCCGTGTACCGGGCGTACGGCTCCACGCCGACGGCGTACTCTCCAACCGGCGCAAACGGCGGCGCCGCATTTTCACCCGCAGGACCGCGACTCCAGAGTCCGGGCGCCGTGAATTCGTTTCACTTTGTCGCGTCGGCGGACACGTTCATATCCAATCGCGACTTCACATACAGTGTGCGGCGAAATGCCGATGGATCGATTCATCCATCGCGCGAATTGAGTGTTGTTCCTGTACTCGTGAGTGGCTCGACAAAGCTGTTCATCGACACCATCGACGCCGCCGGATACGTTGTGGCGAAAGCGGCAAGCGGAGGGGAACCATTCTTCCTGTCGCTCGGCAACGGGGCGCGCGCTACGAACTTTACGACAATCGGCGGAGTCGATTCGGGTCTCGTACAGAGCACCGATCTGCACGAGGGGGCTTCGTGGTATCCGGGATTCACCGCCACTGTTGCGACTGAGAGCTTCGCACCGGCGCCGCGCCGCGCGGCGCTCGTGCGCGGCGGAAGCGACACCGTGCGATCGCCCAGTTCGGATACAGCCGGAGTCCGTCTCAACGCAGGCTTGAGTGCGATCATTGGCGACGCGCGGCGAGGGGGTACGTACCGTCTTGCCTGGGCAGGTGACGCGTTCGGGCCCTCCGCACCGTTTGATCTCGAGCCAAAGTTTCTATTGCAGCCGAAGCTTGATGCGTCGCTTGCTGCACGCCCGGTTGGGCAGCTGACAGACGCAACGGTCACCGCGCTCGTCGGCGGAGGCCCGCGACCACTGATCGTTGCCAGGCTGCCATTTCTCGTGATCGGATCGAATGATGAGGTCGTGCGCGTGGCAATGCGGCAGCGTCATGTCACCGGAAACGTCGCTGACTCATTGTTGCGCAACTCGATCTTGCTTGGCACAGCGGGAGACACGACGCGCGTGTCGATTCCGCCGAACGTGTGGATGCCGGGCGACGACCTCATGATCGTCGAGCGGATTAGCACGGATTCAACCGCAACGGTTTCGGGCGCATCGGGGGTTGTCATCGTCCGCGACACGATCATCAACGGCGAAATCCAGCAGCTTCCGATTCGCACATCACGCGAAGTATTCAGCGCGACGTTTGCTTTGCGATGTCCGAACACGCCGTCGCCGACGCGCACGACGTGCAATCCCATTCGACCAGGGTCACGCGGCGCCACAGCGTACACGGCGTACAAGGCAGGATGGACCTCCGTCATTGAGTTCACACGCGCGTTCGATCAAAACAGCGAAGTGACGTTGAATGCAACGCCGACCATCGCTGGCGCGGTACCGCTGACGAAGCGCGATATGAACCAGATTCATGTCGTGCCGAATCCATTCGTTGTGCAGTCGGCGTTCGATCGCGCGCAAACATCCGGTGCAGTGCAATCGCGCGTGCTCTTCGTGAACGTGCCGAAGGAAGGCGTGCTGCGCGTGTACACGGTTTCCGGCCAAATGGTGCAGCAGCTGTCGTGGACGGCGAGCGATCTCACGGTGGCGGGCGACAACTCACCGCACGGCGATCTGCCCTATAACCTGCGCACGCGCGAAGGGCGCGACCTCGCGGCCGGGTTATACCTCTATGTGATTACCGCACGCGGCGCTGGAGCGAATGGTGCCGTTGCCCGGGGCAAGTTTGTGGTGATTCGCTAACGAGGAGTGATGCGGCTCGTGTGAAAATGCGAAAGGCGAGGAATCAAGCTCCTCGCCTTTCGCACTCTGCTCGCTCCCGCTGTTTACGGTGGCGGCAGTCGCCGCAGAACCGCTGTTCCGCTTCTGTCCAGCACCCAGAGCATGTCGTTGGCTGCCGCAATCGAGACAATGAAGCCGAGTTCGCGTGCGAGGCCTTCCTGCATTGGCTGCGTTCCATTGCGCAGCGAGACCTTTGCCATGCCGTCGATGCCCGACGCGGTGTACGCGATGCCCTTCAGCAGCGCGACATCGTACACGAACTTCGTGCCGTGCCAGTCGGCAATCGTTGCCGGTGCCGCGGCGTCCGCGACGTTCACAAAACGAAGTCCAGAATCGCCGAGTGCTACCGCCGCCAGGTTGCCCTCAACGGCGAGGCGCTGCGCGCCGCGAGGCAACGCGAGCGATCCGGCGACGCTCAGTGAATCGAAGTCGGTCTTGAGCGAATAGAGTTGATTCGCGGTCACCGCCCAGACCACGCCGCGCGAATCAAGTTCGAGTGCGCGGACGCTATCACCGAGGGTGACCCCGCGATACGTCGCGCCCATCTCAGTGACCGAGCGTGGAATCCGTTCGACGCGGTTGCCGCTCGCCACCACGTAGTCGGTTCCCAACACAACGACAGCCGCGGCCGGCGCGCCACGCACCTGCACGCCCATGCCTGTCAGCAGGGGAAATCGATACACGCCGCCGGTGGATGTCAGCACGAGCTCCGATGCCGACGCCACCATGGCTGCGTCGTTGATGCCGCGCAGACCGGCGCCGCGCGTCGCGAGCACTTTCGGATCAGACCGTGTGTTCGCCACGAGCTGTACACCGCCGTTGCCGCTTGCCGCGATGATCGAATCGTTGACCGTGAGCAGCATTGGGTCGCCCGTCAGATTGACGCCGACCGAGTTCGGGTACAGCGCAATGCCACCGCGATAACGCAGCGCGTGCAACTGGTCACGTTCGCGCCCAACCAGCCATCCGACGAACGCACCGCTCCCGAGCGACATTGCGGCCACGCACGTTCCGCTCGCGCAGGCACCCGGCAGTGAGCGCGGTCCGCTCCAGAAGTACACCAGGCTGGCCAGGCCACCCACCGCCGCGCCGATGAACGGGTAGATGTACCGGCGTGGGGTGCGCCCGGTCTCCATCACGCGATCGCCCTGCGCGAGCGCTTGCGGCGCAACCGCGACGACAGCGAGGGACGCTGCGAGAATGGCGCGGCGCGCAACGCGATGCACAGTCAGACTCATTTCGTCGGTCTCCGGATGTTGAACACGTGCGACGTGTGCGTGGTCTTTCCACTCACCAAGTCGGTGAGCTTGAGTTCGAGCTGATAGCGCGCGGGCGGCGCATCGCCGAGATCGAGCTCCATCACGTGATACTGGCGGTCATCGCCGGTCACGACAGCCGGCGCCATGTGCGTCCACTTCATCGTCACGCGGCTGGTGCCTTCCTGACTCACGCCGAGCCGGTCGGCGAGCGCGCCCATTGCGCGAATGTGCGCGATGTTCGGGCGGTTGAGCTGGAGAACCGTGACGGAGAGTTCGACCTGCACAGCGACGCCACCGTCACGTGACTGCGCGCCGTACGACTCCCAATAAAGACCAAGCGTCTGACCCGGATCGAGCGTGTGATCCGGCAGCACCGTCATGTCGAGTTCATCGCGCCGGCGAACGTTCGGATTCTTGAGCGCTGTGCCGAGCAGCACGTCGGACATCGTGAATGAGCCGGCGTCAAAGCTGCCGATCGACAACGCACCACCGGCGCGCGCCGCGCGATTCGACTGTGCCTCGAGTGCCTCGACGCGGTACGCGTATTCGCCGGGCCGGAATTGACGAGTCCAGGACCGAATGGCCGGCGCGTTCGTGGTCGCTGTCACGCGAACCGTGTCGCGCGCGTCGACTTCAGGACGGCGCGCTGCATCGAGAATCCACAACCCCGTCTCGATCGGCACTGACTCGATGCCGGCGACTTTCGCGAGTGTGTGCACCGGCACGGCCGCGTGGAATTCCACGCGCGTGTTCTGCGGATTGTTGCCGCGGAATCGCGCGATCTGCACCGGAACCGTGTCGACCTTGAGGTCGTCGATCAGGTTGTCATAGCGCACCGGTTGCTGAGCGCGCAGGTCTTCGGCGTAGTTCTGGAAGTCGCCGGCGAATCGCGCATTGCTGAACGCCGGTGGTCCCGTGAAGACGAACTTGAGCAGAATTTCCGGATACCACCACAGCGTCGTCATCTGCGCCATCGTCGCGCCGTCGTTCTTCGATGTCACGTCGGGCGCGAAGGTGGCGATTGTGGGCGGCTCGCCGTAGCGCAGTACGATCTGGCCGCGGTCCGTGAGTGCGCCACGCACCGACAGGTCAGGCGTCGTGAAGAACAAATCGGCGAACGCCACGCGACCGAGGAATGCCAACCTGGTTTCGTTGAGCGATGTCAGGTAAAGCGGATCCGCGAGGTCCCAGTACGCGCGCTCGTATGCCGCGCGCGATGCCGCGTCGAGTGCTTCGAACGCGCGCGCGTCGGCGGTCTTGAGGTTCGGCGCGAGCGACGCAACCACACTGCGTTCACGCTCGGTCATGAGTGACACCGCTTTTTCGAGCGTCTCGCTCGCTTTGGCGGATTGCCGCGTGCGCAACAGTGCGAGTCCTTCCGCAAGCCTGATTCGCGCACTACTCGGCGTTTCGATTGCGCCGCGCTGCGCGATCTTCACGATTTCTTCGTACCGCCGATTCGCGTACAACAGCGCTGCATATGACGTGATCGCGCCTTCGTGCCCTGGCGCGACGGCGAGCGCTTTGCGGTACCAATCCTCGGCCTGGAGCCCGTCGAGTTCGCCGGCTTCAGGCACCGGCATCGCGCTTTCGCGCAGGAATTGCTCGACGTACTCGCGATCGTATTGCGCGCTGTACGGATTCAGAACCTGTGTGTTGCCAATGAGCTGGTGCCGGTTCGCGACCGCCTGGAAACGGCGATCGAAAATCTGCGCGATTTCGAAGGTGACGTCCGCGACGGCGTCGGGTGCACCAGAGCGTTCGGCGGCGGTCAGCGCGCGTTCAAACAGGGTCATCGCGTTGATGCGAAGTCCCGGGGTCTTGAGCCGAAGTTTGCCGAGTTCCAGGTACGCCCAGGGATTCTCGGCTTTGCGCTGCAAGGACTTGTTCAGATTCTCCGAGGCGTCCATGCGGAGCATGACGTCCTTCATCGCCATCGACGACGTGCGCGACTGGAGAACACCGAGGTTGTAGAACGTCTCCCAAAACGAATCATCTTCCCTGACCGCACGCTTCAGCAACCTGATGGCTGCGGCGGTATCGCCCGACTTTGCGGTCGCCATTGCGTCCGTGAGAATCGCAGTGGCCCGGGCACGGGCGTTTTGGGCACCGGCGGGGAGGGTCGCCAGGACCAGCGCGACCACAGCGGGGAGGAGTCGACGCGTCATGCTATAAGAAGGGGTCAGCCGTCGATTTGGGCAAGGGCATTTCATAGGGGGAACGCCCGTTTTTCGGCTAGCCTTTCAGGGCGCGGAGCTCGGAAATGAGACTTAGCGCACGGTCGGCCGCGCCGAGGTGGCTCTGGACGAACGCGGTGCCGTGCGCCCCGACGCCGCGTGCCGACGCGGGGTCGCGCAACCAACCAATCAGAGTTCGGGCAAGTTCTGCGCCGTCCGCCACGGCCGCGCCCGCGCCGGCAGCGATGAGGCGACCGGCGTCAGGACTGTCGCGCCAACCCGGGCCGTGAACGACCGCCGCGCCGGCGGCTGCCGGCTCGAGCACTGAGTGCAGCCCGGCGGCATGAAAGCCCCCGCCGACGAACGCGATCAGTCCGAGCGAATACAAATCCGCGAGCACGCCGACCCGGTCGACGATGACGACGTCCGCGCTCGCAGCATTGCGATCGCTCAACACCGCTGCGGAAAGGCCAACGCGTTTCGCCCACGCGACAAGCGGATCGGTGTGCGCGGACGTGGGTTCGTGCGGCGCGATGATGATGCGCGCAGTTGGGATCTCGCGCCGGACCAAGTCCCATGCGGGAAGCAGGTGCGCTTCGTCCGACGGCCACGTCGATCCGGCTACGAGCGTTGGGCGGTCCGACACCAGGTCGCTCAGCGGAGGACGGGACCGGTCCGTCGCCCGCACGCGCTCCCAGACCTGATCGCACCGCGTATCGCCGGTAACGCGAATTGCGTCGCGACGCACACCGAGGTCGACCAAGCGCTCGGCGTCGTCGGCGGTAATGGCGCCCACGAGAGCGAGCCGGGCGTACGCATCGCGGAGCAGCATGCGGGCGACGCCGCCACGGCGCCGGGACCCTTCACTCAGCGTTGCCGAGATCATTCCCACGGGCACGCCGCGAGCGCTGGCGCGCGCGGTGAGCACGGGCCACACGTCGAGCTTCGCATACACGAGTGCGTTTGGCCGCAACGCATCGAGTGCGCGATGTGCGCCGCGTGTCGTGTCGAACGCGAGGTAGTCGCGATAATCGACGTCGAAGCGTTTCGCGAATGCTTCGGCGCTTGGCGAGTACCACGTCACGGCTACCTGCGGTGGTTGCGATTGTGCGCGCAGCCGCTCGACAACGGGAAGCGCCTGCAGCGATTCGCCAACTGATGGGGCGTGGAACCAGATGAGCGGTCGTGTATCGTCGCGCTGGAACTGGCTCAGCCGCTTTTCAAGTCCATGACGCCCACGCAACGCGCGCTGCCACTTGGCCGATCCCGCCGGAGCGAGCGCCACCGCGGCTTCGGCGACGGAGCCGATGAGCGCGTACGGAGCGCGGAGCAGGAAATGCATGCGGAAAAGCTAAGGCAGAAGTAAGAAGCGAGAAGGAAGAAGTGGGAAGGAAGAAGTGGGAAGTGGGAAGTAAAAAAGCAAAAAGGCAGAAGACCGCTTTTCCCGGTTTCTGCCCGTGCCTCACTCCTTCCGGATTCTTGATTCCCACTTAATCACTTCCCACTTCACACCTTCTTCCTTCTCACTTCCAACTTCTCGCTTGCAGTTGACTACGGCCCGCTTGTCTCCGGCAGCACATAGGTCAGCGGATTCACGGGTCGACCGTTCACGTGAATCTCGTAGTGCAGGTGTGGTCCGACCGAGAGACCGGTGTTGCCCACCGTCGCGATCATCTGGCCGCGATCGACGCGCTGGCCGACTCGTACGATGATTCGCGAGCAGTGCGCGTACAGCGTCACGATGCCGTTGCCGTGATCGATCTCGAGCACGTTGCCGTACCCGCCTTCGACGCGCACGCGTGTGACGGTTCCGCGCGCGGGCGCAATGATCGGCGACCCCATCGGCGCGGACAAGTCGATGCCTTCGTGGGGCCGCAGCTCGTGCAGGATTGGGTGCAATCGCAACTTCGAGAACGCGCCGGAGAGCCAGCCACGCGTCGGCATGATGCTCGGTGTGTTGCGCAGCCGTTCGATTTTCACGGCCATCGAATCCGAGACCATTGCAAATCGTTCGGACAGATCTGCGGCTTGCTGCAGCAGCACGTTCACGTCGGGCCGGTCGTCGCGGTTTCCGAAGAACGCAGCGAACGGCCGCGGACGCTGATCCATCGACGCGCGCGACACCGGTACCGTGGTCGTTGCAGGCTGGTCGGCGCTTGCCGCCGGCACCGAGTCGAGCATGGCAATGCCCGTCAATTCACGGAACTGCTGCTCGCGGTTTGCGAGGACGGCGATCGAATCACCGAGCTGCGAAAGCGCGATGTCCATGCGCGAGACTTCGTGCTCGAGCTTCTGGTTTTCGTATGCGAGAATGCGCGCGCCCGGCGTTGTCCACGGTGAGAAGAGCACGACGACGGCCGCGAGCACGAGAAGCCCCGCGCCCATGAGGGCGCCGCCGATGAGCCGAACGGCGCGCTCGCCAAGTTCGTACTGGCGGGGCGCGTCGCTGCCATGGGGGACGACGAGGATCGTCCAGCGCGGGCGGTTCACGATCAAGGGTCGGTAGTAGGCTCTGATTTCGGGAAAAGCGGTGCGCCTTTTTGTACGCGCCAACCGCTGACTTTCAGAGGGACGTCACGGCCCCAACGCAGGTTCGGGAAGGTATCCGTACCGCCGAGTGAAAGCCAGAGTTCCCGGGACTTACCGGGCATCATTGGCGCGAGGGCTAACGCGTAGTGCGCCAGCGCGGTAACCAATGTTACGAGCACTGCGTCGAGTTCGTCAGCGCGCGCTGGATCCTTCGCGATGCTCCACGGCTGACGCGTCTGCACGTACTCGTTGCTCGCGCGCGCGGCGGCCATCACGCGCGCGATCGCGTCGTGGAACCGATAATCGCCATTCAGCACGCGTTGCTGCACATCGAGGCACGCGGCGGCCGCGGCGTCATTCTCCGCGTTTGCTGCGGGCACGATTCCGCCGCGATACCGATCGATCATCGCGGTAGTTCGGCTGGCAAGGTTGCCAATCGTGTTCGCCAATTCGCTGTCGTAGACCTCGGCGAAACGCTCCCACGAAAACGAACCGTCGTCGTCGAACGGAATGTCGCGGAGCAAGTAATAACGGAATGCATCGACGCCGAACCGGTCGATGGCGTCGTTGAGGCTGAGCGTCACCCCCGCTGACTTCGAGAAGCGCGCGCCGCCGAACGAAATGAATCCGTGTGCCCACACGTGCTCCGGCAATGGGATACCAGCCGACATGAGCATCGCGGGCCAGATCACGGTGTGGAACCGCGTGATGTCTTTGCCGATGACGTGCAGCTGCGCGGGCCAGTGTGCTCGCGCGCCAGGCGCGCGCGTGACGGTCCAGTAGTTCGGCAGTGCATCGAACCACACGTACGTGGTTTGTGTTTCGCCGGTACTCAGCGGTCGAGGGAAGGGAACGCCCCACGTAAACCGCGCGCGGCTCGCCGAAATGTCTTCGAGGCCATCGTCAATGACGCGGCGGATTTCATTGCGCCGGAACTCCGGCTCGAAGAATCCACCCGTCGCGTGCAGTTGCTTCAACTGTTCGGTGTAACGCGAAAGCCTGAAGAACCAATTCCGCTCTTCGACGCGCTCGAGCACACGCGTCGGGTGCAGCGCGCACTTACCGTCGACGATATCGGCATCCGTCTTGAACGATTCGCAACCAACGCAATACATGCCGTCGTACGATTGTTCGTAAAAATCGTCTGGGTTGCGCGCGAAGATCATCTCGATGAGTTCGACGACGGCGCGCTTGTGTTGCTCCGCCGTCGTCCGCACGAACTGATCGTACGAAATGTCGAGACGCTTCCACGCGCGTTCGAAGCGCTGTGCGATGTCGTCGACGTACGCTTGCGGCGCGACGCCGGCATCCGCGGCGGCGCGCGCCACTTTCTGTCCGTGCTCATCCATGCCGGTCAGAAAGTGCACGTCGTGACCGGCCATGCGGTGGAAGCGCGCAATCGTGTCGGCACCGATTTTTTCGAGCGCATGCCCGAAATGCGGATCGCCGTTCGAGTAGTCGATTGCGGTTGTGAGAAAGAAGCGCTTGCTCATTCCGCTCCGCCGCCGGAATTCGACGGGCCCGCGTTCGGCGGCGAGTCACCGCCGCCACCACCTTTGCGACCACCGCGCCGTCCACGGCGCCGACGCGACCGGCGGCGCTTCGGCTGTTCAGCGGCAGCGGGCTCGGGTTCGGGTTCGGGCGTTTGCTTGGGGGCGCGCGCGATTTGCACAGGGCGTTCGCGCTTCTCGAGCGGACGCGGGGCGCGAAGCGCAGCGGGTACGGGCCGTTCCACCGTATCCGTCATCGACAGGAGTTCTTCACTCCATGCTTCCGGCGGCAACACGTCGGTCGGTGCGTCCGTCTCGATGGGCTCACCGCGCAGTTCTCGATTGAGTTGCTCCAACGGAATGACGCGCAATTCGCCGTCGGTGCCGCCGCGCAATGTCACCCGTTCGCGAAACAAATCATTCAGGATGACCTTTTCTTCACCGCGCGACGTCGACACGACTTTGCCTTCTTTCGGAAACAGCCGGCGCGTCTCGACATACCAATCGTGTTCGTGCCGCAGGCAACACATCAAACGTCCACACGCACCGGAGATTTGCGTCGGATTCAGCGACAGCTTCTGATCTTTTGCCAGGCCGAGGCTGACCGGCCGCAGATCGGGCAGCCACGATGCAGAGCAATAACGACGCCCGCATCGTCCAACGCCATCGAGTCGGCGCGCTTCATCGCGCACGCCGATTTGTTTGAGTTCGATTCGCGTGCGGAATTTCGCCGCGAGATCGCGGACGAGGTTACGAAAATCGACGCGCCGCTCTGCGACAAAGTAGATCGTCAGTTTTCGCCGATCCCAGCGCCACTCGGCGTCGGTGAGCTTCATTTGCAACGAGTGCGAACGCACGAGCGCAGTCGCATCGCGGCGCGCTGTTTCATCCTGCGTGCGAAGATCGGTGAGCCGCCGGACGTCGGCCGGTGACGCGAGGCGCAACGCGCGCTGCGTGGGTTCGGTGTCGCCGATGCCGTGCGTACAACCCCGCGCGCGCAATTGCGCGAGATCGCCGACGGCGTGCACGCGACCGAGATCCTCGCCGCGATCCGCCTCGACGACGAGCGGCGCGGACACCGCAGGCGCAGCCTCACCGGTCCAGAGATAGAACTCTTTCCGGTTGCCCTTGAATGCGACCTCGATCAGATGTGTGTTCGCGTCCATCTATTCCTCGAACGATCCCATCTTCAGGTATTTCTCGCGACGCCTGCGCACGAGCTTCTCTGGCCGGACGTGCCGCAGATCTTCGATCTGCGCACTCAACGCATCGCGCAGTAGTTGCGCAGCCGCCTGATGATCGACGTGCGCGCCGCCCGGTGGTTCAGGAATAATCGCGTCAATGACGCCGAACTCGATCAGATCGGGTGCGGTGATTCGCAACGCGGACGCCGCTTTCTCGCGCATCTCAGGGCTCTTGCCGTCTTTCCAGAGAATCGCTGCGCACCCTTCAACCGTTATCACTGAGTACACCGAGTTTTCGAGCATGAGCACGCGATCGGCGACGCCAAGTGCAAGCGCCCCGCCCGATCCGCCTTCACCGATGACCGTCGCGATAATCGGAACGGTCAATTGGCTCATCTCATACAAATTGCGTGCGATGGCTTCGCTCTGGCCGCGCTCTTCCGCACCGATGCCGCTCCAAGCGCCCATGCAATCAATGAGTGTCAACACGGGCACGTGGAACTTCTCCGCCAGTTTCATGAGGCGAAGCGCTTTGCGATAACCCTCGGGATGGGGCATTCCGAAGTTGCGATGGATGTTCTCTTTCGCATCGCGGCCGCGTTGGTGCCCGATCACCATCACCGTTTCGTTGTCGAGTCGCGCCCACCCGCCGACGATGGCCGGGTCATCATGGAACGCGCGATCGCCATGCAATTCAATCCAGTCTGAAAATGCGAGCTTGACGAAATCGAGCGTGAATGGACGCTTCGGACTGCGCGCGACTTGTACGCGCTGGAGCGGTGTGAGCGTCTTGTACACTTCCGCGCGGAGCGATGCGAGCTTGCGCTCGAGCGGCGCAATTTCTTCGCCGACCGGCAGACTGCCGTTCTCGGCGAGCTTCTTCAGTTCGTCGATGCGCTTTTCCAGCTCGACAATCGGTTTTTCAAATTCGAGCGCAGACGTTCCCATGCTCAGTTACCCCGCACGAGGCGGACGGACTCGGGGCCGAGGAGCGCGCGCAGTTCGCTCAGCGCGGGCCCGCTCGCAGCCACCTTGAACGACCGGGAGCGCCATCGCGTGACGCCTTCGTCGGCGTTCCAGCGAAGCTCGATCGGTGCAGAACCTGGATGCGTGCTGACGACGTTCGCGACATCGCTCATGACACCCGGCGGCAACCCGCGATCCGCAAGGTCGATAGCAATGGCAATCTGTCCCGAGGCGCGGAACTCGGCGAGGAGCTGAACGCTTTCCACGACGAGCGTCGGTTTCTCGGCGCCTTCATCGCGGCGCGAGTACCCGCCGCGCACGAGTACAGGAACGTCCGCACGAATGCGGTCGTTCATCGCCGCCCAGGCTTCGGGGAACACGAGCACCTCGGAGGATCCCGTGAAATCTTCGAGCACCAACCGCGCGTATTCGGCGCCGGATTTCTTCGAGATCGCGCGCCGAATTGCCGTAATCACGCAGGCGATTGCCATCCCTTCCGGATTCCACTCGCCGAGCTGCGACACCGTGTGTGAACCGAACAACTCGGCTTCCACGCGATACGGTTCGAGCGGATGTCCCGACGTGTAGAAGCCGAGGATTTCCTTTTCGCGTGACAGGCGTTCGGATTCCGCGTACGGCGCAACGGTTGGTAGCGGGCGTCTGAAATCGGTCGATGGGCCCGCGCTCGCAGCCTCGCCAAACAACGAGCCTTGGCCGCTCTCGCGTTCGGCCTGCGCAGCGAGCGCGTCCTCGATGACGGCGTCGAGTGCCGTCGCGAACTGCGCGCGGTGCCCTTCGAGTGAATCAAGCGCACCCGCGTGAATGAGCGCTTCGACGACGCGCTTGTTGCAGACGCGCAAGTCGACGCGCGCGCAGAAGTCATGGAACGTCTTGAGCGGGCCCGTCGCGCGCGCCGCGATGATCGAATCGATCGCCGAGCGGCCGACGTTGCGTACCGCACCGAGTCCAAAACGAATGCGCTTCTCGCCGATGACCGTGAACTTGTATCCCGATTCGTTCACATCGGGCGGCAGCACCTCGATCCCGATCTCGCGCGCCTCCGCGATGTACTTCACGACCGAGTCCGTATCACCGATGCATGCGCTGAGCATCGCGGCCATGAACTCGGCTGGGTAGTGCACCTTGAGATACGCGGTGTGATACGACAACACCGAGTACGCGACCGAGTGCGACTTGTTGAATCCGTAACGGCCGAACGTTTCGATCTGATCGGAGATCTGCGAGATGGTCGCGCTCGGATGGCCGAGCGCGATCGCCTTTTCGCGGAATTTTCCGAGCTCCTTTTCGATGAGCGCAGCGTCTTTCTTACCGACGGCTTTGCGCAGCACGTCGGCTTCGGCGAGCGAAATGCCCGCGAGCCGCTGCGCAATACGCATCACCTGTTCCTGATAGGTGATGACGCCGTAGGTCGGCGCGAGAATTTCTTCGAGTTCCGGCAGCGCGTACGTCACCGGTTCTTCGCCACGCTTACGTCGGCAATAGACGCGATGCATGCCCGCGTCGAGTGGACCGGGCCGCATGAGTGCATTACAGGCGACGAGATCATCGAACCGGTCGGCGCGCATTGCGCGCACCATGTCAGTTGCGAGCGGCGATTCAAACTGGAACACGCCGGCCGTGCGCCCCGCGCGGAGCGCGCGGAACGTCGCGTCGTCGTCGTACGGAATGGCGTTCAGATCGGGCGCTGTTCCGTTGCGCTCAGTGATTTGTTGCAGCGCGTCGTGAATGACGGTGAGCGTCGTGAGGCCGAGGAAGTCCATCTTGAGCATACCGGCCTGCTCGAGCGCGTTCATGTCGTACTGCGTGACCACGACGCGCTCGCCGTCGACTCCGCCTGCGCCTTTCGATTCCTGCGTGCAGACGGGGACGTACTCTTCCAACGGACCCGGGGCAATCACGACACCCGCGGCGTGAATGCCGGCATGACGGGCCATGCCTTCGAGCGACATCGCGAAATCGAGCAGCCGCGCGACGCGCTCATCTTGCGCGACCATCGTGCGCAAATCGGCGATGGTGTCGACGGCTTCGCGAATGCTCGGCGAAAAATTCGGCTGATTCGGAATCAGCTTCGCGATCGCGTCGGTCTCGGCGGGTGTGAAGCCGAGTACGCGTCCAACGTCCTTGATGGCAGCGCGCGACTTGAGCGTTCCGAACGTGATGATCTGCCCGACGCACTCGCGGCCGTATTTCTGACGGACGTAGTCGATGACCTCGGAGCGCCGTTCTTCGCAGAAGTCGACGTCGATGTCGGGCATCGACACGCGTTCCGGGTTCAGAAATCGTTCGAAGAGCAGATCGTATGTCAGCGGATCGACGTCCGTGATTCGCAATCCGTACGCGACAATCGACCCCGCTGCCGAGCCGCGCCCCGGTCCGACGGGAATGCCACGTTCGCGCGCCGCGCGAATGAAATCCGCGACGATCAGGAAGTAGCCGGCGTATCCCGTTTTCGTGACGACATCGAGTTCATACGTGAGTCGCTCGCGAACATGCGCCGGGAGCGGCGACCCGTATCGCGCTTCGCAGCCGGCCGTGGCTTCACGCACCAGCAACTCATTCTCGCTCTTCGCGTCGGGCGGGAGCGGAAACGCCGGAACATGGTACTGCTTGTCGAACAAAATGTTGGTTTCGTCGGCGATGCGTACCGTGTTGGTCAGAACGTCGTCGTGGCCGGGGAACAACGCGGCGATTTCGTCGGCGTTCTTGAAATACAAACCGCGGTCGTAGTGCATGCGGTCTGCATCGTCGCGCGCCTTCTTGAGACCAATGCACAGCAGCACGTCGTGCGCGTCGTGATCCTTGGCGGCGAGAAAGTGCGCGTCGTTGGTCGCGACAACCGGGAGATTCAGCGACTTCGCGAGTGCAAAGACGCGCTCGTTGAGCACCTTTTGATCGCCGGCCGCGTGCGCCTGGACTTCGAGATAGTACCGGTCGCGAAATACATCGGCGTACCACTCGGCGACGGCGCGTGCGCCGTCGAAGTCATCCGCGAGCAAGAGCCGCGCGATTTCACCAGCCTGACACGCGCTCGAGACCACGAGACCGCCGGCATACTTCGCCAGCAGCTCACGGTCGACGCGTGGCTTTCCGTAGAACCCTTCGGTGTACGCGAGGGACGAAAGGCGAACGAGGTTCTTGTAACCCTCGCGGTCGCGCGCGAGGAGAACGAGGTGGTAGTATGCCTTGTCGTCAGGGGTCGCCCGTGCGCGCACGCGCCGGTCACCTGGGGCGACGTAGGCCTCCATGCCGATGATCGGTTTGAGGCCTGCTTTACGAGATTTTTCCTGGAATTCCCACGCGGCGTGGAGATTGCCGTGGTCGGTGATCGCGAGCGCCGGTTGCTCGAACTCGAGCGCGCGGGCGATCAGGTCGTCGATCCGGTTTGCGCCATCGAGCAGCGAGTACTCGGAGTGGCAATGAAGGTGCGCGAAGGACACGACGGGAAAATACAGTCGAGAAGACGAGAAGACGAGAAGACGAGAAGACGGGATGACGACAAGGCGCGAAGACGATCGAACGGCGGCCCCCGATGTCACGCGGAGGGCCGCGCTTGCTGTCTCGTCTTCTCGTCCTCTCGTCTTCTCTAACCGGTTGTGAAACGGATGATCTGGCGCGTCCTGCTCGGGATCGGCGCTGTCGGCGCTGCGTTCCTCGTGTTCACGCCAACGGGGCGTTATCTGGTGCGCGGCGCGTACGAGGAAGCGCGCATTCTGGTGCGACGGCAGCCGATCGAAAAGCTGGTCCGTGACACCACCGTCGACGAGGCAACGCGCGCGAAACTTCGGCTTGTGCTCGAAGCGCGGCAGTACGCGGTGGACAGCATTCGGCTGCGCGCCAAGAAGAGTTTTACCAAATACACCGAACTCGACAACGACACGCTGGTGCTGGTGCTCAGCGTCGCGTATCGCGACCGGCTGGCGTTGAAGACGTGGAGCTGGCCGATCGTCGGTACAGTTCCGTACAAGGGATTCTTCAACTTCGACGCAGCGCGCAAAGAGCAAGCGAAGTACGAACGCGACGGCTTCGACACCGATCTGCGACCGTCCGCCGCGTTCAGCACACTTGGCTGGTTCAACGATCCGTTGCTCTCGACCACGTTGCGCGCCGACAGTACCTGGCTTGTCGAAACGGTGATTCACGAACTGCTGCACAACACGGTGTGGATCAAGGACGACGTCACGTTCAACGAATCGTTCGCGAGTTTTGTCGGGCGCCACGGCGCGGCGTCATTCTTTCGCGCGCGCGGAGATTCAACGCTGATCGCGCGTATGCAGCGTGCGCGCGAAACATCGCGCGCGCTTGCCGTCTTTTACGCGCACGTGTACGCGGAGCTTGACTCCGCATTCAAGGCGCTGCCGGGCGATTCGGCGCGCGACGCGCGCATTGCGGCGCGGGATTCCATTTTTGTTTCCGCACGCCACCGGCTTGCAACAGTGGTGGCGCCGTCGCTCGGCGTTACCGATACGACGTGGGCGCACCGCGTTCGGCTCAACATCGCGACGGTGCTTGCGCGGCGCGTCTATCGCGAAGAGGTCGACGGCTTCGAACGAATTCTTGGAGAGCAGGGCGGCGATTTGCGTCGCGCCATCGAACGCATCGGCGAGGTTGCGCGCGCGGCGCCGAAGGGCCGCGCGCTCGATGCGTTTATCTCGTCTTCTCGTTTTCCGTAGTCAGGCCGTGGTCGATTGCATAGCGCGTCAGCCCGGCGACGGTGTGAATGCCGAGCTTGCGCATGATGTTCTCGCGGTGCGTTTCGACAGTGCGATGCGAGATTCCGTGCGCCGATGCGATTTCCTTGTTCGTGCGACCGGCAGAGATTCCCCGCAGAACGTCGCGTTCGCGCGGAGTGAGCGGTTCTTCGTGCGTGTCCGCTTGCCCGCCTGATTTCGCGAACGCAGGGCTGACATATCGCTCGCCGCGCCGCAACGCGGCAATGGCTTCAGGCAACTCGGCGGCTGCGTTGTCTTTGAGCAAATAGCCTGATGCGCCGAGTCGCTCGCTTTCGCGCAAATACTCCGGGTCCGCGTGCATCGACAACATAAGCACACGCGTTGACCGGCTGACTTCGCGCATGCGGCCGATGACAGCAAGCCCCGACGCACCGGGCATGGTGATGTCGAGGACAACGAGATCCGGTTTGAGTTCGTCGACGCGCGCAACGCCTTCGGCCGCCGTCGCTGCCTCGCCCGCAACGACCACGGTTGCGTTCGTCTCGAGTACGTGACGAAGCCCTGCGCGCACGACCGAGTGATCGTCGACAAGCACCACACGCCACGCCTGATTCATCGGCCGCCTTCCGTCGTCAATGAGATTTGCAGTCGCGTGCCTTTGCCCGCGGCTGAGTCGATGTTCAGCGTTCCACCAAGCGCGGCAACGCGCTCGCGCATTCCCGTCAATCCCATGGTATCCCGTGCGTGATGGTCGTTGGTCAGTCCGACGCCGTCGTCCGCGATGGCAAGCGTGATCTGGCCGTCGCGCGCCGTCAATGTGACGTCGACGCGTCGTGCGTCGGCGTGCCGCGCAACATTCGCGAGTCCCTCTTGCACGGCGCGGAACAGCGCGAGTTCCGCGTCTGCGGTCAGCGAGAGCGCACTCTGCGCATTGGTTGCGTCGAAGCGCGCATCGACGCCGCTGCGTGCAGCGAAGTCCGTCACCGATGAACGTAGCGCCGGAATCAAACCCAGATCGTCGAGCAGCGCGGGACGCAATTCGTTCGTGACGGCGCGAATCGACCGGATGCCGGCGTCTGCGAGAGCGAGCGCGTCGTCCACTCGTTTCTGATCGGGCTCTCCGATTCCGTGGCGAAGGACCCCAAGCTCGATCTTGAGCGCGGAGAGTACCTGCGCGGTTTCGTCGTGCAGTTCGCGCGATAATCGCCTGCGTTCCTCCTCGTGCTGTCGCACCATTCTTACGGACAATCGTTCGAGCTCTTCGGTCCGTTGCCGTAATCGTTCCGTGAGCGCGGCGTTGGCGAGTGCGCCGCCCATTTGCTGGCCCAGTCCGGTGAGGAATGCTTCGCCGAGGACTGTGAAGGGTGCGCGCGACTCGCCAACGATCACCATGACGTCGCGCGATGCGTGTCCGTCGGAAACCGGGAAGACTGCCGCAAACGGTAACTTGCGCGCGCCATCCGGGTCCGCCCACGCTGTGTGCGTTGCCGCGTGCGCAGCACTCACGGTTGCTTCGAGTCGCGCGCGTTCGGCGGGTGCGGGCGCGCGGTCGGCCCATTCTGTGGCGACACCTGTTCCACGCTCGTACATCCCGCGCTCCGGGGAATACAGTGCTGCGCCGCGGACCGCCGGGAGCGACATCGGTCGTGTGAGAAGTGTGTCCAACAATTCGCGACGTGAACGGCCGGCGACATTCTGCAATTCACCAGACAATGTCGTCATCGACATGAGTCCGCGGCGAAGATCGTCGGCAACGAGGAGCAGAATTCCCGCGCCGACGGCGACCTCAAACAACACATCGAGATAGTAGCCCCACTCTCCCCAACCGCCGCGCGCGCGCACGAACGGGTAGTCGAGATGGTGTAGACCCCACAACACGAACGCGATAGACAGTGCCATTGCGCCGACGGAGCGAGTGCGGCGTGCGTGGCGCCAGAAGACGAATCCGGTGAGCAGCGTTGAGCCCGCGAGGAATACCACTGCCGGGAATGCCGCGGATCCGAACGAATCAAGCTCATAAATCGCGATGTACGACCACAGCGGCGGAAACAACGCCGCAATAGCGAACACCCACCGCACGGACCCGCGCACGAACACGGTCGCGGTCGCGAGTAATGCCAGCGCGACCCATCCGGTCAGCACTTGGTGCCAATAAAGCGCGATCCATTCGCGATAGATCAGGAACCCGACGATCGCGGTGATGCGCAGGACATAGAGCAGCCACGCGACAGTCCACCATGCGTACACCGGCGTGCGATAGATCCGGTGCAATTCGGCGCACAGCCACGCAATGCCGAGCGTAACCACCAGCTGGAACACCGCCGCGCTGAGCTCGGGCAAGCCACTATACGTGCCGCCGCTCGCGGCGACCTGAGCGAACGCGATCATCCGCCGAACCGCGCGCGCACGGCCGCGCGCAAATCGATCGTGCTGCGCGACGCCGTCGCATCGGGTGCGCTGGGTGCGTCGGTTGCCTCGACAACAACGCGCTGCATCGTCTCGCGCACACCGCGGTCGAGGAACCGCGACACCTGATCGAGCGCATAATCTCCGCTGCGGCGCGAGTCGTACACGGCGAGCGGATAACTCACGAACAGATGATTGCGCGCGCGCGTCAGCGCGACGTAGAACAACCGGCGCTCTTCATCGATTTCGTCTTCGCTGTTGAGCGCGCGCGAAAGCGGGAACCATCCGTCCACCGCCCATAACACAAAGACCGCATCCCACTCGCGTCCTTTCGCGCTGTGCGCCGTGCTGAGCACGAGTGCATCGTCGTCGCTCGTGGCGCCGTCGCCGAGATCGCTCGTGGCTTGCGGTGGTTCGAGCGCGAGCGCTGCAAGAAATGCGGCACGATCGGGGAATCCCGCGGCAATCGTTTGCAGTTGATCGAGATCCGCGAGCCGCGGCTCCGCCTTGTCGTAGCGTTCGCGCAGGACGGCGTCGTAGACGCCGCGCACGCGCGCAATGTCGTCAGCTACCGCACCTTCGCTGTGCGTCGGCGTTCGTCGCATGGAGTCGAGCAAATTGACCAGCGTCGTGTGCGCCTCGCGTGCGCGCGGCGGCGCGACAAACGATGCGTACGCGTCGTGCGACCACCCCGCGCCGGCCAGCGCGGCGATCGCGTTGCGCGCGGTGGTTTCACCGACACCGGGCAGCAGCATGAGCACGCGATACCAACTGACTTCGTCGCGCGGATTCTCGAGAATGCGGAGGAACGCGAGGACGTCTTTCACGTGCGCCGCTTCGAGGAACTTGAGCCCGCCCCATTTTT
Source organism: Gemmatimonadaceae bacterium (assembly GCA_035277145.1). Taxonomy (GTDB): domain Bacteria; phylum Gemmatimonadota; class Gemmatimonadetes; order Gemmatimonadales; family Gemmatimonadaceae; genus DASRAP01. Next base: position 31,060 of record DATELA010000081.1, on the reverse strand, counting down.
CGAACGGAATTCCGCGCGCCGTCAACTCGATTTCGAGATCGGCGGACATGTACCCGGCGCGAAAGAGCACGGCGATCTCGCGCAACGGAACACCGTCCTCGTGCAACTCCATGACGCGGTCGACCACGAATCGTGTTTGCGCAGCTTCGTCCGCAGCGGTCACGAGCCACGGCTTTTCACCCGGTCCGCGATCCGACCACAAGTCTTTCGTGTACCGCTCACGTGCGCGGGAGATCGCGATGTTCGAGGTGTCGAGAATCGCCTGCGTGGAGCGGTAGTTCTGCGACAGTGTTACGATCGACGCGCCCGAAAACGTTTTTGGAAAGTCGAGAATGTTGCGAATGGTCGCGCCGCGAAAAGCATAAATGCTCTGCGCGTCATCGCCGACCACGGTCAGGTTCGCGTGCGTGCGGCACATGCCCTTCAGCACGCGCGCCTGCAGCAGGTTCGTGTCCTGGTACTCGTCGACGAGCAGATGGTCATAGAGTCCCGCGACCTGTTCGGCGATGCCGGGCGCGTCGAGCATCGCGGCCCAGAATAGCAGCAAGTCGTCGTAGTCCACGAGATTGCGCTGACTCTTCCGCTGTGTGTAGTCCGCGAAGATACGGAGGATGTCCGGGCAAAACTCCTCGAACTGCGGGTAGTCTTCGGCGAGGATGTCCTCGATTGGGATGTCGGTGTTGATGTGTCGCGAGTAGACCTGGTGCAGCGTCTCTTTTTTCGGGAAGCGTTTCTTCTTATCCGCGTAGCCAAGTTGCGCGCGCGACAGGTGCATTAGGTCGACGGCGTCTTCCTGATCGAGAATCGTCAAATCGTTTGCGATACCGGCGCGCGAGCCAAAACGCCGCAGCAGTCGATACCCGGTTCCGTGGAACGTGCCGCCGTGTACCTGACGCGACGTCGAGCCGACAAGCCGTTCGACGCGCGCGAGCATTTCCTGTGCTGACCGGCGCGTGAACGTCAGCAGGAGGATGCGCGCCGCGGGTACGCCCTGGTCGAGTAGGTACGCGACGCGATGAACGAGCGTGCGCGTTTTGCCAGTACCGGCGCCGGCGACAATCAGTAGTGGGCCATCGCCGTGTACTGCGGCGGCTTGCTGTTCCTGGTTGAGGCCCGATCCTGTTCCACCGGCTCCGGCGACGTCGCGCGCCCGTGGCGCATACGTACGCAGGTCATCGGACATGCGCGGCAATATACCTGCGACCGTCAGCGCTCCGTCGCGACTGACAATGACGCGATGAAATTCTCGGCGTCGATCGCGCTGCTGTGCAGCCCGAACGTGTTTGCCATCGCGGCCGTCACGGCCTCGGCCACCCGCGCTGCGGCGGAAGGGCTGAATTGTTGCCCAGACACGCGTTCGACCTCGCGCGACAGCGACGTCATCTCGACGTCAGCGATGCCACATGGAACGATGAGATCGAAGTAAGAAAGATCTGTCGTGACGTTGAGTGCGAATCCATGCCACGTCACCCATTGACGCGCATGTACTCCAATGCTCGCGATCTTGCGCCCGCCGGTCCAAACGCCCGTAAGCGAAGGTCGCCGTTGTGCGCTGACGCCAAACGTTCCGAGAGCGTCGATCAGCACTTGTTCGAGCTGACGCAAATACCAGTGCAAATCCTGGCGATGTTCGCGCAGGTCGATGATCGGGTATCCGACGAGCTGCCCCGGCCCGTGGAACGTGACATCGCCACCGCGCTCGACCTCGAACAACTCAACACCGCGCTCCGCGAGCGCACGCTGATCGAGGAGCAAATGTTCTTGTTTAGTCGAGCGGCCGTACGTGATCACGGGCGGATGTTCGACGACCAGCAGGAGGTCGCTCGAAAGCGCGCCATCGATGCGCGCTTGCGCCGCCGCGCGTTGCACCGCGAGCGCTTGCGCGTACGGCATGGTGCCGAGCGATGCGACCTGCAACAGTCGATCGGCGCGCGACGTCGTCATTCGTCGTCGAACTCCGCGTCCGGGTCGGGCTTTCGCGCGGCGCGCGACGCGACCAACAACAGCACTGCAGCAACCGCGTAGGCCGCCGCCCAGTGGTATGGCACGAGTGATCCGGACCGCCACGGCCAATACAATCCGCCCGTGGGCAGTATCGAGTGCATCACACCTACCAGCGAGAGCACCGCACCGCACGCGAGGAGTGCCGCGGCTGCGCGCGTCTTGCCGTCGATGAGGTGCGTTGCTGCTCCGCCCCAGAGCATCGCGGTAATGATGAATCCGTTCGCGAGCATCACAATGACGCCGCACAGGCGAACGAATGCGGGATTGGTAAGTCCCGACGCTTGAAGCGCGGCCGCCGGGTCGAGCGCGGCGTTGAGCAGCGCGCCGCCGTGTACTTGCGACAAGAAGATGAGCACCAGGTACGCCAGCGATGGTAGTGCAGCGAGCGTGACCGCCGCAAAATGTTTGCGGGGCATGCTCGTAAAACTCTGCGTCGTCATCTCGATCGCGATGAACACCAGAATCGGTGCAAGCGCTGGGAGCGGAAGCGCTCCCGCCAGAAACGCGATGTAACCGAACATTCCGCCGGCACCGACGAAGATTCCGGTCGCAAGTGTGTATGCCGCGCGTCCACCCATCGCTTTGTATGCGGGGTGCCCGATGTACGGCGTCGTTTGCGCAACGCCGCCGCACACGCCCGCGACAAGTGTCGACGCGGCCTCGGTCAGCAGAATGTCGCGCGTCTCATAGTGATCGCCCGCGACACGGGCGCTCTCGGTGTTGATGATGCCGCCGATGATCGTGAGAATCGCGAACGGCAGCGCGAGCGGCAAATACGTTGTCAGCGCTTCACCAAGTCCCGCGACGAAACCGAGCGATGGTGTAGGGAAGCCCAGCGGGAATTTCAGCACCGGTGCCGTGTAGGGCTGCGTGAGTAAGCCCGCTGCGTTCAGCGCGTAGAACACGGCCGCGCCGACGACGACGCTCGCAAGAACTTCCGGCGTGCGAAACGGCAATCGAAGCTTCGCGACCAGCGCGTAGACGATAATGCCGAGCGAAATCATTCCAACCACGGGCTCGCCAAACGTGTTCGCAAGTTGCAGCGTGCCGAGCAACGCGAGCCCCACACCGGCGATCGCACCGAGAATGCCCGGTGCGGGAATGGCGCGGCGGATGGCCTCGCCGAAAAACGCCATGATCGTTTTGAATACACCAATGACGACCATCGTCGCCATACCGACTTGCCACGCGACGATTGCTGCATCGGCATCCGCCATGCGCGCTTTCGCTGCGATGAACGCGGGACCGAGCACTGCGAGCGCCATGCCAAGCGTCGACGGCGAGTCGAGGCCGAGGGGCATAGCAGTGACGTCGTCGCGTCCGGTTTTCTTCGCGAGGCGGAACGCGAGCCACGTGTAAATCACATCGCCGACGAGCACGCCGAGCGCGGTGCCCGGAAACATTTTCTTGTAGACGAGATCGGCGGGGAATCCAAACGCGCCGACGAGAATCGCGCCGAGCAGCGCGAGGTTGACGACGTTGTCGAGCATCAAGCCGAAGAAGGCGTTGATGTCGCCGCGCGCGTACCACTGGTACTGCAGCCCTGAGCCCTGAGGCGCGAGCCCTGAGCGCTCGGCGGCGAGACCTGCCGGTGTCGCTACAGTTTTTCGGTGCGCTCGCGTCGCGGGTCCGAGGTCCTCGCCGTCACGCATGAATCATTCGGCCGAGCGAATCCATGGTCGCTTCGGCGATCGATTCACTCAGTGTCGGGTGTGCGTGGATTGCGAGCTCGACTTCCTCGACGGTGTACTCGTTCTCGCGCGCGACGGTGAGTTCGTGAATCAGTTCCGTTGCATGCGCGCCGACAATGTGTGCGCCGAGAATCTCGCCGTACTTCGCGTCGCGAATGATTTTGACGAATCCTTCCGTTTCGCCCGCGGTGCGCGCGCGTCCGTTCGCGCTGTACGGAAACTTGCCGACTTTGTAATCGAGTTTCTTTTCTTTGCACTGCGCTTCCGTCATGCCGATCGACGCCACTTCGGGATGACAATACGTCGCATTGGGGACGTTGCCGTAGTTGAGCGGATGGAAGTGTTTCCCCGCGATGACTTCGGCGACAATGTGCCCCTCGCGCTCTCCCTTGTGCGCGAGCATCGGCGGACCGGCGACGTCGCCAATGGCATAAATGCCTTTGACGTTCGTCTCCATGCGCTCATTGATCTTGATGAACCCGCGATCCGTCAGCTGTACGCCCGTTTCCTTGAGACCGATGTTGTCGATGTTCGGCGCGCGTCCAGCGGCGACGAGCACGCGTTCCACTTCGATGTCGTTCTTCGTGCCGTCTGCTTCGACGGAGAGCTTCACGGAATCCTTGCCGACTTTTGCCGAACCGATCTTTGCGCCGGTGAGGATGTCGATGCCGCGCTTTTTGAAACTGCGCGCAACTTCCTTCGACGAGTCTTCATCTTCGAGCGGCAGAATGCGCGGCACGACTTCGATGATCGTGACCTTCGAGCCGAACGCAGCGAACACATCGGCGAACTCGCAGCCGACGGCGCCCGCTCCGACAATTGCCACGGACTTCGGTGCCTTCTCGAGAATCAACGCTTCGTCGGAGGAAATAACCGTCGACTTGTTGAGTTCGAGCCCGGCCTGAGGCAAGCCGCGCACGCGTGAGCCCGTCGAGATGACGATCGCTTTCGTCGCCGTATGCGTCTCTGTTTTTCCGTCAGCGGTGACTTTGACGGTTTTTCCAGCGCCCAACACGCCGGCGCCTTTGATCCACGTGATTTTGTTTTTCTTGAACAGAAACTCGACGCCCTTCGAATTCTGTGTGCTCACCGCGCGCGAGCGTTTCATCGCGACGCCGTAATCGAGCTTCACACCGCTCACCGTAATTCCGAAGTCCGCTGCGTGTCCGATCTTGGTCGCGAGCGACGCACTCTCGAGCAAGGCTTTCGCGGGAATGCATCCCCAGAGCACGCACGTGCCGCCAAGTCCTTCCCGTTCAACGACGGCGACATTGAGGCCAAGCTGCGCGGCGCGAATCGCGCCGACGTAACCCGCTGGCCCACCGCCAAGAAAAATCACGTCGTATGTCATTGCTAGAACACCAGCATGAGGGGGTTCTCGAGCATTCTCCGCAGCGTCTGGAGAAACCGCGCGCCAACCGCGCCATCAATCACCCGATGATCGCAGCTCATCGTCACACGGCAACGTTTCCGCCAAACGGTCTCGCCGTCGATGCGGACCGGATGCTCTTCCACGGCACCGATCGCGAGGATGCCGCACTCCGGTGGATTGATGATTGCCGTGAACTGATCGATCTGCATCATGCCGAGGTTTGATACGGAGAACGTCGAGCCCGTGTATTCCTCGGGTTTCAGTTTTCGTTCGCGCGCACGGCCGGCAAGACTGCGGGCTTCAGCGGAGATCTCGCTCATGCGCTTGCGATCGGCGTCGAAGATGACCGGAACGATCAAGCCGTCATCCGTCGCGACCGCCATGCCCAAGTGCACGCGATTGTAGTAGCGAATGCGATCACCGAGCCAGTGCGCGTTGCATTCAGGATGCTGCGCCAGTGCGGTGGCAACCGCCTTCATGATGATGTCGTTGACGGAGACCTTGTACGCGTCACCCATCTCCACCATCGCCTGCCGCAACTCAGTTACGCGCGACAAGTCGAACTCCGCCGTCAAATAGAACGTCGGGATCGGCCCGATCGATTCCGCCAAACGTTTTGCGATCGTCTTGCGGATTTGCGTGAGTTGAACGTCTTCGAACTCCGCGCCGCTCGCGGCTACGCGGCGCGACGGCACCACTGGTGCCGCCGCGCGCGGAGACGCGAGCGCCGCTTCGATATCGCGCTTGATGATGCGCCCGCCAGGTCCGGTGCCGCGCACGGAACCGAGATCGAGTCCGCCGTCGCGCGCCATGCGGCGCGCGAGCGGCGATGAACGCGCGCCATCGCTCGCGGTGGCGTGAGGTGCTTGTTCAGACGCAGGATCAAAGACAGGTGCCGGCGGCGCGCTTGCCGGCGGTGCACTCGTCGCAACGGGCGCCGCAGCCTTCGCGGCGACTGGCGCGGCGGCTGGCGCCGGCGCAGCGGCAACAGGGGCAGACGCAAGGAGCGATGCAATGTCTTCGTTCGCGGCTGCGATCACACCGACGAGTTGTCCGACAGGCGCCGTCGCGCCTTCGGCGACGAGGCGTTTACGCAGTACGCCGTCGCCACGCGCGACCAACTCCATCACCGCCTTGTCCGTCTCGACTTCAGCGAGGACGTCCCCGCTCTTCACGGCGTCGCCCTCGTTGCGATTCCATTTGACGAGGCGACCCTCTTCCATCGTGGGAGACAGTGCCTCCATGACGACTTTGGTTGCCATGGTTCGTCAGTCGAGGTAGAGGACTTTGCGGACGGCGGCGATTGTTTTCGCCACGTCGGGTTTCGCCAGGCGTTCGAGATTCTTCGCGTACGGCATCGGCACGTCGGCCTGGTGCACGCGGATCACCGGCGCGTCGAGCCAGTCGAAGCAGTCGCGCTGGATGTAGTCCACGACCTGCGCGCCGATCCCGCACAATTCCCAGCCTTCTTCGAGCACCACCGCGCGATTCGTTTTCTTCACCGACGCCGCAATCGCGGCAACGTCCATCGGACGCACCGTGCGCAGGTCGACCACGTCGCAGCGAATGCCGTCCTTCGCGAGTTGATCGGCCACTTGCATTGCGACCAGCACCATCTTGCCGTTGGTGATGATCGAGCAGTGCTCGCCTTCACGCTTCAGGTCGGCGACACCGATGGGGATGATGTAGTCGTCTTCGGGAACTTCACCCTTGGTGTTGTACAGCATTTCGCCTTCAAGCACGATCACCGGATTGTCGTCGCGAATGGCCGCCTTGAGCAGACCCTTCGCATCGTGCGGCGTTCCCGGAGTGACGACTTTGAGTCCCGGGATGTGCGCAAGCCACGATTCCCATGCCTGCGAATGCTGAGCGGAGAGTTGTAGCGCCGCGCCGTTCGGTCCGCGAAACACGATTGGCATCGGGAACTGTCCACCGCTCATGTACAACATTTTCGCCGCGGAATTCACAACCTGATCGAGCGCGAGCAGCGCGAAGTTCCACGTCATGAACTCGATGACGGGGCGCAGGCCAACCATCGCCGCGCCGACACCGACACCGGCAAAGCCGAGCTCGGTGATTGGCGTATCGACGACACGCATCTCGCCGAATTCCTGCAGCAGTCCTTTCGACACTTTGTACGCGCCCTGATACACGCCGACTTCCTCGCCCATCAGGAAGACGCGATCGTCGCGCTGCATTTCTTCGCGGAGCGCCGTGCCAAGCGCGTCGCGGTACGTGAGCACGCTCATGTGTGCGTGTCCACGATGACGTCTTCGAACAACGCGGCTGCCGGCGGCTCGGGGCTTTGATCGGCAAAGTCCCACGCATCCTGCACGATCGCCTTCTGTTCGTCGTCGAGCTTCTTCACGTCGGCTTCAGTGATTTCCTTTCGCTCGAGCATGCCGCGCTTGAGCAACTCGATCGGGTCGCGCTGGAGATACTCGTCGAGTTCGGCCTTCGTGCGGTACGTGCCGCTGACCGCGTCGGACATCGAGTGTCCCATGTAGCGGTACGTCCGCACTTCGAGGAGTGTGGGCAGACTTTCGGTGCGCGCGCGATCGACCGCTTCGAGCGCTGCGTCGCGTACCGCAAACACGTCCTGTCCGTCCACTGCACCGCGCGCCATTCCGTAGGCAGCGCCGCGATCGAACAAATCGCGGCCTGACGCCGCGCGCTCGACCGCAGTGCCCATACCGTAGCGATTGTTCTCGATGACGAAGATCGCCGGCAGCTTCCACAGCTGCGCCATGTTCAGTGCTTCGTGAAACGCGCCAATGTTCACGGCCGCTTCACCCATGAAGCACACGCAGACTTGGTCGCCGCCGCGGTACTTGATCGCGAACGAAATACCGGTGCCGACGGGAATGTGGCTGCCCACGATTCCGTGCCCGCCCATGAAGTTCACGTTGCGATCGAACAAGTGCATTGAACCGCCCTTACCGCGGGCGCATCCGTCGACGCGTCCAAACAATTCGGCCATCACCGCACGCGCGGGAATACCGCGCATGAGTGCCTGGCCGTGATCGCGATATGTCGTGATGACGTAGTCGTCTTCGCGCAGCGCGCCGAGCACGCCCGTCGAAACGGCTTCCTGTCCGATGTAGAGGTGACAAAAACCACCGACTTTTCCGAGTGCGTACGCTTCAGCGCATCGCTCTTCAAAGCGGCGCTGCAGGAGCATCGAGCGCAGGAAATCCGTGGCTTGAGCCGCGCTGACTTTCGCGCGCGGCTTCGCCGGGCGCGCGTTGGACGGCGGCGCAGGGCGGGGAGGTGGAGCCGTACGAGTCATTTATTTGGTAAGGCTTGCGGCCTGAACCTGCTCCCAGGCGTGGTAGGAGGACCGAACCAGCGGTCCTGATTCAACGTGCTTGAAGCCCATCGCCATCCCTTCGTCGCGCAGCATGCGGAACTCGTCTGGCGTGACGTAGCGGTCGAGCGCGATGTGGTCGTCGGACGGACGCAGGTACTGGCCGAGTGTGAGAATGTCGACGTCGACCTCGCGCAGGTCGCGCATGGTCTGCAGCACTTCCTCGTTGGTCTCGCCCATGCCGAGGATGATGCCGGTCTTTGTCGGGATATCAGGTGCAGTCGCCTTGGCAAAGCGGAAGATGTTCATCACGCGCTCGTAGCGGCCGCCCGGACGTGCCTTCTTATAGAGTCGCGGAACCGTCTCGGTATTGTGGTTGTAGATCTCGGGCCGCGCGTCGAGCACCAGGCGAATGGAGTCCTCGTCGCCCTGAAAGTCGGGTACCAGGACCTCGACCGAGCAACCGGGCACCGATTCGTGCACGCGGTTGATGGTCTCCGCGAACGCCCACGCGCCGAAGTCGGGAAGGTCGTCGCGATCGACGGACGTGATGACCAGGTGCTGGAGCTGCATTTGTGCCGCGGCCTGCGCTACGCGCTCTGGTTCAGCCGGATCGAACTTTGGCGGCCGGCCATGGGCGACGGCGCAGTAGGCGCAGTTGCGCGTACACACGTCGCCGAGGATCATGAACGTCGCGGTGCCGTGCTCCCAGCATTCGCCGACGTTGGGGCAGCGGGCTTCCTCGCAGACCGTGTGGAGGTCCAGCTCCCGCATGAGCCCTTTCAGGCGGGTGTAGTTCGGCCCGCCCGGCGCGCGGACCTTGAGCCATGGCGGCTTTCGGTCCGGCAGCGGTTCGGCGCGATGACGCCCGAGGATTTGGTATAGCGTGGGCGAACTGGCCATGTCGCGGGCTAAGCTACGGGTCGATGCGTGGCTGCGATAGTGAGCGTAACCGTCTAAATGTTAATTGCAGGTTACTGCGGAAACCGGCCGGGCCAGAACGGAGAAATGTCGACGGGCAGGGGCTCGCCGTGCACGATGGCGGCTATGACCTCGCCCGTAAGCGCGGCCTGCAGGAAACCGTTGCGCGCGTGTCCTGTCGCCCAGAGCAGCCGGCCCTCGTCGGGGTCAGGGCCAATTACCGCCAGCCCATCGGGTGTCACTGGCCTGAGTCCGGCCCAGGCAGGCGTGACTGTCGCTTGGCGAAGGCCGGGCAGGTACTCCGCGGCGGCCGACACCAGCCGCTTCGCGTCGCCGTCGGCCGGCGCCGCATCAAAGCCCACATCGTCCGATGTTGCCCCGACGACCGTGCGGCTCCCGCGGGGCAGCGCGTAGCTGTGTCCGCTCGCGTCGTAGATCGGCACCCGAATGAGCCGCGAATCCGCTGCCACCATTGCACCGCGGAGCGGGCGCACCGGCACCGCCCGCGGTAATCCGCCTATTTCCGTCGTCCAAGAGCCGGCGGCCACTACCAGGAAGTCGCACTCCAGCTTCTGCTCGGGCGCGAGTTCGCACGTGACCGAGTTTCGGCCGAATCGGACGGCGGCGAGCGGCTGCGAAACAACAGTCACCGCCGCATGTGCGGCGAGGGCGCTACGAAGCGCCGCGAGGGCGGCCGGACCATCGACGACGCCATCACCGTGGTGGAGCACCGCGCCCTCGATACGCGCGAGCGCGGGCTCGAGGCGCTGCGCGTCTTCGCCGGTCATCCACTGGTCCGACTCGCGTACGCGCGTGCGCAGCGCGGCTGCGGCTTCAGGCGTACGCGCGACCTGCAGGATGCCACCGCGTTGAACGTCGAACGCGCCGCCACCGAGCCGGTCAAGCAGTTGGGCGAGCCGCGGCCAAGCGTCGCGAGCCACATCACCGAACGTCTGCGCTGCGCCTTGCGTACGCTCCACCGACGGTGCGAGCATCCCAGCGGATGCGGGCGACGCGGCTCCGCGCAGGTTTGGCGAGAGCAGTGTCACCGGGACACTGCGAGCCGCGAGGTGCACGGCGGTGGCGAGTCCAATGACGCCATCGCCAGCGACCACGACTCGCGGAGCGCTTGAAACCGTCACGGCGCGGCAGCCGTAGAGGCCGAGCAGTCCAGAACAGGAACACACACCATGCTACGAACAATTTTTACCGTCGGAATTTTCACACTGCTTGGGCTATTCGCCCTCAAGCTGCTCTTCGGCATCTTGGGCTTTGCGTTTGGAATCTTTGGGGCGCTGCTGGTGCTCGCAGTGAAAGTCGCCCTGTTGGGCGGCGCGGTCTACCTGGTAATTGCGTTGGTCTCGCCGGAAACCGCGCGCCGAATCCGCGGAAGCGCAGACTAACCGCACGTGATTTTCTCGGCGCCCAAGCACTGCTTGGGCGCCGTTGCGTTGGCGGCTACTTGCCCGGCTGAGGCGGGACCGCGGGAGTCGCCCGGTAGTTCTTCAGCTTGAGTGTGATCGCGCCGAAGTTCAGGCGGATTTTCAGCTGCACTACTTTCCGCGTCGAGTCGTCGGCAATCCACACCTCGGCAGCGTCTTTCTCCGAGAGAATCCCGCTGCCGCCCGCCTTGATGATGGGCTGAACCACGATCGTCTTGAACTTGCCCGCGGGCACATCAACCGTTTCGCGACGCCGCACCAATAGCCGTAGCGGATTGCGATCGGGTCGAAAATAGCGCTCATACGTGTGGTTCTCACCGACGTTGAGCGTCTGCGAGCGGACGAAATACAAAAGGGACACGTCGTCGAGCGGGTCCGCCGATGTGGGCTTTTCCGCTTTGCCGTTTTCGGTATAGACGCCGCGGTCTGGGAAAATCTCGTACAGGCGATGCCGCACTTTGCCGCCTTCTTCCTGATCGCGCACAAAGCGCAGGCTCTTGAAGTCGGCGGTATCGACCCAACTGATCAGCGTGTCGCGAATCTTGTACGACATGAAGCCGCCGTTCACCGTGAGCATGAACTTGTACGCATCGCGCCCGCGCACGGTGTCGACAGAAACGACTTCCATCGTACCCGTTCCGACTTTTGCGAACCACATGCTGTAGTGCACGTCGTACGTCGCGCGCTCGCCGACCACATATGGAATGGGTGGACGCGCCTGCTGTGCAGGCAGCGACTGCGCTGTCTGCGTGGGTTGCGTCGCAGCGCCGGTGCCAAGCAACGCGAGGACGGGCAGGATTCTCACGCGTTCACCGTTCGCGTCGGCTGACGCCGTAGTGCGCGGCCCGCGCTCACGAGACGCAGCGCGTCGGCAATTGGACGACGACGGCTCTCGCGCTGGCGCAAATCGTATCGCGGGGACAGCGCGACGCTTTCAACGCGTCGCGCGGCAGCGCGCGTGAGTTGGAAGAGTTCGAGATTCGCGGCCCATGCATCGCGCCGCACGAGCGGCACGTCACCGCGCGATTTCAAAATGTCGCGCAGGATGGAAAGCCGAATCAGCCGAAACGTGCCGTACGGATCTGCAGTGTCGGGTGTCTTGTACAGTGGGCGTACGAACCACTGTGCAAGTGTGCGCAGTTTTCGCTCGGCGGCGGGCATTTCCGCGCTCAATGCGCGTTCCGCGATGACGACGTCCGCGCCGCCTTCGAAGCGGCGCACGAGTTCCGGAATGTGTTCCGGTTGATCCGTGAAGTCGCCCTGCATGAGGATCGCTGCGTCGCGTCGAGGATACCGCGTGCGCCGCGATGCTTCGCGCAGCAGCGCATCAACCGCGCCGGCGTACCCGACTGCTTTTCCGTCTCCAAGCACGGTCAGCGGCAGGGCTTTCGCATACGGCTCGAGCACATCGCGCGTGCCGTCCGTGCTTCCATCGTCGAATACCAATACCTCGTATTCGCGCGGATACTCCTGGAACACGGCGCGAATACGCCACAACAGCACACCAATCGTGGGCGCTTCGTTGCGGACGGGGATGGTGATGGTGAGCACAATCGAGACCTTGTTCCAAACCTAATGCTGATGACGAATAGCTACGCGAAGACGGCATAAACCGTTTTGCAATCATACCCATGATGCCTCCGTGGGGGCCGTGTCGTCATCTACGGGGTACCACGCGGGAGAGGCGCCTTATGATTCTTGCCGACGTTCGGTCGATGCTGACGCGAGACGACGCGCAGTTCGCGGTCCAACTCATTGGACACGCAGGCGCCGACGCTGCAGCTGAAGCGGACAACGCGCTCCGCGCAGGCGGCATCGATGCAATACTCGATGATCCGCGATTGTTTTCCGCACTGGTCCATCACGCCGCGAGCGCACACGCGTCCGCGCGACTGTTTACGTATGTCGTTGTGCGTCACGCCTGCCTTGCGGCGGGCGAAGACGATCGCGTGCTCGCGGATTACACAACGTCCATTCTATTGCATTTCGGTTTGCGCGATCGCGCGTACCGCATCACCGCGGTCGATGATGACACGTTCGATACACTCGCCGAACTCAGTGGCCAAATGGACGGCCCCGATGCACGGCGCGCATTTCTTGCGCGACAGCATCTTGGTGATTTCGCACTGTGGCAGAGCGGGCTGTTCCCGGATTTCGTCGAGCGGCGGCGGTATCGCCGTGGCGGACCGGACCTCGACTACTACGAAGAGATGGGACGCCGCGGGTACGAAGCGGCGGCGCGGCACCGGCTGGCGGACGAGTATGGCGTGGGTGCACTCTTCCTTCGCGCGGCGGAACACTTTGCAGTGCTTCGCGTGGCGCTGAACCGGATCAGTGATTCCATGTTGTTCCCAAACCATCACACGCCCGAGCGCCTGATGCGTCAGGTGCGCGACGAAATGCGCTGGAGACTGGCGAGTTGAGTGTTTTCGACGGACTGCGTGCGTCAATTGAAAACCTGGTGAACGGCCGCGTCGCACCCGGTGACCGCAACGAGATGGTGCGACAGATGAAGCAGGCGCTCGTCCACGCGAGGCTCGGCGTGGAAGATTTGCGCGCCGGCGTATCGCAGACGCGCGTGCGACTCGAATCAGAGCGGCGCGAACTGGCCACTGTTCGGCGTCGTCGCGAAGCCGCCGCGAACATCAACGACGCGGAAACCGTTTCGATCGCGGACAAATTCGACGCACAGCACGCGGAACGCGTGCGTGTGCTCGAGGCAAAGCTGTCAGCGCAGGAAGCCGAGGCAGATCTCGCCGAACGCGAATTGTCGGAGATGACCGCGCAGTTGCGCGCCGCAGCGAAAGGCGTTGGTGACACGCCGATTCCGCGCGGACCGACGGATGCGGACCTCGGACTTCCCGACGATGCGCCGTTGCGTAGTGAACTCGACGGCCTGCGCCGCGCAGCAGAGCGCGAGGCGCAGGCACGTCAAGCGGACGACAAACTCGCCGAGCTGAAGAAGAAGATGGGCCGGTAGGGCGCTACTTCACGCCGCCCATCATTCTGCGGAACACCGGGCTCGCAATAAGCGCAACTATTCCTGCGCCCCCTGCAATCATGGCGACCGTGCTGAACAAGCTCGATGGCGCCAGTGTCTCGAGTTTTCCCGCGACCAGCCCTGCGAACAGGTTGCCGAGTGCCGCACCGACGAACCAGATGCCCATCATCTGACCGACACGCCGCGTCGGCGAAAGCTTCGTGATGTTCGACATTCCGATCGGCGAGATGCACAGTTCACCGACTGTATGCAGGAAGTAGGTCACAACGAGCCACGACGGCGAAACGAGACTCGTGGCACTCGCATTCGCCGCGCCCCACGCGAGCACAAAGAATCCGGCAGCGAGCCCAAGCAGACCGAGCGCGGCTTTCACCGGGAGTGACGGGTTGACTTGGCGGCGATCGAGCCAGAGCCAGATGAATCCGAAAACCGGCGCAAACACGATGATGAAGAATGCGTTCACCGACTGGAGAAACGCCGCCGGCATCAGCCAACCGAGGACGTTTCGATCTGTGAGATCGCGCGCGAACAGATTGAATGACGAGCCTGCCTGCTCGAATCCCGACCAGAACATTGCCACGAGGATGAACAACCAGAAGATCACGCCCATACGCTTGTTTTCGTCGGCCGTATGACCACCCCGTATGAACACATGGAGGAAGTACAGGCCAACCAGGACGAGCACCGTGTAACCGAGCCCAGTCGCAACCTGCGTGATCGTGAGCGCGATGGTGCCGTTGGATACGAGGTAGCCAAACAGCGCCGTGGCGGCGAGCACGCCCGCGAACGTCAGGTAGAGCGTTCGCGCGCGTTGCGCGAGTACGTCGGCGCTGTCGCTCGATTTGAGCAGCCCCGCATTGCCGACGTGCTTCAATCCGACTCGATATTGAATGAGACCGAGAACCATGCCGACGCCGGCGGCGCCGAATCCCCAATGCCAGTGGTTTTGCTCGCCAAGCCAGCCGGTCACGAGCGGGCCGAGAAACGCGCCAAGGTTGATTCCCATGTAGTAGATCGAGAATCCGGCATCGCGACGCGCACCGCCTTCAGGGTACAGCTCGCCAACGAATGTGCTGACGTTTGGCTTGAGGAGTCCCGTACCGCACACGATAAAGAACAAGCCGACGAAGAATGTCGTGTTGCTCGGGATTGCCATCGTGAAATGGCCCGCCGCGATGATACATCCGCCGACGAACACTGCTTTGCGCTGACCCCAGAGGTTGTCAGCAATCCACCCGCCCGGGAGCGCCGTGATGTACACGAGCGACGTGTAGAGTCCGTAGATCGCCGCCGCGGTGACGACGTCGAATCCCATACCAGGATTTGCTTCGATCGTCGCCGTCGTCATGAACAACGTCAGCAACGCGCGCATCCCGTAGTACGAGAAGCGCTCCCACATTTCGGTGAAGAACAACGTGGAGAGGCCGATGGGATGACCGAACCACGTGCGGGTGGGCATGCCAGATGTCATGTCGAGTTCCGCGAGGGGAGTGGGAGTGCTCAAGCCGCGGCAACGATGTGTTCGCTACAAGGACGCGTCAAGACCAAAACGTCACCGGCACCACGTCCACGCAGGGTCGCGAAATCGATTTGCCAGTCGACTTATCTCGGATTCTGACGCGAATTCTTCAGCGGCTAACCGATCGGGGACCTGGCCCCACGTGCGCGTCATCGCGGTCGCAATTGCATCCGTGAATTCATGCGCGCTCGGCGCGCGCCCGAGTAACTCGCGCAACGTTGCGGGTGGTTCGAGTGGTGCGAGCGCAGCGCCGTCCACAAGCACGGTGAGGAGCAAGGGTTGGTCGTTGTCGATCAGGATCGAGCCGTGCTGCAAGTAGACATCACGTTCACGCCATTGTGCGCTCGCGACCAACTTGCGTCCGTGCACGACGAGTTCGCCCGCGGCGGGCGATGCAAAACACGCGGCCGCATCCGTTGGCGATGCGGCGCGTGCTCCGCGCGGCGCGACGTTCACGGCGATGCCGAACGACCGCAGCGCAGTGGCGAGGAGTTCGCCGATCCGCGTGTATGAACCGCGGAGACCTTCCGAATCGGTTGCCGGTCCCGCGATTGCGTACGTCAATTCGCGATGATGCAAGAGCGCGCGTCCTCCGGTGTGGCGTCGCGCGGCGCCGATCGATGCGGTGCGGAGTTTGTCCGGGCTGAACCGGTCGCGCGCCCGTTCGTGACGGCCAAAGGAGACGACGGGTCCGTCCCACGAATACACCCGCATCCACACGCGACCTGTTTCGCGCGCCCGCGCCATCAGGGCATCGTCGCACGCAAAGTTCACCGCGCCGTTCGCGGGCGGGAACACCGCCAGCATCGGTGGAATGCTCGTCACGGGCACAAGGTAATCTGCGGCGGACGGCGGCCCGGACGGGCTTGGTGCGCCGGTTATTTTGTCGCATGACTTTGAAGACATCCTCGCCGCGCGTCGCGGTTGATCCCGATTCGTTCATTCCGCGCCACATTGGTCCCGATGACGCCGACGTCAGCGCCATGCTCGGCGCGCTCGGTTTCGACGCTCTCGACGATTGCATTTCCGCGACCATCCCGGACGCGATTCGATTCAAGCGCGCACTTTCGATCGGCGCGCCGGTGCCGGAGTTCGAAGCGCTCAAGCGACTGCGTGTGATGATGGAGCGGAATCAGGTGTTCCGTTCATTCATCGGTATGGGTTACTACCCGACTGCGACGCCGCCCGTAATTCAGCGCAACATTCTCGAGAATCCAGCGTGGTACACGGCGTACACGCCGTATCAGGCGGAGATTGCGCAAGGGCGTCTCGAAGCGCTGCTGAACTTTCAAACCGTTGTCATCGACTTGACCGCGCTGCCGGTGGCGAACGCATCGCTGCTGGACGAAGCGACGGCGGCCGCGGAAGCGATGGCGTTGTGTCATGCGGTGTCCGGTGCAGGCGACCGCACGGTGTTTCTGGTTTCGGAAGATTGCCATCCGCAAACGATCGACGTCGTGCGCACGCGCGCGAATCTGCGCGGCCTCGAAGTGCGCGTCGCGGATCATCGCGCATTCGAGTTTGACTCGACCGTGTTCGGCGCGCTCGTTCAGTATCCGGCAAGCGACGGCGCGATCTACGACTATCGCGATCTTGCATCGCGGGCACACGCGGCCGGCGCGCTGGTTGTTGCGGCGACGGATCTGCTCGCACTCACGCTGCTCACGCCGCCGGGTGAATGGGGCGCGGACATCGCCGTCGGATCGGCGCAGCGTTTCGGTGTGCCGATGGGTTACGGCGGACCGCACGCGGCGTTCCTCACGTGCAAAGACGATTTCAAGCGGCACATGCCCGGGCGCATTATCGGTGTGTCGCGCGATTCGAGCGGTTCGCCGGCGTTGCGCATGGCACTGCAAACGCGCGAACAACACATCCGACGCGAGAAAGCGACGAGCAACGTGTGCACTGCGCAGGTGCTGCTCGCGGTGATGGCGTCGATGTACGCGGTGTGGCACGGCCCAGAAGGCGTGACGCGCATTGCGCGCCGAGTGCGCGAACGCACGGCGCGGCTCGCGACGGCGCTGACAAAGCTTGGCTACGAACTCACGCACGATGTGTTCTTCGATACGCTGCGCGTCGAACTCGGTGAACGCGCGATGGATTCGGTGTTGCGCGCGGCACGCGAGCGCCGGCTGAACGTGCGCGTGATCGATCAACAAACAATTGGTGTGTCGCTTGCAGAAACCACGAGCGACGATGATCTGACAGATCTGGTGGCCGCGTTCAACGGCGGCGAGAACGCGCCGTTCGATGTCGCCGACGTGTCTGGCGCGCGCGCATTGCCGGAACCATTCGCGCGCAAGACGCCGTTCCTGCTGCATCCCGTGTTCAATCGCTATCACGCCGAACAAGAGATGGTGCGCTACATCAAGCGCCTCGAGTCGCGCGACTTGTCACTCGTGCACTCCATGATTCCACTCGGCTCGTGCACGATGAAGTTGAATGCGACGGCGGAAATGCTTCCGGTGACGTGGCGCGAAGTTGGCAAGCTGCATCCGTTCGCGCCCCGCGAGCAGGCCGATGGTTATGCGCGGTTGTTCACCGATCTCGAGCAGTGGCTTGGCGAGATCACAGGTTTTCCCGCGGTGTCGCTCCAACCCAACGCCGGTTCGCAGGGCGAGTTCGCCGGACTGCTCGTGATTCGCGACTACCACGCGGCGCGCGGTGAGTCGCATCGCGACGTGTGCCTCATTCCGCAGTCGGCGCACGGCACGAATCCCGCGAGTGCGGTGATGGCGGGTATGCGCGTCGTCGTTGTGAAGACGGACGCAGACGGCAACATCGATGTCGCCGATATGCGCGCGAAAGCCACAGAGCACGCGGCCAATCTCGGTGCGCTGATGGTCACGTATCCGTCGACGCACGGTGTGTTCGAAGAATCGATCATCGACGTGTGCCGCATCGTGCATGAGCATGGCGGACAGGTGTACATGGACGGCGCGAACATGAACGCGCAGGTCGGACTGTGCCGGCCCGGCGACATCGGCGCCGACGTGTGCCATCTCAACCTGCACAAAACTTTTTGCATTCCGCACGGCGGAGGCGGACCGGGTATGGGTCCGATTGGCGTCGCGAAGCATCTCGCGCCGCACCTTCCTGGGCATGCCGTGGTGAAGATCGGTGGAGCCGATGCATCGGGTGCAGTGAGTGCGGCGCCGTTCGGCAGCGCGAGCATACTCACGATCTCGTGGATGTACTGCGCGCTCATGGGATCGCAGGGGCTCACCCGCGCGACGCAGATCGCGATCCTGAACGCGAACTACATCGCGAAGCGCCTCGACGGACACTACCCCGTGTTGTACAAAGGGCGACGCGGAATGGTCGCGCACGAATGCATCGTCGACCTGCGACAACTCAAAGCGTCTGCGGGCGTCGAAGTCGAAGACGTCGCGAAGCGTTTGATGGACTATGGATTCCACGCGCCGACGGTGTCATTCCCTGTCGCCGGCACGCTGATGATCGAGCCGACGGAATCGGAATCAAAATCGGAACTCGATCGTTTCTGCGACGCGATGATTTCGATTCGCGACGAGATTCGCCGCATCGAGCAAGGCGAATGGGATCGTCAGCAGAATCCGCTCAAGCTCGCGCCGCACACGCAAGCCGTCGTCACTGCGGACGAGTGGACGCGTCCGTATTCGCGTCAGACGGCGGCGTTTCCCGCACCGTGGTTGCGTGACTTCAAGTTCTGGCCGGCGGTCGGGCGCATCGATTCTGCTTTCGGCGATCGCAACCTGGTATGTGCATGCCCACCCGTTGAGGCATACAACGAGTGAACGGCTAAGGGCGATCACGACTAACAACGATCACGACCAAGAACGATCACGACTAACCACGAGCACGACTAACCACGAGCACGACTAACCAAGATTACGACTGACCGCGATCAGATGCGTTGCGCTTAGCCGCCGATGTGTTTTGTGTACGCCGCTGCGTCGAGGAGTCCGCTCTTCCAGTCGCCGGACACTTTCAGTTTCACCATCCAGCCGTCGCCGTAGGGATCGCTGTTCACCAGCGCGGGTTCTTTGTCGAGTCGCGGATTTACGGCGACGACCTCACCCGCAACCGGCGAGTACAGCTCCGACACTGCCTTCACGGCTTCGACGGTTCCGAATGTGCCGTGTACGGCGAACTTCGTTCCGGCTTTCGGTAAGTCGAGATACACGATGTCGCCGAGTTCACCCTGGGCGAAATCGGTGATACCGATGGCGACGACGTTCGGTTCGTTCGTCGCTTTCACGTACTCGTGGTCACGCGTGTACAGCAGATCGCCAGGAATATTCGCCACGAGCTCCGCTCCGTCGTTGTTGAACCGCACGTCAAACGCGCGCGAAGTTTAGCCGGGCGGTTTCTCGCGCGCCAGCGTGCTCCAGAGTACATCGACGCGCGCGGCGAGCGTCGCGCGGTCGCGGTCATTGTCGACGACATAGTGCGCGCGTCCGCGTTTTTCCGCCGCGGGCATTTGCGCGGCGATCATCGCGTCCGCGTCCTCTGAAGAAATCCCGCGCTCGCGCGTGAGTCGCTCACGGCGGAGCGCCGCCGGCGCGTCGACGAGTACGACGACATCGACATCGTCGGTGAGGCCGGCTTCGAACAACAGCGGCACATCGTACACGACCCATTTGTCGCCGCGCGCGCGGGCGCGCTCCAACTCCGCATCGCGCAGCTGCTGAACGACGGGGTGCACGATGCGCTCGAGGGTCTGACGTGCACTGTGATCCGCAAAGACGACGCGACGCAGTGCCGCGCGGTCCAAGGTTCCGTCGGGTGCAATGACCGACGGCCATTGTGCGGCGATTCCCGCGAGGGCCGTCGTGCCGGGCGCGACCGCGTCGCGGGCGAGCTTGTCAGCGTCGATGACGCTCGCGCCCTTCTTCGCGAGCAATTCTGCGACCGTGGACTTGCCGCTGGCGACGTTGCCTGTGAGTCCGATGACGGTCATCCCGCGCGACATGGTGCCCTAACGTAGCGGCGGCGATACAGCGGTGGCGAAGAACTTGTCGATGACCGCGCTCGATCCGCCGGCGTCGCGGATTTCCGTCGGCTTGAGATTGAGGTACCGCTGGCACGTGTTGCGGAACGCGCTACCTGACGGAAAGTCGAGCGCGCGCGAAACCGCATCAGCGCTGCGCTGCCGGTCGGTGAGCATTTGCCCCGCGACCATCAGCCGTCCCCACGTCACGAGTTTCGATGGGGGTGGGAAACCGGCTCGCTCGAGTTCACCCGACAGCGTGCGGCGGCTCGTGGCGAGAATCTCGGCGAGCATCTTGCCGTTCAGGTGTTCGTGTGCGCGTGTTACGGCGACGAGTACGGCGTCGCGAACGATCGGGGACTGCGCGGCCAGGTGACGGCGCAATTCTTCAGCTGCGCCGCGCGCCTGCGCTCGTTCGACAACCGAGCGGACCGTACGCGGACGGTCGTCGAGATCGGTGAGCAGCAATCCCACCACGCCCGCGCGGCCCAGGTCGAACAAATCGCGCGTCCGCTCGGGCATCAATGCGACGTACGCGATGAGCGTTACCGTGCCGAACCGCGCGCGGATGCGGCGGACGGCGTCGAAGTTCGGTGTGCCGTCGGCGTACAAATCAACGACAGCGACGTCGACCGGATTTTCGGCGCAGACGCGCTCCAACGCGGCCCACGACGTCGTTACTCTGACGGCGTGCAGCGTTCCGACAGCGGCTTCGAGACGAGCCATGCAGCGTGGAGTCGGCAGCAGGGCGGCGAGAATGCCCATGGTGGTTCCGGGGGTTCGGGTCGCACAGCGAGGAATGTGACTCCCGCCACCACGACGGTGAGCCGGCTCCCTCTAGATTGCCAGACGACTACCGGGCGGTCAGTCGTCACGATGTGACAGTCGTCTCATCAGGTAGTCCCAGACTTGCAGGTGGTGCGTCGCGACACCACATAAGGAACGACGAGGACCAAGCATGTCGAAGACAGCTGAGCGTGCGGACAGCGTCGCGGCCGACGACAGGGTCGCCGGCGCGAGACGCGGTTTTGCGCTCGAGGCAACACTGATCATCATGGTGTTGATCTCGGCGCTCATTCTCGCGTCCCTGTCCGGTGTGGTGTCGCAGCAGCGCGTCAACACGACCGACCTCGCGAACATGCAGGCGCTGTACGTCGCCGAAGGCGGCGCAGACGCCGTGATGGCACAGCTCAACACGTTCATGGGTGACGGCAACCTTTCGGACGCCGAACTCGCGCTCATTACCACACCCACGGTGTCCGGGTGGACGTTTGCCCCTGTGGCTGCGACCAAGATTGGTCCGCAAGTGGTACGGACGATCACAGACGGCGATTTCGCGGGCCTCGTGTCGTATAACCAGGAAATTGATTTGCGCGTCGCCGCGACCAATCCTGCCGGCGACCGTGGCGAAGTCGTGATTACGGCCAATGCACAGGCCGTGCCGGTGTACCAGTTCGGCGTGTTTTACGACAAGGATCTCGAGATTCACCCCGGCGCGCAGATGACGCTGGAGGGTTGGGTGCACTCGAACTCGAAGATTTATGTGAGCTCGGGCGCGCTGACATTCCTGTCGCAGGTGACCAGTACCGATTCGCTCGTCTTTCAGCGCAAGTCGCACAATGAACGCATCGCCGGCGTGCGCATCGCGAACAACGCGGGAACGCCGATCGTGCTCACGTTCGACAACCGCGGCACGACCTATACGCAATTCATCGACTACAGCCAGTCGATTTTCGACAGCCGCGTGCGGTCGATCGCGCACGGCGTCCCAGGGCTTCGTTTGCCACTCCCAGCGGGATCACCTGCGTCGACGCTGACGCGGCCGCGGTCCGCAGCGGACAACAATCAGGTGAAAGGCGTGAAGTACTCCTGGAAGGCCGATCTGGTGTTGCGGGTCAACATGGCGTTGGCCGGGACAACCGGCAGCAACATGTACCGGCACGATCAGCCGGGGCACATCTGCAATTCACAGGGTGGTTACGGCACCAATCCGTCGGATCCCATCAACGGTTCAGGTAACATCAACGCGACGTGGCAGCGCGATTCGTCGTCGTTCAGTGCGCTGCCCGATTCGCTGACGTGCAAATCGATTTTCAAGTGGAATCCTGGCAGCGCCGCCGCGGCGTCGCCGGCGTTGGAACGCACGCAGTTCCGCGATGGTCGCGAAAACATTCGCGTGTACTCGCTCGATATCGACATGGCGCAATTGCGCGCGTGGGTGAACGCGTCGTGGGCATCGCGGCACCCAAAGATCATCTACGTCGAGTTCTACAATGTGCCGGCGGGCTACTATCCGGCGGTGCGCATCATCAACGGCTCGCAGCTTCCCGGTGCGGAACCGACGCCTACGCCTCGCGCGCCGTACGGCTTGACGATTGCGACGCACGCGCCGGTGTACGTGAAAGGCGACTTCAATTACGTCGCGGCCAATCCGACGTACTGGAAGCCGGCGGCGATCGTGTCGGACGCGATCATTTTCCAGTCGCCGGCATGGAACGACAACACCAATGGCGGTAATTACGGCAACAACGCGGCGGTGCAGTTGGCCGCCGGCGGGTTTGCCAACCCGAACACGATGAACGTGTACGCCGCGGTATCGGCGGGGCACACGGCGACCACGTGCGACTGGCAGACGGCAGGCTGTTCCGGTGTGTATCCGGCGAACTACGGCGGTGGCCTCGAAAGCTTCCCGCGATTCCTGGAGAATTGGAGCAGCGCGAACCACGTGTTTCGCGGTTCGCTCACGTCGTTCTATGAATCGCAGCAGGCGAATTTGCGCACGTGGTCGCAGGGCACGGCGTTTTACAGCGCACCAGTTCGCGACTGGCGCTTCGATTTGCGACTGCAGGACACGAACAACATGCCGCCGGGCACGCCGGTGGTTGGCACGGTGCTGCAGCTCGCGTACCGCCCGGTCTACTGACGGCTGATGTATCCCACACGCACGCGTCGCAGCGGATTCACGCTGATCGAACTCATCACCGTGATGGCGGTGATGGCGGCGATGATGGCGATTGTCGCGCCGAAATTGCGCGTGACCGCCAAGACAAAGGCGCGCATCGCGGCGCGTCAGTTGATGATCGATCTCGAGCAGGTGCGAAACCGATCGCTGTCGCAAAAGAAAAAAGTGCGCATCGCGTTCAACACAGTTGCCAACTCGTACACCGCGTACGCGGACCACAACAGCGACGGTGTGATCACTGAATCCGCGACGGAGCGCTCCGCGCTGAACGCGTTCGGTGTGCGCACGCTCGAATCCGGTATCGTGTTCGGACGCGGTAACGCGACAGCGGGGATTCCCAGCGAAGCGGGCGTTGGTGCCGTGACCTACGCGGGCGCGGCCGCCGACTTCGACACGCGTGGTATCCCGACGCCCGTCGGCACGACGGGAACTGTGTATGTCACGACCACGTCCGATCCATCGGCGGTGTACGCGGTGTCGATGACGGCTGCGGGCAGTTATCGGTTCTGGTCGTTCAACCCGAACGGTTCGTGGCAATGAGCGCGCCGCGCCGAGACGGCTTCACGCTGATTTCCGTGATCATTGCGATCACGCTGCTATCGGTCGGGGTGATGGCGCTTGCCGGTGCGCAGTTCACTGCGGTGCGGCAGACGCGCCTCGAACTGCAGCGTACGCAGGCCATCCAGCTCGTCTCGGCGTACGCGGAAGAGATTCGGTCGCGAAACCCGTGGACGCTAACCAACGAGGGCCCGGTATCAGTCGATTCCACGGGTGCGGTGAACCCGGCGGGGCGCTATACACGACGTGTCGTGGTGACGGACGAAGGCACGCAACTGCTGCGCGCCGTGATCACGGTGCAGCCGCGCAACGCGAAAGTGGTACGCATTGAAACATTGATCTTCAAGAGCGGTCAGTGATCACAGCGCGCGAGCGCGGCTTCACGCTCATCGAGTTGCTGATCGCCCTGGTGATGGGGCTGATCGTGCTCACGACTGTGACGGGATATGTGCGCACGACGCAGCGCACGATCAACGCGACGACCATGCGCGACGATTACGCACGCAAAGCGCGCTTTCTCGGTCTCACATTGCGTCGTGATATCGGGGAGGCCGGTGTCGGCATCGAGAGCCTGCGCGGCTGGGGCGCGGTGTCGGTCATTGGCGACACGATCGTGGTGGTCAAGGTGCCGTATACGCCGAATGCCGAACCGGCGTACACGGTCGTGCCGCCTGCCGCGGCTCTCACGCCTACGACGCATTCGAACAGCGCGGGGTGCGGTAACCTGTGTTTCCGCCTGCGACGCGTATCTGCGGGCACCGCACTCACGCTTCAGGCAGGCGACGTCGCGCGCGTTCAGCAAGGCACGATACGGCGCCTCATTGGGGTGACGGCTGTTGGCGCGCTCACCCCCTCGGGTTCGACAGACTCGATATCGGTCCAATTCCTCGATCTCGCGGCGCTGTTCCGGCGCCCGTCGATTCAGCAGGCACCACCGCTGACGGGCATCACGATCAGCAACACGACTGTGCAGCGCCTCGAGCTCGTTGCGTACTGGCGCGACGCGTCGAACAACCTGCGCCGCGCAACCCGGATCGATGCTACCGGCCAGTTGGTCGGCGAAATTATTGCGACAGGCTGCACGCAGTTTGAAGCCTGGATCACGTTCAAGAATGGCGGCATCGCCGATAACGCGGACTCGACCGTGACTGGACGCTGGTTCAATGACATCAACGCGGTGAATGTGCGCGCGACCATGCAGGCCGACGTGATCGACCCTCGCGTGAACGGCGGAGTGCCGCTCAAGCGGACCTACACGTACAGAGTGCAGCCGCGGAATCTCCTCTATCAGCGGAACAGAGGCATTTAACTGCGAGGAGCGAGGAACGAGTTAGAGGAGCGAGAAGCGAGGAGGAAGAACGTGAGGGCACGAAGAGAAGGAGAAGCGAACTCCGTTCTCCGTCCTCCGTCCTCAGTCTCCTTCACCTCGCTTCTCCTTCCTCATACTCGATCCTCGCTTCTCGTTTTGTTCATCCCTGCGTTATGCTTCGGCGCCTCCTCCCCAAACCGTGGCCTTCGTTCCCTCCGCAAACCTCGCGCAGCTCAAACCGTCCGCAACAATTGCCGTATCAGCGCGCGCGCGGGCGCTGAAAGCCGCCGGCAAAGAAGTCATCGACCTCGGCGCGGGTGAGCCGGACTTCGACACACCGGAATTCATCAGACGCGCGGCGCAGAAGGCCATCGATTCCGGCGCGACGAAATACACAGCCACCGAAGGCATTCTTCCGCTGCGACAAGCAATCGCGGCGCAGGTAAACGAGACGCGAGCGCCCGGACTCCCCGCGGTCACACCTGACGAAATCGTCGTCTCCACGGGCTCGAAGCAATCGCTCTACAACGCGTGCGTGGCGTTATTCGGACCGGGCGACGAAGTCCTCGTGCCGACGCCCAGCTGGACGAGTTACTACGAGATGGTTTCGCTCGCGCGCGCGAGTGCGGTTCCGGTGCGCGGCGATGCGGCGCGTGGCTTCAAGGTGACCGCGGACGATCTCGCTAGACACGCAACGCCAAAGACGCGCGGTGTGATGCTCAATTCGCCGTGCAATCCGACGGGCTCTGTGTACTCGCGCGCGGAACTGCAGGCCATTCTCGCCGTGTGTGCGAAGAACGGCTGGTGGGTTCTCTCCGACGAGATTTATGTGCGCGTCGCGTACGGCGACCCTGCAGCGCGCACGCTCGAGCTTGCGAGCGATCGCGAGCGTATCGTCGCGATCGACGGCGTCGCGAAAGCGTACGCGATGACCGGTTGGCGCATTGGCTGGACGATTTCCTGCGCACCACTCGCGAAAGAAATGTCCGCGTTCCAGTCGCACACGACGTCGAATCCGGCAACCGTTTCGCAATACGCTGCGTTGACCGCGCTGACGCAACGCGCCGACGCGGACCGTTCGATTGTTGCGATGGTCGCGGAATTCAAAGCGCGGCGCGACGCAGCGTTGAAGTTGCTCGCGGCCGATCCGGCCATTCGTGTCGTGCAGCCGGACGGCGCGTTTTATCTCTTCATCGAAGCGCCGCACGCAAGCGATCGTCCTGATGCCGGCGGCGCATTCTCGACGCATCTGCTCGAAAAGCACAACGTCGCGGTTGTGCCGGGCGCCGCGTTCCTCACGCCGGGTTGGATTCGCCTGTCATACGCCGCAGCGATGTCGCAGGTGCTCGAGGGCGTGAAACGACTCGCCGCCGCTCACAAAGAACTGCGCTAACGCTGTACCGACGCGCGCGCTGTCCGGCTATTTGGCGACCGGCGCGTCCATGCACCACGAACTCGCGGCGGCAAACACCTCACGCCACGAGCCGTTACGCCACGCGTAAACGCGGGTGGTCGTCGACGACCCGTAGTGCCACCCGTCGATCATGATTTCGTCGACGCCGTCTCCATTGAGATCGAGATGGTCGACGAACGCGCGATACTCCGCCGTGGCCGCGTCACCGTTGACCACGTGTGCAAGGCTCGTCTTGTAGCCGGTGCTGTCGTTGTCCGCGAGTACGAAAACGTGCGCGGTGTTGCCGCGACCCGGTCCCAGGTCGCCCCCGCGCGGATCAATAAACGAAGACATGATCGTCGGCCGGAAGTACGTGCCGGTCGCAATCGCAGCCGCGCGAAAGTCGAGTGAGTCAAGGCTCGCCGGCACGAGCTTGGCGCCACGGCCGGCTTCATAGGCGATTCGCTTCGCGATTTCACGCACCGAATCCGCCGAGATCCCCAGGCTGCGCGGAACCTCGGTGGTCTTCCGCGTGGTGGCAAACTGCGCGACGACAAACGCGTCGAGGGTCGAGTCGTTCAGCGTGACGGCCGCGCGCGGAATCGGCGTCGCGCAGCCTGCAAGCGTGTACAACGGGTCGCCACTCCACATGCCGCGGGTCACGGTCACGGTTCCAGTGACGCGCCCATCGCGATACGTGGTGTACGAAGTACCAGGCGCGAGGTATTTCGCGTCGAACTTTTTCCAGTCGTCGGGCTTGAGGGTCAGCGGGACGATGCGGTTACCCTGAACCGCCGCCAGCGGCATCATTTGAGGGTCCGTGCGTGACCCCGAGACAGAGAACACGAGGTCTGCGATTGAATCCAACTCGAGTGTCGGACCAGCGGGCGCTGGTGTTTCGCTGGCTGTCTTGTCGCACGCAACGGCGACGAGTAGCATGGCAGCGATGAAGGCGGCTCGGCGTCTCACGACGCCAACGTATGACGCGTGTTCGGAAGCGGCAAGCGCGCGACGAACGTGGCGTGTAACGCGTGCGGTGTGGTGCGCCGCGACGTGGATCGTCGTCGGTGCCCCATCGGTCACCGCTGCACAGCGCGTGGCGCTCGAAGTCCGCCCCCGCGTCGGCGACACACTGCGCGTGTCGCTCGAGCACGCGATGACGCTGACGGGACCGCGCATCGGCGCGGACTCAGCGGTCGTGTTCAGCACGACCTACAAAGTTTTGACGCGTGACATTGTCGAGCGGGCGGACGCCAAGGGCACCACGATCCTCGCCATCGTGGATTCGGTCATCGTCGCGACCAGCAATGCCGCGGGTCCAAATCCACTTCCCGGCGTCGATCAGCGCATGCAACGCGCGCGGCTGCGGCTGGTCGTGATGCCCGACGGGAGCTCACGCGTCATCGAGGGCCTCAATCAGCTCGACGCGAGTCTGCAGGGTGTGCTCGGCGAAATGCCCGCGGTGTTGCCGGCGAATCCTGTCGCGGTTGGTGAATCGTGGGTGAAGGAGCTGGCGTTGCCCGCTATCGGCTCCGCTGCGAGTACCAGCACGTCCGGCAAGCTCGTCGCGACGTTCCGCCTGGATTCGCTCACGGAGAACGGGAATCGCGCGTGGATCGGCGTGCAGGGAAGGGTCGAGCCCGCGCAGCCCGGAAACACGACGCCGGGTGCAGGCCAGCTCTCGGGGACGCTCTCCGGCACGATGCAGCTGGACAGGCGCCGGGCGTGGGTGGTGGAGTGGCGCGCGTTGGTGAATCTCGAGTCGACGCTTGGCGTGTCGACGGCGGCGGCGCCGCTGGTCGTGAAGGTGAGATTCCAGCACACGATGCGCACTGCCCCTGCACGGCGCTAACATGCGCTGACGCTGCCCGCGTACACTGACGTGCGCCTAGTCCATTTCGCCGACCCACATCTCGGATTTCGCCAATACCAGCGGCTGACCGCCGCTGGTATGAACCAGCGCGAAGCTGACGTCAACGCGTCGTTCACACGAGTGATCGACACGACGATCGCGCTCGCGCCGGACGTCGTGCTCGTCGCCGGCGACGTGTTTCACCAAGTGCGCCCGGCGAATCCCGCGATCCTCCACGGGTTTTCGGAGATGGCGCGCCTGGTCACGTCGTTGCCCGACGCGATCGTGATCGCGATCGCCGGCAATCACGAGACACCGCGCTCGCGTGACACGACGTGCATTCTCCGTCTGTTCACCGAACTTGGCGTGCACGTCGTAGACAGCGAAGTGCGCCGACTCGATTTCCCAGATCGCAATCTCGCGGTGCTGTGCGTGCCCGATGTTCCGCGCATCGAATCGGAACTGCTGCCCGAGCCGACAGCGCGTTACAACATTTTGATGGCGCACGGTGAACCGCGCGGAATGTTTCCGTTGCACGAGGCCGGAGAGCGCGCGTCGCTCGTGCTCGAACCGGAAGACCTCGCGCGCGACGAATGGGATTACGTCGCGCTGGGCCATTATCACGTGCACCGCAAAGCGGCGCCGCGCGGCTGGTACAGCGGATCGGTTGACTACACGAGTTCGAATCCGTGGGGCGAAATGCGCGACGAGCGCGCCGCGGGGATCAGTGGCAAGGGTTTGATCGAGTACGATCTCGCGAAAGGCAAGCACACCTTCCATTCGATCCCGGTCTCGCGCGCGTACGTGGATTTGCCCGCGATCGAGGGACGCGGACTTGGCGCGGCGGAACTCGATGCGCGCATCGACGCAGCCGTCGCAGGATGCGCGGGCGGCATCGACGACAAAATCATTCGGCTGATTCTGCGCAATGTGCCGCGGCACGTCGCGCGCGATCTCAACCACAAAGTGTTGCGCGAGCATCGCAAACGCGCGCTGCACTTTCACGTGGATGTGCGTCCGCCGCAGGTCAATCGTGAGGAAGCGTCCGGCGCGCCCGGCCGCGCCACGACGCTCGCAGCAACACTGCGCGCGAGACTGACGGCGCGGCCACTCGACAGCGAGCTGAACCGCGAGCGATTTGTGTCGCTCGGGCTCGAGTATCTCGCGCGGGCCGATGCCGCGCGCGCGTCGCACCTCGAGGAACCGTCGTGAGACTGCGAACGCTCCGTCTCACGAATTTCCGCCAGCACGCGGACACGTCGGTCGAGTTTGGATCGGGCATAACGGGTATCATCGGTCCGAACGGTAGCGGAAAAACGACGTTGTTCGAAGCCGTCGCGTGGGCGCTCTACGGCAACGATGCAGCGCGTGGCCGGCGCGATTCCATTCGATTCAACCGAGCCGACGCGAAGGCCCCGGTGCGCGTCGAAATGGAATTCGAGCTCGCCGCGCATCGCTACCGCATCGTGCGCGGATTGAGCAGCGCCGAGTTGTATCTCGACGGCAGCGAGAAACCGGTCGCGACGTCGATCACCACGGTCAATGAAGTGCTCGGCCGGCGGCTCGGCATGTCGCGCGCCGAGTTCTTCAACACGTACTTCACCGGTCAGAAAGAACTGAGTGTGATGACGGCACTCGGTCCGACCGAGCGTGGACAGTTCTTGTCGCGCGTGCTCGGTTACGAGCGTTTGCGTGCCGCGCAGGAACTGGCGCGCGACCGCCGTCGCGAACTCAACGGTGAAATCACCGGTTTGCGCCAGGTAATGCCTGACGCGGAGCTGGTCGATCGCTCCGTTCGTGAGGCGGAATCGCGACGCACCGGCGCGGAGCAGCGCGCCGTTTCCGCGCGCGATGCGCGCGATGCGGCTCAACGTGCACTGGAAACTCTCGCGCCGAAATGGGAAGGCGCGCAGCGCGGTCGCGCGCATCGACAGCAGGCCGAAGCGGATCTCCGCGTTGCCGAAGGCGAGTTGCAGGCGCGGACGCGCGACGTTGATCGCGCGAATACGGCGGTCAACGAGGCGGATGCTGCCGCGCGCGAACTCGCTGAACTTGCCGCCGTGCTGGCGCCGCTGCCCGCCCTCGTGTCCGAACGCGAGGCGCTTGATGTGCTCGCGCGCGACGAAGGACGTCGTCAGGCGCTGACGGACGCCGTGCGCGTCGCGACTGATGACCTGACGAGGCTATCCGATCGACGCGCCGCAATCGCGGACGCACCCGCGCGCGAAGAAGAAGCAACGGTGGCACTCGAGTCTGCGCGCGCGGAATTGCGCGCGAGCACCGACGCACTCGACGTGGCGCGCACGGCGTGGGTGCGCGACAAACAGGAAGCCGAAACGAAACGCGATGCGTTGCGAAGCCAATATGCGGATTTCAAAGAGCAGCGTGAACGCATTGTCGGGCTCGGAGAAGAAGGAACGTGTCCGACGTGCCAGCGCCCGCTGGGCACGCACTATCGCAGTGTGCTCGACATGCTGGATGGACAATTGGACGCGGTGAAAGTCGACGGTCAGTACTACAAGAGCCGTGTCGAGCAGCTCGCATCGCAGCCCGCTGCGGTCACCGAACTCGTCGAGCAGAATGCACAGCACGCCGACCGTGCGGCGACGCTCGAGCGGCGCGTCGCCGAAGTGCAGGCTATGGCGCGTGAGATGATCGAGGTGACGCGTGGCATTGCGCGCCAGGAACAGCGGCTCGCCGCGCATCGTGCGGAGCTCGCCACGCTACCGTCTGGGTACGACGCCGCGCGGCACGCGG
>DATELA010000080.1:0-45570 GCA_035277145.1 Gemmatimonadaceae bacterium | reverse complement strand
GCCGTCGGCGAGCGGCGCGCCGCCGCGGGCGACGTCGAGACCGCCTTCGGTGGTCACTTCTTCGCGGCGTTCGGGTACGAGGGTGACCTGATGTGGCTTGAGGCGCTCGGCGATCGCGAGCATCTCTTGCGTGCACGCCATCTCGAGGTTGAGTGGAACGTTCAGTTCGGCGCGGAGCTGCTCGACGTCGCGGTCCTGGATGTGTCGGCGATCTTCGCGCAGATGCGCCGTGATGCCGTGGGCACCGGCGCGCACGCACGCGTGCGCGCCGGCCACAGGGTCCGGCTCGTCGGTCTTTCGCGCCTGACGAATGGTCGCGATGTGATCAATGTTGACGTACAACCTTTGTGTGGTGCGCGCAGATGCTGCGGTATTCGCGGACATGTCCAATTCTCGTGAATTACGTTCGCTCACGCGCCGTCGTCGTATAGCAGAAACCCAACAACGCGCGGAGCGTTACGTGAAAAGATTTGCAACGGTGCTGCTCATTTCGGTCGCTGCGTGTCACCGCGGCACCGCTCCCACTGGATCGGGCACCGGTGCGGGGTCTCCTGAGGCTGCAGTGAACGCATTCATTGCGGCGGCCAAAGCGCAAGATATTCAGGCCATGTCTACCGTGTGGGGTACCGCGCGCGGTCCGGTTCGCGCCACAATGCCGCGCGATGAAATGGACCAGCGCCTGATCATCATGATGCAATTGATGTGTCAGGAGGACGCCCGGGTTGTGGGCAAATCGCCGGCGCCCGAAGGCAAGCAGTTCGTACGCGTTGAGCTAAAGCGCGGAGCGACCGCGGTGCAGCTGAACTTCACGACCGTCGAGGGGCCGTCGTCGCGGTGGTACGTCTTCGACTTCGACAACTCGCGGCTCCAAACGTTCTGCCGGCCGAGTCCTTCACCCACTCGTTAGTATTCAGTCAGTTCGACGAGGATTCCGCCCGTAGACTTGGGATGAAGGAAGGCGATGCGCTTTCCTTCGGCACCGATTCGAGGGCTCTCGTCCACTAACGTCACGCCGGCGGCGCGGCACTTCGCGAGCATTGCGTCGAGGTCGTCCACGGCGAGGCACAAGTGGTGAATGCCGGGACCGCGCTTTTCAATGAAGCGCGCGATCGGCGAATCGGGACGATCGGGCTCGAGCAGCTCGACGAGCGCCTCGCCGGCCGCAAGGCCGGCAATCCGCGCACCGTCACTGTTCGCGAGGGGTATCTCCTTGAGACCGAGTACGTCGCGAAAAAACGGGAGGGCGTCACCAAGCGAACGCACCGCGAGACCAAGGTGCGCGACCGTGGTGCCGCGCGGGGAATCGGGTGAACGAGTCATCGGCGTCGGAAAGTGTGCACCGGCGCCCGCAACGTAATCTTCGTCCCGCGGTCCGTCGAACGGGTCACGGGCGACACCTGGAGTCGATTGATGGGCAAGCCGATCGCAGTGACGGATGCCGACTTCGCATCCGCGGTAGAGCAAACGCAGGGTCTGACGGTGGTGGATTTCTGGGCGACCTGGTGCGGCCCATGCCGGATGATCGCACCGATTCTGGAACAGCTGGTCGACGAATACGCGGGCAAAGCGCACATCGCCAAGCTCGACGTCGACGCGAATCCTCGCGCGGCCGCGCGGTACGGCGTCCGGTCGATTCCGACGCTCCTCTTCTTCAAGGACGGGAAGCTCGTCGATCAAGTCATCGGGGCAGTCCCGAAGGCGGCGATCGAAGCCAAGATGCAGCAGCACGCGGCGTAGACAGAAGACGAGAAGACGAGAGGGCGAAGAAGACGAGATAACCGTCTTTTTCGCCCTCTCGTCTTCTCGTCGTCTCGTCTTCTCAGTACTGTAGTGTCGTGCGCGTTTCGCCGACCGCTCTCCGCTTTCCTCGCCAGCGCGTCCTGTTGGGCCGAACACGGCTCGCGTACGTCCACCTTCAAAACCTGCTGACCGACGCAAAGCGCGATCGCGCGGCGCGTGTGTTTGGCTATGTAGTTGTGTGGTTGCCCGAAGAATTGCTGCTCCTCTATCTGCAGGAAGGGGAAGTCGTCGCGGCGACAACGTCTGAAGACGGCGTGAAATTCGCCGACATCTCGATTCGCGAAGCGCGCAGCCGCGTACCCAACGCTGCCGAGTATGGCGAAGTGTGTTTTCACGAAGCCGACGATGAGCAGCTCGCGTGCATGCACGCCTGCCAGGTGCTCGCGCCCGAGCCAATGCCGCCCGAAGTGAAAACGGGCAAGCCACAGGCGCTCTTCGCGCATTTGCTGGCGACCACGTACGATGGCATGCTCGAGATCAACGTTGGCGGCGGGATCAACTATGTCGTGCTGCGGCACGGCGTGCCGCGCCGCGCGTTTTTCGCAGACGGTCAGACGGAAACCGAGCTGGAGCCGGCGATTGGTGCGTTGTGGAAGCCCGGTGCCACGCTGCCGGTGGTAAGGCGGTGGGCGGTTCCGCCGCCGTTGCCGAACCAGGCACCGCCGCCGTTGATCGATGCGTACCGCGCACTCATGCGGGGTTTGGCCGAGAAGCTCACGAAGCACAAAGTTCGTAACGCGGCGCAGCTGCTCGAGCGCGCGCGCGAAGCGCTCGTGACCACACACCCCGCGCTCGACCGGATGGCACTCGGCGCGGCTGACGGCGAGCAGGACCCCGTTACGACATCCCCCGAACTCGCGCGTGCAATTGGCGGCTGGATCAACGACGTGCTATTCGCCGTCGCCCTGCCCGAGGGTGCCACGCCAGAAGCCACTCTGCGCGAGCTGATCAAAGAACGTCGCCACCTCTTCCAATCGGCCGGCTTGCTCGACGCGCTCGCGTGGAAGGTGGTGTGAGTCGCGACGAGGCGAAGCCCGTCGGTGTCGCGGCGGGCACGCTGTACATCGTCAGCACACCCATCGGCAACCTCGGCGACATCACGGCGCGAGCGGTCGAGGTGCTCAGTGCGTGCGACGTCGTGCTCGCGGAGGACACGCGACGCACGCGCGTCTTGCTCGATCAACACGGAATTCGCGCGAAGATCGAGTCGCTGCGCGAACACAACGAGGCGCGATCGGCACCGAAAGTCGTTGAACGTCTCCGTGCCGGTGGAACGGCGGCGCTCGTGTCCGACGCGGGCACACCACTGCTTTCTGATCCCGGCGAGCGGTTGGTGCGAACCGTCATCGACGCCGGACTGGCCGTCGTCCCGATTCCGGGTGCATCTGCGGTGCTCGCGGCGCTCGTCGCATCGGGCCTTCCATCTGTTCCGTTTACCTTCCTGGGCTTTGTGCCGCGGAAGGGGCGCGAACGCACCGATTTCGTCGACGCGCTCGTGGCGTTGACGCACACGGCCGTGTGCTACGAGTCGCCCGAGCGGCTGAGTGCCACGCTCACCGCGTGGGCGGAGGCTGGCTTGGGAGACCGGCCTCTGGCCGTCGCGCGGGAACTCACCAAGCGTTACGAGGAAGTCGTGCGGGGAACGGTGCGGGAACTCGCTGCGTATCACCCTGAGGAGCCGTGGCGGGGGGAAGTGGCTCTCGTCGTAGGCGGCGCGCAACCGGTGGCGCTGGATGAAGAACGGCTCGACACGCTGGCGCGTGCTCTGCGCAAGGAGGGGGTTCCCGCGCGCGAGGTCGCGCGTCGATTATCCGAGGAGCACGGGGCTCCCCGGAACCTGGCTTACCGACTCGCTCATCGATGACCTTCGCGCGCCGTCTGCTGCTGGTGGTCGTGTGCCTTGCCCTGACCGGGGTGGGTTCCGCATGGCGTGCTCCCGCACGCTTGGCGGTCGCGCGGCTTCAGTACGACGGCGGGGGGGACTGGTACGCGAATCCTTCGAGTCTGCCGAATCTGATTCAGGCGATTCGCACGCGAACCACGCTCCCGCTCGACGGCGAAGAAGTTCGGCTGCGGCTCACGGACTCCCGGCTATGGGAGTACCCGTTCCTTCACGTGACCGGGCACGGCAACATCAAACTGAGTCAACAGGAAGTGGATCGGCTCCGCGATTGGCTTGTGCGCGGCGGGTTCCTGCATGTCGACGACAACTACGGCCTCGACGAGAGCTTCCGTCGCGAAATCGCGCGGGTGTTTCCGGACCGGCCGCTCGTCGAAGTGCCGCTCGACCATCCGATTTATCACCTCGTCTATGATTTTCCGCGCGGCCTGCCCAAGATTCATGAGCACGACGGGAAGCCGCCCAAGGGTTACGGGATTTTTCTCGGCGGCCGCTTGGCCGTGTTTTATTCGTACGAGTCTGATCTCGGAAATGGGTGGGAAGACGTGGGGACGTACCCCGACGACCCGCCTCAACTGCACGAGGAGGCACTCAAGATGGGCGTGAATCTCTTCGTGTACGCGGCGACCAGCCGCCCCAACTCATGACAATTCTCGATCGAGTATCCGCGGAAGGATCGCGCGCGCGCCGTCTTGTTTCGCTGACGAGCGCAGCAGCGGCGGTTGGTGCCGCGATTGCGATTCTCGCATTTGGCGCAATCATCCTGGGTGGCGGCCGATGGCTGTCGGCGCCGGCGTTGCTGCCATTTGCGTGGTGGCTCGGCGTTGGCGCTCTCACGGTCGGGTTGATTCGCTGGCTGCCACGGCGGTTGTTCGCGCGCGCGACCGATGAAGCGGTTGCGAGCGAAGCGGAGCGCGAGCGCGGACTGCGCCCGGGCGCACTCGTTGGATTGGTGCAGGTTGCGCCCGCAGGTGGTGCATTCATTGGATTGCACACGCGGCAACTCACCCAACTCGTTGGACAGGGCGCGCTCGCACCGCAGCACGCGAAGCGATTGTCGCTCGCCGCCGGCGGTGCGCTCGCGGTGGCGCTGGGCGTCGCGGGCACGTCATGGACTGGCCGTGAAAGTGTCGGCGACGGATGGCGCGCGCTGTTGCACCCGATTCTCGCCATGCGCGGGACGCTCGTCGAGCCGATGACCTTCGATGGGACGCCCGCGACGATCGTTCGCGGAGACACGGTGGTTGTGAAGATTCATGCGCCGGGCCGGCGCGC
The DNA here is from genome assembly GCA_035277145.1 of Gemmatimonadaceae bacterium. Taxonomy (GTDB): domain Bacteria; phylum Gemmatimonadota; class Gemmatimonadetes; order Gemmatimonadales; family Gemmatimonadaceae; genus DASRAP01. The sequence goes on along the minus strand of DATELA010000080.1, from coordinate 40,595 downwards.
CGTGACGCTCACATACAGAGAGACCGGCGCGGCATCGCGCACGGAAGTGCTGGCTGTCGCGGACGACAACGCGTCGTTGCTGCTCGGTTCCGTCGACGCGCATGTCACGCTGGTCGCGACCGATTCGCGCACGGAGCAGACGTTCGACATCAAGGTGGTGGAGCGTCCGTTCGCGGGTGACGTGGCGGCGCGCGCCGTGTATCCCACGTATCTGCGGCGCGCGGCCGAAGTGCTCGCACCCGACGGCGCGTTGCGCGTGCCTGAAGGGACGACGCTCGAAATCACCGCGCGCGCTGCCGGCGTCGCGGATGTGTCGTTGGCGAGCGAGCGCGATACGATTCCGCTGGTGCTCGAGGCGGGTCGTGTGCGCGGGCGTATCGTCGCGCGCGGCAGCGGCAACTGGCAGTGGGTTTCGAGCACGGCGGGTGCGGACCTTCCCGGTCCGCTCGCCCTCGATGTCATGCCGGACTCTGCGCCTCGCATCGAGATCGTCACGCCGACGCACGACACGTTGGTAACGCCGGGTGACGCGGTACGCCTGGTGATTGCGGCGATGGACGATCACGGCCTCGCCGATATTCGCCTGCGCACGTGGCACGAGCGCGAGGGTGGCGCCAAGGATGGCGACAAGAGCACGGCGCTGTCCGGCGTGAACGGCGAACGCTGGATGGGTGAACTCGAACTCGATCTTGGCGGGCGGAATCTGAAGCCGGGCGATGTGGTGGTTGTCGTCGCGGAAGCGCGCGATGCGGCGCCGTGGGGCCGCGTGGGTATGAGCCAGCGTCTCGAGCTGCGCGTGCCGACGGCGGATGCCCGACGCGAAGCAGCAACAGACGCGGCGGACTCGGCGGTTGCACGCGCGAACGCGGCTGCACAGGCGCAGAAGAGTCTCGAGAAGCGCACGGCTGACGCCGCGCGCGCGGCAGGCAATCGCAACGATCCCACGAATCCCAATCGCGACGGCACGACCAAGGAAGGCCCCGCGACGTTCGAAGCGCAGGAGCGTGCGCGCGAAATTACCGAGGCGCAGCGCGCGCTCGCTGAGCGCGCAGAGCAACTGACCAAGGAAGCGTCACGCCTCTCGCAGGAGTTGCAGAAGGCGGGCGTGCTCGACAGCGCGATGTCGCAGGAGATCAAAGAAGCCGAGCGTTTGCTGCGCGAAGCGATGACGCCTGAGTTGATGAAGCAGCTTCGCGAGCTCGAGCAGCAGCGTCAGAAGATGAGCGCTGAAGAACTCCAGCAGTCGCTCGAGAAACTCGGGCAGCCACAGAAGGACATGCGCGAAGCGCTCGAGAAAGCGCGCGAGATGCTGCAGCGCGCGGCGCTCGAAGGAAAAATGGAAGCGCTCAAGGATCAGACATCAGAACTCGCGCAGGAGCAGCGCAAGTTCGCGGATTCTGCGAACGCGGCTCAGCGCCCCGGCACGGCGAAGGAACTCGCCGAGCGCGCGAAGGCGGCACGGCAGGAGATGCAAGAGCTGATTGATCGCATGCAGAAGGAGCAGGCGCAGGCCGCGAAGGAAGGCACGCAGAAGGCCGCGTCGGAAGCAGAAGAAAGCGCGCGCAAGATGCAGGAAGCGATGGAAAAGGCGATGAAGGAGCTCGGCGGCCAGCAAGCGCAGGACAACAACAAGGGACAATCAGGCCAGCAGCAGTCCGGCCAGCAGTCGGGCCAGCAGAACGCAGCGGGCAAAGAAGGTGGCGCGCAGCAATCGGCGAAGGATGCTGCCGACGCAATGCAACGCGCGTCGGATGCCATGGGCGAGGCGCGACAGTCGCAGGTGAATCAGTGGAAGCAGGAACTCACTGAGGCGCTCGATCGCTCGATTCAGGAAACGCTGCAGATGGCGCGGCAGCAGGAGCAGATCGGTTCACAGGCGCGCGATGGTGCGACGTCGCAGGCGCGTGCGGAGCAAGGCGCGCTGCAGCAGGGCGTGCAGCAAACATCCGAACGCCTGAATCAACAGGGACAAAAGTCTGCGCTCGTGTCGCCCGCGTCGCAGCGCGCGATGGATGCCGCGAAGCAGCGCGTCGAGCAAACGACGCGCGATTTGAACGAAGGGGCGTCGGGTCAACAAGTACAGAACTCGGCGCAATCGGCGGCCGACGCGTTGCGTCAAACCGCCGCGTCACTCGCGCGCGATCGTGAACGCGCGGGCAATTCGCAAACGGCTTCCGGACTTCCGGAGTTCATGCAGCAGATGCGTGAGATGGCGGGGCAGCAAGGACAAATCAACGCGCAGTCCGCGCAGATGCTGCCCAACGCTGCGCAGATGGCGCAGGGTCAGGCACAAGAGCAAGCGGCGAAAGATCTCGCGCAGAAGCAGCGCCAGCTCGCGCAAAAACTCGAGGATGCAGCGGACGCCGATCGCAGCGGACGCGCCGACGCGCTCGCGCGTGAAGCGCGACAACTCGCGGAGCAAATAGATCGTGGCATGCTCGATCAATCGGTGATCGACCGGCAGCAACGGTTGTTCACGCGCATGCTGGACGCGGGCCGTACGCTCGAACAGGACCAGCGCGACGAGTCCGACCGGCGCGAAGCAAAGTCGGGGCAGGGTATCACCAGCGACGGCCCGGCAACAGGCAGCGCGCGCGGTGCCGCTGCCCAAAAATTCCGCGAGCCGACGTATGACGAACTCCGCGGACTCACACCCGAAGAACGACGCCTGGTGCTCGACTACTTTCGCCGGATGAATGGAAAGAAGCCGTAGCATGCGTGTGTTCGCGGGTGCCGTTCGCGGATTGTGCTGCGCGCTCGCGCTCTCAACGAGCGCGAGCGCGCAGCAGTCCGTAACACTCGGCAAAGCGATACTCAGCGAATCCAAAGGCGAACTTCGCGAAGCCGTCGCGTTGTATCGAGAGGCGTTAGCCGGCGGCGAAACGGTTCCCGCGCTGCTCGGGCTCGAGCGCATGTATGCGCAGCTCGGATGGACCGACTCACTCCTTCCTGCGGTGCGCGCCGCGATTCAACGCAATCCCGCGGAGCCGATTGCGCGCACGATGCTGCTGCGCGTACTGCGCACGCTGCGCCGTGAGACGGACGCAACGTTGGCGTTCCGCGAGTGGGTGCGCGCGGTTCCCGGCGACATTGCGCCGTACCGCGAGTGGGCGCGCTTGTTGCTCGCTGAAGGCCGCACGGCGTCGGTCGATTCGGTGCTGGCGGAGGCGCAGCGCGTTCTCGGTTCGATTCGCGGGCTGACGCTCGAAGTGGCGCAACTGCGGGCGGCCCTAGGACAGTGGGATCACGCGGCCGTTGCGTGGCGCGACGTGATCGTGCAGCAGGACTATCTCGAAACAGCGGCGTCGTTCTCTCTGCGCGCCGCGCCACCTGAAGCGCGCCGAGTTGTGCGCGCGATCATGCTGAGTCCTCCGGTGGAAAAATCTCCGCGCCGGTTGCTCGCGATCCTCGAGTTGGGCTGGGGTAACGGGCACGAGGCGTGGACGTCGTTGCGCGAACTACCGCTGAGCGACACCACTGCGGCCATCTGGAGTTTCTTTGCTGAAGATGCGGAGCGGCGCGGATTCAACCTGCCCGCCAGCGACGCGCTGATGGCGTTGGAGCACTGGAAGTCCGACGCCAAGCGCGTGCTGCGCGCGGCGTCGAACGCGATCGATGGCGGCGCGGCGGAGTCCGCGCTGCGGCTCGCGGCGCAAGCGTCGGAACGGCTCGGACCGCAGCAGGGGCCCAAAGCGGCGTTGCCCATTCAACTGCGAGCGTATGCAGCGCTCGGCCGTGGCGCGGCAGCGGAATCAGCGTACAAGCGCATTGAAGATCAATTGACGCCGGGCGAACGCACGAGCGCGCGACGTCATGTCGCACGCGCGTGGGTTCGCGGCGGCGGCATTGTTCAGGCGCGCGCGATTCTGGGGCAAAGCGCGCCGGATCCGGACGACGAACTCACGGGGTGGCTCGCACTGTACGAGGGCGATCTCGCCGGCGCACGCCGCGGCCTTCGGCGCGCGGATGCGCGTCAATCGGATGCGGCGCTCGCGCTCTCGTTTCTTTCGCGTACGCGCGCAGACACCGCCCGGCGTTCCGGCGCCGCGTTCCTGACGCTGGCGCGCGGCGACAGTGTGCAAGCAGCCGTGGATTTTGCATCCGCCGCGACCGAGCTGCCGGAAGCTGCGCCCATTCTGCTGCTCACCGCCGCACGGCTCCACGCGGACCGCAAGCGCGACAACGATGCGATTGCCGTGTGGAGCACCATTGTTGAACTCCACGCAACGTCGCCTGAAGCTGCGGAAGCTGAGCTGGAGTGGGCGCGATTGCTTCGGCGGCGGGGCGATCGCGCGGGCGCAATTTCGCATTTGGAGCACCTGATTCTCTCGTGGCCTGGCAGCGCGTTGCTGCCGCAAGCGCGACGAGAACTCGATCTCGCACGCGGCGGCCTCCCGCCGGAGAGCAACGGCGATGTGTGAGGCCTGCCGGCGCGGCGCGCTGAGTGCCGCTCCACGTGGCGAGGTGTTGTCGCGCCGCGAAGCGATTCAGCGCGGCGCGGCGTTGGTTGCCGCCGCAGGCGTCATGCCCCGTTGGATGCGCGCGGAACGCATACTCGTGCCGATGGACGACGCGCAACGCCAGCATCTCAAAGCGTACGGGCTCGTGTACGGCGCGGTGGATGAAGGACTGCCCGCTGAATGGTTGCTCAACTACCGGGGTGGATCGTTCCTGCTGCTCGACACGCCGTCGGTTCGCCGTCGCGCCGCGCTCGACGGCGTCACGACAGAGGATATGGATGCGTCCGCGGTGAGCGCGATGCGCTCGGAGATCGCGGGCAGCAACATGGATGCGATTCCGCTGGAGAAAGCGCCGAAGATCGCGGTGTACACGCCACCGACGTCGCCGCCGTGGGACGACGCTGTGACGCTCGCGATGGAATACGCGGGTATCAAGTACACGAAGTTGTACGACGAAGAAGTGTTGCGCGGTGATTTACCGAAATACGATTGGGTGCATTTGCATCATGAAGATTTCACCGGGCAGCTGCACAAACTGCATCTCAGTTTTCGCGACACGCCATGGTATGTCGCGCAGCGCGACGCGCTGCTCGCAATGGCAGCGCGGCTCGGCTTTCCGACGATTCCCGCGCTGAAGAAAGCGGTTGCGTCGCGCGCGCACGATTACGTGAACAACGGCGGTTTTCTGTTTGCGATGTGCGGAGCGACGGAAACGCTCGAGTTGGCGAACGCGGGTTTCACTGTAGACATCGCCGGCGCGTATTCCGACAACACGCCCGTCGACCCGGAGGCGAGCAGTAAACTCGATTGGTCGCGTGCATTCGGTGTGCGCGGCGCGCAGCTCGAGCAGTCGCCCGGTCTCAGCGCGATGAGCGATATCGACGGACACCAGGTCAACGTGCCTGCGCGCAAGCAACCACTCGGTGCATTCACGCTGTTCGATTTCGCGGCGAAGTTCGATCCTGTTCCCGCGATGCTCGTGCAGAACCATCGCAACGTGATTCCCGACTATTACGGCGTCACGACGAGCTTCCTGCGGCGCGTGCTCAAACCCGGTGTGACGATTCTCGCGCACGAAGAGGGTGCGCCGTGGGTGAAGTACGTCCACGGACACTTCGGGAAAGGCACGTGGACGTTCCTCGGCGGCCACGATCCGGAAGATCCGTCGCACAACATCGGAAGCCCGGCGACGGATTTGTCGCTGCATCCGACGTCACCCGGCTATCGGCTGATCCTGAACAACGTGTTGTTCCCGGCCGCGAAGAAGAAACCGTTGAAGACGGAGCCGTAACGGCGGTTTAGATTTTCGCGCCCATGGCCGGCGAAAAAACGCGACTCTCGTCTCAGGCGGCGAATGCCATGCGCGCCGCGATCCGGCTGGCGAGTGGACGCGAGGTGTGTTTCGTCGGGACGGTAGACGAGAAGGGCGTCGTGAACAGCGCGCGCGTCGTCGCGCGGGGTGATACGGGCCAGGTGCTCGCGCTTCCGGGTTTCGCGCGGCGCGGTGAGTTGCTGATCCACAATCATCCGAGCGGGACGCTCGAACCGTCGAACGCCGATCTGAACATCGCGGCCCGCATTCACGACGACGGGATCGGATTCGCGATCATCGACAACGACGCGACGCGCATTTACGTGGTCGTCGAAGTGCCGCGCGCGGACGAGCGTGTGACCATTACGAGCGACGAAATGAACGCGCTGCTCGGTCCGGACGGACCGATCGCGCATGCGCACCGCGCGTACGAGGATCGTCCGACACAGCGCGACATGGCCGGCGCCATTGCGCGCTTGTACTCCATGGGCGGAATCGGGTTGCTCGAAGCGGGAACGGGGATCGGCAAGTCGCTTGGATATCTCGTGCCTGCATTGCGGTGGGCGGCGCACAACGGCGAACGCACCGTCGTCGCGACCGCGACGATTCCGCTGCAGGAGCAACTCGTGACGAGCGACCTGCCGTTTCTCGAAGGCGCGCTCGAGGATCAGAAAGTTCGCTTTGCATTGCTGAAAGGGTGGCGCAACTACTTGTGCTTGCAACGTCTCGGCCACGCACGCGAGGGTGCGCGCTCACTGTTCGACGAAGCGATCGCCAACGAACTCAACACGATCGCCGAGTGGTCGGAGCACACATCGGATGGCACGCTGGCCGATCTTGCGACGCAACCGCGTCCCGAAGTGTGGGATGAAGTTGCCGCGGAAGGCGATTTGTGCACGCGGATGCAATGTCCGCACTTCTCAAAGTGTTTTGTATTCAAAGCGCGACGGCGTGCCGCCGAAGCGGATGTCGTGATCGTGAATCACCATCTGTTGATGGCCGACGTCGCGATTCGGCGCATGCAGCAAAACTGGAGTGAAGCCGCCGTGCTGCCCGCGTATGGCCGGCTCGTGATCGATGAAGGTCATCATCTCGAAGACGCAGCATCGCAACACCTTGGCGCGTCCGCATCACGCCGTGGCTTGCAACGACTCGCTGGACGACTCGAGCGAAAAGGGAAGGGACTGCTTCCGACGCTCGTGCGCCGGCTCGAATCGCGGCGGGATCTGCTCAGCACGGCCTCGCTCGATCTCGTGCGCGATCGATTGGAGCCGGCTGCCTATCGCGTTCGCGACCATGGTGCGCGCGTGTTCGAAATACTGAGCGGATGGTTGAACCGCGCCGGCGCACCGATGATGCGACTCACCGAGCAGTTCGATGACGACGCCATCTGGCGCGAAGGTTTGCGCGAAGCGCTGGACGACTTGCTCGCGGAATTGTCGTTGCTGAGCGATGGCCTCGCGAAAGTGCGCGAACGACTCGAAGCCGATCCGCAACGTGAAGAAGAATTCGCGCAGCTGTTCATGGAGATGCGCGGTGTGTGCCGGCGACTCGACGCGATGGGAGATGCGTTGCGTTCAGGGTTAATAGCCGATGTGCGCGCCGCGCCGCGCATTCGCTGGGCGGAGTTGCGCGGAGACAACGTGTCCGTGACGTCGGTACCGCTCGATCTCGCGCCCATTTTGCGCGAGGACTTGTTCAGGCGCGTCGAAACGGTCGTCGTCACCAGCGCGACGCTCGCCATCGGCGAGGACTTCGAGTTTCTGCGGAATCGGCTTGGCCTTGATGCGGATGATGTCGAGCCGGTCGCGCGCGCGTTCGCATCACCGTTCGATTTCGCGCGGCAAGCAGTGCTTGCCATTCCCAGCGACGCGCCGGCGCCATCCGCCCCCGATCGTGCGCACGTGCAAGCGGTTGCCGAGTACGCGGGCGACCTTGCCGCCGCATCCGGCGGCGGAATTTTCGTGTTGTGTACGAGCCATCGCGATGTGAAGGAAGTTGCGGTGTTGCTCCGCGAACGCGCGCGCAAAGGCGAATGGCCGCTGCTTGTGCACGGCGAAGACCAGCGCGAACGATTGCTCGAGCGTTTTCGCGCATCGGGACACGCGGTGCTCGTGGGTACCACATCGTTCTGGGAGGGCGTGGACGTTCCCGGTGATGCGCTGCGCGGACTCGTGCTGGCCAAACTTCCGTTTCGCGTCCCGACCGAACCGCTGACGGCAGCGCATTGCGAATCGATCGAACGTCGCGGCGGGAATTCCTTTGCGGAGTACATGCTGCCCCACGCTGCGCTCCGGCTCAAACAGGGATTTGGCCGGCTCATCCGTACGCGAACGGATCGTGGCGCGATTGTCCTGGCCGATGCGCGCGCGCTTACCAAACAATACGGCGCCGGCCTGATCGATTCGCTCCCGCCGGCGCGTCGCGTCACCGGTTCGTGGTCGTCGATTCGCGATCAGTTGCGAAAGTTCTACCAGTCGTAGGCAACGGTGTTCACGTCCAACGGGTACTATTCATAGATGACACTCACTCCATCAAAGATCATTTGCGTCGGCCGCAACTATCTCGAACATGCGCGCGAACTCGGCAACGACGTGCCGACGGCGCCGTTGTTGTTTCTCAAGCCACCGACTGCGGTCATCGCGGACGGAGAAGCGATCGTGCTCCCGCCAGACTCGTCACGGGTGGATCATGAAGGCGAGATCGGCGTGGTGATCGGCAAACGGTTGCGCAACGCAACACCAGCTGATGCGATTGCCGGCATTCGCGGAATTGCGGCGTGCAACGATGTGACAGCGCGCGATCTGCAGAAAGTCGACGGACAATGGACGCGCGCCAAAGGCTTCGACACGTTTTGCCCCGTTGGCCCCGTTGGCGACACGCCAAAGGATCTCACCGCGCTCGAAGTCGTGACACGCGTCAACGGCCAGCAGCGTCAGCGCGCGCGCGCGTCGGAAATGGCGTTTCCAATTCCCGACATTCTCGTGTACGCCTCGCGCGTTATGACGCTGCTCCCCGGAGATCTCATTCTGACGGGCACGCCGGCAGGCATTGGTCCGCTCGTGGCTGGTGATACCGTCGAAGTCGAGGTTGTTGGTGTGAGTCGCGTGCGGTCACCGGTGGTTGCGGCAAGCTGACAACGCATGCGGAAACGGTTTGAAGTCAAGCTGCCGAAAGGCAACGAAGGGCGCGGGCCCTACGTTGTCGCGGCTGCCGTGCAAACCGTTCTCATCATTGTGTTCGCGAGCGTCGTCACAATTCCAATCATTGCGCTCGCGCGCAAAGTGTCGAAGCCGCAGGAAGAGCGCGTTGAGCCCGTGCAACTGCGCGAGCCGCCGGTGCGTCGCGACGCGGCACCGACGCCTCCGCGACGCGATCCACCGCCGGTCGAGCCGACGCGTTCCGTTCCTCCACCAACGACGATTGAACCGCCGACGGTCGCGCCGCCCGCGACCGTTCCGGTTGCCGTTCCGCCACCGGTCGTCGGCGATACGAATCCGCGCGTGATTGGTCGCGGGCTGATTCCACAGTTGGCACCGCGACCGCCGTTAACGGGTGTGTTCAACGGCGTTGAGCCTGCGCGCGCGCCCACGTCACTTCCGCGCGCGACCGGCTCGCCTGACAGCGTCATGCGCACGTGGATCACGCAATACTGGGATTCGGTTGCGCGTGCGCAGGCCCTTGCCCGCGGCGAGCCAAACCCGAACGATTGGACTGTCATTCGCGGCGGAGGAAAGTTCGGCGTCGATTCGCAGTTCATTTATTTCGGCAAGTTCCGCTTGCCCACGCTGGTGCTCGCCGCGCTTCCAATCACGCAGCAGGCGAATCCATCGCGCAGTGAGCGCACTCGCATTCTCATGGACATGCGCGCCGACATCATGTACCAGGCAATGCGCGCCCAGAGTCAGATGGAGTTCGACAAAGCGGTGAAAGCGTTACGCGAGCGCACCGACAAGGCGCGCGCGGCGCGACGGGACAGCACGCGCCGCTGAACGCGCGTCGCGGCTAAAACAGATTGCCGCCGCCGAGCATGGCGCGCCGGACCAACGGCACCGGCGGCCCACCGAACTTCAGCACCTCGTCGTGGAACTGTTTCCACGCCGCGCGCCCTCCGCGCGACGCGATCCAGTCATCGCGCAACTTCACAATCATGAGTTTGCCGAGTGTGTAGTTGAGGTACGCGGGATCGAACGTGCCGCGCGCCGCTTGTTGTCGCGCAGTGCCGGGATCTTGGTGTCCCTCTTCGACAAAAAGCTTCTCGGCGTCGGCAACGGTCATACCGCCGGTGTGCAACCCGATCGCTGCGACGAAACGCGCGTTTCGCAATAACGCATTGATGAGCTGACCGATGTGCATTTCCGGATCGCCGTTACTGAATCCGGCGTCCCACACCATTTCTTCCGTGTAATGCGCCCATCCTTCGGCGAACGCGTAGCCGACGAACACCTGGCCGAACTTCGACGGCGAACGATTGGCGTGGAGGAATTGCAGGAAATGTCCCGGCCATACTTCGTGCGCGGAGGTGAACATAAGATTCGCGCGGCCAGGCAAGTATGCGGCGCGTTCCGCAGCGGTCCACGATGGATCGGGCGGCGCGATGTAATACGTGGACGGCATGTTCTTCTCGTACGGGCCCGGAATCATGATGTACGCCATGTTCCAGCGCATGTACGGCGGCGACTCGTTGACGTTCGCTTGCTCCGTGCCGGGAATCGTGACGAGATCCGCCTTCGCAATGAATGCGCGCAGCTGCGCGAGTTGATCGCGCGCTTCGTCGACGGGACTCTTCGTGGTCTTTTTCGCTTCGACGAGCGCAACGCATTCATGCGTGCTCTTGCCGGGCGCGTACTTTGCGCACGCCTGCTCGAGGAGCGCGAGATTGCGATCGAGATCAGCGCGCGCAATGCGCGCGAGCTCGTCGAGCGGCGTGTCGACGCCCTCCGTTGCCGACAACATTTCTCTGAACAGATCGGCACCGAGCGCGAAATCCTCCGTTTCCGTCGCGCGCAGCGATTGGAGCCACGCGTCTACGTCCTTCAACGCGGCGATCGCGCTGCCATTGGCCGCGTTGAACTCTTTGTGCAGCGTTTCGTCCTTGACGGCCGCGAATACAGGCGGGACATCGGTCGCGTAGAACGACGCGAGTCCGCCGAACGCGCCTGAGCCTCGATCGATGTATGTGCGCGGAAGCGGCGGCTTGAGATTCTGCTTGATGTGTTGCGCCGCGGCCGGCACGGCACGCGCGTACGTGATGTACGCTTTCATGCGTTGCTCGAGTGGCGCGTACGGCCGTGAGACGTACACATCCGGATCGAGCGCGTCCGCGTAAAACGTCGGGTTCTTGTGCGGCCAATCGGCGCGGGCGAGCCAGAACAGCATCCCGTCGATGACCGCGATCATGTAGTCCCGTTCGAACGCGCGCGCGGTGTCGAGCGACCGCGTCTCAATCGCGTGCAAGCGCGAACGCCACGACGTGAGCCGGTCGCGTTCGCGCGTGAGCCCTGCCTCGGACCAATCGGGTAATTGGCCATCGAACTCATGGCGACCCGAGTTGACGGCAATCTCGGGGCGAGCGGCAAACGTCGAGTCGAGAAACTCAGTGACGAGGGCGTCCCAGGATTCAGGCATCATGCTGGCGGATGAAAATGCCCCACCGGCGCTATCTTAGCGAGCATGAAACTCTTCTCATTGACGGTTCTCTTTGCGGCCGCGCCGGCGTTGGCGCAGCAGACGCGCGCGCCACAAAACGTTACGCTCATCGTACCGGCTCGCGTGTGGGACGGAACCAGCAACGCGCCGAATGAAGGGTGGGCGGTGTTGGTGCGCGGCGATCGCATTGAAGAAGTCGGGCCGCGTGCGCAAATCACGGCACCCGCTGGTGCGACGACCGTGAATTTGCCGGGAACCACGCTGATGCCAGGAATGATCGAAGGGCACTCGCACTTGCTCCTGCATCCGTACAACGAGACATCGTGGAACGATCAGGTACTGCGCGAAGCCGAGGCGCTTCGTGTTGCGCGCGCGGTCAATCACGCGCGCGCGACGCTCATGGCCGGATTCACTACTGTGCGCGACCTCGGCACCGAAGGTGCGGGATACGCCGACGTTGGACTCAAGCAGGCGATTGCGCAGGGAATCATTCCGGGTCCTCGCGTAATCACAACCACGCGCGCGATTGTTGCGACGGGGAGCTACGGACCGGTGTCCGGATTCTCGACCGACGTCGCCGATCTGATTCCCGTTGGCGCCGAGGAAGCGGACGGAATCGATGGCATTACGCGTGTGGTGCGCAGCCAGATCAAACACGGCGCGGATTGGATCAAGGTGTACGCGGACTATCGCTGGGGTCCGAACGGCGAAGCGCGCCCCATATTCACGCTCGACGAACTCAAACTCATCGTGGAAATCGCGGGGAGTTCAGGCCGGCCGGTGGTTGCACACGCGTCCACCGCGGAGGGGATGCGACGTGCAACGCTCGCCGGTGTTGAATCGATCGAGCACGGTGACGGCGGAACGCCCGAAGTTTTCAAACTGATGGCCGAACGCGGCGTCGTGTTGTGTCCGACGGTCGCGGCCGGCGATGCGATTCTGCAATACGGCGGATGGAAGCGCGGTGATCCAGAGCCGGCGCGAATCGCGGCAAAACGCGCGAGTGTCAAAGCAGCGCTCGCTGCAGGCGTGACGATTTGCAACGGCAGCGACGTCGGTGTGTTCACGCACGGCGACAACGCGCGGGAAATCGAATTGCTGGTGAGCTATGGCCTCACACCCATCCAGGCACTCAAAGCCGCGACATCAATCGACGCAAAGATGTTGCACATGGAAGAGCGGATCGGCTCGGTGCGCAAAGGACTGTTCGCCGATCTCGTCGCCGTCAACGGCGATCCCACAAAAGAGATCAGCGCTGTCCGTAACGTTGTCTTCGTTATGAAGAACGGGGTGACATACAGGAGCGAGGAGCGAAAATAGAGGAGCAGTGACCGATAGGAGCGAGGATCAAGGGTGAGGATCTCCACTATTCACTCGCCCCTCAAACTTGATCCTCGCTCCTTTGCGGTCAGCGAATCGTTCCCACGCACGCGCCGTTCACGCTTGCGCCTACTGAAAAGCGCAGGACGAGCACCGCATCGGTGACGCTGACCGTTCCGTCGCAATTCGCGTCGGCGTAGGGGAACAGCGCGAGTGCCGGTGGCAATGCCTGGCCTGACACTGCTTGCTGAATGAGCAGTGCATCGGCCGGATTCACGACGCCGTTTTGATCGACGTCACCGCGCAGTACCGTCGATTGCGTGCCGATGTTGAGTCCCCATAAACCGCGGCCGTACGTGCCGGCGATGACGAGATTGAAACGCGGTTGATAGATCAAGTCCGTCGTGCGCACCATCGGCAAGCCGGGAACGCGTACCCACGGTGGTGCGCCGGTCAGAGATTCGTACACGCCAAGGTCAGTGCCGACGTACACGCGCGTTGTGCCCGGAACAGCGAGCACCGCTGATGCAGGCACATCAGGAAGTCCTGCGCCGGCGTCGGTCCACGAAACACCCGCGTTTGCTGTACTGAACAAATGCGATGAACCGAATCCGCCGATAGCGACCCATGCGCGCAACGGATCGGCGGCGTCGATGGCGACGTCGGTCAGCGCGCGGTCCGGCAAACCGGTGGCGGGTCCGCGCCACGTCGATGTCGCATTGTCTGACACCCACAGATTGCCGTCGTTCGTTCCGACGTACACATAGTTCGCGTTGCCCGGCGCTTCTGCGATGGCCGCGATGGTGCCCGTGCCCTTCGTGAGATCAACGCTCTGCGCGGTCCAGAGCAATCCCTCGTCGGTGGTACGCCATAGTCGCTGCGTGGCGTAATACAAACGCGTCGGATCGTTCGGACTCATTACGAGCGGCGCAATAAACGGATGCCGGTCGTTGACATCGATTCCATTTCGACGAACCGAGCGCCCCGTCGACGTGTGTCGCCACAGACAGCCTTGGGCTGCCGCGCGCTGGCACGTGGTCCAAAAGACCGACGGATCGTTTGGATTGATTGCCGCAAATCCACCGTCACCGCCGGACACCCCTTCGTAAATCGAAAACGCACCCGCACGAATCGTCCCGTTGTCCTGCAGCCCGCCGAGTACGAACGCGGCGTTCGATGGATGCACAGCGATTCCGGGATAAAACATCTGCGTCGAGATGCCGTAGTTGCGGCTCTGAAACGACTCTGTTCGATCGAGCGACGCGAAAATTCCGCCGTCATTTCCAACGAACACGCGCGTCCGATCAGCGGGATCGATCCTGATCACGTGCCAATCGACGTGGACAGTCGGTGCCATCTCGACGTACGACGCGCCGCCATCGATCGATCGAAATGCGCGCACACCCGCCACGTAAATGCGATTCGCGTCGACAGGGTCGACGGCAATCGCCAGGTCGTATCCTGTTTGCGCGCCGAAGTCGATGCGATTCGTTGGGAAGATCAGGCCGTTCGTACCGAGGTCGACCATTCCCGAACTCTCTTCCCACCGATACACGCCGAGCAGCGTGCTGTTCGAACGACGTCCAGCAATGGCGTAGACCGCGTCTGGACGCGATGCGCTTACGGCGAGCTCGATGCGCGATGCGTCGATACCGGGGAAGGTCCCGGTGATTTCGGTCCACAATGCGCCGCCATCGACTGAACGGAAGAACGCACCCGGCGATCCAGATCCTTGTCCGAAGCGCACCGCGTACATGATCGCGCCATTCGCCGGATGCCCGATGACGTCGCTGAACACACCCGTGAACGCACGCGTCCAGGTTGTGCCACCGTTCGTGGAACGCCACAGCCCGCTGCTCGACGCGGCAACAATCGTCGACGCCGAGATCGAACCCGCCGTACGCGGATCGATATGAATGGCGTAAATGCGCACACGATCGAACGTGGTCGCGCCAAGCCGTGTCCACGAATTCCCGCCGTCGATCGAACGCAGAATCCCGCAGCCGTGCGACGACGTCTCCGATGGTTCGCCGGTTGAGGCGTACACCATGTCGGTGTTCACTGGATCGACGACGATCGATCCAATCGTCATGCCGCATTGATCGTCAGTGAGTGCGCGCCAGCTGAATCCAGCGTCCGTCGACTTCCACACGCCACCGTTCGCAGTCCCGACGTAAATCGTGTTGCGTCGCGACGGATCGATGGCGATTGCGGCGACGCGTCCGCCCTCGGCCTGCGGCGCGGAAAAGAAAAATCCGTTCTCCTGTACCAAACCAAATGGGCCGAGCGGCGTGAACGTTCCGGCACCGCCCGGTGCAGGGAGAATCGATGCGAGCCGCGGTCCCATTCGTCGCGCACCAAGTTGCTCCCACGCGCGAATGCGTGCGCGTGTTACGTCATCGTCGAACGACGGATACGTCTCGATCCAGCGCATGTACTCCGCGCGCAGTTCGGGTCCGCCTTCCCAGCGTTGCGCGTCCGCGCGCGAAACAATACACGTGATTGCGACGATCCATCGCGTAATGCGCGCCAGCTGCGCGGCACAGTGCCCGGCGTGACGCATTACCGGGCTGCCCGTGGTTCGAGAATACGGAACGTGCGCGCTGCACTCCGCGCATTTCCGACGCGCACTGTGACACTGTACTCACCCGGATACACGGGTGCCGGCGGTGCACCGCCGCTCGACGGCAACTCGAGCGGTACAGTGAAATTGATCGTGTCACGCGTTGCGGACGCTCGTACGCGCGTGAACACAACGGGACCAAACTCGACAACATTGTCAGTGGCGTCGAAGCCGCGTCCGATTGCGCGCACGACCACGATGCGTCCGTCGGCGATGGTCGCCGTATCGGGAATGAGTCGCAACAACTCGAGTGCCGGCGCCGCTCCTGGCGACACACGCTCACCCTGCGCGGCCTGGGGCGCGGGTGTTCCCCGAGCGCACGCCGCAGCGAGCGTGAGGGTCATGGTCGCGACGCGTGCGACAATCATTTACTTCGGCGAGTATGCCGGTTTTGCGGCGACGCGCAGGCGCACGTCGGCGCCGGCGAGATCGCCGAGGTCGAGGATTTCGATCGTCGGTGATGCTGGTGCGATGCCGGCGTTTCGCGGAGTGAACTCGAGCGCGAGCCATCCGCCGACGCCGAATCCCTGCGCTGACGCGCCGGCGACGAGCACCCTTCCGCCGACGTCGTTGGCCGCAGTGAGCAAAATGTCGGCGCCGGTCAGCCGCTCGAAATCCATGGCGGCGCTATCGAAATGAATCGCGACGCGAAAGCTCCCGATGTTGAGGCCTGACCCGCCACTCACACTGTCGTTGAGCGCCATGACATACGAAATGCGCCCCGACTGGTTGACCTGACTGCTCACCAGTGTGAGTTCGGCGGTTGTGGGCGGCGGTGGACCGTTGCCGGGCTGCGCCGCGTCGCACGCCGCCAGAATGGACGCGAGGCCAACGGCAGCGATGGCTCGAATTCGCGCGAGAATTCCGTTCATTGTCGCACCAGAAAGGGAGGGTTCAGGGCGGTAGTCGTGCTGGTGAGATTCTGCAGTGTCGACGTCACGATATCGAGTGGCGTGAGCACGATCTGGCTCACACTCGGCGTTGAAAACGTGATGCGAAACATGAGTCGTGCGATTTCCACGGTGCCGCCGGCACCGGTCGCGTTCGCGTAGGCGAGGCGGACAAGCCCAGCCGTCGTGCTCGCCGTCGCAGTCGTTCCGGCCGACGGCGTGACGGTAAGCAGCGTCATCAGACTTGGTGACGAGCGCGGATACGCGACATCGATGGTTGCGCCGGACAGCAAACCCGACGCGCGCATGTCGACGAGTACGCGGACTTCGATGTCATTGCCGGCGAAGAGCGAGAATTGCGCGAGGTCCGTTTTCACGAGCGGTGCGCCTGCTGCGCGCGTGATGTACGCGAGCAACGAATCGCTCACGATCGTGTCGACAACGCTCTGCGCGACGACGAACGACCGCCCGGGTGACAATGCGTTCAGCGTCGTGTCACCAGTTGTGCCGACGAGCGATGGCGCGCGTGTTTTGAGTTGTGTAATTGCCGACGGCAGCGGAATCTCCGAGGCGTTGAACGCATCAACGGGAGGCGCGAGCACGTTCTGCCCCGGATCGAGCACGAGGATTTTCGGTGCGGGAATTCTGAACGCAATGCGTGCAGGTGTCGTCGCGCCGGGCGGTGATGGTTGCAGCGTCTTTGCTCCCGCCGATACATCGTCGAATCCGTTTGCTTCGAAGCGCAGCGTGAATGGGCCTGCCGGACCGGAAAAACCCAGGCGCGTGAACGCAGCGCGTCCGTCGACACCGGTTGTCACGGTGCCACCGTACACCACGATGCCCGGCACGTCGGTCTGCGCGGTGACTTCGAGATTGGCGAGCGGTGATCGATTTCCGAATCGATCGTTCGTGACGAGCACCGGTTGTATGTCGAGCGTCACACCGGAGAACACATCCGTGCTTGGCGCCTGCGACAGCACGAGCTGCACCGGCGGTCCAACTCGCACATTCGCGGCGACTTGCACCGTGTCGATTCCGACGAGCGTCGCGCGTGCGATGGTGACTTCGGGTTGTTCCGGGAACGTCCAGCGTCCGCACGTCGCGGTTCCGTCGGCGGCGGTGGTGACGGTTGGAACCGAGAGTTCGCTCGTGCCGGTTGCGACGAAGCACGTGACCAGCACACCAGGCATTGCCGTTCCGCGAGATCCGCGCACGAGAACGCGCGGTCCGTCGATCTCAGTTCCGACTTCGGTCGTGAGCACCGCCTGGCCGATGAGTTCGATTTGCGCAGCCGTTTCCGCCGGTGTGGACGGCCCATCTCCGCCGCACGCGCTGAACACGATCAACCCAACCGCGACGACTGCTGTGCTCGTCGCGTGCTGTGTTCGGGTTGCCGCGCTCATTCGCCGCATGTACGAATTGATTCGGTTCGTTTATTCGCGTTTCACCGTGGCCAGCGCACTGCCGATTCTCGCAACGCTTTCATCGCGACCGATGTGGTACACAACGGCGTAAATCTCCGGGCTCACGTTACTGCCTGTGAGGGCGGCGCGCAGGGGCTGAAACACATCACCGGCTTTGATCCCCAGCGTACCGGGCACCGGTTCGAGCAGAGCCTGCACGCGTTCCACCGTCCACTCTCCATTCGCGCTCGTCAGTGCGGTGCGCACTGCGTCGAGGCTGCGCGCGGCGTTCTCTCCGCGCAGCAACTTCGCCGCGGCGTCTGGCATAGCGCCGAGATCGGGCGCGGCGAAAAACGCGCGCACCTGATCGGCGAGCTGCAGCGTTGTTCGCGATCGCACTTTGGCGAGTTCGATCACGGCGTTCAATCGCGCCGGATCTGCCTTGGTGAGCCACGCCGGCTCCGCGCCGTCGTGCGCAAAATGCGCGCGCAGTTGCGGCAGCAACTCCGACGCGGACATGCGCGACACGTGCTGTCCGTTCATCCACTCCAGCTTCTTCGGATCGAAGACGCTGGGCTTCTTGAGCAGTCCCGCGGTATCGAAACGCTCGAGCAATTCGTTCGCCGTCATGACTTCGATGTCGTGACCAGGCGACCATCCGAGCAGCGAAAGAAAGTTCACCATCGCTGACGGCACGATGCCAACGTGCTGCCAATCGGCGACGGCAGCTGCACCGTGCCGCTTGGACAACTTCTTTCCGTCGGTGCCGTGAATCATTGGCAAGTGTCCGAACTGCGGTGTCTCAACACCGAATGCGCGATACAACAGAATCTGTTTCGGCGTGTTCGAAATGTGGTCGTCGCCGCGCAAGACGAGTGTGATGCGCATCGCGATGTCGTCGGACACCACGGCAAAGTTGTACACGGGTGTTCCGTCCGAGCGCAGGATCACGAAGTCTTCGATGTCCTTGTTCGGAAACGTGATCCGTTCGTGCACGAGATCGTCCCAACTCGTTTCACCATCGGGTACGCGAAAGCGAATTGCGAACGGCATGCCGGCGTCGAGACGCCGCTTCATTTCGTCGGGTGCGAGTTCCGCCGTGCTGCGATCGAACCGAAATGGCACACCGCTCGCCTTTGCGGCGGCGCGCTGACGCTCCAATTCTTCCGGCGTCGTGAAATCGCGGTACGCGTGACCGCTCGTGAGCAACTTTTGCGCGTCAGCGCGATGGCGCTCGACGCTCGCGCCCTGAAATACGACGTCCTCGTCCCAGTTCAGGCCGAGCCAGCGCAGGCCTTCGAAAATTGCGCGCGTGCTTTCGTCGGTCGAACGCGCTTTGTCCGTGTCTTCGACGCGCAACAAGAACGCGCCGCCAAGTTTGCGCGCGTAGAGCCAATTGAAGAGCGCAGTCCGCGCGCCACCGACGTGGAGGTAGCCGGTGGGAGAGGGAGCGAAGCGGACGCGAGGGACCATGTAGGGTGGAGGCGGTAGGCTGTAGGCGGTAGTGTGGGCGGTAGTCGGTAGTCTGTAGTCGGTAGTGCTGCGGTGCCGAGCAGCACGCAGACACTCCGAACTCGGGGCGGCGCTCTTCGCGTACGGACACTACCGCCTACTCGCTACCGCCTGAACCCTACTACGGAGACGGAGGGATTCGAACCCTCGATACAGGTATTAGCCCGTATAACGGTTTAGCAAACCGCCGCCTTCAGCCTCTCGGCCACGTCTCCACGATCTCGCTACCTCGTTCGTGTTGCGTCACTTACGCGCAGCACGAGCGGGGGCGCAAGGGACGAATAAGCTAACCCTTGGGCACAAAGTTTGGGCACGCGCTTCTAGCCAGCGGTG
Source organism: Gemmatimonadaceae bacterium (assembly GCA_035277145.1). Lineage (GTDB taxonomy): Bacteria > Gemmatimonadota > Gemmatimonadetes > Gemmatimonadales > Gemmatimonadaceae > DASRAP01. Next base: position 21,093 of record DATELA010000080.1, on the reverse strand, counting down.
CTTCTCAGCGGGCCGAGCGGTTTGCAGCGCCCGTCGCACTCGGTTTGCCGATGCACGCGGCGCAAAAGCGCTGACCGTACTCGAGGAGCACCACGCGTGCCCCAACCACCTTGCGATTCAAGGCGTCGCCCTCCTCGCGTGTATCGGCGATCTCTAGGCGGCGGAGATTCTGTACTGCCGTGAGGAAATCTTCGCCTATGGTAATCGAGTCCGAAAACAGCGATGCCATATCCGGCGGAGGGCCGCCGATGAGGAACGGTGCCTGCGGTGAATCGCTCTTCACCGAATTCGGAATTGGCTGGGAGCGTCCCGTCGCAGCGATTGCGAAGAGCATTCGTGCCTCGACGCCACTGAGTTGCTGAATCGTCGCCGCGTACGACGGATGCGGACGCGTTGCGCTCGGATCCATGTCTTGCGCGAGGAGGTTTGCAAACATCTCACGAAGGTCACTCTGGCTGCCCGAGAGCACGTTACCGATCAACGCCTTCGTAACGATTTCCTGAGAGGCTTCACGGGCCGCCTCGGGCGCAATTCCGCGTGCGCCAAGCAGGTCTGCAGCGCGCTCCAACAACTCCTCGTGCATCCGCTCCGTGTTGCGCGGGTTCGGAAGTTGCGGCAGCAACTTGTTTCGCAGCCGTTCGCCGAGCGCGCTGAGCGTCGGCTTAACCAGCTCCTTCGCCGCGAACGCACCAGCGCCAACCGCCGCAGCCGTTACAACAGGATCGGGAGACATGCCGTTGAACTTACGTCTCGCGTGGGTGATAAAAGCGGCCACGATCGTAGCAGCGACCAAAGCGTCGCGGCGAGCGCGTGTCCGGCTACGTGACAGCTAGCCTAGACGGCACGCGCGCGCGACCTTGTTCGCCGCGATGATCAAAAAACATACCGTGCTCGTCCTCGGTGCTGGCGCTAGCGTGCCCTATGGTTTCCCCACCGGCCACGAGCTCAAGTGGCAGATCATCGGGGCGGCGCATAACCGCCAGGTACAACCCTATCAAGACATTCGGCGCGCGATCGCCGCCTGCAAGGTGAACGAAGACACATTGAAGGAGTTTGGACGCGCTCTCCAGCATTCCGGTAGTCGGTCAGTCGACGACTTTCTGGAATACCGAATGGACTTTCTGGACGTCGGGAAAATTGCTATCGCGAGCGCATTGGTTCGTTGCGAAAAACTTGCGCGCCTCTTTCCACAGGACGGTGATCTCTACCAGCGTATCTTCGCCGCGTTGAAGGCGCCACGGGACCACTGGCAAGAGAACAAACTGACCGTCGTCACGTTTAACTACGACCGTTCGCTCGATCACTATTGCACCACGGCCTTGGCTCATGCGTTCAAGCTGGATCCGCTCGAAGCCCTGGCGGTGTTTCGCAGCGCGGTCCAGGTGATCCACGTGTACGGCGCGCTCGGCGCATACCCAGCGCAGCGTGGCTACGACGTTAGCAACGAGTCGGCGGCGATTCGCGTTGCGTCGGACGGAATCAAAATTCTTCACGAAAAGTCGACGCTGCAAGACACGGCCTTCGACGACGCGCGCGTTGCGTTATCGCGCGCTGGTCGCATCTACTTCCTTGGATTCGGGTTCCTCGCCCAGAACGTCACACGACTGCTTGACGGCGTTGAGTTTGCACGTGACGCCGGGATCTATGCGTCGCGGTATGGGATGACGGACGAAGAAATGCGCGCCGCGAAGAAAATGTTCTTTAAGCAGGCGACACACTTTGACGAGAGTCGTGATCGCGACGCACTCGCCGCGCTTCGCGAAATGCCGGCCCTGGACCAGTAGGAATGCAACAGGCCACGTGCCTACCGCGCGATCACTTTCACTGCTGGGCGTCCCTCGCCCACTGGCGTGGTGGTGACGATCACGGCGACGTCGGTGAACTCGCGAACGTCGGTGGCCCACTTCACGCGAATGACGCCTTCGCCCTCCGCGAGACCACCAACGAGTCCCGACTCGTTGACGTCGGCGATTTCGGCGTTGCGTGCTTCCCAGACGACCGCCTGCGGAATGCCGGGCGGTCCGTTCACCACCGCGGACAGCTGAATCGCGAATCCGACCTGCACCTGTGGATTCGCCGGCGTGACAACAACGGTGATGACTTCGCCGTTGGGCCCCGACCCGCCGTCCCCGCTGCACGACGCGAGTACCGCCGCAGCGAACGCAATCGATGAAAGCCGGTTCAATCGCATAGCAACCATACTACCCTCCCAATCAGCGGAGCGGGTGGGATTCGAACCCACGAAGGGCTTTCACCCTTGCCGGTTTTCAAGACCGGTGCCTTCAACCGCTCGGCCACCGCTCCGGGGTAGGGGCTAGGCGGTAGGCTGTAGTGAACTACCGCCTACCGCCTAGACCCTACGCAAGGAGCGCAAACTACCCAGGAACTAGTTCGAAGTAACCTTTGGCTTCGCCGCATTACGCATGCGCTGCACTTCGGCGATCGCCTCTTTCAACTCCTTGTCGTTCTTCGCAAGGTTGTCCATCGGACCGTTCTTCACCCACACGTCCGGCTCGACACCGAAGTTCTCCAGGTTGTCGCCGTAGTTGTTGGGCTTGTCCGCATCGTAACGCATGACCTTCGAGCCAGGCGTACGAATCGTTCCGCCTTGCTGCAACAGGTTGAAGCTGCCCGTTGCGATCACTGCAGCGGCCGTCGGATTACCAACGACGCGACCGAGTCCGAGATCCTTGAAGCCCTGCGGTGTGACTTCGCTGTCCGAGCCTGAGCGCGCGTTGGTCATCATCACCTTCGGACCGGCGATGAGCTGACGCGGACGACGGCCCCAGATCGGTGAGCCGTTGCGGTTGTTCCAGTACTCGTACGGACGACGCTCCAGGATGTCGATCAATTCCTGGTCGATGTTGCCGCCGCCGTTGAAGCGAATGTCGATGATGATGCCCTTTCTGTTCCAGAAGCGATCGATCTCGCGAATGAACTTGTCGAGCGACGGCTGATTCATCGCCTGAATGTGCACGTACGCGACTTCACCGTTCGTCGCTTTCTCGACTTCATCGCGATTGTTGTTCACCCACTCGTCGTACTTGATCGTCTGCAACGACGTCACGCTGGCAATACGCACCGTGCGCGCGTTCTCGCCCGTCGCGGTCTTCGAGACCTTCACGGGGATGTACGTGTGCTCGGTCTGCGTGAGGATCTTCCAGTAGTTGTCGCCGTTCTTGATGTCGACGCCGTCGATTGACTGGACGTAGTCGCCCTTCGCGAGGTCAAGCCATTCCTTGTCGGCCGGTCCATCTCTATAGATGTGCGAGATGCGGTACTTGCCACCCGGACCTTCTTCGATCTCGAAGCCCAGGAACCGCGTTTGTGCAACGCTCGGCATGGAGCGCGTGCTCGGCAAACTCACACCGGTGTGCGACGCGTTGAGCTCACCAATCATTTCATTGGCGATGTCTTCCACGTCTTCGTTCGTACCGGCGTGCTCGAGCAACGGTTCGTATTTCGCGAGCTGCGCGTTCCAGTTCTTGCCGTGCATGTTCGGATCGTAGAAGCGGTACTTCATCACACGCCACGATTCGAGCAGCACCTGGTGCCACTCTTCGCGCCGATTCACGCGCACCGAGAACGAGAAGTTGACGTCGTCGACGCGCTGCGGGGACGCGAGCGCAATGCGCCCGATCTCGTTCGTGCCGATGTCGCTGCCTCCACCACCACCGCCCCGGCCGCCGCGTCCGCCGCCTGCGGCACCACCGGCAGCCGGCTGGTTGAAGAAGATGTAACGGCGGTCCGGTGTGTATCGGAGACCGTTGAAGGCGCCGGTCGCGATGCGCCGGCTGTTTGAGCCATCGATGTTCACCGCCATAAGCCCTGCGCCATCACCAGCAGGAGCCGCTGCGGGAGCAGCACCACCACGACCGCGTCCACCACCGCCACCGGGCGCGCCGCCGCCACCAACTGTGTAGTAAATCGTGCGTCCATCCGCTGACAGAAACACCGTGCCGACACCAGCGGTGCCCGTCGTGATCATCTGCGCACGACGTTCGATTCCTGCTTCGTCAACGCGGATCGTGAGCGGCGGAACCGTTTGATCCGCGGTCGGTGAAGCACCGCCGCCGCCACCACCGCGACCACCGCGACCACCACCACCCGCGCCGGCTTCGCGCGCTTTGCGTTCACGCACGACGGGATCGTTCACGTCTTCGGTGAGTTTCGTGAGCGACACAACGTAGAGCTGATTGACACCCGTGCGGCTCGATGTGAACACGACGTTCACGCCGTCGGGCGTGAGCAAGCCGTTGCCAACGCCGCCGCCACGTCCGCCGCCACCACCGCCGCCTTCCGGCGTCGCCGATGGAATTGGCGAATGGGTCACGTTGATTTCCTTCTTTGTCGTGAAGTCGTAGAGGAAGACTTCGGCGACTTGTTCATCGTTGCTGCGCGTGTAGATGAGTCCCTTTGCATCGGGCGTGTACTGTACGCCGTTGAATCCGCCGGCCTGGTTGAAAGCGATTTCGCGCGGACGCGGTTGCGCCGCGGTCACGTCGACTTCGTAGAGGCGGTTGTTGCCCTGATAGATCAGGCTATTGCCGTTCGGCGACCACACGAGTCCGGTCTTTTCCGATTCGGACGTGCTCATTTTCTTGGACGTACCGGCGGCGACGTCGTACACCCAGATCTCTTCTTCGCGCGACTGGTCGGACACGTACGCGATGTACTTGCCGTTCGGCGACCACGACGGTGTTTTGTCGCGCCACGCCGAATTCGTCACACGGCGTTGTTCACCAACGCCTTGCGTCGCGGGGACGATGAAAATTTCACCATGCGCTTCGACGGCGACGTAATCGCCTTCGGGTGACGGCGAGAAACTGTCGGCGCGATTCGTTGCCGTCAGTACGAACAGATCGCCTTCTTTTTCGTCGGTGCTGATGCGGATGTGCACCTGGCGCGGCTGACCGCTCGGAACGTCGAGCGTCCACAGCACGAACTCGTTCTCGTAAATCAGTCGCTTGCCGTCGGGCGAGATCGACGGAAACTGCACGCCGTCTTCGCGGTGCTGCGTTACTTGCTGCTGCTGCGATCCATCCGCGTTCATGCGCCAGATGTTGAAGAACCCGTTGCGCTCGGACGAGAAATAGATCTTGCCGTCGGCGCCCCACATCGGGTGCACATCGTGCACGTTCGCGCGGTGCGACTTCATGTTCGTGTCGGTGACTTCGCGAATCTGGCCCGTCTTGAGGTCCATGAGCGCGATGTCGCCGTTCGCGTTGCCGCGATATCCCTTGCGCCAGTACGATGGCAGCGAACGGTTGAACGCGACGAGCGACGCGTCCTGTTTGATCATGCCCGTGCGTCCCATGTCCATGCCGAGCGAACGCGGCACGGTTCCGTCGAGCGCGACTTTGTAGAGCGGCGAACCCCACTGCATCGCGCCGCGGCTCGTCGAGATCACGATTTCCTTTCCGTCCGGCGTCCACGACACCGCTTCGTCGTTGCCGGTCATCCACGTGATCTGTTGCGGCTCACCACCGGTGACCGGAACAATGAAGACGTCGTTGTTGCCGTTGCGATCGCTCGTGAACGCGATGGAGCGTCCGTCGGGCGAGAAGCGCGGCTGGAAATCGCGCGCGATGTGCGCGGTTACGCGACGCGGATTCGATCCATCCGGGTTTGCGACCCAGATGTCATCGCGATACGTGAACGCGATGGTGCCGTCGTTCGACACCGCTGGATAGCGGAGGAACTTGGTGTCGCCCGCGGGCGCTTGCGCCATTGCCGGCGACGCAATCAGCGCGACGGCGAAGAGCAGGGTAAACACAGAGCGCTTCATCATTGGACGGTTGGTCCGGGTGGGGGAAAGGACAGCGACGAGAAGACGAGAAGACGAGAAGACGAGAAGCTCAGTTTTGCCTGATCGGGGTGGTCGGCGCAATGATCGTCGGATCGAGACCTTTGCGCACCTGCGGCACGCCGTCGGTCATCCACTGCGGTGCCGGCGTGTCCTTCAAATAGTGATCGAAGAACTGCTTCATGCGAATCTGGAAATCCTTCTGATTCTCGCGCCGACCAAGATGGTGCGGTTCGTCGGGATACGATAGAAGGATGACTTGTTTGCCCAGCCGTCGGGCAGCGGAGTAAAACTCGAGGCCCTGGCCCCAATCGACTGCGCCGTCAGCGGTGCCGTGCAGAATCATGAACGGCGTCTTGATGTTCGGCGCGTTATGCACCGGCGACTGACTTTCGTACAGCACGTGCTCGGACCACGGCGTCGCGCCGTCACCCATGCGCACCTGGCCGACTTCCGTGATGCCTTGCTGAATCGTTCCCGTCGAGCGGTAGAGCGTGCCGTAGAAACTCGTGAGATCCGTCGGTGGTGCGCCGGTCACAACCGCCGCAAACAAATCCGTTTGCGTGACGATGAACGACGACTGATAGCCGCCCCAGCTGTGTCCTTGCAAACCAATGCGTTTTGGATCGGCGTACCCAAGTCGAATGGCTTCTTTCACCGCGGCAGTGACGCAATCGAGCGCTGATGTACCCGGCTTGCCGATTTCGTACACGACGTCGGGGCGCAGCACCATGTAGCCGTTGCTCGCGTACGTCGAGATGTGCGGACGGTCGTCGTACGTGGGCAGCGAAAAATTGTTGTGCGTGTTGGACATCAGCTCGTAGAAGTACACGAGCATCGGATACTTCTTGCCGGGTTCGTAATTCGCGGGCAGCGTGAGCGTCGCCTGCAACTTTTGTCCGAACCGGTTCTTGTAATCGATGAGCTTGGTGCCCGAGCTCCATGCAAATTCTTTGATCTCAGGATACGCGTCGGTGATTTTGCGCGGTGTCGCGAACTTCTTGTCACTCATCCACAAATCGGGATACTGCGTGAACGTGGATTGCGTGAACACCATGCGATCCGCCGTGCGCGCGACCGTCGGACTGCCGACGGCGCGGTCTTCCCAGATCATCGGTGCCGGCGATTTGCCAGGCTCGAGCGTGAAGTAACCGGATTTCTTGTTGAAGTCGCCGTACGCGGAAAGTGTGAGCGGTTTGGTGAGGTCGACCGCTTCTTGTCCGCCACCGCCGCCGCGACCACCACCGCGTCCACCGCGTCCGCCACCACCGGCGCCGAGGTTCGCGATGCGGAAACGCACTTCCTGCTTGGCGCCTTCGCCCTTCGTGAGATTCACGAGCGGTCCGCCCGCGAGCGGAACCTGCCACACGTCATAGCGATCGTAGAGCAACACGGACTTGTTGTCGGCGCTCCATCCGGCCACACCGTATACCGGAATTTCGTAATCGTGATCGTCGGTGGCATCGATGAAACTCTTTGTGCCGTCGATCTGTGTTTTCTTACCGGTCGCCATGTCGTACGAGAACACATGACCGGCTTTCAAATACAGGAAATACTTGTCGTCGGGTGAGAAGCCCATCGTGCGCGAAAGTTTGGGCTCGATGAGCGTACGCTCGCCCGACGCGAGATTCACTTTGTAGTAATCGCCGTAACTGCCGCCCCACGCGACCTGTCCGCGATACGGCTTGTCGAAGCGGCCAACGCCCCAGCGCAAATCGTCGGTGACGGTGACTTGCCGCATGCCGCTGTCAGCGAATTGCGACACGCTGTTCGCCGCGAGGTCGTACACAGCGGAGAACGTCGAGCGCAAATCCTGATTGAGTCGCACGATCTGCACTGACTGCGGATCGGCGTCCTTCCAGTGCCACACGTCGACGTTTGCTTGTGGTTCGTTCGCGTTTGGCGCGGGACGTTCGGCTTCTTGCTCTTTGATTGCGACGAGAATGCGCGAACCGTCGGGGCTCCAGCGCAGCGCGCCGTATTCGCTCAGCACCATTCCCTTCGGGAACGCGGTCGTTTTCGCGGGATCGAGCGCGAACGCTTTCTGCTGCGCCGTACCGACGCCGGTCCACGCGAGAATCGAATTGTCTTTTTGTCGCTTGTCGCGCGCCTTGTCACCGCGGAGCACTGCGAGGTTCGTGCCTTCGGCGCTCCACGTGAGCAGATCGTAGTCGAGCGGTGCCGCGTCGAGCATTTGCTCTTCGCCGGTTGCCAGCGTGAGCACGTACACCGCGTTGCCGAACCGCTGCTGGCCGTTGACGGTGTACGCGAAAAGTTTGCCCGCGTCGTCGAACGCCGATTGCGCGACGTTGCCGATGTAGCGCTGTTTGCCCGTCGTGAGGTTGCGCATGACGAGATCGGTGCCAGCGGTCGCACCTCCAGCGGGAGCGGCGCCACCGCGTCCGCCGCGTCCACCGCCTGCGTCAGCGGCCGGCGCCGCGCCCGCGCCCTGCGGGCGCGTAATCAGCCACTCGCCGTCAGGCGAGAAGCTGAAGCTCGCGACCCCCTGGATCGAGGTATCGCGGCCCGAATTCATGTCGCGCAGGTGAAATGCGCGTGCGGGAGCCGGCGTTTGGGCCGCCCCCGCCTGCGCCGCCGGCGCGTTCGCGCCTCCACCACCGCCGCGGCCCCCTCGTCCACCGCGTCCACCCGTGGCCGGGTCAACGAAGTAGCCGAGCCAGCGCCCGTTATCAGAGAACGCCGGACCAGAACCGCGTGCGATCGAGTCCACGCGGTCGGCGTCGAGCTGCCTGAGGTACAGGCTGCCGTCCCCTTCGTTCGGCGTGACTGTGTACGCCAGCCATTTGCCGTCCGCCGAGATCGAAGTGGCACCAATGCGGCGGAACTTCGGGTAATCCTCGAGGGCGATTGGCTTACCGGCGCCGGCTCGGGCGCCGCTTGATGGCGCGCCCTGCTGGGCAAGAAGCAGGGATGCAGGAGTGAGGGCAACGGCCAGCGCACCCCGTAAGAGGCGGCTGTGAAGGGTGTTGCGACGGGTCATGAACGGGGCTCCGGGAGCGGCTTCGCGAGGGCAGGCGTCGAACGCGCCGTGGGGATCGCTGGGCTACGCGGGAGAGCGCTGGGGCGTTCAGCGACTCGCGGAGTGCGTGCGTAACGTGCATTGTATCAGCGCGGGGCCCAACGCTTCCCTCGCCACCGCCGGCCATTGGGCAGAGCGCGCGTCCGCGACGCGACTCGGCCGGCATTCCTCCCCGATGGAGAACTGAGGAAATGTCTCACCCGGAGCATCGCGCGACGATCGTGCGGTTGGTCCGCGCCGCTTGTGCCGTCGTGGTCGCAGTCGCGGCCAGCTCGGCAAGCGCGCAAGTCCCCGAACCGAGTGCAAACGCACCGAAGGCCAACTGGGCCGCGTGGGACAAGTGGAGCACCGCGAACATGCGTGGCACCACGTTCAGTTCGAGCGTGACCCCCAAGTGGTTCGGCGAGAGCGACACGCTGTTCTACAGCTGGCGCGACACCAAAGGCACCACGTGGTACATGGTGAACGCGTTCACCAAGGCGAAGAAGCCACTCTTCGATCACGTGAAGCTTGCCGCGCAGCTCTCGGTGCTGAACAAGAAGGCCGTTGAGCCCAAGATGCTGCACGACGCGTTCAACTCAGTGAACGTGACCAAGGACCACAAGAATCTCCGGTTCCAGGTCGACAGCATGCGTTACAACTGGGTGCTCGCGACGGAGACGCTGACGCAGTTGGGTCGCTTCCGCGGCGCGAATTCGGCCGACTCGGCGATGGTGAAGGACGAGGAAGGCACGGATTTCGGTGGCGGCGGTGACGGTGGCGGGCGCGGCGGCGGTGGCGGCCGCGGTGGGCGCGGCGGTGATCCGCCGGCTCCGGGCGCAGGCACGCCGCCGGATTGGCGCAACTGGTCGCCGGACAGCACGGCGTTCGTGTTCGCGCGCAACAACAACCTGTACGTCTGGGAAAAGACGGGCGGCGATACGATCCAGATCACGACCGAAGGCGTGCAGAACTACGGCTTCGGCGGTGGCGGCGGTCGCGGCGGTCAGCAGGACTCGACCGAAAACGACAACACGCAGCAGCAGGGCGGTCGAGGCGGACAGGCCGCGGCGAATCGCAACACGCGTCCTCAGGTGACGTGGTCGGGCGACTCGAAGGCGTTCTACACGTCGCGTACCGACACCCGTTTCTCGAAGGAACTGTGCCTCGTCAACGTGCTGCAGGAGCCGCGCCCGGTTCGCTCGTGCTACCCGTATGCGATGCCCGCCGAAGACACGGTGCCGCGACCTGAGATCTGGACGTACTCGCGCGGCGAGAAGGTCGCAAAAAAGTCGCCAGTGACGAAGTGGAAGGATCAACAGTACAGCACGCAGTCATTCGTCGGTAAAGACGGCACGAAGCTGCGCCTTACGCGCCGCGACCGTTTGCAGCGCAACATTGAATACATCGAACTCGATATTCCGAGCGGCACCGTGAAAGTGCTCGCGTCGGACACGAAGGGTGAAGCAGGTTCGCTCGAGAACAACCAGATCCGTTATGTGAAGTTCGCGGGTGGTGGCGGCGGCGGTGGACGGGGCGGTGGCGGCGGTGGACCGCCGGCAGCCGGCAACCAGACGAGCGTCGTGCCTGGCAGCGACTTCATCTTCTGGTCAGAGAAGAGCGGCTGGGGTCACTACTACCTGTATGGATTCGACGGCACGCTCAAGCGTCAGCTGACATCAGGTGATTGGCGCGCGGATCAGGTTGTCGAGCTCGACACGCTCCGCAATCAGATCTATGTGCGCGGTCAGGGTCGCGAAGCGGGCGAGAACCTGTACTACCAGCATCTGTATCGCGTCGACATGGCAACGTCGGCGATCACGTTGCTGGATCCAGGCGATGCGCACCACACGTCGTCGCTGTCATCGAACAAGAAGTGGATCATCGATAACGCGGCGCGCATGGATTCGGTGCCGACGGTGAAGTTGCGCGACGCGACCGGCAAGCTCGTGATGGATCTCGAGCGCATGGACCTGTCGCGGTTGTACGCACTCGGTTGGAAGCACGTCGAGCCGTTCATGACGCTCGCCGCGGACGGCGTTACGCCGATCTTCGGCAACATCTGGCGTCCGTTCGACCTCGACACGACCAAGAAGTATCCGGTCATCGCGCACGTGTATCCGGGTCCGCAAACGGAATCGGTCAGTAACGGATTCTCGACGGGCGGCTCGCAGATGCAACTCGCGCAGCTCGGCTTCATCGTCGTGCAGATCGGTAACCGCGGTGGTACGCCTGCGCGTTCCGCTGCGTATCAGGACTTCAGCTACTTCAACATGCGCGACTACGCTCTTGCCGATAAGAAAGCCGGCATCGAGCAACTCGCGGCGAAGTACAAGTACATGGACATCGACCGCGTGGGCATCTATGGCCACTCGGGCGGCGGCTTCCTCACGGCAGCCGCGCTGCTCCTCCCGCCGTTCAACGAGTTCTTCAAGGTCGGCGCGAGCGAGTCAGGCAATCACGACAACAACATGTACAACTCCAACTGGAGCGAGCAGTACCATGGCTTGAAGTGGGTCGCGTCTGCGGACACGGCTCGCCTCACGGCCGAAGCTCGCGCCAAGGGCCGCACCGGCGGTGAGTTCAGCGCCGGCCAGGCAATCACCGCAGCGATGAACGCGGTTGGCGGCAACGGCCGTGGCGGTCGCGGTGGTGGCGGAGGCGGTGGTGGCGGTGGCGGCCGCGGTGGACAGGGCCGCGCGGGCCAGGCTGGCGCAGGTGGCCAGGCTGCTGCGACGGGCGCCGACGGCGCACCGGCCACGCGTGCTGATAGTTCGTTCTGGATCTACGTGCCGACGAACATCGACATCGCAGCGAACCTCAAAGGCAAGCTGCTGCTGTCGACCGGCGACATGGACAACAACGTGCACCCAGGCGGCACGATTCGTCTGGTGAATGCGTTGATTCAGAACCAGAAGCGGTTTGACCTGATGATCTATCCTGGCCAGCCGCACTCATTCGGGCCAATGGCGCCGTATGCGTGGCAGTTGCAAGCCGAGTACTTCGTTGAGTTCCTGCTCGGCGATAATGCGCCACGACGCAGCGCGGATTTCAATAACCACAAGTAGAGCAAAGTAAGAAGTAGGAAGGCAGAAGGGAGAAGTAGAAAGTGAGAAGGAGAAGTAAGAAGTAAGAAGTGCGAGGAAGACCATCTCCTCGCACTTCTTACTTTTTACTTCTCCTTTTCACTTGTCACTTTCGACTTCTTCCTTCTGCCTTCTTCCTTCTCCCTTCTACTTTCGTTTCGCCGGTACCGTTTCCCTTCGCGCGGTGTCCGTGAAGATCGGCGGCGGCGCGGCGGGCGATGGTTGGTTCTTGAAGATGTCGCACAAGCCGACGCTGCACGCGACGCCTCTGGAACGTTCGAACATCTGGCGCGCACCGGCCGTGTCACCCGCGATTGTCATTGCGTCGCTCAAGCTGAGTCCGCTGCTGACGTAGAGATACGGGATCCCAATCGACGGCTGATCGATCCACTTGCCCTTTTTCATGAGCGATTCGGGCGCGTCGAACTCGGACCACAATCCCTTTGTTGTGCCGACGTCGACCCAGCCTTCACCGGGGACGCGTTTGATTGTCGCGGTCTCTCGCACGGTGTCGCGCGACAGTTTGCGCGTGAGTCCCTGCATGACGAGAAAATCGCCGAAGCCGAGTTCATTCGCGTACAAGCCCGACGAGCGCGCGAAATGCACCGCGCGGCCGGGATTGTCCGAGATCAACCGATACACGAGCCAATCCGCGCGTTCGAGCATGCGCGGTGTCAGGGTCGCTTTCAGTTTTCCCGCGGTGAACTCCATCGTTTCCGTGATCTGCGAAATCAACGGAATGGAATCGGCTTCATCGTACGTCATGTCCGCGAGCGGCTGACGCGCCGGCTTGGTCCACGTTTTGTTGCGATAGACCTCGGGACCTTTTGCGGCGTCGTACTCTTCGATTGGGCGGCGAATCATTTGCCGCACGTACCAATCGGTGTTCATGAGCGACGTGTTCGCAATGAGCACATCGCGGCGCACACCTTCCACTTCCTGCGCGTACCAGAGCGGGAAGGTGTCGTTGTCGCCGACGGCAACGAGAATGCCGTACGGCTCGACCGAGTTGAGCATGTCGCGCGCAAAATCGGCCGTGTCTGTTTCACCGCGGCGCGATGACGACGTCCAGTTCGCAAACAGCGGAACGAACGCGAGCGCGAGCACCGGCGATGCCATCAGCCAATTGGAACGCGGCGGAATGGCGACCGTTTCTTTGCCAACGTCTACCGGATCGGCTCCAATCAGCGCGGCGATCGATTCCCAGATGTAGACGAGTCCCAGCGCGGCCCACACACTCCACGCGGAGAAGCTCCACAAATAGAAGTAGTCGCGGTCGCGCACCTCGCGGTCGACCGTGTCCTTCAAGTCGGGCGCCTGCGAGTTTCCATACTTGAAGTTCAGGTAATAGATGAGCACCAGCGTGAGGGTGAACATCAGCGGACCGAAGAACGTGAACGACGACCGGTCGCGCCGGTAATGCACCCATCCGCCGAGAAATCCGAGCGTGAGAAACACCGCGGCGAGCGCGTTCTGCAGATTCGCGTTGGTTTTACCCGGGTCGCGCAGCCACTGCCACTTGAAGTAGAACCACCACATCTCGATCTGAGCGGTGAACGGCGCCTGCCGCTGCGTGACCGGTGGCTTGGCGTACTGGCCGCGATTGAAGTTGTACTTGAACGATTCGTACGTGCGCGACGACATCGTGCACGACACGGTGATCTTTTCGCGGCAACCTGTTGGCTCGCCTTCGTTGATCGGCGGGAAGTGCGCAGCGCGGATGGGTTGCGTTGCAAACGGCGTCACGCCGAGTGCGATCGCGCCCGCGCACACGAGCATGAGCTTGCCGCGCAAGAACGTGCGCGGCCGGTGCAAGGCAATTGCAATCGCCATCGCGGGCAGCGTGAGGAAACCGGCCATGTGATTGGCATAGCCGAGTCCCATCAGGTAGCACGCGAGGATGAGCAGTTTTTCCGCGCCAGGCGCATCGGGTTCATCGCACCAACGCACGACGAGCCACGCAACGAGCGCGAGTCCAACGAGCGACACGGTGTACACCTTCTCGTTCACAACCGATTGCGACCACACCGTGAACGCGGTTGCACCAATGAGCGCCGCGAGCGCGCCGCCCGCGATGCGCTGCCAGCGCTGCGGGAACCAGCTCACCAGCACGCGCTCAGTAATCAGGAACCACAGCCCCGCGGTCACTGCGCTGCAAATCGCCGCGAGGAGATTGATGCGCATCGCCACGTTCGGCGCGATCGGCAGAATCGAGAACACGCGCCCGACCAATACGAAAAACGGGTTACCGGGCGGGTGCGGAATGCCGAGTGTGTACGCGGCGGCGATGTACTCGGACGTGTCCCACATCGCCGTAGACGGCGCGAGCGTGAAGACGTACAGCGCGAGTACCGACGCCGCTGCGATTGACGCGGCCAGATAGGACGGCCGGTAATCGAGTCGGCCTGCGTTAGGCGAAGTCATGGGGGGAGAAAGTAGCGGGCAACAAGGGGCAAAGGGGAAGGGGAAATCAGAAGTGCAAGGAATACCGTCCTCCTTGCACTTCTGACTTCCCCTTTCTCTTTGCCCTTCGTTCTACCGCGCGGTGTCCCCGAGCGGCGATGTCGTGCTCATGTAGTTCTGGAACTGCGGTCCCCAACCAATCGCGGTTGCTACCGCGCGCGTACGGTCGAGCACGCTCTGCGCGTTCTTAACGTCACCCGTCAACAACATGCTGTCGCGCAGCGCGATGCCCGTCGCGACGTACAGCAATGGCACGTTCGCTGACGGCGGATCGATCCAGCGGTTTTTCCGAATCAGTGACGCGGGCGCGTCGAACGATTCCCAGAGCGCTTTCGTTGCGGCGATATCGACCCAGCCATGCGTCGGAACGGGTTTCACCGTGTCGGTCGCCTGCACCGGTTTGCGCGACAACTTCAGCGTGAGACCGTGGCCAATGACGTAATCGTTGAAGCCGAGTTTTTCCGCGAGTCCGTATGTGGACCGCGCGAAATGCAGTGTGCGCTCCGGATTATCGAGAATGAGCCGATAAATGAGGTTGTCGGATCGCTCGAGATATCCCGGCGCCACTGTCGCCTTCAACTCACCGGCGACGAACTCCATCGGTTGCCGAATCTCTTCGTATGCCGGAACCGCATCCGCTTCGTCCATCGTCAACTTGAGCGGCGGACCGCTCGGCTTCTTCCACGTTTTTCCGCGATACAACACCGGGCCCGTGTCCGGATTGTACTCGTAAATGTCGCGCCGCTGCATTTGGCGAACGAACCAGTCCGTTCCCATGAGCGATGTGTTCACGACGAGCACATCGCGGCGCACCCCTTCGACTTCCTGCGCGTACCACAGCGGGAACATGTCGTTGTCGCCGGCCGTGACGAGAATGCCGTACGGCTCGACGGAGTTCAGCATGTCGCGCGCAAAGTCAGCGGTATCGGTGTCACCGCGGCGCGACGCTGACGTCCAATTCGCGAATAACGGAACGAACGCGAGCGCGAGCACTGGCGCTGCCATTGCCCAGCTCGAGCGCGTGGGAGGCACTGGTGCCGCCTTGTCGTCCGACGGTTCAATGAGCGACGCAATCGATTCCCACAGGTACATCAATCCCAGCGCGACCCACACGCTCCACGCCGAGAAACTCCATAAGTAGAAGTAGTCCCGGTCGCGAACTTCGCGCAGTTCATTTCCTATCGTGACGGGTGGTTGGGACGCGCCGTACTTGAAGTTCAGGTAATAGATCAGCACGAACGTCAGCGTAAACATCAGCGACGCGAAGTACGCAAATGTTTTTCTGTCGCGCTGGTAGTGGACCCACGCGCCCAATAATCCGATTGCGAAAAACACTGCCGCGAGCGCGCCTTGCGCTCCGCTGTTCTCGCCCGATGGATCGCGCAGCCACTGCCACTTGAAGTACATCCACCACATCTCGACTTGTGCGGTGAATGGAGCTTGTCGTTGCGTGAGTGGCAGCTTGCCGTACTGTTCGCGGTCGAAGTTGTACTTGAAGCGGTCCCACGTCGTGCCGGTGAGCGTGCAGCCGACTTTGAGTCCGTTCATGCAACCCGTGGTCTCGCCTTCGTTGATCGCAGGGTGGTGCGCCGCGCGAATTGGTTGCGTTGCAAACGGTGTCAGGCCGAGCACGAGCGCGCCGACGCAGGCGAGCAGCAGCCGTCCGCGCAACAATGTTCGCGGACGAAACATCACGACAACCAAGCCCATCGCGGGCAGCGTGAGGAATCCCGCCATGTGATTCGCGTAGCCAAGTCCCGTCAGAAACGCCGCGAGGACGAGCAGCTTGTCCGCGCGAGGGCCGTCAGGATTGTCGATCCAGCGAATCAACAACCACGACACGAGCGCGAGACCGAACAGCGAAACCGTGTAGACCTTTTCGTTGACCACCGACTGTGCCCACACGGTGAACGCGGTTGCACCAACGAGCGCCGCGAGCGCGCCGCCCGCGATGCGCTGCCATCGTTCTGCAAACCATGACGACAACACGCGCTCGGCGACCAGGAACCAGAATCCCGCCGTGAGCGCGCTGCAAATTGCGGCGAGCAGATTGACGCGCATCGCCACGTTCGGCGCGATCGGCAGGATGGTGAACACGCGGCCGAGCAACACGAAGAACGGATTGCCGGGCGGATGCGGAATGCCGAGCGTGTATGCTGCGGCGATGTACTCGGACGTGTCCCACATCGCCGTGCTCGGTCCGAGCGTGACGAGGTAGAGCGCGAACACGACCGCCGATGCGATCGCGGCCGCGACGTACGACGGCCGGTACGTTGATGTCTCGAGGTCAGCCACGGTATTGGTCTCCTGTCCTGCGTATCCTTTCGTCACACGGCAGCGGCGTTTGGTGCACCCGCGGCGCGAGAAAACTTAGTGCCGGAACAGCCGGATGCCCGTGAACATCATCGTCATTCCGTGCTCATCCGCGGCGGCGATGACCTCGGCGTCCCTCACCGAGCCCCCGGGTTGCACCAGTGCACGTACCCCGGCCTGGGCCGCCTGGTCAATTCCGTCGCGAAACGGGAAGAAGGCGTCGGATGCCAGTGCGGTGCCCGCAGTGTCGTGTCCCGCCGATTTCGCCTTGTGGGTCGCCACGAACGTTGCGTCGACGCGGGACATTTGCCCGGCGCCAATCCCGATGGTCGCTCCGTTGCGCGCGAGCAGAATCGCGTTGGATTTCACGCTGGCGACGGCGCGCCACGCAAACAGCAAATCGCGACGTTCGTCCGCGGTGGGCTGACGCTTGGTGACGACTTTCCACGCTGAATCATCGAAGCGCGCGGGCGGACGATCTTGCGCAAGCAATCCGCCGCGCACGCGCTTGAAATCGAGCGATGCACGGTCCGCGGCAACCCGGCCGCGCAGCACGCGCAAATTCTTTTTTGTCGCGAGAATGTCGAGCGCGCCCGGTGAGAACGCCGGCGCGACGACGCACTCGACAAACAGTTCAGAGACTTTCCGCGCCGCGTCGTCATCGACGTCAACGGTAAACGCAATCACCGATCCGAATGCGCTCACCGGATCACACGCGAGCGCTTTCTCGTACGCTTCGAGCGCGTTGCGGCCAACAGCGAGACCGCACGGCGTTGTGTGCTTCACGATTGCGCACGCGGGTTCGTCGCCGAATGGTTCGGTCGCGAGAATCGCGCCGTCGACGTCGAGGAGATTGTTGAACGACAATTCTTTACCGCCGAGTTGCTCGAGCGCGCCGAGTCCCGCGGTGCGACGTTCTGCGTAAAACGCGGCTTCCTGTCCCGGATTCTCGCCGTACCGAAGGCTTTGCATGCGCTCGAACGACAGCGAGAGGCGGGCAGGGAATCGATCACCGTCCTGCGACTGGAACCATGCAGCGATTGCGCCGTCGTATGCGGCCGTGTGTTCGAACACTTTGCGCGCCAGCGAACGTTTGAGTTTCGCGGCGTCACCGCTGCCACGCAGCGCGTCGAGGACCGCGGAGTAGTCTCCGGGATCCACAACCGCAAACACGGAATCGAAGTTTTTTGCGGCAGAGCGGAGCATGGACGGTCCGCCGATGTCGATTTGTTCGATGACTTCGTGCGGCTGAGTGTCTTTCTTCGCTGCCGTTTCGCGAAACGGATACAAGTTCACGACGACGAGATCGATGGTCGTGATATCGTGTTCGCGTATCGCCTTCATGTGTTCCGGCAAATCACGACGCGCGAGCAATCCGCCGTGCACTTTCGGGTGCAACGTTTTCACTCGGCCGTCGAGCATCTCGGGAAAGCCGGTGACGTCGGAGATGTCGCTGACCTTGAGCCCTGCGTCTCGCAACGCTTTCGCGGTACCGCCGGTGGATACGAGGTCCCAGCCGAGGGAGACCAGCGCACGAGCGAAGTCAACCAAACCCGTCTTGTCGGACACAGAGAGCAAAGCGCGCATTGAACCCTTTCTTGAGGAGCGAGAAGCGAGTATGAGGAGCGAGAAGCGAGAAACGAGAACCTGAGAAGGTCAGAGAGAGCAACGAGAAAACTACCCCGCGAACTGTTCCTTTCCTTTGACTGTACCGTCTGCTTGCAGGTGCACCGTTCCGGCGCAGAGTGCCGCGAGGACGCGTGGATAGAGTTCGTGTTCTTTTGCGAGTACGCGAGTGGCGAGTGTATCCACCGTATCGCCGGGTTCAACGCGCACGCGCGCTTGCGCGATGATCGCACCGCGATCGTAGACCTCGTCCACGAAGTGTACCGTTGCGCCGGTTTCGCGCACGCCGGCCTTCAACACCGCTTCGTGCACATGGTGACCGTACATGCCGGGCCCGCCGAACGCCGGCAACAGCGCCGGATGCACGTTGATGATCTTGCCGCGAAATGCGCGCGTCACGTCATTCGGCACGAAGCGCAAGTAGCCGGCGAGCGCGATGACATCGATGCGATGCCGTGCGAGCAGTGCGGAGAGCGTCGCCGGTGGTGCTGAACTCGGAACGTGTTCCGCGGTAGCGCCGGCGTTGCGCGCGCGTTCGAGTGCGTACGCTTTGGAGCGATCGCTGACGACGAGTGCGACGACGCCCGGTGCGCGTGCGCCGAGCGTTGCGAAGTGATCGAGGATCGCCTGGAGGTTGCTGCCGCCGCCAGAGGCGAGCACCGCAACGCGCGCTGTCATCGTGTGCTCAACTCGCGACGACTCCGCCTTGCGGCGGAGTTCCCGATATGGATTGCACTGCTGCGGTCAACGTTGCAGCGATTTCGAGTTCGCGCGCGGCCTGAACGATTTCTTCGCCGGGCGTCGACGGCGACGGTACGAGAATCCCGCGGCCGCCGAACTTTTGTGCGGCGACGATGTCGTGCCACCGGTCGCCGATGTACGCACACTTGGCAGGTTCGAGATTCAATTCCCGAAACGCCTGCTCGAACATTCCGGTATTGGGTTTGCGACAGTCGCACGGCCCAGTGAAATCGGGATGGTGCGGGCAGTAATAAGTTGCGTCGATCGTTGCGCTGCGCTCCGCGAGCAGATCGTCGAGGCGTGCTTTCACGCGCGTGTAGTCCGCTTCCGTAAACATTCCGCGCGCGATGCCCGATTGGTTGGTCACGACGACAACGGGACGCAGCGAGTAGTTGATGAATCGCACCGCGTTTGCGGCGTGCGGAACGAGTTCGACGGCGTCTGGATCCTTGATGTAGTGCCGATCGTGAATCAGCGTGCCGTCGCGATCGAAGAACACAGCGCCGCGCACAACGCCGAAGCTGTGCCGCCGCGGCGCCGCTGTCATCGATCGCTGCCCGCAGCTGGTCGCGCGGTGGTGACGTTGCGTTCGGACGTACCACTCAGTCCGCGCAACCCCGTTGCCGTGATACGCACGCGGTACATCGTTCCCGGTGCAAGTGGTCTCGCGAAGACAATGCCGAGCTCCGACACAAGCGCCGGCCGGCGCGATTGCGGTCCTTGCTCGCGCCGAACGAGGCCGCGCGCAACCGAATCGGCACGAATAGCTGCTGCGGTCGCGGAGTCTTCGCGTGCACGACGGAGCCGCGCGCGTACTGCTTCGGTGGTGTCGTTTGCGTCGAGCGAATCCTGTCGCGCGCGTTGCGCGCGTGCACGCAATTCCGCGAGCGCGGGCCACGGCACTACGCGTTGCACCGCGATCACCGCGCTGTCCGGTCCAAAGACTTCGATCCGCGGCGCGATGGACGTGTCCGGCGACAACGGGCGGTCGAGCGTCAATCGAAGCGTGAGCGAGTCCGGCGCGGAGACGCTGACGGCGCGTGGAAATACGCTGTCGCGCACTGCACTGTACAACTCGATGGCGGCGGAATCACGCAATGTGACGAGCACCGAGTCCCACAATTCGCGCGGGTCAACGCGTTGATTGCGATTCGCGTCGACGATTCCGCGTACGACGTAATCGCCGGGCGATAAGAAGGGCAGTGTGAAACGTCCAAGCGAGTCCGCTTCAGTCGTGGACCGCACCGTCGAGTCACTGGCGAGATGCGCAACGACCAACGCGCGCGCTGCCGCGACCGCGCGATTCCAGTCGAAGACTGTGCCTGTGATGCGCGTGGATACCAGCGAATCGCCCGTGGAAAACACAAGCACGGTAGCCGTGTCGCGCGCGTTGCCACGCAAATCGACGAGACCGGGCAACAACGTGACCACGTACGTCGTGTTCGGGCGCCATCCGCCGTTCGGTTTTACGGTGATGGCGTCGCGTTTCCAATCCACCGACACACGTCCATCACTCGGCGAAACGAGCACGGCGCGGTCGAGTCCGCCGCCGCGCATTGTTTCACCGACGACTTCATCAAAACGAAACTCGACTTCATCGATGCGCACGCGCACCTGACCCGAATCGGGTTTCGTGCTTACGAGATGTGGTGCGGCGGTGTCCGGCGGTCCGCCGGGCGGCGGCTGTGGCGACGCGCACGCAGCCACAAGCGCGACTGCGCACGATCGCATGACTCGCCGGCGAACGGTCATGCGATGCTCACGCTATTTGCCGCTCAATGCACGCACCTTCGCCGCCATTTGCTCGCAGCGCGCACGCCACTCCGCCGCTTTCGCACGCTCCGCTTCGACCACGGCCGGCGGCGCTTTTGCGACGAAGCCTGGATTGGCGAGCCGGCCTTCGAGCGACTTGAGTTGCTTCTCGAGTTGTGCGAGCTCGTCGCCGATGCGTTGCAGTTCGCGTGCGACGTCCACGATGCCCTCGAGCGGAAGCACCACCTCGCCGCCGCCGCGCAGCACGACGTGCGCCGCAGGTCCTG
>DATELA010000079.1:0-11428 GCA_035277145.1 Gemmatimonadaceae bacterium | reverse complement strand
CGACTGTACCGTCGCCGGGAGCGCCGCCTGCAGCGCCGTCCGCGCCGCCGGTCGCGCCGCGCGCCATGGCACCGACACCGGTTGCCCAGCCCGCAGCGGCAAACGCGCCTGCCGCGCGTCCACCGCGCAATCCATTTCTCGCGAACGACCCCAACGCGAAGGCGAAGCGACTCGCGCGCGCGTTGGTGTCAGACATGATCGCGTACCTGCCGCAGAAGCGAGAGGAAGGCATTCGCGACGGCACGCTCAAGACGGTGTTTCGCGAGGAGATCAAGAAGAGCTACGAGGAATACGTCGAGCAGATGGGGCGCGAGTTCGCCGAGTCGACGACGCATTTCCAGGACGCACTGAACGATCTGCTCGCCGGCGGGCAAAAGATCTTCTAGACGTCCGGTCACGCGGATTAGCCGCAGCCCGACGTTGTCTGTTCGACGTTATCGCTGTTCGACGTTTCTCCCTTCGTTTCTCCCCAAACTCGCCCATGTCTTTGTCCGATCGCGCCAAGTTGCTCAACGACGCGCACGCTCGCCTCACCGAGTTGCGGAGGTTCCTTTGACATCGAGGCGAAGCGAAGCGCGCTAGCCGCGCTCGAGGCGGAGATGGCCGGCCCGACGTTCTGGAACAACCAGGAACGCGCGCAAGAATCCGTTCGCCAGATGAAAGAGCTCAAGACGTGGGTCGACGGATTCGACGATCTGGAAAAGCGAATCACGTCGGCGCGCGAGCTCGATGAACTTCTGGCGTCAGACCCGGATCCCGCGATGGGCGCCGAGCTGGATCGCGACGTGTCGACGATCGAACCGGCACTCGCAGCGTTCGAGCTCAAGTCGTTGATGCGCGGCAAGGATGATTTTCGCGACGCCCAACTCGAGATCGCGGCAGGCGCGGGTGGTACCGAAGCGCAGGACTGGGCTGAGATGCTCGAGCGCATGTACACGCGCTGGGCGGAACGGCGCGGTTACGCGATTGAGATCCTCGACCGGTCGGAGGGTGAGGAGGCCGGCATCAAGGGCTGCGTACTGGAGATCAAGGGCGCGAACGCGTACGGGTTCCTGCGACCCGAAACGGGCGTACACCGGCTCGTGCGCATTTCGCCGTTCGATTCGCAGGCGCGGCGCCACACGAGTTTTGCGTCGGTGTTCGTATATCCGGTTGTGAACGAAGAGATCAACATCGAGATCCGCGACGAAGACATCGAGATGGAAGTGTTTCGGGCGAGCGGTGCGGGCGGCCAGCACGTCAATAAGACGAGCTCGGCGGTGCGCCTGCGTCACATTCCGTCCGGCGTAGTCGTCGCATCACAACAGGAGCGTTCGCAGTTCAAGAACCGCGCGACGGCGATGAAGATGCTGAAAAACAAGCTGTATCAGATCGAGGCCGAGCGTCAGGCGGCGGTGAAGGCCGCAATGGACGCGAACAAGCAGGACGTGACGTTCGGCAGCCAGATCCGCAGCTACGTGTTCCAACCGTATACGATGGTGAACGACCATCGTACGGAAACAAAAATCACCGATGTGCAGCGCGTGATGGACGGCGACATCGACGAGCTCATCGAAGCGTACCTGAAAGCCGGCGGCGAAAAGAAGTGACCGACGATCTCAACTTTATCATGCAAGCGCGGCGCGACAAACTCGCGGCGCTCGAAGCTGCGGGCATCGCGCCATTTGCGTACGGGTACACGCGTACGCACCACGCGGCTGCAGCGGTGGCCGCGCTCGCCGACGGCGTCGAGACCGGGCCAAAAGTCTCGGTCGCCGGCCGCATCGTCGCGTGGCGGACGCACGGCAAGACTACGTTTGCGCACCTCGCCGACGGTACAGGACGCATTCAGCTGTACTTCAAGCACGATGTGATCGGCGCCGACGCGTACGCGCAACTCACGCAATGGGATCTCGGCGACGTTGTGGGTGCCGAAGGCACGCTGTTTCGCACGCGCACTGGTGAAGTGACTGTGCGTGTCGAGCACGCGACAATGCTGGCAAAGTCGTTGCGTCCCTTGCCGTTTGGAAAAGAAGAACAAGTCGACGGTGAGGTTGTGCGGCACAGCGGTCTCACGGACAGCGAACAACGGTCGCGCCAGCGCTACGCCGACCTCGCGGTGCATCCGGAGATTCGCGCGCTCTTTGCAGCACGGTCACGCATGGTCACGGCGGTTCGCCACGTTTTGGACGCGCGCGGGTATCTCGAAGTGGAGACGCCGGTGCTTCAGCCTCTGTACGGCGGCGCGAGCGCGCGCCCGTTTGAAACGCGTCATTTGGCGCTCGACATGCCGCTCTTTCTGCGCATTGCCGACGAGCTGTATTTGAAGCGGCTCGTGGTCGGCGGCTTTGAGCGCGTCTACGAAATCGGCCACGATTTCCGCAACGAAGGCATCGACCGGACGCACAATCCGGAATTCACGATGCTGGAGTTTTACGAAGCGTTTTCCGACTACACGGTCATGATGACCGTCGTCGAGCAGATTCTGACCGCGGCGGCGACGTCGGTGCGCGAGACACTCGAACCATGGCGCGCGATGTTTCCGGATGGCGCGGCATTCGACACCGCGTTCAAGCCACCATTCGCGCGTACTGATTGGGTCGGTGCGATGTCGTCGAAGCTCGGTACGAATCCGCTGAAGATGTCGGACGCAGAGTTGCGCAAAGCTGCGGAGCAAAACGGCGTGTCCCAACCGGGCACGCTCAGCCGTCCCAAGTTGCTCGACGAATTATTCCAAGCGCTGGTTGAGCGACACATCAAGGAGCCGACGTTCGTGCTCGACTATCCTGTCGAGCTGTCGCCGTTTGCGAAACCGAAGCGGGGCGGGCCGGACGGGATTACCGAACGATTTGAATTGTTCGCACAGGGGCGCGAATTAGCGAATGCATTCAGCGAATTGAACGATCCGATCGATCAGCGCCGCCGATTTGACGCACAAGCACGCCTGAAAGCCGCCGGAGATGCGGAAGCAAGCGGTGTCGACGAGGACTATCTCCGGGCAATGGAGTACGGTATGCCCCCGATGGGCGGCGTGGGCATCGGTATCGATCGTCTCTTCATGTACCTTGCGGGCGTGGGCAACATTCGCGACGTCATTCTGTTTCCCACCATGAGACCGGAATGACACGGCTCGAGTGGGCAATCGCCTGGCGCTACATGCGCAGTCGTCGGCAGTCATCGCTGCTGTCGTTCATCTCGTTTATTGCGGTGGGCGGCGTGATCGTCGGTGTGAGCGCGCTGATCGTCACGATCGGCGTGATGAACGGACTCCAGATCGACCTGCGCGACAAGATTCTCGTCGGTAGTCCGGACATTCGCGTGCTGACGCTCGGCGAAAACTTGCGCATGGAAGATTGGCGCGGCGCCCTTGAGACCATTCGCGCGCAGCCGGGCGTGGTGTCGGCAGCACCGTATGTCATGACCGAAGCGCTCGCGAGCAACCGCGGGGGTTTTGTGCAGGGCGTACGCGTCACCGGTATTCCAACGGAATACACGGGAGAACCGGTCACTTCGATTCGGTCGCACACCATCGACGGTGATTTTCAGTTTGTGTCGAGCGACGGCAAACGGCACGGTGCCGTGCTCGGAAAGCTGCTTGCGTCGCGCTTGCTCGCGTTCGTCGGCGACACGATTACGCTGATGGCGCCGGGCAAGATGAATCTCGCGAATGGCGGGAACATCGCGGCGATGCTCATGAGCGGTGCACCGGCGATGCGCGCGGCTCCGGTGACGGGTGTGTTCGAAACGGGTATGTACGATTATGACCAGCTCGGTGTGTACCTGCACATCGACGAGGCGCGCGAGCTTGCAGGACTCGGCAACGCCGTCACGGGAATTGAAGTGAAAACTGCGGACCGATTTGCGGCGACGGACATCGCGGCGCGACTCGATTCCGCGCTCGGTGCGCCGTATTTCACGGAAGATTGGGCCGCGCAGAACGCGTCGCTGTTCTCCGCGCTCAAGCTCGAGAAGTTCGCGATGACGGTGATTCTTCTGCTCATCGTGATCGTCGCGGCGTTCAACATCATCGGCACGCTCACGATGGTGGTGCGAGACAAAACGCGTGAGATCGGGATTCTCAAAGCCATGGGCTTGAAGGCGCGCTCGATTCGCAACGTGTTCTTGTTACAAGGCGTCGTGATCGGCACGATCGGCACGGGGCTCGGATTTGTGCTCGGCGTTACGCTGAGCGTCCTGATCGACCGGTATCATCTCATCCGGTTGGACCCGGGTGTGTACTTCATCGATCATCTGCCGATAATTCTGAAGATGCCCGACACCGCGGCGATTGTGGTGGCGAGCGTGGTTATTGCGACCATCGCGACGCTGTACCCGGCGAGGCAGGCGGCGCGTCTTTATCCGGTGGAGGCCATCCGGCACGAATGATCGCACTCGAGGCGACCGGACTGAGCATGTGGTACCGCGGTGGAGACGGCGGTCGGATTGACGTGCTCCTTGGCACCAGTCTCGTTGTGAACCAGGGCGAGATGGTCGCGATCGTTGGTACGAGCGGCGCGGGGAAGAGTACGCTCCTGCATTGCGTTGGCGCGCTCGAGCGTCCGACCGACGGGCGGATTCGCGTCGCGGGGCAGGACATCGGGATGATGTCGGACGACGACCTCGCCGCACTCCGCAATCGCGCGATTGGATTTGTTTTTCAGTTCCACCATTTGTTGCGCGAGTTTTCGGCGCTCGAAAACGTCATGATGCCGCTGCGAATCGCCGGGACGGACGTGCGACGCGCGCGCAGTCGTGCGGAAGAATTGCTCGCGCGCGTGGGACTCGCCGGGCGCATGACGCATCGCCCAGCCGAACTCTCCGGTGGTGAACAACAACGGTGCGCCGTCGCGCGCGCGTTGGCGATGGATCCGACGCTCGTGCTTGCCGACGAACCGTCAGGCAATCTCGATCATCACAACGCGGAACAGCTGCACGATTTGTTCGTCGAACTCGCGCACGATCTGGAGTTGGCGATCGTTGTCGCAACGCACAACCGGTCGCTCGCCGCGCGCGCGGATCGAACACTGGTGCTGGCCGACGGCCGTTTGTCAGAGACGGGCGTTGATCGGGTGATGGTCTGATGTTGTGCGACCATTGCGGCGAACGCGAAGCCGTTGTGAATGTCACGAAGGTCGTGGAGAACACGGTGACGCAGGAGCATCTCTGCGAGCAGTGCGCGGCCGCGCAGGGAATCGAGACGAGTGTTTCGATGCCCAAGCATCCGCTCGCCGGCGTACTTGAAGCGGCGCAAACGCATACCGCAATTACGTCGGATGCTGCGCGTTGTGCGTACTGCGGTACATCACAAAAAGACTTTCGCACATCCGGACGGCTCGGTTGTGCACACTGTTATGGCGCGTTCTCCGAGTCGCTACGCGAATTGCTGCGCCGAGTGCATGGGAACGCGCGCCATGTTGGACGACGTCATGCGCCGCGCGATCCCGAGGCCGTCGATCGCGCGGGGTCACTCGCGCTGCTGCGGGAGCGACTACGGCAAGCGGTGGAGCGCGAAGAGTTCGAGAGCGCTGCTGCATTGCGCGATGAAATCAGGGGGCTCGAATGACACTCGACCTTTCGCTCCTGCCCGATGGCGGCGGCACGTGGCTCGACGGATCGGGTGCGCATCCGGGCATCGTGCTGTCGTCGCGCGCGCGTCTAGCGCGCAACGTGGTTGGCTACGCATTTCCACCACGCGCGCGCGACGGGGAACGGCTTCGCTTGTTACAGCAGGTGCGCCAGGCAGCGGCGACGGTATCCTCGCTCGAGGGCGGAGTACTGCTTCGCCTCGATCAACTCCCGGAAGTAGACCGCGTTCTGCTGCACGAGCGGCACTTGGTTAGCAAAGAACTCGCGGGACTCGAAACCGCGCATCCGCTCCGATCGGGCGCGGCATTGTGGCTGACCGATCAGCTCTCCGTGATGATCAACGAAGAGGATCATCTGCGGCTTCAAGCGTTGCGATCGGGGTTTGCGGTGGACGCGGCCTTTGCGGCGGTTTCCAAGCTCGACGCGGAACTCGGCGCGGAACTTCCTTACGCGTTCCATGACGAGTTCGGGTTCCTGACGGCATGCCCGACCAACGTCGGCACCGGGCTTCGCGCGTCGGTGTTAATCCACCTGCCCGGACTCGTCCTTACCAAGGAGATCGGCAAGGTACTCGCATCGTTGCAGCAAATGGGACTGACCTACCGCGGTTTGTACGGCGAAGGCAGCGAAGTGGTCGGGAATTTCTTCCAGGTTTCGAACCAAACGACGCTGGGACGCACCGAAGAGGAGTTGTGCGAATTGTTGGCGCGCGTCACACGATTTGTTGTGGAGAAAGAGGAGGAAGCGCGACGCGTTCTGGTACGTGACGCCGGTTATATTATCGAAGACAAACTGTGGCGAGCTTTCGGCACGTTGCGGTACGCACGGAGCCTCTCGTTCGACGAGGCAATGAATTACCTCAGTGGTGTACGATTAGCTGCAGGCCTGCAATTGATCCCTGGGCTGAGCATGTACACGCTGAACAAGCTCCTGATCTTCAGCCAGTCAGCACATCTGTCAGCACGAGAGGGTCGAGCGCTGTCGGAGAGTGAAGCGGATGTGGCCCGCGCGAAGTTCATTCGTGGCGTGCTTGCAGCCGAGGTACGATCAGAGAACTAGTTCGCGGATTCTCACCCTGAGGATCCCTCGCAGATGAGGGCACGATGAACGGCTACAATTTCACGGAGCGGGTTCGCAAAGTCCTGGCGATGGCGCGCGAAGAAGCCGCGCGACTCCATCACGAGTATGTCGGGACCGAACACATTCTCCTCGGCCTGATACGCGAAGGCGAGGGCGTGGCGGCCGCCGTGCTGCAGAACCTGAGCGTCGATCTCGACGACATTCAGCAGAAGATCGAAGAGCAGGTCAAGAAAGGAAAAGCCGCCCAGGCTACGGGGCCCGATCTTCCGTACACATCGCGCGCCAAGAAAGTCCTCGAGCTCGCGATGGCCGAAGCGCGCGAACTCAATCACAGTTATGTCGGCACCGAGCATTTGCTGCTCGGATTGCTGCGCGAAGAGAAGGGCATCGCTGCACAAGTGCTGACGGAATCCAATGTCACACTCGAGTCAGCGCGTTCGGAGACGCTGCGCTTGCTCGGAACAGAAATGCCGCCGGGTTCCGCGGGTGGAACAGCAACGACGCCGGCGACACCGGGTGCGCCGCCCAAAGGCGATAAGAAGTCCAAGACTCCGGCGCTCGATCACTTCTGCCGCGATCTGACGCAGCTCGCGGGCGAAGGCCAGCTCGATCCCACCATCGGACGCGCGAAGGAAATCGAGCGTGTGATGGAAGTGCTGACGCGCCGCAAGAAGAACAACCCCGTCCTCATTGGTGAGCCGGGCGTTGGCAAGACGGCGATTGTCGAAGGGCTCGCGCAGCTCATCGCGACCGGCGAATGTCCCGATTCGCTGCGCGATCACCGCGTGTTGTCGCTCGACATGGCTGCTGTCATCGCCGGTACGAAATACCGCGGACAGTTCGAAGAGCGATTGAAAGCGGTCATGAACGAGATCGCGCAAAACAAGAACATCATTCTGTTCATCGACGAGTTGCACACGCTCGTTGGTGCGGGCGCTGCCGAAGGCGCGATCGACGCGAGCAACATGCTCAAGCCGGCGCTCGCGCGCGGCGAACTGCAGTGCGTTGGTGCGTCGACGCTCAACGAGTATCGCAAATACATCGAGAAAGACGGCGCGCTCGAGCGCCGTTTCCAAACGGTCATCGTCGATCCGCCGTCGATTGACGAAACGGTCGACATTCTGAAGGGACTGCGGCCGAAATACGAGGAGCACCACCGCGTCACGATTCCTGATCCAACGCTGACGGCGGCGGCAAAACTATCGGAGCGTTACATCACCGATCGTTTCCTGCCGGACAAAGCGATCGACGTGATCGACGAGGCCGGTGCGCGTGCGCGTCTTGCCGCGCAGGTCCCGCCGCCGGAAGTCGCGGAGCTCAAGGCCGACCTCGAGCGCGTGAGTAACGAGAAAGAAGCGGCGGTGCGCGATCAGAACTTTGAACGCGCTGCTGCGCTGCGCGATCGCGAGCGCGAATTGCAGGGGCAGATTCGCCAGCGCCAGGACGAGTGGGAGAAAAAGCGACAATCGTACCGGCCTGCGATCGGCGAAGAGGAAATTGCGTTCATCGTCAGCCGTTGGACGGGAATTCCCGTCACGCGACTGCAGGAAGCGGAGAGTTCGCGGCTCATTCGCATGGAAGAAGAGCTGCACGCGATGGTCGTCGGTCAGGAAGAAGCGATTCGCGCGATTGCGCGCGCCATTCGCCGAAGCCGAGCAGGGCTCAAGGATCCGAAGCGGCCGATCGGCAGCTTCATCTTCAGCGGTCCGACGGGCGTCGGTAAGACAGAGCTCGCGCGTGCACTCGCGAAGTTCCTGTTCTCCGACGCCGCCGCGCTGGTGCGTGTGGATATGAGCGAATACATGGAGAAGTTCTCCGTGTCGCGGCTCATCGGCGCACCGCCGGGATACGTCGGCTACGAAGATTCGGGCACGCTGACCAAGGCCGTGCGGCGTAAACCGTACAGCGTCGTGCTGCTCGATGAAATCGAGAAGGCACATCCGGATGTCTTCAACATCCTGCTACAAGTGCTCGATGAGGGGCATCTCACCGACAATTACGGCCGTGTGATCGACTTCAAGAACACGGTCGTCATCATGACGTCGAACGTCGGCGCGAAGGACATCACGAAAAACAAGCAGATGGGTTTTTCGAGCGGCGATGCGCGTGGCAACTTCGAACGCATGGCGGAGAAGGTGAAGGAAGAACTTGCGCACGTGTTCAACCCCGAGTTCCTGAATCGCGTGGATGACGTGATCGTGTTCCACCCGTTGTCGCGCGAGCACATCGCAAGCATTGTGACGATCGTATTGCGCGATGTGCAGTCTCGCTTGCGCGAGGAAGAATTGACGGTGCGTCTCACTGACGCGGGCGTCGACTTCCTCGTGAAGCACGGCTACGACGAAGCGTTCGGCGCGCGGCCGCTCAAACGAGCGGTGCAGCGCTGGATCGAAGACCCGCTCTCCGAAAAAATCCTCCTTGGCGAGTTCTCCAAGGGTGACGAGATCGAGGTTGACGTCGGCGAGGGCGGCGCCCAGCTCGTCTTTCGCGTTCCGGCCAGCTCACCAAAGGCGTGACGCGCGCGACCTGCGCGTCACGCGGGGACGAATCGAAACGCGCACCGGGAAGGCAACCCCGGCGTGTCTTCGGCGTGTATAATCCTTCGATGTCACTCCTCTCGCGCGCGGCGCTAACCGCCGTCGTCTTTGCGTCGCCGCTGGCTGGTCAACAGGACCCGCGCCAGTCGCTGTGCGCGTCCCCGGACTCGGTGATCGTGTATGGGACGCGGCGGACGTCACCCGCGACCGTCGCATCGCTGACCGGTATCAAACGCGGCGATACGCTCACGGCGAACTCGATGATCGTGCGCGCCATCGGCGCGCTGTACGGAACGGGTGATTACGCGAGCGTTCAGGTGGACTGTGAAATTCTTGCGCCTGACAAAGCGGCGCTGGCGTTTACCGTCGTTGAGCGTCCGGTACTCGCGAGTATCCGCGTCGAGGGCCCGCATGTGTTGTCGCAGACCACTGTGGAGGATCGCGTGGAGTTGTTGCTGCGACGGCCGGTGGACCCGGCGCTGGTTACGAAAGCAATCACGCGCATCGACTCGCTGTACATGAAGGCCGGGTTCTATCTCGCGCGGATCGTGCCCGAGACGACTGTGGTGGATTCGGGATCGATCGGCATCGTATTCAAGATTGACGAAGGCCGGCGGATGTCAGTCTCCGGACTGACCGTGCTCGGCGCGAAAGGCGTACCGGCATCGGACGTCGCCGGCGCAATGAAGGTGAAGCCCGAAGGACTCTGGTGGTTCCGCAAGGGCGAGTTCGACGACGAGAAATACGCCGGCGATTTGGGCGAGCGCATTCCAGCGCTCTACTCCCAGCGCGGCTACATCGATTTTCAGCTGATCAGTGATTCGCTCATTGTGGATCGCGAGCGCGCGAAGTCGATGATTCAGCTCGAGATCAGCGAGGGCGCCAAGTATCGCGTCGGCAGTTTCTCGATGTCGGGTCATCAGCACTTCACCGACGACTTCGTGCGGCGGTTCTATCCGTTCGGCGACGACGGGCCGTCGCTGATGCAGCGCGCGAAGCTGCTGGTGGGCAAGGGGCATTACGAGAAAGGCGTATTCAATCAAGCGCAGTGGGATACAGCGGCGGGCCGGTTGTCCGAGGCGTATCAGAACGACGGGTACATCTATGCGCGGGTCGCGCCGGAGTTTCAGCGCGCAATGCGCGGTGACACCGCGGTCGTGAACCTGCACTTTGCAATCAGCGAAGGCACGCCGGCGATGGTGAATCGCGTCGACGTCGCCGGCAACGACTACACGACCGAGCACTGCATTCGCGATGTGATTTCGATGGTACCGGGCGACGTGTTCCGCCGCAGCGAACTCATTCGCAGCTGGCAGAACATCAACAACCTGGGATTCTTCGAGTCCGTGATGCCTCAGACCGAGATCGCGAACGAGGCAGGCGACCAGAACGTGCGGTTTGACCTGAAAGAAAAGCGCACCGGCAACATCAATTTCGGCGCGTCGATGGGTCAGGGAGTCGGCATCGGCGGGTTCTTCGGGATCGAGCAGCCCAACGTGTTCGGCCGGTGCAAGCGCGCGTCGATGAACTGGAACTTTGGACGCTACATCAACGACTTCAACCTGTCGTACACGGATCCCGCGATCAAACGATCGCGCTATTCAGGCACGATTTCGGCGTACCGCTCAGAGGCGCGCTATCAAATCGCCGATCTCGGCCGGACGACGCGCATCGGTGGCAGCGTTCGCCTCGGCGTGCCGATCAAAGGCTCGTTGTACACGCGGACGTATGTCAGCTATACCGGCGAATCAGTGTCGTACGGTGCCGGCGGGTTGGCAGGTACGATCGAATGCGACGGTTCCTGCTTCCGTTCGTCGATGGGTCTCGACGTCACGCGCGACACCCGATTTGGTATGCCGTTCCCGATTGGCGGCGGGATGCAGTCCATCAGTGCGCAGTTCAACGGCGGACCGCTCGGTGGATCGGCGAACTTCCAGCGTTACTCGGGCGAGTCGCGTGCATACGTACCGCTGAAGCAGTGGGGCGGCGAGAAGACTGGGCAGCCGGTCGTCCTGGCGCTGGCGCTTTCGACGCGCGCAGGTGCGGTGTTCGGCAATACGGGTCCGTTCTTCTTCTCGCCCACGTCGGGGCGATTCGCGCTCGGCGGCGTTCAGTTCGGCGAGCCGCTTCGCGGCTACCCCGAGTTCTCGATTACGCCGAAAGGCTTTATTACCGGGACCTCGACGTACAACGCGCAACGTGAGTCGTTCGGCAGCGCGTTTTTTGCGAACACCATCGAGATGGGT
>DATELA010000078.1:0-3190 GCA_035277145.1 Gemmatimonadaceae bacterium | reverse complement strand
TCAGCCGGCGCGACTTCGAGTTGGCCGTTGTCGAGCTTGGTCACCTTGATCAGACCCTTCTGCGCGGCCTCCATGCAGAATCGCGAGAACTTGGCCATGCCGAGATTGCCCTCATCAAAACTCGGGTCGATCTCCTGCATGACTTGCTTCAAGCGATCGGCGCGCATGACATCCCCGTTCTGCACCATGCGCTGAACGGCTTCGACGACGAGATCCCACGGGTCTTTCTTGATGATCTCCTCTTCGGACGACTTCACGAGCCCGGCGAGCGCGTTGTAGCTGTAGTACTCGTCGCAGTTCTGCACGAGTAGGTCGCTCGACGATTCGCGAATCCCGACGCCGATTACGTACTTGCCGTACTCCTTGAGCTTCAACACCATGCTCGAGAAGTCGGAGTCGCCGGACAACAGAATGAACGTGCCGATCTCGGGACGCGTGAAAACGAGTTCGATCGCATCGACCGCGAGGCGAATGTCGGTCGCGTTTTTCTTCGACGATCCGTACGCGGGCGCGAAGATGAGATCGATCGACGACTCGGAGAGCGGAACGATGTACTGCGGATACCGTCGCCAATCGGCGTACGCGCGCTGCACCGCGACCTTGCCTTTGACGATGTCGGATCCGAGAAGATTTCGGAGCTCTGTTTGCAGATCGGAGCGGATTCCCAAAGTGACGTTATCGAAATCGATAAGGAGGGCGGCGTTGGGTGCGCCTTGAACACCGTGTGCGGTGCTCGCGCCCGGCCCCTGATGAACTGGGGCCACGGGCGCGCGCGATCCTGCTTGCGGCGCGCCCCTGTGCGGACGTGCTTGCATACTCTCGTTGTGAAAAGTCCGGACGGTCCGCGCGCCCGGTAGAACCGTGTGCTCCACCGCCGCGCGATCCGCGCCCGCGTCCGGTCGGTGTGGTGGGTCGCGCGCGATCGGCGGTATGCCGAATCCGTCGTGCACCCGCTCGCAACCGCCGAGACGAGGGACGACCGAAAGCTAGTCGCGCCGGGCGGTTTTGTCAGCCGATACGCGTACTGGCTCGGCGTGGCGCGGGTGCACACCCGGCCCCCGGCGCCTACTTTCCGAGCGAAACCGCCCTCCATTCTGCCCTGCACCTGAGACCGTGGTTCGCGTCGCATTCCGCGCTCGGCTCCTGCTGATCCTGATGCTGTTCGCGGCGATTCCCATGCTGGTCGTGGGAACCGTCTCCGTGGTGGCGTATAGCGGCGTGGCGCAGTTGCTCGGCGGCGGCGCTGCGTGGGACAAGGTCGCCGAGTCCGGCAGCACGGCGATCGCCGCTGCGCGCGCCGCCCGGCTGACTCCGTCGCAACGCGCTGCGGTCGATTCGCTGGAGGTCCAGTTGAGCGAATCGGCGACGTTCGCGCGGCGGCTGCGGTTCATGGTTGAGCACGCCACGCCGCTCATCATCAGTGCGCTGATCACGGCGCTCGCGATTCTGGCGTTCGTCGCGTGGTGGGTTGCGGGGCATCTGACGCGGCAACTGAGCAGACCCGTTCACGAACTCGTCGGATGGACGGAACTCATCGCGCGCGGAGAAGCGCTTCCGCTCGCCGAGACTCGCGGCGCTCCGGAGTTTGAAGTGTTGCGCGCTCGTATGCGCACGATGGCTGAGCAGCTCGAGACAGGCCGGGCGCGCGCCGTGGAAGCGGAACGTCTGCGCGCGTTCCGGGAATCGTCGCGCCGATTTGCGCATGAGCTGAAGAATCCACTCACGCCCATTCGGTTTGCGCTCGCGCGACTGCGCCGCGACGCGCCGGCGGGCGCGAGCGAGGCGCTCGACGTCGTCGCGACAGAGACAGAGCGACTCGAGACGATGGCGCGCAGTTTTGCGCAGTTCGGCCGCCTCCCCGAAGGCCCGGTCGCCGACATCGACGTCAGTGACATGGTCGCGTACACCGCTCGCGCGACGGTGCCCGAGCGATTGCGGCTCAAACTGGATGTCGCGTCAGTGCCGCCGGTTCGTGGCCACTACGACGTACTTTCGCGCACGCTCGCGAATCTGCTGCTCAATGCGGTCGATGCGTGCGGTGAGGCGGGCGAGATCACCGTTACGGTACGCGCAACGCAGGTCCGCAACGCCGACGGCGTTCGAATCGCGGTGCGCGATACCGGGCACGGGATACCGGCGGCGAAACTTGAGGCGATCTGGGAGCCGTATGTCACCGACAAGCCGGGCGGGACGGGGCTCGGCCTCGCCATTGCCCGTCAGTCTGTTGAAGCACACGGCGGCGAAGTGTTTGCGTCCAGTGAACCGGGCGCCACCGAGATTGGGTTTGCGGTGCCGGTGAACGCTGGTCTTCCCGCCATAACTGGAGAGTGGCATGCAGGGTAACGTGCCGGGCGAGGCGATTCCGATTGCGCTGTTCGTGATGACAGGCATCACGATGATCGGATATCCGATCGCGCGAGCGCTGGCAAAGCGCATCGAGAACAAAGGGAGTAACGCGCGTCTCTCGGGCGACGTCGAGGCGCGTCTTGAGCGCATGGAGCACGCGATCGAGTCGATCGCAGTGGAAATTGAACGCATCAGCGAGGGACAGCGCTTCACGACGAAGCTGCTTGCCGAACAACGCGCACCTCAGGTTCGCTCGGGTGCGCCGGAGGAGAAATGAGCGACGAAGAAATGGTGATCGCGCTGGTCGCGATGCTGGGCTCGTTCGCGCTGTTGTGGGGACTCGGGTATGCGATCTTCGGGTGGCTCAAATCGCGCAATCAGCAGGTTGATCCCCACGCCATCTCGTCGCTTCAACAGCAAATCGCGCAGGTGCAAATGTCGGTCGACGCAATGGCGCTCGAAGTGGAACGCGTGTCCGAGGCGCAGCGATTCGTGACGAAACTGCTTGCCGAACGCGGCGATCCAGCGCGCATTGCGCGCGCAACCGAGGAACGGTAAGTGCCCAGCGTTCTCGTAATCGACGACGAGCCGAACATTCGGCGCATGATCGGCGCGCTGCTGACGGGTGAAGGTTACGAAGCTCGTGACGCCGCGAATGGCTCTGACGGTCTCGGTGCTGCGCGGGACACCGAACCCGACGCAGTGCTGCTCGACTTGATGATGCCGGGCCAGTTGGACGGACTCGCGACGCTCGAGCAGTTGCGTGCGCAGCTGCCCGACGTGCCGGTCATCATGATGAGTGGACGAGCGGGGCTCGCCGACGCGGTGCGCGCGACGCGATTGG
>DATELA010000077.1:0-38496 GCA_035277145.1 Gemmatimonadaceae bacterium | reverse complement strand
GGCCGCCGCGCGCGCGGCCGCCGGCGTTGCGTGGTTGGATACGATTGGCGTCATGCTTGCCGGTACGCTCGAGCCTTCGGCGCGCGCGGTGCATGCTGCTGCACGGTCCGAAGGAGGCGAGCCGCGCTGCCGAATCATCGGTACGCCTGATGTCACGAGTGCAAGCTGGGCCGCACTCGCCAACGGCACTGCCGCGCACGCGCTCGACTTCGACGACATGTGTTTCGTGTCGCTCGCCCATCCAAGTGCTCCCCTCGTGGCCGCGGCACTCGCAGCGGGCGAACTCGCGCATGCATCGGGTCGTGCGTTGCTCGACGCATATGTCGTGGGTTTCGAGATCGAAGCGGTGCTCGGCCGCGCCATGAACCCGCGCCACTACACTCAAGGCTGGCATTGCACCTCCACACTCGGCACTATCGGTGCGGCCGCCGCCGCGGCGCGACTGCTTGGCCTTGACCGCACAGCAGTCGCGCATTGTCTCGCAGTCGCAGCGTCCGAGGCGTCTGGTCTGAAAGAGAATTTCGGAACCGATACTAAGCCGCTGCACGCTGGGCTTGCGGCGCGCAACGGTATCATGGCCGCGTTGCTCGCGAACAACGGACTCACCGCGTCGCCGCGCGCTCTCGATGGGAAGCAGGGGTTGCTGCTGGCGATGGGAAGCGAGCACACCGAACTGGGCGATGCGCTTCACACGCTCGGTACCCGATGGGAGATTCTCGAAACAGGTGTGACCATCAAGCTCTATCCGTCGTGCGCAGCGACGCATCCTGCGCTCGACGCAATTCTTGATTTGAAGCGCGAGCACCGTTTCACCGATTCGGACGTCGAAGCAATTGCAATTGGCGTGGATGCAGTCACGCCGACCATACTGACGTACCCGCAGCCGGCGTCAGGTTTGGAGGCCAAGTTCAGCATGCAACACTGCGCCGCGGCGGCTGTGGTTTCGGGCCGGGTGGGGCTCGACACGTTCGAGCCGGCGCTGATGAACGACGCGGGAATTACCGGCGTGCGGTCGCGTGTTGCCATGAGCGTTGACGCAACGCTGCGCTCCGAAGCGCCGGCACTCACGCAGGCACGTGTGACTATCAAACTTCGCGACGGCAGGACGCTCAGCGCATATGCCGACGGTGCGCGCGGTTATCCTGCGCGACCGGCAACTGCGAAAGAACTCGACGACAAGTTCCGCTCGTGCGCTGGGCGCGTGCTCAACGCTGCGCGCACCGAAGCCGCAGTCGTCATGCTACAATCGCTGGATCAGCTCGCTGACGCGCGAACGCTGACAGAGTGCGTGTTTACCGGAGATGCTGCCTGATGTCACAGCAACACCTTTCCCGCCGCGACGCGATCAAATCACTCGGCGCCCTCGGCGCAAGCGCTGTATTTGCGGGCCGATTCGGCGTTGACGAAGCAGCCGAGATAATTGTCGCGGGAAAACCGGTTGAGATTTCCGTGTGGTCGCTGAGCGCGACGACGGCACGCATCACCGTCATGCCGATCGAGAACGGCGCAACAACGCCAGTTGCATTCACCGGTGCACTCGTCGATGAACGCCTTGGTCGCTCCGTGACACGCACGCGTGACAGCGCCGGCGTGCGCCGTGTGCGCGCCGGTGATATGTCCGTGCGTTTTACCGATGGTCCGCCCACGCTGCACATCGACAACGCACGCGGCGAAGTGTTGCAAACGCTCGTACTCAGCGCGAGAGATCCGGGAATGTCGTTCGCGCTTGGTTCAGGCCCGCTGCTCGGGCTCGGCGAAGGCGGTCCGCAATTCGATCGTCGCGGTTCCGCCGATCCAATGCGCAATGGTCAAGGCGGATTCCGTCTCGCGACGCACGGCACACGCGCGCCGGTGCAGTGGTTGATCGGCACCGCCGATGGCTGGGCGATGTTCATCCATCAACCATACGGCGCGTTCGATTTCACCGGAGCAACGGGCAAGTTCACGCCGCCCGCAGCGTCCGCGCTACCGCTCGATGTGTTCATCGTTGCGTCGCGCGATCCGAAAGTGGTGATGCGGGAGTACGCGCGCATTACCGGACTTCCCGAGACGCCACCGAAGTGGGCATTCGGATACATGCAATCGCACCGCACGCTCGGCGGTCCCGATGAAATCATGGGCGTCGCGCGCACGTTTCGCGAAAAAAAGTTGCCGTGCGACGCACTCATCTGGCTCGGCACGGAATTCGCCCCGTCAGGATGGAACACGCGCAACGGCGAGTTCACGTGGCACACGGGAAACTTTCCGAATCCGAAGCAGATGATGGACGCGCTGCACGCGATGCACTTTCGCACCGTCGTGCACGTCGTGATTGAAGGACGCCGTCTCACCGGAACCGTGAACGATCCGTGTACCGCGCCGGCGCTGCCGAGTGGGAGAACGCCGGATGATCGCTGGCCTCCGGATCGGCAGGTGTCGTGTTATTGGCCCGTGCACAAAACGGCGATGGACATGGGCGTCGACGGCTGGTGGCCCGATCAAGGTGACGGTCTCGACGGACCGTCGCGATTGAATCGCCATCGTATGTATTGGGAAGGCACGCAGCAGCTCAAACCGAACGAGCGTCCGTTTGCGTTGCATAGGAACGCGAGCCCCGGCATTCAGCGCTACGGCGGATTCATCTGGTCGGGCGACGTGCAAGCGCGATGGGAAACGCTCGCGACGCACGTCTCGGTTGCGATCAACACGGGCTTATCGGGCTTTCCTTATTGGGGCACTGACATCGGCGGATTCAATCCGACCGCGGAATACACGGGTGAATTGCACGCGCGCTGGTTTCAGTTCGGCGCGTTCTGTCCGAGTTTCCGTTCGCACGGGCGCAACTGGCATTTGAAGTTGCCGTGGGGTTGGGACGGCGGCGACGGTGGTCCGTTCGAGGCGGGGCAGTGGCGCGCAGCACCGGAAGAATTGCAAAACAAGAACGTCGAAGCCGTCGCGCGAAAGTATCTCGAGTTGCGCTATCGGTTGATGCCGTACGTGTACACGGCAATGCGCGAAGCGCGCGATTCAGGTTTGCCGCTAATGCGCGCGCTGTGGTTGCATCACGCGGATGACCCGGTCGCTGTCGCGCGCGGTGACGAGTTCTTGTGGGGCAGTGACATGCTCGTCGCGCCGGTTGTTGAGAAAGGCGCGACGGTGCGTAAAGTCTATTTGCCGCGCGGTGCGTGGTTTGATTTCTGGACCGAAGAACGCGCAGACGGTGGCCGCGAAATCGAGCGCGCGGTCGACATCATGACGACGCCGTTGTATGTGCGCGCCGGCGCGGTGATTCCAATGGGCCCCGTCAGGCAATACGCGCAGGAGCCGAGCGATGAACCACTCACGCTGGCTGTGTATCCGGGCGCGGATGGTGTGCGCACGATGTACGACGACGATGGTATCAGCTTCAACTATCGGCGCGGAGAGTGGATGGGATTGCAAATGCGGTGGAACGATCGTGCACGCACGTTGACGCTGGAACTGGAACGTGGGTCGCGCATGCTGTCGCAATCGCCGATGAAGATCGACGTGCGCGTCGCGGGCGCGACGGAAAAACGCGGCGTGGAATTCAGCGGACGGAGAGTCGTCGTCGCGCTATGACGGTCGCTGGCTACGCTGCACTCGTGCGCACGCGATTGTGGTTCTGGGCCAAAGTCGTGGTTGCGCTCGCGTCGATCCTCTACGGCGCGAGCATCGTCTATGCGCACTTTGCGTACCGCACCGTCGTGCGCAACATGCTGAGTATCGAACGGCTGCCGGAAAGCGTGCGCGTCGGCGGTTGCAGCTCCGCGATGGAGCGCAACGTGAAAATGACGTGCAGCATCTCGCTCGAACCGCGCGACTCGACTGCGCTCCTCGCAGGATTTGATTTCGCGCGCGCGACCGCGTCGGGCTTGTCGACAGCGCAGATCCCCGACCATCCGGGCAAAGCGTTCGAGGTTGGGGCGATTTACAAAGTTGGTATGCCGGCGTTCGCCAACGCGGGACACATACTCGTCATCGTGGACGCGTCCTGGCGCCGCGGGTTGGTGAACCTGCAGCTGGAGTAGCCCGGGCCGCTGGTTCCCTTGCGCGGCGTACGAGGCCTGCGTATGGTGGCCAAAACGATGCGATACGCACTCGTTCTGCTTGCGATGCTCGCGTGCTCCGGCACCTCCGAACCCGGCCCCAACTGCGCCGACGCTGTCGGTACGCACTTCG
Organism: Gemmatimonadaceae bacterium; assembly: GCA_035277145.1. GTDB lineage: Bacteria > Gemmatimonadota > Gemmatimonadetes > Gemmatimonadales > Gemmatimonadaceae > DASRAP01. The sequence continues at coordinate 34,317 of DATELA010000077.1, read as the reverse complement.
TAGTGCTCGCCGGTGACGCCGACGGCGACATGTCGATCAATGTGAAGCTCGGTGACAGTACACGGCTCTACGCGCAGGTGCGCGAAGTTACTGAGGCGACCCGTCGCACCGAAGGCGGTTATTACACCTATTGCGACCCGGTCTCGTGGATTCCCGTCGTCGCGGCGGTGACGTATGCAACCACGACGCCGGACGTTCTCGACGTGAAGCCCGATGGACGCGTACGCGCGCTCGCTCAGGGTCTCGGACTCGTAACGGTCACGTCATCGTCACCCGAGGCGTACGGAACGATTGGAGTGTCGGTGACGCTGTACCCAACCGACTATTTGCGCGCGCGCTAGACGAGCGAGTTGTTGCGTGGTCGCGTCACGCGTCGATGCAGATCCCGACTACACCGGACTAGCGACCCAACCCGGCCCGCGGTAACGTCGCGATCCCGCACGGACTTTGCACTCCATGCGATTGCGCGGCTCGCCGCGCGTCACCCACACCCGCCGGAGGTCGTATGCGCTGCGTTCATGCGTGTGTAGTAGTCGCCGTCGTTGCTTGTGCAGACGGGACCCCGACGAACCTTTCCACCAGTCCACTCGCCCCGTCGTCCTCCATTGGCGCAGATGCCGCGCCGCCCACCGTCTTCAATGTCACGCTCCGCGCGGAGAACGAACCGAACGGCGCAAGCACGTCGACGTCGAAAGGTTCGGCGCACGTGATGGTGTTCGCCGATGGAACGATCGAGTTCTTGTTCAGCGTCAACAACAAGAGCGGCGAGACGTACAACCGCGCGCACATTCACAAAGCGGCCGCCGGCGTGAACGGCCCGATTCACTGGGACTTTCTCGAAGCGGGTAATCCCGTTGCATCGCTCGCGGATCAGCCGTCGCAGTTGCGCGGTGTCGCGCGGCCACGCACTGCTGCCGTGCTCGCGGATCTCCTCGCGAACCCCGAACTGTATTACGTGAACGTGCACAGCACGGCATTTCCTGGTGGCGCCGTGAGGGGGCAACTCAGGTAAGGGCAGGTACTACAACTGCGACCACGGACGACACGGAAACTGCCACGGATGAACACGGATACTACAAATGACTTGTTGTTGCAGTTAACAAAGAATTTGCAGTTGTCGTGTCCGTGTGATCCGTGTTTATCCGTGTGATCCGTGGTCTACCGTTGTCATATCCGCGTGTTCCGTGTGTGTCCGCGTGTTCCGCGATTCGTAGTTCCCAGTCTCCGCTATCGCCGCACTTCCGCCCAATACGACACCGCACCATACGCGATCGGCCCGGGCGAAAGCGCGGTCGCCCAACCGCTGAGCTTATCGCCGTGCAGTCGCATGCTCACCTGGATGCGCACGCCGCTCGTGTCATTCGCCGGCGTCGCATCCGGTGCGCGGATGCTTCCCGCGATCAGCACGTTCATCCACCCGGTGCGCGCGTTGTATCCGCCTTGCGCAATGCGCACCGAGTCGCTTGAGCCAAGACGCGAATACGACGCGCCGCTGTCCGCAAGGTTCAGCGTGAGCGGAATCGAAGTACCATCGACGAGAATCGATCCGCGCCACACTCCACCAAGCTTTGGCGCGGGCGGCGGCGCCGGAGGCGCTGTAACCGGCCCAAGCACGTAGTTCGGCAATACTATAGATGCGAGCATGTTCGCCACGCGGCCAATCGGCGCGCCGGCGGTGTTCGCCAGTACCACGATCACCACACGCTCAGACGGATACAAATTGAGCACCGTTGTTACGCCGGGCATTCCGCCCGTGTGTGACACGCGACGATATCCACGGTCGTTCTCGAGCAATCCCCAGCCGAGTCCGTACGACGAACCCGGTGCAGTCTCCGGCGCTTCCACACGCTGCATGCGTTCGCGCGTCGTCGGCGACAACACCGAGCTCGGTGCGCCGAGATTCGCATGAAACATCCCGAATCGCACGAGATCGTTTGCGCTCGACCACACCCCCGACGCGCCCGTGTGATCAAATGCGTACGGCGGAATCGGATTGCGTTGCGCGTCGTAACGAATCGCCGCGCGGTCGCCGAGCCCGGCGCCCGTGCTCACCGTCGTATTGCTGAGCCGCAGCGGGCCAAGCACTTCGTTCTTCAGAAACGTTTCGTAATTGGATCCGCCCACACGCCCCGCGATGTAGCCGAGTATTCCGAAGCCCAGGTTTGAATAGAGATACGTCTCGCCCGGTTTGTATCCCGCGAAACCGTACTTCGTGATGGCGATGTCGTCGCTGTGAAGCTTCGGTCCGCCTTCATAGAAAAACTGGTAGTGCAGCGGCAATCCGGCGGTGTGGCTCAGAATGCGTCGCACCGTCATCTCGTTTGCCGTGCCTTCATGCGCAACGAGTTTCGCTGAGCCGAGATAGTCGTTCGCAGGGCGTTCGATATCGATCTTGCCGCGCTGCGCAAGCACCATGATCGCCGTTGCCGTGAACGGCTTCGAGATCGATGCGAGCGAATACATGGTTTGGGCTGTCGCGCGAATTTGTTTTTCGCGATTTGCGAAGCCGAATCCTTCTTGCCAGAGAATGGAATCGTTGCGCGCGACGGCCACGCTGATCGATGCGTGCGCACCGGCTGCGAGAATCGCGTTGATGGTGTCACGAACGGCGGCAAATCGGTCCGTCGCGTTTTGTGCGACGGCAGCGCTCGCGCTGACAACGAGCGCGACGACTACAGACAGCGGGCGATAGGTTCTCATAGTGCTCAGACGCTAACGCCTGCCGCCAGCAAGGCGCCAGAGTGCGTCATGGCTATCACACTGCGATTCGTCACCGTCACAGAACTCGCTTTGTCCTGCTGACCGACGCGCGACTGGTCCCGTCTGTAAGGCAGGAGGTAGTGCTATGAATCGCGTTCATCTCAAGCTGGCCCTCGGCGGCATCGCGGTGTTACTCGGTTTGTACGCGATCTGGTCCGCCGCGCATGCCGACACGCCCGTCGAAAACGAGGATTACATCGGCGGTCCGAGCATCACGTACCGCGGCGTGCGCATCAAGCTGTCGCAGGAATACGCGAGTTTCGACGCGTACAAGAGCGACACCGCCAACATCCATCCCTCACAGGTCGCGCGCGTGCAAATGCTCGTGCGCGGTGCGCCCGTTTCGCGTGGCTGCTATTTGTGGAAGGGTGTCGTCGACTCGGTTGGTGTCGCCGCGTTCCCTGGGTACGGCACGGTGTCGATGGTCTCGGACTGGACCAAGGTTCGTGGGCTGACGCTCGCAGTGCCGAAGTCGGGCGAGTCGCGCGTGTTCATCATGCGCCCGAAGAACGGGCAATGGTGCATCGTCGACGACTTCTTCGTCGAAGGTACGCCGCTCATCCTGAGCGAACGCAAAGGCAAATGGACGATCGCAAACGGCATGCGGGAGACGCTGGCCGAGCGCATCGTCGCGTCTGCTTCGTAACGAAGGCGCAGGACTAAGTAGTTCACCCGCCGCGACTTAACGCGGCGGCGCTGGGGCGTGTGATCCAGCTAACATCGCGCGATGGGGCAGGTGACTGTATACTGTCGCCCCATGGCGTCCAAGCCTTTCATCCGGATCGTAGGCGCAATCACGGCCCTCTGGGTCACGATTGCGCTCGTCGAGCCTCCGGGTGTCATGATATGTCCGGTTCACGACGCACCGCTCTCGGTGGTGTCGCCGGATGCGCATGGAGGCCATCACGCGATGCCCGACGATTCGGGCAACGGGCCAACGAGTGAATGCTGCGCGTGTCTCGGTGATTGTGCGAGCACGTCGGCGCCGATTGCATTGCCAACTGCGGCGATCGTTGCGTCGATCGTCGATGTACCGACTTCTGATGTACCGGCGTTGCCGGAATTCGCGCCGATCACGCGCGGCGACGTCGTCATTCCATTTGCGAACGGGCCTCCCAGCCTGACCTGATCGGCTCGTCGACGCGCGAGTACGCCGCGCGACGGGAAGAACCTTCCATCGTTCACTCCGCTCGCCCATCCGGGTGACGTGTGCGCGCACATGCGCGTGGCGTCGCGGAGCCAATCGATCAGGGACTTCGACAAGACATGTACGTGACAACTCGACTGCGCGTCGCCGCTGCAGGCTTCGCGAGCGCATTGTGCATCACCTCGTCTGCTGTTGCGCAGGGCACGATCACGGGCACGGTCATCGCGTCGCGCGACAGCGCCCCCGTTGTGCAAGCGACCGTTTTCGTCGTTGGCACGCGCCTCGGCGCGGTCACTGACGCGAAGGGGCGGTTCCGCATCGCCGATGTACCGGCGGGTGCCGTGAAACTGGTGGCGCGCCGATTCGGCTTTGCGCCGGATACGTCGGCCGCGACCGTCAGCGCGGGAGCCATCACCGCGAACTTCCGTCTCCAGGACATCTCGATCAGCCTGAGCGCAGTGCAGATCGAATCGGGGCGCGACGCTCCCGAGATTGCCGCGATTCAGGCCGACGTGCTTCCGACCACTGCCGCAATTACGGCGATGAAGGCGGAAGAAACGGTCAACATGATCGACACGCATGACGCGGTGAAATACCTGCCGACGATCTTCATGCGTAAGCGCAATAACGGCGATACGCAGGTGACGTTCGGTACGCGCGTATGGGGCACGAGTTCGAGTGCGCGCACGCTGATCTTCGCGGACGGTGTGCCGCTCAACTCACTCGTCGCGAACAACAACACGCTGGGCGGACCGCGATGGGGACTCGTTGCGCCCTCGGAGATCAAGCGCATCGACGTGATGTTCGGACCGTTCTCCGCGGCGTACGCCGGCAACTCGATGGGCGCTGTCATGGAAATCACCACGCGGTTGCCGGACAAGTTCGAAGGTTCTGTCAATCAGACACAGGCGTTGCAAACGCACTCGCTGTACGGGACGAAAGACGAGTACATGACGTCGCAAACGACGCTCAACCTCGGCAATCGGTGGGGCAAGTTTGCGATGTGGGGCAGCGGTAACTATCAGAAGAGCGCGAGTCAGCCGCTCGCGTACGTGACGAGCGGCGGATTCCCGGCGAACACGTCGGGTGCGTATCCCGATTCGAACAAGCTCAACGCTTCGGCGAACGTGCTCGGCGCGTCGGGCTTGTTGCACACGGATATGACGAACGTAAAACTCAAGGCCGCGTATGAACTCTCTCCGACGATTCTCGCGGCGGTGACGCTCGGTTACTGGGAGAACGACGCGAACTCGCGCGTGCAGTCGTATCTCACCAACACGAACACGAACGGACCGACGTTCGCGGGTCAGGCTGGTTTCGCGACGAGCTACTACAATCTGGTTCAGCAGCACAACGCGCAGACCGCGTCGCTCCGCAGTGACACGAAGGGCGCGTGGGATTTCGAGCTCGTCGGAACGCGCTACAGTTTCGACAAGGACCAACAGCGGTCGCCAACGACGGCGTCGGGAACGGATACGACGTACGGCACGAATGGCCGCGCCGCAGTGCTGGATGGAACCGGTTGGTACACGATCGATGCGAAGGGCACGCTGCGTCCGGGCAGTGGCAAGCACGCGATCAGCGCAGGCATTCACACGGATCGTTATACGCTGGACAACACGACGTACAACACGACGGAATGGCGCAACGGCGCGCTCGGTACCGTCGCGACGATTGGCGAAGGCAAGACGGAAATGCAGGCGCTGTGGGTGCAGGACGCGTGGCAGATCTCGGACAAGATGAAACTCACGGTGGGCGGCCGTTACGAGAAATGGCGCGCGTTCGATGGCTTCAACCAGAACGGCGCAACGACGGTCAATCAACCGGGTCTCGACTTTGCGAAGTTCTCGCCGAAAGCGGTATTCGGCTGGAGCCCGAATGAAGACTGGGCGTTCACGGCGTCACTGGGTCAAGCGTACCGCTTTGCGACGGCGTCGGAGTTGTATCAACTCGTAACGACGGGCGCGACGTTCACGTCGCCGAACCCGAACATCAAGCCGGACAACGTGCTCGCGTCCGAGCTGCGCATCGAGCGGCTGTTCGATCGTGGCCGCCTTCAATTGTCGATTTTCAATGATGACGTGCACGACGCGATCATCTCGCAGTTCCTGCCGCTCGTGCAGGGTTCGCCGACGCTGTACTCGTACGCAGCGAACGTCGATCACGTGCGCGCGACAGGCGCGGAGCTGTTATGGGGCAGCAACAATGTGTTCATCCGCGGACTCGAGTTGTCGGGTAACGTGACGTACCTGCACGCGCGTACGCTGGAGATCGATGGCGCGGCGAACGCGGGCGGTACGCCTGAAGACATTGAAGGCAAGCGTTTGCCGAACATTCCAGATTGGCGCGGCACGTTGTCGGCGACGTATCGCCCGAACGAGAAGTGGTCGTTCAACCTCGCCGGACGTTACAGTGACCGCGTGTGGACGACGCTCGACAATGCGGACGTTCGCTACAACACGTACCAGGGCTTTACGTCGTGGTTCGTGCTCGACTCGCACATCAATCATCGGTTGACGCCGCATTGGACGTTGGGTGGTGGCATCGACAACATGCTCAACCGGAAATACTTCCTGTTCCATCCGTTCCCGCAGCGTACGTTCGTCGCGAACCTGAAGTACGGGTTCTGAGGTAGTGCGACGACTGGGTTTGGCGTGTGCGCTCGCAGCGGCGGCGATCCTCCGGATCTATGCCGTTGCGAGCGCACACGTCACGCTCGTTTCATCGACGCCGGCGGCTGATAGCCGGCTGAGCGAAAGTCCCGAACAGTTTCGTCTCGAGTTCAGTGAACCCGTCGAAGCTGGTGTAGCGAAGGCCGAGCTGATTGCGACCGGTGGTGGACGCACGCCGCTCGCGCTCATGGGCGATCCGCGCAACGCATACGTGTTGCTTGCGCCGGCGAACGAACTCGAGCCCGGTGCATATCGACTCGTGTGGCACGTGGTGTCCGAAGACGGGCATCCCGTGTCGGGCAGTTTTGTTTTTACGATCGGCGCGACCGTCAGCGCACCACCGCCGATGCCCGCGGACGTTGAAGAGGCCGCCAAACCGTGGGGCCCGTCGGTTGGTGGAGCGCCCGCACTGCCATCGACGTTGCGCGGACTCGGCGTAGGTTCACTCGCCGCGCTCGCAGGCATTCTGTTTTTTCTGACGACTGCGCGTGGCGCGGCAAATAGCACCGGCACCGGCATCGAACGCGTTGCGCGTTCGCTGGCGATTGCGGCGCCTGTGTTGCTTGCATTGCATCTCGTGGCGTGGCTGATCAACACGGCCCCCGATCATCGACTGACGGGCGCGTGGATTGGTGCAGCGCTGGGCAGCACGGTGGGGCAGGCGGAGTTGTGGCGCACGATTCTCGCTGTGCCGCCGTTGTGGGCGCTCGTACTCGCGCGTCGCGCAGGGCTCGCACTGGGACTCGCGATTGTGGGGTTGCTTGCGAGCGCGGCCGTCGGACATTCGGCGGCGTTTCAGCCGATCATCTCGATTCCGCTCAAGGCCGTGCACCTGCTCGCGCTTGCTGCGTGGCTTGGCGGGCTCGTGTGGCTGTCGATGCGCGAGCGCGTTGAGCCGGCACAATTCATCGCAGATACCAAACGCGTCTCATCGGTTGCATTGATCGCCGTCATAGCGATCGCGATCAGTGGTATTGCGCAGACGCTGTTGATTCATCCGCTATCGGGTGATTGGACGTCATCGTATGGTATTGCCGCGATGATCAAAGTTGCCGGGCTTGCCGTTCTGGTCGGCTTTGGCGCGTATCATCGCTTCCGCGTGTTGCCGGCGCTCGAGAAAAGCACGAGTAACGCGGGCGAGTTCGTCGCCTCGTTGCGCCGCGAAGTCGCCGTACTCTGGCTAGTCGTGATAGTTGGGGGTTTTCTTTCGTACATCTCGCCGCCGGCGAAAGACGGCGTCGACCACAGTCAACACACACATTCGGGATCGGAACAATGACCGTCGCAAGCAAGGTCTCCGCGCGCAAACGCATCGTCTCATTGACCGCGATTGCATTTGCTGTTGCGCTCATCGTGCCTGTGATGACATGGGCCCACGCCGTTGTGTATCCGCGCAATTCCACGGCTGGCGCGCGCGAGCGTTACACGATTCGCGTGCCCAACGAGCGCGGCGTTGCGACGACGCGCGTACAGATCACGTTCCCGGCGTCGCTGCGCGTGTCGGGCTTCATGGATACGCCGGGGTGGAAACTCGAGATTCTGCGCGACACCGCGAAGCGCATCACGGGTGCGGTGTGGACGGGCAATCTGCCCGTCGAACACTTCGCCGAGTTCACGTTCAACGCGACGAATCCGAAGGACGCGACGGAACTCGTGTGGCCGGTGTTGCAGACCTATGCGGACGGCGAACTGGCGAGCTGGACCGGGCCGCGTGGCACGGATCGTCCGGCGTCGGCGACGGTGCTCGCACCTCCGCCCGACACGACTGCGGTCGCTGAAGCCAACACAGGCCGCGGTGGCGCGAGTCCGATGATCTCGTACGTCGCGCTCGGGGTGTCGCTGTTGAGCCTGGGATTGGCGCTGCGGAAAAAACCGGCGTAGCTACGGAATAATCACCCTGGGCCTCGGCTCGATCCTGATCACCCACAGGCCGTTGTAAAAATCGTTCACGTAGGCGAGGCCGTCTTTCTTGTTCACGACCACGCCCCACGTGTTCGCTTTGTTCTTGGTGTTGCCGTCCATGTCGCCGGTGTAGACGCTCGCGATCTCGCGCCCTTGCTCGCGGAGATCGCCGCGTAGTTCGCCCGAAATATCGAACACGCGGAAGCCGCCGTCGTACACACCCATATACAGCGTGTCGCCCGCGACCCACACGTTGTGCACGCCGCCGTATTCCGGCTTGTAGTGCGCCACTGCGCGCGGCTTGGTGATGTCGCTGATGTCGATCACCTGCAGGTTGCCGAACATCTGATCCGCGGCCGCGTCTTTTGCGCCTTTCACTTCGCTGCCGCGATACACCTCGTCGGCGATGAATACGTAGTTCTTATGCCGCCACGCCGTGTGCGTACCGCGCGTGTGCGCCGCGCCGCTCTCAATACCGACGTCGCGATACATCGCGCTGAGATCGTACTTGTACTGCGACACGAACTTCGGCGCCGCGGGTGTGCCGCCGCGAATGCCGTTGCCGACGTCGAGAATTACGAGTCCGTCGTTCCACCAGCTGCCGTAGAGCAGACCGTCCTGCACATCGACGTCGTGTAAATAGCGGCCCGCATCTGCGCGCGGCGTCTTCCATACCGCGACTTCTTTTGGCTTCGCGGGATCGTTGATGTCGATGATGTGCAGCGCGCCCGTCGCATCGTTGGTGAGATAGATGTGCGTGCCATGGCGCGGCTGCGTGTACACGAACGCCGAGTGCACGCCCGCCGTAACGCCGTCCGTGAATTCGCTGATGACCTTCGGACGCAGTGGATCTTCGAGCGAACAAATGACGATGCCGTTCTTGCGATCTGCGGCGCCTTCGCGCGTCGCGACGAGATACTTGCCGTCAGCCGTCGTCATGATGTCGTTGACGAGGCGCGTGTTCATCACAACAGAATCAACGATTACCGGCTTCGCGGGATCGCGAATGTCGATCGAGTAGAAGCGATCGCCACCGCCGTGCGTGCCGAGGTACGCGACGTTGCCGTTGGGATGGATCCAGACTTCGGACGTCGTGAATTGCGTGCGCGGCAGGCGCGAAACAATCGTCGCGGGACGCCGCACATCGCGATATCCAACTTGTACAATTGCCTGCGCGACGCGCCCACCGACGTTTGCGCTCACGACGTATTTCGCATTGGCGTTGTAGCCAACGAACGCGCCATCCTGTTCAACGAGTCCTTCGCCGCCCGTCATCGACCACTCGGCGTCGAGGCCCGGAATTTCTTTTCCGGTGCCATCGCGCGCGGTGAACTTGAAGCGCACCACGTCGCCCTGGCGTACGTTCGCGCGCACCGGCGTCACTTCGACCATCATCACGCGCGTGACCACCACAGTAACGGGAATGCGCGTGACCGCGCGGCCGGTGGTTACGCTGATTGTTGCGGTGCCGGCGGAAATGGCCGTGATCACGCCATCGTTGGGCTCGACGCGCACGATATCCGGTGCCGAGCTGCTCCACGCGAACACGTCGCCGAGTCGTTCATCGCCTGACGCGGAGTACGATTGGGCGTCGAGCGTGATACGCTGGCCGATGGCGAGTTGTCGGATGTTCTGTCGCACCGTGACGCGGGCAGCGGGCCCCGCGGCGAGTTTGATCTCGACCACTTCGACTTTCGGCGCGCGTCCGTCGACGAGCGCGGTCACGGCAAGGTTCATGACGCCCGGGGTGCCGGCGATCAGCTTGCCCGTGCTGTCGATTTCACCGCCTTCGCCGCCGCCGCGGAACAGAATGCGCGCGTTCGGTACCGGCTGACCGGTGGCGTCGAGCGCGCGGGCGCTAAACCGGATCGTGTCGCCGGCCTGGATCTGTCGCGTATCGGGCGTAATGGCGATGCGCGCGACGGGTGACGGCGGCAGTGGCGTAGCCGGCGGTGCGCCGGTTTGCTGCGCCGCGATGGCGAGAACGAGATGAGCCAGCATTGGTGTGGGATTGAGGAACGCAAGGGCCGGGAATCACGCACCGGCTCTCATTCGACTGGCGAAACTTGCGCGGGTCACTGAACGCATGCCAGTCTTCGCCGTGGCCGAATCTACGGACGAAAACGACGCGCTGGACGAGGAATTTCCGCTGGGGGATGGCACGGCCGAGAGCGCGACGGTGGTGTATTGCCCGCATTGCAGTGAACCCGTGGAAATCACGCTTGATCCCGGGAGCGGCACGGAACAGGAGTATGTGGAGGACTGCGAAGTGTGCTGCAGGCCGTGGCGAGTCTTCGTGACCTACGGACGCGATGGCAGCGCTGATGTGAGTGTGGCGACGCTCGACGACTAGTGGACCACGCGGACGGGCGCGGATTACGCGGATACGACAACGGCAGACCACGGATCACACGGACACACACGGATTACCACGGATACCACAACTACAGAATTCCTTTGTTAACTACAACAACCAAGGGCTTTCGTAGTATCCGTGCTCGTCCGTGTTCCTCTGTGTCATCCGTGGTTTCTCAGCGCGACGTCCTCACGAAATACGACGGCACCTTTTGCGTTGTATCGCGCACGATCTGATTTGGATTCAGCTGCAGCCGCATGGACTCGCACGTCGCGCCGCGCAACGTGCGGCTGCCGTAGTAGTAGTGCAGCGTGTCGATGGCCGCGGTGTCCGATGCCGTGTACGCGGTCTGGTATGCGTGCACGCAATCGCTCGCGAGGCGCTGTTGCTGATTCAACGGCCGCACGGCGAACGCTTCCAACAGCACGACGAGAAAAATCGCCGATGCCAGTCCGACCCAGAGTTCGCGCGAAAGCTTCATGTACGGTGACTGAGGTGCGCCATGCGTTGAGAACGTGCGCCCCGGGGGCGTGTCCGTCAACGCTATTGGGGTGGACGCGCTCCCCGATGGGACGTTAGGTGACGCAGGAAGGTGGTGGGTCTCCCGCTTCGCCCTTCCCCCCGCTATGGTGCGGCCCGACACCGGTAAAGCGCCGGTCGTCGAAACCGTAGGCCCTTGCGTCGCCGTAGGACGGCGGTGATTGTGGACGCGGACCAACTGCACATGTGCTCTGTGACTGACCTATGAGGTGTTCGATGCCCCGTCGTTCCTTTCGCCTGCTGACGTTGGGACTTTCGCTGGGACTCGCCGCATGCGGAGGACCCACCGCCGCGGAGTCCATCGATCCCGATCGCGTCACACTCGATTCCATTCCGCTCGGCGCCGCGAAGTTCGATACTGCGCGCGGCGAGCTCGTACTCGAAATGCCGCCGATCGACATTCCAGCCGCGGTCGGCGAACACGAAGGCATGATCGTGACGCCCGCAGTGCGCGTCGATATCCCGTGGGCCGGTTTTGCGAGCAGCGTGCGCACCGAAATGGTTGACAGTGCAGGCAAGATCATTCCTCCGACCCACATCCATCACGTCAACGTCATCGATCCGCAGCGCCGCGAGTTGTTTGCGCCGATTGCGTTGCGCTTATACGCGGCGAGCAAAGAGACCGAGGCCGCTTCGTTTCCCAAGCGCATGTTCGGCATGCCGCTCGCGCAGGGGCAGCGCATCATCCTCAAAGCCATGCTCGTGAATGAAACGGGCGAAGCGGTGCGCGGTGCGCGCACGCGCGTGGTGTTCGGCTACTCGAAGGGTGGTTGGTATTGGCCGATGCGCCAGGTCTACCCGATGCAGCTCGACGTGTTGTTCCCGGTCGGTCAGAAAGACGGCATCAAGTCGTTCGATCTTCCGCCGGGCACATTCGAAATGAAATACGTCGCGAAGCCAGCCGTGTCGGGTACGCTGCTCGCGATGGGCGGACACTTGCACGACCTCGGCAAGTTCATCGAGTTCCGCGACGTCGAAGCGAACAAAGTCATCTGGCGTGGCGAGCCTGTGCGCGATTCCGCGGGACGCGTGCGCTCGATTCCCATCGGGCGTTTCTACAAGTGGAACGACCTCGGCCCTGATCTTCTGGCAAATCGCACGTACGAAGTGCGCGTCGTGTACGAGAATCCCACTGCGGACACTGTGCGGTTTGGCGGCATGGGCGTCGTTGGTGGTGTGTTTGTACCAAAGCGCGGCCAGGTATGGCCCATCGTCGACACCGCCGATGCGTCGTATCGCACCGACCTCGGCTATCAGTTAAAGGACGGTAACAACGTCGGTGAGATGGCGATGATGCACAATCACGGCGCGCCGAGAAAGCTGGCTGCGCCAGCGCCGCACAAACACTGACCGCACCGTCGTCGGTCGACGACATCCGATCGCGGTTAGGTGACCGCTACGCGATCGAGCGCGAGCTCGGTCGCGGCGGGATGGGTGCGGTGTATCTCGCGCGCGACGTCAAACTCGACCGGCTCGTAGCGCTCAAAGTTTTGCCGCCCGAATTCGCCGGCGATTCTGCGCTGCGCGAACGCTTTTTGCGCGAGACGCGCACTGCAGCATCGTTTTCACATCCGAACATCGTGCCCGTGCACGCGGTCGAAGATCGCGATGGCGTGCTCGCGTTCGCGATGGGGTTTGTCGAGGGCGAGAGCCTCGCGCAGCGCGTTCGCAGGGCCGGGCCGCTCGATACGCGTGCGCTTGTGCGCTTGTTGCAAGATGTCGGCTACGCGCTCGCATACGCGCATGGGCGCGGCGTGGTGCATCGCGACATCAAGCCCGACAACATCATGCTCGAGCGTGCGACCGGTCGCGCGTTGCTGATGGACTTCGGAATTGCGCGCGCGATGAAAGCACCCGTGAGCGCGACGCAGGGACTCACGCGCGTTGGTGAAGTCGTCGGCACGCCGGAATACATGAGTCCTGAGCAGGCGTCGGGCGATGACGTCGATGGACGCAGCGATCTCTATTCGCTCGGACTCGTGACGTTGTTTGCGCTCACGGGCAAACCGGCGATCACGGGCGCGAACACGCAGCAGATCCTGGTGAAGCAACTCACCGAGTTGCCGCCACCCGCGGTCGCGCTGCGTCCTGGTTTGCCGGCGGCGCTTGGTGCGGCGATCGATCGTTGCGTCGCAAAAACACCGAGTGATCGGTTTGAGCGCGCCGAGTCGCTGGTCGAAGCGATCGATGATGCGCAACTCGCTGCGCCGGAGATTCCGCTGCCGGTGCGCATGTTTTCGCAGGAAGCGGGCACGCTCGGTCTCGTGATGTTCTTCCTGATGTTGATCACGCCGTTGTTGGTGAGCGCCATGAGCACTGGCGGCGACGGCGACGCGATCATACCCGTTGTCATCCTGTTTGCCGTTGGATTCACGCGCGTGATGCAGACGTCGTCCGCAGCGCGCCGTCTCGCGTTACTTGGGTTTGGTCCGGCGGATGTCGTCAAGGGAATGCGCGCGGTGCTCGATGAACGGGAAGGTGTGCGCGAGCAACTCCGCAGCGATCCGGATACACAGCGACGCCGGCGAACGACGTTGATCGTCGCCGGGCTCATGATCGTTGGTGCCGTTGCCATGTTTGCCATCGGGATTTCCGGTCGCGTCGAAACCGGACCCGGTAGGTACAAGGTGAGCTTTGGCGGACTGGCGATGCTCGTCAGCGCCGTTACCATGCTGTGCGTGAGCTTCGTGCTCATCGTGCGCAGTCCGTTTCGCGCGACGCTTGGCGAGCGATTGTTCGGATTGTTGTGGCTGGGACCGATCGGCCGCTGGTTCCTTCGTTTTTCAGCGCGCGGTGTCGCGCTTGGTGCGGCGGCTGCCGCTGCGTCCGGAGCGGTGAAGACGGTTACGCCCGCACCTGCGCGAACTGCTGACGCACCATCAACGTCGAGCGACGACCGGCTTGCTGCGCTTGAAGCGCGTTTGGCCGCGCTCGAGAAAGGGCGCGGGTCGCCGTCCTAGCCGGCCGCAGTCACAGCGCCGGGCAGCGACAAATAAAACGTCGCGCCTGTTCCCACCGTCCCTTCGGCCCACGTTCGCCCGCCGTGCCGCGCAACAATGCGCCGCACGTTCGCGAGCCCAATGCCGGTGCCGTCGAATTCCTTCTCGGCGTGCAGGCGCTGAAATACGCCGAACAATTTGTCCGCGTGGCGCATGTCGAAGCCGACGCCGTTGTCGCTTACGCAGAACACGAGCTCACCCGCGCGCTCATCGTGCTTCGCATCGATGACGATGCGCGCCGGCGTTCGGCCGCGCGTGTATTTGAGCGCGTTCGAGAACAAGTTCACGATCGCCAGTCGCAACAACGTTTCGTCGCCGTTCACATGCGGCAGTTGCGGAATCGACCATACGACTTCGCGGCCATGCGTATCGGGCTCTACGTCGGACTGCGCGGCGCGGACCAGCAGACCAAGATCGACGGGTTCCATGTGCAACGGATGCCGGCCGAGCCGCGCAAACTCGAGTAGCGCATCGATCATCGCCGTCATGCGCTGCGTCGCGCGCATGATGCGATCCAGACTTTCGCGATCTTCGTTCGTGAGCCGCTCTTTTGCGTCCTCCGCCAGCACGGTCGCAAAACTGTTCACGTGACGCAGCGGCGCGCGCAGGTCGTGCGACACCGAATGCGAAAACGCTTCGAGCTCGGCGTTGACGTTCTCGAGTTCGCGGGTACGCGCCTCGACCCGCCCTTCGAGTTCCGCGTTCAGCTGTTCGAGCGCAGCTTGCGCTTCTTTGCGTGAATGGATGTCGACCGAGTGAATGCAGATCCCTTCGGGCACCGGTTCGACGCGCAACTCGAACCAGCGGCGGTCGCCGTTTGGAAACACGAACAGGTTTTCGAGCGACACCGGCTTACGATCCGTCATGCATCGACGCATATGGTCGAACAGCGGTGTCTGATCGATGCCGGGATACGCATCCCACATTTTGCGGCCGATCAGCTGCGCGGGCGTCGAACGTCCCTGCGCGGCAACGACTGGATTGACGTACAAGTACGTCCAATCGAATCCGATGATCTGAAATCCCTGCAGCAGCCCGTCGAGCGTTTTTCGAAGATGGACGTCCGAAATCTCGTCAGGCATCGCGCGCAGCCAGCTCCGCTCGGAGGGTCATCGTACAGTCACTACTTCGATGCGCGCGATCACGTCACCTTCGAGCACGCCGTCGACGACATCGATCCCCTCAATGACTTCCGCGAACACGGTGTAGTCACGCGTGAGCCGGGCATTGTCGCGCAAATTGACGAACCACTGCGCGTCACCCGTATCGTGGCCACGTGTGCTCATGCCGACGGTTCCCCGCGCGTGTGAGACCGTGCCGAGCTCGTCACGAAAGAAGCGCGGATAGCCGACGTATTCGTTGGCGCCCGGGCCGCCGCCCTGAATCACGAAATCGTGCTCGACGCGGTGCCACGTGAGGTTGTTGTAGTACCCCTCACGCGCGAGCGCGAGCACGCGGGCCGCCATGATGGGTGCGACGTCACCGCGAAGCTTCACCACGAACGAACCGCCACCGCTCGAATCCGCGAGTGTCACGCGCAATCGAATATCGCGCCCGAGTGCGAGCGCGACGGCCTCGGGTGGCACGATCGCGTTCATGGCCGTGCAGCGCACCGGTCCGCCCTGCGCGCCCAGCTTCACGGCGATCGCGATCGCCGCGCGCGCAACGTCACAATCGAAGTCAGCGGTCAGCGTACCGATTTCGCTGAGGTGCTGCTGTGTCGCGAATTCACCGACACGTTCGAGAAGCGCCATGCGCGCGTCGCGCGATGGATCGTTCAACGCGCCGCGAATACGGCGTGATGTGGCGAACACTGCGGCCAGTACTTCGCCCTGCCGCGGCGAACCTGCAAGCGCACGCGCAGCCGCGCGCACTGCCTGAAATCCCGGCGCGTTCAGCGCCGCGATGTATTCGTCGTCCGCGTCGTGCTTCGCGACGGTCATGAGCGAACTGATCGCCGCTTCCTTGACGTTGTCGTTGTCGTCGCGTGCGAGCCGCCTGAGCACCGTCGTGTCGGCAAGCGCACCGGCAGCACGCGCCGCGTACGCGCGCAGCTGCGGAATGCTGCTCGTGTTTGCCGCCGGCAGCGCGAGACGCGCATCGGTTGGCGCAACCTTCGTCAGCGCGACGAGCGCGTGCGCCGCCGCGTGCCACGAAACGCCGTCGCCGGTTCGCGACGAATTTCCAGGCACCGCGTTGGCCCAATCACGCAACACGCGCGTCATGGCTGTGTCCCGCGCGCACTCAGGCCGCACGAGATCCATCGCGCGCAATCGCACCGGCCACGCACTGTCGGCCATCGCGGTGTGTAACGCGGCGCACTCGGTGCGCGGTGTCAGCGCGCGCAATCGCAGGCGCCACGCAGGCTCCGCGTACACCTGCGGAACTGGAAGTGCAGGGAAAGAATCCCGTGCAACGAAGCGTGGATCGCGCACACGCGCTGCAGCGCGGCGCGCGAGCACCTGGATACGCCGGTCCGCGTGACGTGCGCCTTCAGCGAACGCCGTACTCGTTGTGTCTCTGCGGTCCTCGGCGAGGAGAATGCGGCGCACCAACCCGGAATCGAGCGCGCTCAGCCCTCGCTGCGAGAGCGCCGTCGTTGCAACGCACGAGAGTGCAGCAGCGACACACAACAGACCACGCGACACCACGTGCGCTACCTCGGCCAACCGTTCTGCGGGAGTCCCGGCGTCAGCTTCAGCGCATTCTGGAAATACACTTTCTTCAGCACGGCATCGGGCAATCCGATGCCATAGAGTTTCCAGAACGCGTGATAGCCGCGGTAGTAATCGAAGTAATCGTCGTTCGTTTCGAACACACGCCAGTAGTACGGATACTCTTCCGGCTGGAACGAATCTTTGCCGAAGAGAATGCGATCCTGGAACTTGATGAAGAAATCGTGCGCAACGCGCGGTTGGCGTCCGATGTCGTACAACACCGCGCCGAGCTCCGCGTACACGTTCGGCATTTCGGTCATCATTTTGCCGAGCCGACCGAGGTCGTTCGCGTGCCACCCCATGTGTGCCGCAACGAATTTCGTTTTCGGATGTTTGCGGAACAGGTTGTCGCGTTGCGCCATCAGTGAGTCAAACGCCGGATAGCGATCGGGCGGAAAACGGCGGCCCGGGAACAACGCGAGTTCGAGCCAACGCTCGTTGTTGTAATTGATGTCGCTCTTGAAGAATTCCTGCGGATCGGCTGTGTGAATGAACACGGGGATGTTGAGCCGCGCGCACGCGTCCCAGATCGGATCGAGTTCCGGATCGTCGATGCGCAACAACGTGCCATCTGCTTTGCGCGTGGACAGGCCGAATTGCTTGCCGATCTCACCCACGCCCACGGCGCCGGCTTTGACATCGGCCTCGAGTTGCGCAACCGCGCGTTCCGCCCAACCCGGCCCGACGTTCTGGAAGCTGATGCCGGTGAAAATGCGAACGCGATCCTTCATCGGTGACGCGTTCAGCGCTTGCAGCGTGCGCTGCAAGCGTTCGCCACCAATGTTGTCCGATGCGATCACGACGCGAACGTTGAGACTGTCGAGCGCGGCGCCCAGTGTTGCGAGTCCTTCGGGTGTGCCGAGCATTGATGCAACGTGCCCGTGAAAATCGATCGCCGGAAATTTGGCGGTCTTCACCATGTGCGTCGGCGCGACGAGCGTCGACACCGGCCGATAATCCAGAATGCTCGGCGCGGGAAACTCGGGCGCCTGGCAACGATTGGGCCTGATTTCGGTCATGCCGGCAGGGCACGGCTCGCCCGGCTTTACCTGCGCTTCAGCACCGCTCCCGCGTCCCCCTTGGGCCTCGAGCGAACCGCTGAGCACGAACGCCGCTGTGATGCCGGCGACGACAATTCCACTTCGCATAGGTCTCCTTACGAGTGCCCTGAAAATCGCACCTGGCGCCTAAAACGGCCACCGTTGCACGGTCCACACGGCGGCAATCGATGTCACGCCGATGGACACAGCGACCAGTCGTGCGTTGAACGTTGCGACCGGTGAGATCGTTGGCCGCGCTGCATTGAGCGCGCGCGCGGCAAGTGTGAACCCCGTTGCGACGATCGCGAGAACGCAAAGCTGGGCGACGAGTACGCCAAGGCTGAAGCCGGCGAGCGGGGCGGCGAGCGCGTCGCCGAATGGCGCGTGCACGTGGCTGCCAAATCCTGCGCCGTGCACAACGCCAAACACGCCAGCCATCACCGTGCGGTACCGCGCGTGTGTGCCGGCTGCCGCGCGTTCACGTGCAATGAGGTTCTCGATGCCTGTGAGCGCGATGGTGAGCGGAATCAGGAACTCAATCATCCCACCCGAGACGCGTAGCAGTCCGCTGGCAGCGAGGCCGAGCGCGATCGCGTGGCCCGCAGTGAACAGTGAAATCACCCACAGCAACGGACGCCAGTCGCGGCCGCGGTAGATCGCGGCGAGGGCGACGATGAACAGGATGTGGTCCGCTGCGCCGAATGAGACGATGTGCTGAAAGCCCAGCGCTGTGAATGATTGCATTGGCGATGGAGGTTGGTGGCAGGACTCAAACTCGCGGCACGAGCGTGTCGGGCGCAACCGAATACCACGGAGCACACGGATGCACACGGAACAACACGGATAGGACCACTACAACTTCGTTTGTTAGCAACGAGAACAAAGCCTTTGTTGTATCCGTGTTCATCCCTGGCTGTTTCCGTGTCATCCGTGGTCAATGCCCTTGTGCGACGGTGATCGGATGGCGACCGTTTGAGCCATGACGACTCGACGCGAATTCATCGGAACCACCCTGGGCGCAATTGGCGCCGCGGCGTGCGCGCCTTCACTACTTCGTACTGCCTCCGCACCGAAAAAGAAGATTCTCATTCTTGGCGGTACCGGCTTCGTAGGGCCGCATCAAGTGCGCTACGCGCTCTCGCGCGGGCACGAGGTGACGATCTTCAATCGCGGCAGCAGTGGCAAAGGCATGTTCGGCAAAGACGTCGAAGAACTCATTGGCGATCGTCGTGCCGGGACGCTTGATGCACTACGCGGACGCAAATGGGATGCGGTGATCGACGAGTCTGCGTCGATGTTTGATGCACCGGAATGGACGCGCGCATCGACGACGCTGCTCAAGGATTCCGTCGATCAGTATTTGTTCATCTCGACGCGCTCCGTGTATTTCGACACGAGCCTCGTTCCGATGACGGCCGCTGCGCCGGTGCTCACGCGCGAGAATTCACCGCTGCGCGAAGGCCAGAACTTGCCGTATGGCCACGCCAAAGCGTACGCGGAAAAAGAAGCGCACGCGATCATGCCGGGGCGTGTGACCGTGGTGCGCCCCGGACTCATCATCGGCCCGGGCGATGACACGGATCGATTCACGTACTGGCCCGTACGCGTCGCGCGCGGCGGTGAAGTGCTGGTGCCGGGCGACGGCACCGATCACGTGCAGATCATCGACGTGCGCGATCTCATCGAATTCAACGTGCACCTCGTGGAGAACAAAACATTTGGCGTGTTCAACGGTGTCGGTCCGCACATGGGCCGCCCGTTCAAGGAGTTCATCGATCTCATTCACAAAGGGGTCAACGGCTCGGGCACGTACACGTGGGTCGACGCGGAATTCCTCCGCACGAACGGCGCAGCGCCGTATGGACGCGAGCTGCCGGTGTTTCAGGTCATGCGCGGTCGCACGGCGGGATTCGCACGCTTCGATCTCACACCTGAGCTCAAAGCGGGGATCAAGTTCCGCTCGATGGAAGTCACGGCGCGCGAAACGCTCGAGTGGTTCCGCACCCTTCCTCCAGAGCGACAAGCGGCCATCCAAACCGGGTTCAAGCCGGAGCGAGAGAAGCAACTGCTCGATCTCTGGAAAGCACGGAAATAGTGCGCTGGCGCCTCACGCGTTGCGTGATACGCGGCAACGCTGCAGCGTGCAGCCGCAGAATGCAGCGATAGCGTGCGGCACGATCTCGGTGGATCACCTGATTGCGCACGGTGTGTTTTTTGCACGCTGGTATCAGTGCGACACCGCAATAGGTTCGTCGTCGCCCAATATGACCCAGCATCTGCGTGTGTTGATGCTCGAGGACAGCGAGGCCGACGCCGAGCTTATCGTTGCAGCGCTGACGCGCGCACAAATCACGGTGACGGCGCATCGCGTTGACTCACGAGAAGCGTTTGGTGAAGCCGTACGCGCTTTTGCGCCTGACGTCGTGCTGTGCGATCACGCGGTGACTGGTTTCACCGTGCGACATGCGATGGAGGTGCTTCGCGCTGCGCGACCCGCTGCCCCGCTGATCGTCGTGACCGGTTCGCTCGATGGCGAAGCGGCCGTTGCGTGTGTGCGTGCAGGCGCCGAGGATGTCGTGCTCAAGAGCAACCTCGGCCGGCTGGCGCCCGCGATCACCGCAGCGATTGAAATGCGCCGCCGTCTGGAAACGCTGAGTCCGCGCCAACTGGAAGTACTGCGCCTCGTCGCCGACGGTCTCACCACTCCCGCGATTTCGCGACGGCTCGGACTGAGCGAGAAAACCGTCGAGACGCATCGCAGCGAACTGATGAAGCGTCTCGACATCCACGACGTCGTCACGCTCGTGCGCTACGCTGTGCGACTCGGAATCGTAACCCCGGACTAGCCGGCGGATTTCCGCAAAAAAGTTGGATCAGGTGATACCCCGATGGCCGGAGTGAAGGTGCGGTCGTAGCTCAATGCCATGCCAGACAGGGGTTTGCGAGCAAGCGCTCGCGATGTTGCGAGCCGCTTCAGCGAAGACCTGCTCGGGGCGCTGCTCGTGACGTCGCGCGATGGGACAATCCTCTGGTGGAATGCGGGCGCGACGACGCTGTTCGGATATGCGGCGGACGAAGTTCTCGGACGCACGATCTTCGATACGATCGTTCCGGCGGATCTGGTAGACACCAAGCGCACGTGGCTGCGCACCGCTGCAGAATCCGGCTCGGCGATCTATGAATCCATTCGCCGGCGCAAAGACGGTCAGCGCATCTGGGTCGAAATCATGGTTCGGGTTCATCGTGATTCCGGCGAAAGCGTACTCGTACTCAACGAGCGCGATATCACGCGGATAAAACGCGAGCGCGACGCCGAAGTGCTGCAAGTGGAGAACGCGCTGAAGGCTGTCTCGGCCGAACTCGAGTCGTTCACCTATTCGGTTGCACACGACCTGCGCGCCCCCATCCGGCAGATCGATGGGTTCAGCAAGTTGCTGAGCGAAAAAATGGGTGACGCGATCGATCCTGACGCGGCGCACTATCTGCATCGCATTCAGGAAGCGGCGCGCAAACTCGAACAGATGGTGGACGCTCTGCTGTTGCTCCGAAATACGCCCACGCTCCGACAGCAAGGGCCCTGAGTTCAGTTCGCCTTCTGCTTCTCCCACACGAATCGCCGTAAGAACGCACCCGCGCGTTCCCAGGTGTCGATCCAGATGCTGTGGATCATCGACTCGTGCAAATCATCCGGCACGATGATCATCTCGTGATAGATGTTGCGCGCGCGAAGTAACTGAACGAGTCCGACCGTTTGCGCGAAGTCGACGTTGCGGTCGTCGTCGCCGTGCACGAGAAATACCGGCGACTTCCATCCATCGATTGCAGAAATCGCTGACGAGCGGTATGAAACGGCCGCGGTGTCGAGCGTGCTGTTGTAGAGATGGACGCCGGCCATGTCCACGCCTGCGACGAAAATGTCGGAATTGCGAGCGAGTGCTTGCGACGTCAGCAGGCCGCCGTACGACAGCCCCCAGATACCGATGCGCGACGGATCCACATCAGCGCGTCCCTGCAAATACTTCGCGCCCGCGAGGACGTCCTGATACTCGGAGTTGCCGCGCAGATTCGTCCCCGGTGCGTTGCGAAATGAACGCCCGTACCCAATGCCGCCGCGATAATTGATCGAGAGCACGACGTAACCTTGCGACTGCAACCATTGGTTGTACGCGTACGCCCAGTGGTAGAACTGCATGTAGTGATAGCCGGGCAACATCTGACGAATCGGTCCGCCGTGCACAAAGATCACCGCGGGACGTTTCTCTCCGGGCTGCATGTCACGCGGCAGGAACAGCGTGTTGCTGATGTCCGTTCCATCGGCGGCTTTCGTGTGCACGACTTCGGGCACGACGTGCGCGGCGGTGGGGAAGTCGGCGCCGAGTTTCGGGAATACGACGCGCGCTTTGCCGCCGTCCGCGGGAACAATGCCGATCGACGCCGGCGTCTTCGCGTCGAAGTACAGCACGGCGAGTGATTTGCCTGATGCGAGTGGACGCGGATGCGTTTCAATGCCGCCGCTCGAGATTTGTCGCGGAGCGCCACCACTCACCGGCACCGCCCAGATGTGCCGGCTTTCGATGTCGTTCGCGTTCGTGCAGTAGTAGAGCGTCTTACCGTCGGGTGAGAATCCAATCGAGTTCGCGTCTTCGATCAGGCCGTTCGTTGTCGTGAGTTGTACGGGGCGCGCCGACGGATCGGAAATGTTGAGCGTGTAGTAGCGCTCGAAGTCGTCGGCTTGCGGCGTGTACGGATACACGATGTGATCGCCGGACCAGTGCGTAATCGCGATGTTGTTGATGAGCGAGTCGTTGGGCTGGTTATGCCAGACTTCTTTCGCTTCGCGAACGTCTGCGATGTTCGCGATCATCATCGAAAGCGTGTAACCACCGGCGAACGTTGCCGAGCAGAGGCCCGGGATGCTCGCACCGCGGCCGCCGCCGCGCCCGCACAATGCGAGGTTGTTGGTTCCGCCAGCCGCGCCTCCTACGCCTGCGCCGCCTCCGAATCCACCGCGGCCGTCGCCTCCTCGTCCGCCGCCATCGCCGCCACGTCCACCGCCGCGTCCGTCGCCGCCGCGACCTGTGCCGCCCTGATATGCAGGGCCCGCGGGATTGCCGAGTCCGCCGCTGCCTTCGTGTGCTTGTTGTCCGAACGCGAGGCCGGGGCGGCGTGTGAAGAGCAAACGCTTGCCATCAGCTGACCACGTCGGATTCGCGTCGAAGTCCACACTCGGCGCCACGTACGTCACGGTGCGCGTAGCGACGTCGTAGAGCGCGATGTACGAGTGATTCACGCGATTCGTGACGAACGCGATTTTCGAACCATCGGGTGACCAACGCGGATTGCTGTTCGTGCCCCATGCGGTGATAAATGGCTTTTCTCCGCGATCGATCGGTGTGACGCGCGGTGCTTGTGACGTACGCGCGCGATAGATCTGTCCATCGCGCACGTACAAAACGAATCGTCCGTCGGGTGACAATTCAGGCGCCGCACCTTCGGCGATTTCCCACGCGACGCCAGGTGTCGCGGTGTGTGCTGCCCAAATCGTGCGTCGCGCGCCGTCCGGATCGTGCGGTGGATTCGCAACCCACCCGTAGCGATTTGGTGCGGAGCCGCGAATGAATACGACGACGCTGCCGTCATCCGAGAGCGTCACGTCGCTTACATCGATGCCGTCGTCTTTGAGAAAGCGCGTGACGCGTACCGGTGCGAAAAGCGGCGCAGCTGCGGTGTAGACGTTGCGCAGGCCTTTGTCGTAGGCCATCCACGCAACGCGGTCGGCTTTCTTCGCCGTCGTCACTTCGAGTGGCGATGCGGGGCCCATGAATTGGGCGATGGTCGGCTTTGATTGTGCGCCGAGTGCCAGCGGTGAAAAAGCAACCAGGGTGCCGATCGCTGATCGCAAAACGGAGAATCGCGCGCGCATACGAAGCTCGGAGTGGAGTTCTGGGATCACACTAACACTGCGGCGATAGCTAAGCGAGAACTACGCATCGCGGACCACGCGGACGAGCGCGGAGTACGCGGATAGGGCAACGGCAAACCACGGATCACACGGATTGCACGGACACCCACAGATACGGCAATTGCGCTCGCAGTATCGGTGTCATCCGTGTCATCCGTGTCATCCGTGTCATCCGTGGTCTGGAGTTGCAGGGTCAAACCGGCGCGCGAATCGCGCACTCTGACGGTAGCTTCTGGGCCATGCCGGCAATTCGCGCCCTACGCTGCGCCGCGATGATTTCCATTCTCGCAGCACAACCCGCCGACGCTCAGCGCCTCGAAGCACTTTGGTACCTGCGCGGCGAACGCAGCATACAGTCCTTCCTCGAAAACGCCGACAAGATTTCGATCATTTCGCCGCAAGTGTTTTCGATGGATTCGACCGGCATCATTCGCGGCCGAGTTGATCCGCGGGTGATCGCGAAAGCGCGCGAGAAAAACGTCAAGCTCGTTCCGCTCGTGATGAATCCGGGCTTCGACCAGCCCACGATCCATCGCGTGCTCAACAATCCTGATGCGCGCGCGCAGGCGATTCGCAGCCTCGCCGCACTCTGCCGCGACAACAAGGTCGACGGCATTCAGTTCGACTACGAGAACTTCCACGTCGCCGACAAGGACGCGTTCACGTCCTTCACGCGCGAAGCCGTCGACTCGGTGCATCGCGCGGGGTGCACGCTCTCCGCGGCCGTTGTGCCGCGGCTTAACGACGACGGCGGCGGCAACTCATACCACAAGTGGATCTTCGACAATTGGCGCGCCGCGTTCGACTACAAAGCGCTGGCTGACACGCTCGACTTCATTTCGTACATGACGTACGCGCAACACACCGGTGGTTCGCCGCCCGGTCCCGTTGCGGGCTATCCGTGGACGGAGCAGTGTCTCAAGTTCGTCCTCTCGCTCGGCGTTCCGCCGTCCAAGATCTCACTCGGGCTCGCAAGCTATTCCGACTGGTGGTATCCGGCGTACGACGACAAGAACGGCTCGCGTCTCCGTGGCAACGATATTCCCTATTCGCGTGCGATGGAGATTCTCGATCAGGCCGGCGTCAAAGCAACGTGGGACGACGTGCAGAAATCGCCGTTCGCGATGTGGGAGAACCGAGGCGTGTTCGAGCATCTGTGGATCGAAGACGCGCGCGCGTTCACCGCGAAGATGGAGCTGGTGAAGAAATACAAGTTGCGCGGGTATTCAGTGTGGCTGCTGGGAGAAGAAGACCCTGCGGTATGGAAGAAGATCGGCGCGGTCACCAAATAGGAGCGAGGAGCGTAACGAATGGATCGTCGTGAATTCATCGGTACCGCCGGAGCCGCACTCGTGTCAGCGCGATTCAGCCCGCCCGCGCGCCTCGAACGTATTGGGCTCGAGTTGTACTCTGTCCGCGACGCCATGAAGGCCGATCCCGAGGGCACGCTCATGAAAGTGCGCGCTATGGGATACACGGACGTCGAGTTGCTGTGGACGTTCAATCACTTCGGCCTCACGCTGCAGCAAACCAAATCCATTCTCGACAAAGAAGGACTCGAAGCGCCGTCCGCACACATCGCGCCCGAAGCGCTCACCAAAGACTGGCAGAAAAGTCTCGACGAAGCGCGCTTCCTCGGTCACCAGTATCTCATCGTGCCGAGTCTACCGGCGGAAACGAATAAGTCGATCGATGCATGGCGGCGCTGGGCCGGCACCTTCAACAACGCGGGACAGCAGGCGCGCAAATCGGGTGTGTGGCTCGCATTTCACAACGAACCCAGTCATCACAAAGCGATCGATGGCGTGGTGCCATACGATTTGTTTTTGCGTTTCACCGATCCGAGTCTCGTGCGAATGCAGCTCGACGTCGGCAACATGGTCATGGGCGGCGCGCAGCCCGCGCGGTACATCGCGCAACACGGCGACCGCTACTTCAGCTTTCACATCAAGGACATCCCCACGGGCCGCGGCAGCGACACCGAACTCGGCAACGGCACGATCGATTTCAAGCGCGTGCTCGGCGCGATCAAGGACATTCAGAACAAGCCGTGCTACGTCGAGCAGGAGAACGCGCAATCGCCGATGGACTCAGCCGCGCGAAACTATCTCTATCTCAAAGGGCTCGATTTCTGACCGCCCTCGAGTAGACGGCCACTACGCGCGTCGTCGATTAATTCACGCGCGAATTCGGCGAAATAGTCCGCTGACGCTTCGAGTGCGCGCGCGCGTCGGCGCGCGAAATAGCCGTACGTCGCGCGCAGCCCGAGGTACGCGCACACGAACCAGGCCGGGATCACACCGAGCATCGCCTCTTTCGGCAGCGAAAGCATGCGGCCGAAAATCGCGCCGATGATCGGCGTACCAACGCCGGCGAGAATGCCAGTGCCCGCGCCAAAAAAACCGCCGAGCAGGTTCCCAAAATGTTCCTGCACCGTGATGCGCGTGCGTCCTGCGCGAACGGTGACCACAACTTCAAGTTCGCGCCGGTAGCCGCCGGCCTTGGCTGTTGTCCACGAGAACGAACGGCCGAGCTGATTGACCTGACCGACTTGTTGAAATTGGCGACGCACTTCGTCGACAAGCACGGAGAACTCTGTTTCCGGCAATTCGCCGTCGACCCATCGATCGAACACGACGCGCGTCGGTCCGCCGGCAAAGAAGTTCGGTTTGTTGACGACCGGACCAATCGACGACGGTCGCTCGCGCACCGTCGCTGCTGCCGAGCGAACCAATTCCGGTTTGATTCCGACTTCGGCGGCCACTTGTTCTATGCCGCCGATCGTCATCGCGCCTTCACCACTCGGGTTCGACGCTTCGAGTTCAGCGGCGCGTTTGACAATTGCGTCGACTTCTTCGCGCGCGTAGCGACGGCGAACAACGGGTGCTGCAACGCCGCGCAGATCGTCGAGAAATGCGTCGGGTGTTGGTGTGCGCCGATCACTGCGTAGCGCGAGACCACGCAATAGCGCCGCTTCGATGCGCGCGCCGGCATCGTTCAATCGCGCGCGATGCACCGGCGGCGCATCGAGAAAGCGTCCGCTGTGTACTTCGTCATCCGATGGCCAGCCGACGGGAACGTTCCCGACAATCATCTCATACGTCACCGCCGCGAGACTGTACACGTCGCTCGCCGCGGTGAGATCGCGCGCCCCGGACGCTTGCTCGGGGCTCATGTAGCCTGGTGTGCCAAGTGCCAAGCCCGTGCGCGTAAAACTTTCATCGCTCGCGGTGCGAACTGCGCGCGCAATACCGAAATCAGAAACGACCGCGTGTCCCTGCAGGAACAGAATGTTTTCCGGCTTGATGTCGCGGTGCAGCAACCCCATGCGATGCGCGTATGACAGTGCATTCGCAACCGGACCTGCAATCGCGAGCACGCGATCCACGGTGAGTCGTTTCGACTGCTCGAGTTCCTGTCGCAGCGATCCGCCGTCGATCAACGGCATCACGTAGTAGAGGTACGACTCCGCTTCGCCCGAATCGTGCAGCGGCAACACATGCGGATGCGTGAGCCGCGCGACGATTTCTATCTCCTGCAAAAACCGCTCGGCGCCGAGCGATGCGGCGATCTCCGGACGCAGCACTTTGATGGCAACTGCGCGATGGTGTTTGCGGTCGTTCGCGAGATACACCGTCGCCATGCCGCCACGCCCAAGCACGCCGCGGAGTTCGTAGCGCTCATTGAGCGCGCGAACGAGACCGGAGGGAAGATCGGTGACAGGCACGGGGCAAATATACGAACAGCTCTACTGCGAGGGCGTTAGCGGAAGGGCGTCAAACGAAGGGCGTCATATGGGATGCGTCATGCAGACTGCGTCACGCGACGGGCGTGTCGGTGTGATGCCGTTCATCTGACGCCGTTCGCCTGACGCCGTTCGCCTGACGCCGTTCGCCTGACGCCGTTCCAATAACGCCGTCCCGATAACGCCATCGTCGTAAATGGCGTACTTTGTCTTGAGTTCAGCCCTCGCCTATGCCTCTCTCTCGTCGCGATTTCACTCGTCTCCTCGCGCTCTCCGGTTCGGCCACGCTGCTTCCTGCGCCGTTCCACACACCGCGCGACATCAAGTGGTTCGACCTCGACGCCGGTGATCGGCCGCTCCCGCCGACGCCCGCCGATCCCGACGAGAAGTTCTGGGAACAAGTGCGCGCGAAGTTTCTCGTGCCGAAAGACATCGGATTCATGAACGCGGCGAATTTGTGTCCGATGTCGTTGCCGGTGCTCGAAGCGATTTACGCGAACATGAAAACGTACGAGGTGAATCCGGCGCCCGGCCCGCGCACCACGCTCATGAACGAACGCGAAACGGCGCGACAAGCACTCGCGACGGCGCTGCGCGTGACACCGGAAGAAATCGTCCTCACACGCAACACGACCGAAGGCAACAATTTCATTTCG
Source organism: Gemmatimonadaceae bacterium (assembly GCA_035277145.1). Taxonomy (GTDB): domain Bacteria; phylum Gemmatimonadota; class Gemmatimonadetes; order Gemmatimonadales; family Gemmatimonadaceae; genus DASRAP01. The sequence goes on along the minus strand of DATELA010000077.1, from coordinate 5,821 downwards.
AGCGGGCTCACGCTCGGCCCCGGTGATGAAGTTGTCGTCTCGACCGACAATCACCCGAGCAACCTGAACGCGTGGCGGCAGAAAGCCGCGCGGTTCGGATATACCGTGGTCGAAGTTGCGCCGCCCGCAACGCATCCCGGTGCGGACGGTTACGTCGACTTGTTTACGAAAGCGATCACCGCGAAGACGAAAGTGCTGGCGGTGACGTACGTCAGCAGCAATTCAGGTGATCTGTTGCCCGTCGCCGAATTGTGTCGCGTTGCGCGCGAACGCGGCGTGCTGTCACTCGTCGACAGCGCACAGGCCTTTGGCGTGATCGACGTCGACCTCAGCGCGATCAAGCCCGACTTCTTCACGGGCTCGATGCACAAGTGGCCGTGCGGCCCGAAGGAAAAGGGTGTGCTGTACGTGAACACGGCGATTCAGTCGAAGGTCGCACCAAGCATCGTCGGTGTGTACGGCGGACGCGTCGGCATCTCGCGCACGTTCGAAGCGAACGGACAGCGCGACGACGCGTCGATCGCGGCCGTCATCAAAGCACTGGAGTTTCAGGGCGGCATCGGCCGCGATGTGATCGAGCGTCGCGCACGAGAACTCGCGCAGCACATGATGCGCGAGCTCAAGAAGATCGATGGCGTCCAATTGTGGACGAACCCCGATCCGGCACGCTCGTCATCCATCGTGATCTTCAAGCCCGGCGCACTCGATCCGCAACGGCTCGGTACCGCGCTTTCGGAAAAGGAAAAGATCGTGGTGACGACTCGCGGCGCGAACGGCAGCAATCCGGGCCTGCGCGTGTCGCCGCACTTCTACAACACGATGAGCGACGTCGATCGCTTTGTCGGTGCGATCGCGAAGTACATCAAGAGCGGCGTCTAGCGCACCACGATCTGGCGCGCACTGCGCGCTTCGGCGCCATCCACGCGGCGTACGGCGACCTCCAGTTGGTACGTGCCAGGTGGGAGTGTTTCGATGTTGAGCACGACGCTGCGCATCTGAATCGGGACGACGCCCGCAATCGTGTGCGTCGTGCGTTCCGGCGACGGCTCTCGCCACGTAATCGACGTCGCGTTCGCGCCGCGCACTCCGACGCTCACATCCACGGAGTCCGTTCGCGCGAAACCGTACGCTTCCCAGTACACGCCGATCGCACGCGTTGTCGGCAGTAGCGTGGTCGTGCCGGCCATGAATTGCAGCGCCGAATCTGCAGACACGGGCAGCGGTGAACCGTCTGGTGGCGCGATGAGCACAACCGGTTCAGACACCGCGACGGAGCCGCGCGCGAGTTCACGCAGCGGTGCGGGCGGACGAACGCCGAATCGGGCGCGCACGCCTGGGCGACCTGCGCTGTCCCACGGGATCTCCACGCCGACGAGCGCTGGGCGCGATGGCATGGATTCAACGAACACGACGCGATCGGTGGCGCGCTTGCGCTGCACGGGCGCGTGCACGAACGACGACGGATCCGTCGACACGATCATGTGCACATTCGCAGAATCGTTTACGAGCTGTGCGAAGTCGACGCGCGTGAGATTCGTTGCGTACGCGAACACGGCGTTCGTATCGCGCCGCAAGAATGCCGTCTGTTGATCGGTGATCGGTATGATCGGGAACGGTGGCATGTAGTGCTCGACCGGCCACCAGTTGAACTTGTGATCCCATTCGCCCGCCGGCGCGGACAGCGACCACAATGAGTTCACGATGCTGTACGGATCATGCACCATGAACCACGGCGGAATGACGTGCGCGCGGCCCAGTGAGTATTCGAACGTGGTGCGCAACCCTTTGGCCCACTCGATTCGGTCTGGATCGACGAGCGGTTTTCCTTTCGGTGCAGGCTGATACAGCAGCACGTATCCGTACTTCGGCGCTTTCGGGGGCGGGAACTGCACGACGAGTTGCGGCCGTGCGGGACTGTAGTAGGTGAAGCTCGGCCACCCGTAGCGCATGACCATTTCGGCAAGCGCGTCGCCGCCGCCCTGCGGCGACCAATCAAAGCGCGCGTCGCGAATCGTCGCCGACTTGAGGCGAATCGTCGCGGCGCGAACGAATTGCTCGACTTTGCGATCGTTGCCCGGAATGCTCCAGAGCGGATCGGACAGCCACCAGATGCGCGCGTTTACGCTGTCGCGTTGCGCGCAGGTCAGGCGTTCGTACGGACGGCGGTCGTTGTCGTCGAACAACACGCGCACATCATTGAACGCGCATCGCTCGGCGGCCGGAGCTGTCGCGAGCGCGAGTGTGAACGCGCTGTCAGCCGCCGCAATACGATTTGCCCGGTGGTACGTGTATCCGGCGAGCATCGAACACCACCACCGTGAACCCGCGCAACGTTCTGCGACGCGAGTCGCACTGTCGACCTGATCGTTGTCGACGAGCAGTCGCACCTTCTGGCCGAGCAACAAGTCGTGCTGCGGAAAACGTTGCAGCAGCGGCTCGAGTTGGCGCAGAACTGCCGACCGCGCGCGCTTCATTGCGTCGCGCCGCGTGCGCGCGATCGGACCGTCGGTCATCTCGCGTTCGTCTTCGAACGTCGGGCCCGTGAAGAAGTAGTCGCGCGGCGGCAACCAGTTCGGGCACACCCAGTGCTCAGGATTGCGCTTGCTCGCGATCTGCCGGTCGCGCGCGGGAATTCCCCACGAGTAGTCGGAGAGTTGCACCGGGATGTTGTTCTGCGGTGCCTTCCATCCGAAATAGCATGCCTGATCGACCTGGCGCGGATCGAATTCCGGCAGCTCGATGCCGAACTTCGCGCCGGGCGGCAATACGCCCTGGAAGCGATAGTACGTCGGGTAGCGATCGCGTTCGCTCTCGAGCCACTCTGTTTCCCAATAGGCGAGAAAGCGCCGCTCCCCAAGCAGGAAGTTGTTGATGACGATGTGCGAATCGGCGCGCACCTGCATTTGCGCCGGCGGGCGACGCGGCGGCGGTGACACCTGCATCACCGCAACCGTTGCGAGCAGTGCGACGTGCATCATTCTGGCAACGTGTGCGTGCGTCCTTTATTCTGCTCCTGCAACCACGACATGAGCGGCTTGAAGTACTCGACCATCGCCTGCGCGTCGAGTTCGCGCCCGGTCGTTTCGCGCAGCACATCACGCCACGAACGGCTTGCGCCCGGCGCCATCAGCGTGCGCAGGAACGTGCCGACCTCCTTGCTCCCGTAATAATCGGTGTCGTGCGGATCCTGCTTGAGGATCTGTCGCGCGATGTGGTCGTGCATCTGGAACAGCAGCGCATACGACAACGCGTAGTCGTAGTACTGACCCGGATCGTCGTTGATGTGCGTTTTCGTCAAACCATCGGCGAACAATTCGTCGCGCGACGTGGGCGGCGCGATGCCCTGATACTTCGCCGCGAGCTCCCACCATTTCGCGTTGAACTGATCGGGGCTCAGGTGCTCCGAGTACAGCGCGTGTTCGAAGCGCGTCATCGTGCCCGCCGAGAACGGAATGAACACGACGTAATTCAATGCTTCCTGCAACAATTGTTTTACGCTGTCGACCTTCGCGTTCTTCGGCGCAAGGTCGCGCGCTTTGAGAAAACGCGGCTGCGACGCCGCGAGGCCGATCATGCTGCCGATGGCTTCGTGATACGCGCGATTCGCACCTTCACGCAATACGAGCGGGACTTCAGGCCGCGTGTAGCTCTGGTAGTAATAGATGTGGCCGAGTTCGTGGTGCGTGGTCTCGTACCATTCGGGATTCGGTTCGACGCTCATGAGCGATCGCACGTCGTTTTCGAGATCCAGATGCCACGCCGATGCGTGCGTGTTTTTCTTGAACGGCGACCGAGCGGGCAGGGGATAGAGCGATGACTTCTCCCAGAACGTCGCGGGCAACATCTGAAAGCCCAGGCTCACGTAAAATGCTTCGCCCTGTTTCACGATCCACTCGGCGCTCTTCTTCTTGAGCGCATCGGCAACGTTGAGGCCTTCGACTGATACGAGTGCGCTCCAATCCTGGCCCCATCGATTCGGCAGCCAATCTGCGGGAATGAGCTTTGGTACAGGCGCACCATAGCGCGACGCCAATTCGTATCGCGCCCAGGTGTGCAGTTCCCGATACAGCGGGCGCAACTCGGTGTTGAGTTTGTCGGTGAGCGCGAGCATCTCCGCGACGGTAATGCCGTAATCAGAAACCTGATACGCGAAAAAGTCCGGGTAGTCGAGCGCTTGCACAGCCTGGTTGCGCAGCTCGCGCAGTTTCACGATGCCCGGCTTGAGTGCCTTGCCGACTTCTTTCGACGCTTCCCATGCGCGGCGGCGCTCGCCGAGGTTCTTGCTCGAGCGCAGCGTGTTGTCGATTTCGTTCGGCGTAACTTCGCGCTCGCCGATCTTGAACTTGAATCCGTATAGCGTTTCGGTTTGTTCGGCTTCGGCGGCAATACGCAAATTCACGACGAGCGGAACGGTCTGCGGTCCCTGCGCGGCGTTGTACAACATTTTCTCGAGTCGCCGCACCTGCATCGGTTCCAGACGCGAACGGCGCGAGAGATAGCGCTTGAGTTTGGCGATGTTGGTCGTGTCGCCGGTAAACGCGAGGAGCGCTTTGTTCGCCGCTTTCGTGCGCACCGCGTTGGTTGAATCGCCGTCGATGATGCGTGTGTTCGACGCCCACTCTGCTTGCGCCGATTCGTAGTAGAGCCGCTTGTACTCGGCGTCGTACGACGTGAGAAACTCGTCGACTTCTTTGCGAAACCCGGCGCTGCAACCGGTGAGCGCGACGAGCGCGAGGATCAGCGTGGCGGCGCGGCGAGACATTGCGTTCATGTGTGTGAGTGTGCCGAAGATACGTCTGACCGGCACAGCGGACCAGCACCGCATTACTTTTGCGCATGCCTTTGGCTGAAATCACCGTTCGATTTCTCGAACTGACGCGCGACACGTTCGCGCCGAAGCGAAGCGATCGCGCGGGTGTGGTGTTCGCCAAAGTGGATCCGCCGATGCCGGCGCTCAATCGGTTCCTGTACACGGCCATCGGCGGACGGTGGTACTGGCTCGACCGGCGGTCGTGGACGCTCGCGCAGTGGGCGCAGCATCTCGCGCGGGAAGGGCAGATCGAAACGTGGGTGCTATCGCTCGATGGTGTACCCGCGGGATACGCTGAACTCGAGCGTCGCGATGGTAACAATGTCGAGGTTTGCTATCTCGGTCTGATGGATGCGTTCATTGGCAAAGGGCTCGGTGCGCACCTCGTGACGTCGGCAGTCGAACGCGCGCTCGCCATGGGTGCGAATACCGTGTTGCTCAACACATGCAACCTCGATCATCCGCAGGCACTGTCGAACTACGTCGCGCGCGGATTTCGTGAAGTGCGCGTGGAGAACAAGCCGAAGGAAATTCCGAGCGCGCCACCCGGGCCGTGGGAAGGCGCGAACGAAGTCAACGCTGCGCGCGAACTGTTGCGCCACACCATCGCGGTGGTCGCGTATCGCGGTGCGAAGGCACTGCGCGGCGCGCCGCCATCGTTCGCGGATTTCAAACCTGGACCGACGTCGCGTACGCCGCTGCAGATACTCGCACACATCTGCGACTTGTACGATTGGTCGATCACGCTCGCGTACGCCGAGCCGAAGTGGAACGACTCGACGCCGGGTTCGTGGCAATCGGAATCGGACCGTTTTTTCGCGGCGCTCAAGGCGCTCGACGATCACATCTCGAGCGGTGCGCCGATCTATTGTGGCGCGGAGCGATTGTTTGCGGGTCCGATCGCGGATTCCATTCAACACATCGGCCAACTCACGATGTTGCGTCGCCTTGCGGGCGCACCAATCCGCGGCGAGAGCTACGCGGTTGCGGATATCGAGACAGGGCGAGTGG
>DATELA010000076.1:0-19958 GCA_035277145.1 Gemmatimonadaceae bacterium | reverse complement strand
ACCGGGTCAGACGAAAGACATCGAACTCTCATTCGGAAAAGGCACGTTCATCTTCCAGTGCGACCCGCACGCGGCGCTTGGGATGGTTGCGCGGGTGACGGTGAAATAACAGCGAGGAATTGAGAAGAAGGGCGAAATGCGAAAGGCGAGGAATCGTCTCCTCGCCTTTCGCATTTCGCCCTCTTCCTCGATTCGCGTGGTTATTGCGCCGCGGGCTTCGCCGGGTTCTTCACATACTTGTCGAGCCACGCGACCCAGCGCGCCCACTGATCGAGATTTGTTTCACGCGCGACGGGGCCGTGGTCTTCATACGGATACATGTAGAGCGACGCGTTCTTGCCGAGTCCCATCAACGCGTGGTACATGCGCGTTGCACTGATCGGATTCGTACCGACGTTCTGGTCTTCGAGCGAGTGGTACATCAGGATCGCGCCCGAGAGCTGATCGGCGTACAGGAACGGCGACATTTCGAGATACGTCTCGCGGCCCTGCCACAGGTCGCGGCTTTCACGCTGGAATCCGAGCGGCGTCAGCGTGCGGTTGTACATACCGTCACCCGCGATGCCGGCTTTGAAGAAGTCCGTGTGCACAAGCGCGTTCATCGTGCTGAAGCCGCCGTAGCTGTGACCGCCGATGGCGAGCTTATTGCGATCGATGTAGCGCAGCGTGTCGAGCGCGTTGATCACCGCGAGCAACCCGTTGCGCAGATCGCGCACGTAATTGTCGTTCGGCAGTTTGCCTTCCGTTGCGACAATCGGCGCGTCCGGTTCGACGAGGATGTACCCCGCCGCCGTAATGAACGCCATCGTGCGCTGGCCCGGCTGCGAGAACGTGCCCGCGCCGCCCGCTGCGCCGCCGCGTCCGCCGCCGCCACCCGCACCACCGCGGCCTGCGGTGCCACCGAGTGAGTCAGGAATTGTTGATGCGTACGCTTCCTGGTTGTCGTACTCGGACGGATAGAACCAGAAGAGTGCAGGCATACGCGTGCCGTCTTTGTAATCCGGCGGCAGCGTCAAGCGAATGCGGATTGGCAACCCATCGGAGCGGCGCGCCGCAACTTCGCGGCGAATTGCGTTCGTGATATTCGGCCAGTAATCCGTCGCCTTCGTGAGTTGCGTTGCTGTTTTCGTTGCGACATCAACGAGGAACGATTCCGACGGCTGCGTGCGTGACTGCCGCGTCGTGATCGCTTTCGTGAAGTCATCGTTCAACGGCGTGAGGCCCGCTTCGGTGCGATCGCGCACCGTCGCTTCGTACACACGTGAACGCGTTCCTGTCTTGATCTCGATGCGATCGACGAACGGTTGCGTCGGGCCGGCGCTCGAATCCGCACCGCGTCCACCTGCGCCGCGACCGGCGCCCGGTGCGGCTTGCGTCGTGTAGACGTACTTGCCATCCGACGACATCAACACCGCCGTCTGACCACGGTTGCTCGTCTTGGTGAGGAGCGATCCACCGCCGCCACCTGCCGCTGCGCCGCCGCGGCCACCACCACCGCCGCCGCGACCGCCGCGACCACCATCACCACCACCGCCGCCCGCGCCACCGCGAATCACGGTGAACTTCGCGTTGTTTTCATCGAGATAGATCGCGTCGAGCGTCGTCGAACCGCCGACAGTCTGGCTGACGAACATGATGCGGCCGTTCTCGCTGTACTGCACGTTGTTGATCGTGCCGTTGCCAGCCGTGACGAACAATGGTTTGAATTCCGGCGTCGCCGCTGAACTGAACGGCGGCTGCCACAGGAACATCGTGTCGGGGCGTGCTGCTGCGCTGTCGGCTGTGATCGTCGTCTGCGCGCCGCCGCCACCTGCGCCGCGTCCACCACCACCTGCGCCACCGCGACCCGGTGCCGCATTGCCGCGTCCGGCCGCTGCCCGCGCACGCGCGGTGCTGTCGTTTCGCACGCGGGTAAGCGAATCGATTCTGCCCGAGCGGAAGAACGTCAACCCGCTCTCAAACGGATGCCAGGCGAGACTGCGCTTCGTGCTGTCCGCGTTCACGTTCGCCGCGCCGCCGCGGCCACCACCGCCTGCACCGCGTTGCGGTTGATCGCCGGGATCGATATCCGTCGCTTCACCCGCCGTGAGTTCGCGCTTGGCGAGCTGCTTCAACACCTTGCCCGTCGCGTCGATGATCACGTCGTGCGTGCCGAAGCTGTTCGTCTGCACGACGTAGCTGAACGGATGATCGAGATACGTGACGCGGAAATACTTGCCATCGGGCGACGGATCGATCGAGCGAATCATGCCCGGCGCGCCGACCTTCGTGACCGCGCGCGTCTTCACGTCGATCAACGCGAGCTGGCCCATGTTGTAGTACTCGAACAGCGCCTTTTCATGCGGCCATTCGATGAGATCGAAGAACGTGCGCGTGCGAAGCCGCGTGTTTTCGTTCACGCGGATGCGCGGTTCCGTCGCAATCGGCGGTTCTTTCGGTTCCGGTCCGCGACCGTCGGGAACGAGCACGGTGATGATCGACTTTCCGTCCGCCGTCCACTCGAAGTTCGTGACGTTCGTCGCGAGCACAGAGCCGCGCGTCAGCGGGCGCGACTTACCCGTCGCCGGATCGCTGAGGTAGATGTGCGTCGCGTCCGCGAGCAGCGCGAAGTACGCGAAGGTCGACCCATCGGGTGACCAGCTCGTGTACGTGCTGCCGCGCGAATTCGGCGGAAGCTCGACCTTGACGGTCTTGCCCGCGGCCCAGTCGAGGAGTTCGTAGCCGCTCGTGTTGCGCGTCGTCAGGGTGCGGGCGCGATTGCCGGCGGGATCAACCTGCCAGCCGGCCAGGTTGTGGAATTTCTTGCCCATGTACTCGAGCGTGGGCTCTTCCGTGAACGCATGGAGCAGGTATTTGCGCGACGGGCTCGGATTGCCCCACGTCCAGTTCGACGACCGCGGCGCGCCGACGAGTTTCGCGACGGCGTCGGGCGGCGAGATGTAGCGCTCGACCGTGATCGGGTCTTCGGTCTGGTTTGTGGGCGGACCGCCGGCCTGCTGCGCCGTGGCCGTGAGGGAGAGGGTGACGAGGCCAGCTGCAATGCCGGCAACGTGACGACCAAGTGCACGCATGAGTGTGCCTGCTCCGGTATGTAGAAAAGGCGGGTCGGGACGGACAATAAGCTACGCTTTGGCGGGGAGATTGGTTGGAGCTGCGCTCAGAGCCCCACGGCGGCTGCGGTCACCTTCCAAACCGTATCCTGCGCGGCCGTATCCCAGACGCCCGGGGGAGCCCAGGCGTCGTGGAGGTCCCGGTCGAGGTACAGCCCGGCGATTTTCGGGGCCTTGGGCGACAGCGCCAGCACCGTATACAGCTCACCGATCTTTCGCGGGGTGGTGCGGCCTTGTCCCGCCGTCGAGTGGGCCAGCCGGCGATACCACGGCAGCTTGCCGCGGCGCACGGTGTCGGCGCCAACACTGGGTACACACACGGCTTTTGCGGTCACGTTGGTGCCGCCCCAATGCCGCGCGAACGCGAGCGCGAACTGGATTTGCGCGATCTTCGACTGATAAAACGCACGCGTTGGCGAGTACGAACGTCCGTTGAAATTCGGATCGGTGATGTCGACGGTCAGTCGCGGATACACCTTGAGGCGCGTCGATCCAACAGTCACCACGCGTCCGTGGCCCTTGATGAGCGCGTCGCGCAGCAAGTGCGTCAGCAGGAACGGACCGAGCTGGTTGTGCGCCCAGAATCGTTCGAATCCCTCGCTCGTAACTTCGCGCTTTGGGTTACGCAGATCGTGGTGCGCGCCGTGATGCACCAGCGCCGAGACTGCGCCCCACGTTTGATTGATCTGCCGGGCGAGTTCTCTGACCGACGTTTGCAGAGACATGTTCGCGACGAGCAGGTGTACTTCGCTGCTGCCGCCGCGTTTGATGACTTCGTCGCGTGCCGCCGACGCGGTCGCGCTGCTGGAGACGAGGACAACGCGCGCGCCGCTGCGCGCCATGGCGACGGCTGCTGCGCGAGCAACCTCGGTCCGTGCGCCGGTGATGACTACAGTTTTGCGAGCCACGCTGACGTGTCGATGAAAGTCGTACTGATTGATCGTGCAACAGCGCACAATCTACACGCGCGGCACCGCGTTCAGATGGCTACGCAATCACGCGGCCGACGCCGGAATAGAAACGCCACAAGCGTTCGTGCAGCGTGACGTCCAACACCGTGTGTATCGGCCGGGCCATGCTCCCAAGCCAGATGCCGCCCGCGGGCCGGCGGGCGTGCTCCCGCGCATCGCGCAGAAGTAGCTGATGCGCAAACGGCCTGAGCGCGCCGGCGTACGCCGTCCGATTGGCATCGTGCAGGATCACCACACCGTTCGGCGCGACGATCTGTGCGGCTGCCGCCACTGCCGCGGCGCGCGCGCGTCCGTCGATGAGGATGAAATCATACGGTGCCTGTTTCGCGGGGTAGGCGAGATACGCCGCGAAATCGCCCGCGTTGCCGTCACCTTCCCATTTGGTAACATCAGGCGCGACCTGGGCGACCGTGACGTTCGCGCGGACATTGCGCTGTCGCATGATCTCGGCCCACTCGGGCGCATGCTCGATCGCGAGCCACGTCGCACCGTCGGGCAGTAGTGCGGGGAATTGCAACGTGCTGAATCCTGCGCCCCACTCGAGACAGCGCATCGGGCGCAACTTCGTGAGCACTTCGCGCACAATCGCTTCTTCCTGGGGGCGCATCCACGGTGCGCCGCGATCACCGAGCAGACGGCGACGCACGCGCGTTGCATTGCGTCGCCATGCGTTGCGCATCACCGCGCTCAGGAATGCGAGCATCCGCTATTGCGGTCGCGTAGGCGACTTCACGATTCCGTACGGCGTCCACGTGACGCGCGCGGTTCGTGTGTGTTTGCGAATTGCGGCGTTCTTCGCGAGCGATTCGGGCGTTTTGTAACCGCGGTCGTGATCCAGGTGTACGCACGCGGCGCTATAGCGAATCTGCACCGGCTTGATTCCGGCATTGACGAGACGTTCGCCGAGCTCGCGGTCCTGTCCGCCGTATTGCATGCGTTCGTCGAATCCGTTCGCAGCGACAATATCCCGCTTCCAACCCGACGCGTTGTGTCCGTTCCACGTCGCTCTTGTCGTTGTGAGCGCGTTCAGGATCACGGTTAGTGCACCTGGCGGTCGCAGCTTTGCCAACGCGCGCCATCCGCGCATTCCCTGTGATCGCAACCAGTCCGCGTTCGTCGAGCGTCCTTCGCGGATGTCATCCGGCGTAATCGCCTTGCTGATGTCGCGCGGGAGTTTGACGTAACCGCCGGAGAGCAAATGACCCGGCCGCGCGAGTTTCGCGTGCACCTCGACAAAATCGTTGCGCGGAATACAGTCACCGTCCGTGAACAACAAGTAATCCCCGCGCGACGCAGCGATTGCTTTGTTCAGGATCTGCGATTTCTGAAACCCGCGGTCTTCGTGCCATACATGTTGCACGGGGCGGCCAACGTGCGCGCGCATACGCTCGATGAGCTCGCGCGTTTCCGGTCCGGATCCGTCGTCGGCCACGACAATCTCGAAATCCTTCCACGTCTGATACGCGAAACCCCACAGCGTTTTCTCGAGCCAGGCCGTCGAGTTGTACGTGCTGAACACAACGGAAACACTCGGCGCTGCACTCACGACGCGCGCACGAGGTTGAGTTGTCGTTCAACCGCGTTCGCGACGCGATTGACGTCAATCGCGAGCAGACACGCATGGACAACGTCGCGGCCTTCCTTGAGCGACATCGCACACTGCGGACACTCGACGTCCGGCGACGCTTCGAGCGCGATCGCGTCGCTCGTGCCTGGTCCCCAGACCGCCGCGCGTCCGCGCACGTAGATCGTTACGGTGCGTGCACCGACTGCGCGCGCGATGTGCGACGGGCCCGAATCCGGCGAGACGACCACCGCGCACGCAGCCAGCATCGCGAGGAAATCACGCAGCGCACGCGGCGGAATCACGACTGCGCGCGACGATCGTACGGCGAACGCCGCCGTAGCGGCTTCGTCACCAGGTGCGGCGAACATCACTGGAACTGCGCCGAGCATATCGATGGCGTCGCACACGTCGGCCCATCGTTCGACAGGCCATCGATTGCGCTGCATCGACGCGGCGAGTGTAACGCCGACGAGTGGCGCCGCGCTGCGCACACCGAGTGAACGCAGCAACGCGCGTCCATGCTCACGTTCCGCATCGCTCAAAGAGATCTTCGGCGTGGACGGCTGCGTTGCGATGCCGAGCGCGCCGAGCAGCCGTTTGCGATCGAGTGCGCTGTACAGCGGCGGTGTCGGATTGCGTGGTACTCGATGCGTGTACGCGTACACGCGCGGCGGACGCACCGCGTATCCCGCGCGAACAGGTATTCCGGAGAATGCCGCGATTGCCGCCGACCGTGGCGTGCACCATGTGTCGACAAGCCAATCGTATCGGCCGGCGCGCACCGCGCGCACGTCGTCAAAAAAACGCTTGCGCAGCGGAATACGCCGCGCAATCAGCGGATGGTTTTCAATCACCGGCGCAACTGCGTCGGTCGTGCAAAAGTCGAGTCGTGCGTTCGGGTGTGCGCGGTGCAGATCGTCGAGCAGCGTCGAGGTGAGCAAGACGTCGCCGAGGGCGACGGGCTGAACGAGCAGAACTGCGTTCGGACTTCCCAGGTTCAGTTACCGGGTTTTCCCGATGCGGCAGCTTTCACGTCAAACCCGAACGTGCCCTTCACGGCGTGACCGTCTTTGCCGACCGCGCGCCAATCGACTTTGTACGAACCTGCCGCGAGTGGTGCATTGATCTTCGCAACGATCGGCGACTTCGCCTCCTTAGCCTGCGTCAGCGCGGCGAGCGCGATCGTGTCGTTTCCGCGGACGAGCGCGACCTTCGTGAGGGGCAGCTCGACGCTCTCGGTAAACCAGAGCTTGAGGTCAGCCGGCGCCTGCGTGAGCGACGCCTTGCTGGCCGGCTCGGACTTTTGCAGCGCGAGATGGAAGGGCAGGGCCCGGGCGCCGATGAGAGTGACGGCAAGGATGGGAAACGCTATGGCGCGAAGTCTCATGGCAGCTCAGTAGGGTGACGGAAACAGAACGGCGGCTTTCACTGTAACATTATGCGCTTCGCCACCGCTTCTCCACCCGTGATACCCGCGCGGTCAACCGCCGTCCCGTCGGACGATTCGCTTGCACGCTGGTACGCGACGTCACTTGCACGTCGCGTCATCCTCGTGCTCTCCGGCATTGCGCTCGGACTGATCACCCACGCGGTGGGCTTGATCGACGTCCCGCTCTCCGTGTTTGTTGTGCTCGGGGTATGGCTCGCGCTCGGCGCGGGGGTGTTCATCGCGCTCCGGGAGCGGCCTGCGGGACCACTGGTGTGGCGCGTCCACATGGCCGCACACGCCGCGGACATCGTCGGTACGCTGACGCTGACGCATTTGCTTGGCGCGACGTCGTGGCTCGCGCCGCTGCTTCTGGTTATGTCGATCGTGCACGGCGGGCAAATGTTGCCGCGCCTGAACGCGGTCGTGCTTGGCGCGATCGCCGCGATCGGTTATTCGGTGACAATCATCGCGGAAGTCCGCGGGTTCGTTGACGTGCGCGGCCCGTTTGCGCCATCGCTTCTTCCCACGCATGGTGCGGCGTACGTAGCTGCGGCGGTGGTGAGCTTCGGCATCCTGGCCATCGCGCTCATTCAGCGCGGATTCCACCGGCAGGTTGCCGCGATCGACGAACGCTACGCGCGCCTGCTGGAAGCGGCCAGTGAAGTCATCGTCACGGTCGACATGCGCGGGCGCTTTCTCACGATGAACCTCGCGTTCGAAAAACTCCTCGGCTGGTCGCGCGAGAAAGTGCTCGGGCAGGAGTTTCTGGAGTTTGTCGATGACGTCGACAAGCAGCGCGTTGCAGAGCGCTTCAACGCCGTGCTCGGGGGCGAGACGATCAACACTGACGTGCGCATTCGCACGGCGGACGGACGCGTTGTCCTGCTGAGCGCGACGGGCACGCCGATTCGCGACGAGAACGGCGACGTGGTCGCGGCGCTTGGTGTTTCGCGCGACGTGACGGAACGCCGCGCGGACGCCGAGCGGCTCGCGGCGAACGAACGACAATTGCGGTTGCTGATTCGCTCGATGAATGAAACGGTGTTTACGATGGACGCGCAGCACCGCTTCACGTCGATCTACGGCCGGTGGGCACCGCGAACGCCGATCGACTCCGCGGATGCGATCGGCAAAACGTTCACGGAAGTGATCGGTGCCGCGCAGGCCGCAGGCCTCGATGCGCCCTTGGCACGTGCGCTGAATGGCGAACACGTGCAGATCGAACACGATGTCACATACGGCGACGACACCCGGCACTACCGCGTGTCGTTCACGCCATTGCGCGATGATGAGGACACGATCGTCGGCGTGACGGGTGTCTCGTGGAACATCACCGATCAGCGTCGCGCGGAACGTGAACGCGACGTGCTGAGCGCACGGCTTGAAGAGTCACGCCGCATCGAAGCCATCGGTCGTTTGGTCTCCGGCGTTGCGCACGAAATCAATAATCCACTCGCGGCAATTCTCACGTTTGCTGAACAGTTGCGCAGCGAAGCGCGCAATCCTGTTGACGAGGCAGCGCTCGAAGCGATTCATGCGGAAGCCATTCGCTCGCGCGCTATCGTGCGCGATCTGCTGGCGTTCGTTCGGCCGAGTACGCAGCGTCCGATGGCGACGGTGCGCGCGGGTCCGTTGCTCGAGGGAACGGTGCGCTCATTGCGACCGCACCTTGGTTCGCTCGGCGTCGAGCTCACATGCGACGCGCGAGATGAGTCGGTATGGGTAACGGCCGATGTACCGGGGCTCGAGCAGGTGGTGACGAATCTCGTGCTCAACGGTGCGCAAGCGGCCGGCCCCGGCGGACGCGTGCACGTTCACACGGAGAGTACGCCCTCGACATTCGTGTTTGTCGTTGATGATACGGGGTCCGGAATTCCGGTGAGCGCGATGCCGCATTTGTTCGAACCGTTTTTCACGACGAAGCCTTCGGGCGAAGGCACGGGGCTCGGATTGTTCGTTGCGCTCGGCATCATGCAGCGGCACGGTGGAACGTTGCGCGGTGAAAACCGGCCGGACACTCGAGGTGCGCGTTTTACCGTCGAGGTGCCACGCGCCGCGGCGCCGGAAGATCGAAGCGCCGCGCCGCGGGAGCAGGCTGCGTTGTCGCCGCGTGTGTTGATAGTGGATGACGAAGAGTCCATTCGTGCGTCGCTTCGCCGCTATTTCGTGCGTCGTGGCTGGGATGTCACCGACGTTGAGGATGGCGCCAAAGCGCTCGATGTCCTGCGCAAAGAGGGCGGCGACGCGTTCGTGATCGTGATGTGCGATTTGCGGATGCCGGGGATGAGCGGCGCGGAATTCCATGAGCGTGTCGAAACGGAACTCCCGGAAGTTCTGAGCAGGCTGGTCCTCGTCAGCGGCGATGTCGTGTCGCCCGATGCGGCGTCATTGGTGGCGCGGACGAAGTGCCGCGTCCTGGAAAAGCCTTTTGAACTGCGGATGCTTGGCGTTCTCGCGGACGAGATGATTGCCGAGCAGGGCCCGGACCGGCCCGAAACTCCCGAATAGGCACCGCCGTACGCCCTGACGGGCACACTTTCCGGGGGTCATATGGGCCTGCTCAAGATCGGCGCACTGGGTGTTGGCGGCGTAGTCTCTGCATGGATAGCGTGGCGCCTGTTGGCGCTCGTGTTGGCGATCAGTTTCCTGGTGGTGAAGATCGCAATCATCGGCGCGATGGTGCTTGGCGCGATCTGGCTGTTCAAGAAGTTGATGCGGGATACGGCACGGAGCCCAGACGCGGCGTCGTAACGCAGCAACTGCGAGAATCGAGGAAAAGGGCGAAATGCGAGGAACTGGACGTCCTCGCATTTTGCATTTCGCCGTCCCTCCTCGTCTCCTTTGTCGTCGCTCGTTAGCTTGCCGGACGCACCGAGGCAGGACCGAAGGGAACGTTGAAGTGAGAAGTGCGAGGACGTCCTCGCGCGGCAAGATGCTCGACACTGTGGATTCGACGGGACGTAGCTCCGTCCGGTTACCGGCCAAAGGGAAAGGGAAACGGAAAGTGAGAAGTGCGAGGACATCCTCGCGCGGCAAGATGCTCGACACTGTGGATTCGACGGGACGTAGCGCAGTCCGGTAGCGCACCTGAATGGGGTTCAGGGGGTCGCGGGTTCAAATCCCGCCGTCCCGACTCAAAAGCCTCCGCCATTTGGCGGAGGCTTTTTGCGTCGTGCCGGCGGGATTTGTCGTAATCGTGGTTCGTCGTACTCGTAGTTAGTCGTACTCGTAGTTAGTCGTGCTCGGAGTTAGTCGTGCTCGGAGTTAGTCGTGCTCGGAGTCCTTGGCACCACTGCCAGCGTGCAGCGCGACACGCACACGAGCCTGTCCTGCTCGTCGACGATCCGAATGTCCCACACCTGCGTCGAGCGACCAATGTGAATTGGCGTGGCCGTGCCCGTCACGACGCCGTCGCGTTTGCTGCGCAAATGATTGGCGTTGAGCTCGATGCCAACCGCTGCGAATTGTTCGACGTCGATGTTGAGCGTTCCACCCACCGAGGCAAGAGTTTCGGCGAGTGCGGCGGATGCGCCACCGTGTAATAGTCCGAACGGCTGCCGCGTGCGCGCGTCGACGGGCATCGTTGCCACCACGCGCGCCGCCGTGACTTCGCGGAATTCAATACCGAGTGCGGTCGCGAGCGTGTGTTTCGCTCGCGCCCGCAACTCGGCGGCAATTTCTTCGTTTGATCGCGGCATGCGTGAAAATAACGCGCGCCGCGCGCGCTCATCCCGCGTAGGTGTAGGCGAAACCGGCTTTCTGCGCACGCTGCACGCCAACGACGCCCGCCGGAACAATGCGTGCCGAAGGGATGAGGTTCGCGGAGAGTTCCGCTTCGATCGCCTTCGCGTCGCCGTCTTTGCCCGCCAGCACACCCGCGATGAAGGTCGTCGCGGCACCGCACACCGTAAACTTCACTCCGCGCGACGTCAGGGCCGGCAGACTCGCGCCCGCAAAGCCCATCACCTCATCGTGCATGGGAATGTTTCGCGCGGCGGGCTTCTTCGTGGTTGGGTCGTCGAGCTTGAGCAGCGCAGCAAACTGCGGGTACTTCGCCCACATCGCGTCCGTGAATCCGTACGGCGTCGCGAGGTGACGGAACGACACGACGACGCTCATTTGCGCGTCTGTGGTGCCGAGTTTTTCCTGGCCGAGCGTCATGAAATTGCGCGCGAAGAGAATGCCGTTCGGACCACCGGGAGGCTCAGAACAATCGTAGATGATCTTGTGCGGCCCGGTCATGCCTGCGAACCATGTCTCGAGTTCGTCGGCGGGCGTGGTCGCGGAGCTTGCGGATCCAGGTGCGCACGCGAGTGACAGCGCAGGGACGACGGCCGCACCCGCGGCAACGGTGCTGAGGAAAGTGCGGCGTGGCACGGACGGCGTGTTCATGTGCGTACCTCGAAGTGTTGGAGACACAACCGATTAAATCGCGTTGGGGGCGAAAGCCCGCGCTGAAAACGCTGCGAGTTTTGGGATCGCGCGTCAAGCGGGCGTCGTGCTTTTCATTGGTTCGTCACGGCGAGTTCCACCGATAGCCTTCGCCGCGTACCGTTTCGATTGCGTCACCGGGCCGGCCGAGCCGCCGCCGAAGTGTCGCGACGTGCCAGTCGACCGTGCGCGACTCTACGTCAGCGTCGTACGCCCAAACGTGCTGCAGAAGGAACTTGCGTGTCAGCACGCGTCCCGCGCGCGCCACGAGTGCAACGAGCAACTCGAACTCCTTCGGCGGAAGCTTGATGCGTTTGCCCGCTGCAACAACGCGCCGCGATGAGATGGTGACGTCGACGAGTCCCGACGCAAGCCGGTCCCATGCCGGTTCGCCGGACGGTTGTCCGCCGCTGTTCCAGCCGTGTTGTTCGGCGCGGCCGTATCGCAACCACTCGTAAAGCGCGTCGTACACAACGAACCCGTGTGCGAGCATGCGCTGATCGTCGCCGATGCACAGGCGTGACAGGCCGAGGGAGATGGAAAACAGACCGGCCGCTTGCGGTGCGAGATCGAGTCGTGCCGTGTCGGCACCGCGCACGATGTCGGCGAGCTCGCGCAAATAACGATCGTCGAGTTTGTATTCGTCGAGAAACGCGTCAAAGCTGCATCGATCACCGCGATGACTCAGTCGCGCGCCGTCGATATCAAACGGAGTTGCGCGTCGCCGTTTCGCGAGCGCGAGCACGCGCTCCGCGGGCGCGAACAGAAACGTCGCGTCCTGATCGATGAAACGCGTGATGAGCCAGGGACACGCGACGCGATCGATCTTCGGCCGCTCACGAGTAATCCAACGCAATGTGCCTCCCGATGCGATCAGCCTGCCGCGAACCGTTCGAGCGCGTCACCAAATCGATCGACGTCATCGAGCGATGTGTACAGGTAGCACGATGCGCGCGCGGCGAGCGACGTTCCAAAGTGACGCAGGAGCGGCAGGGACGCGAGGTCGCCTCCGCGAATCGCGATACCCTCCGCATCCATCGCGCGGATCGCGTCGGGAGGAGTTTTGCGTTCGACTGTAAAACTAAAAACGCTCACGCGCCGTTCCGGATCGCGCGCGCCAAGTACACGAACACCGCGAATGGCTCCGAGCCGCTCGAACATGCGGCGGTTGATCTGGCGTTCGTGCGCAGTGATTGCCGATTGACCGATACTGCGAATGAACGCGATCGCTGCGGCCAAACCGACGGGACCAGACGCGTTTGGAGTTCCTGCGCTGTACTTGAGCGCACCATCGGAGAGGTGCTCGCTTTCGAGATCGACGTCGTGTGCCATGTTGCTCCCGACCTGATACGGCGCCATGGCTTCGAGGAGTTCGCGCCGGCCCCAGAGCACGCCCACTCCCATAGGGCCGAGCATCTTGTGGCTCGAGAAGGCCATGAAATCGCAACCGATCTCGCGAACGTCGACGGGGAAATGCGGCACGGATTGCGCTCCATCAATAACGACGATGCGATTCGGTGCTTTCACACGTTCGACAATGTCGCGCACGGGATTGATCATGCCGAGCACGTTGCTGACGTGGCTGAACGCGACGATGCGCGTTCGCGCGGTAAGCTTTGCGCTGATGTCGTCGAGTCGCGGGTGTCCCTGTTCGTCGACCGCGAAGTACACGACGCGCGCACCGGTTGCTTTCGCCACGTATCGCCACGGCAGCATGTTCGACGAATGCTCGGCCATGCCGATGAGGATTTCGTCGCCCGGTTTGAGATTGGACCGGCCCCACGCGTTCGCGACGAGGTTCAAGCCTTCGGTCGTTCCTCGCGTGAACACCACTTCCAGCGGGTCAGGCGCGTTGATGAACGATGCGACGGCGGCGCGCGCCGATTCCATTGCCGCGTTCGCGCGCCGCGCGAGTGTGTGCAGCGCGCCGCCGGGGTTTGCGTTGTCGTGCGCGTAGAAGTTGGCGATGGCATCGATCACAGCTTGCGGACGCAACGCCGTCGCGGCGGTATCGAGATATGCGAGCGGCTTTCCGTTGATTTCCTGTTTGAGCGCGGGGAACGCAGCGCGCCAGGAATCGGGTGAGTTCTGCACAACTGTGTATGTGGCGCGGGGTAGCGATCCAGCGATCGTCGCCACCGTCACACGTTCGAGAAAGTCACGCCGTACCATTGCCGCCTCCGATTCGCGTCAGGTGTGCAGCAGGCTATGCGCGGGGCCGTGCGAGTCGTCGCTGGGTGTGCAATTCACACAATCCCCACACACGACGTTCCAGAAGGCGCGACGCGCGTATATGGTTGTCGCGTGACGCAATTCGATTGCATTGTCGTCGGCACGGGCGGACTCGGCAGCGCGGCCGTGTACCATCTCGCGCGGCGCGGTGCGCGCGTGCTTGGCATTGATCAGTTCGCGCCACCGCACGACCTGGGTTCGTCGCACGGACAGACGCGCATCTATAGACAGGCGTACTACGAAGCGCCGGAGTACGTACCACTGGCGTTGCGTGCACTCGAATTGTGGAACGAGCTCGAGCGCGAGTCGGGAACGCGGTTGTTCGCGAATACCGGTGCGCTCACCATTGGCCCGGAGCGCGGCGAGTTGTTCGCGGGCGCGTTGCTGAGCGCGCGACGCCACAACATCGCGCACGAAGTGCTGACGTCGAGCGAGTGTGAACGCCGGTTTCCGGCGTTTAGGGCGCCGTCTAACACGATTGCGCTATTTGAGCCGACGGGTGGTGTGCTGTTTCCAGAAGCGTGCGTGAGCGCGCACCTCGCGTGGGCGCAACACCGCGGTGCAGTGATCCACACGAACGAGGCGGTGCTTGGTATCGACGAGAACGACGCATACGTGGCGGTAAGAGCGAGCACCGCGTCGTACACGGCCGCGCGCGTAATTGTGGCTGCTGGCGCCTGGGCGCCGAAACTCATCGGCCGCGCGAACGCGTTTGCCGTTACGCGTGAAACAGTGCACTGGTTCGCAGCGGCGTCATCGAGCGCTCGCGGCAACGCGTGTCCGGTATCGATGATTGCGCACGACGACGGTCCGATTCTCTATACCATTCCCGATTTCGGCAACGGATTCAAGGCGGGGCGGCATCACGCAGGTCGCGTTGCCGAGCCCACGCAGTCGAAAGCGCCGGCCGACGCGGATGACGCACGCGTTACTACCGAGTTGATGCAACGCTTCGTGCCCGGCGGAGCAGGGAAGTTGATCGAGAGTGCGCCCTGTTATTACACGACCACGCGCGACCACCATTTTGCGATTGGTCCGCTGCCCGCCGCACCACGCATCATTCTCGCGAGCGCGTGCTCAGGTCACGGTTTCAAGTTCGCGAGCGCGCTCGGCGAATCGGTTGCGAAGCTCGCGCTCCAACAGGACGCGGGTTTGCCCGCGTCCTTATTCGATGTCGGCCGGCTCTAGCTACGCCGCCGCGCGACGCAGCGTCGCACGCACACGCGCGAGGAACCGCGCAGGGTCAACCGGCTTGCGCACGTAATCATCTGCACCCGCGTCCATCGCGGAGATCTCGGTGTCATCGCTCGACGAACCCGTGAGCACGATGATCGGCGTTGCAGCAGTGCGACCCGTGCGTCGCAGTGATGCAATCAACGTCTCGCCGCCGACTTTCGGCATGTCGAGGTCGGTTAGGATCAAATCCCACGCGCCGCCCTGTGCGACGCGTGTGAGCGCGACTTCGCCGTCTTCGACGCACTCCGTTTCGAATCCAATGCTGTTCAGCAGCGCTGACATGGTGTGACGCATGACCGGATCGTCGTCGACAACGAGTACTTTCGTCGCCGCGTGTTCGCTCGGCTGCGGTTCGTTTGGCGTTTCGTTATCGAGCTCGCCGAACACGCGATCGGCTTCCTCCGCCGTCGTTTCGCCGGCGGCAACGCGCGTCGCAACCACTTCGCGCATTAAGCGCATGCCGTGCTTTTTCGCGATCTGGGTCAGCGTTCCCGCACTCGCGCCCGCATTGATTGCTTCCGCGAGATCAGGCGTGACGAGCGCTACTTCGTGCACCGGGAGGCGGCCCTTGTAGCCGGTACCACCGCACGTCGCGCACGCCGCGTCTCCGGTCGCCGCTTGTTTGCCGCCGCACGTGCGGCATACTGAACGCACCAACCGCTGCGCGATGACGCCGCGCAATGCTGACGCAATCGTCGCGCGATCGAGGCCAAGATCTGTAAGGCGCGCGACCGCACCAATCGCATCGTTCGTATGTAACGTCGCGAGCACCAAGTGACCCGTGAGTGCGGCCTGCGCGGCGATCATCGCCGTTTCCTGATCGCGAATTTCACCAATCAGAATGACGTCGGGATCCTGACGCAGAATCGCGCGCAGCGCTGACGGGAACGTGACGTCGCGCTTTGCTTCGACCTGCATCTGCGTGATGCCGGGCAATTCGTATTCGATTGGATCTTCGACGGTCATCAGGTTGATGTCGCCGTCGGCAAGTTCTTTGATCGCCGAGTACAACGTTGTCGTCTTACCCGAACCCGTCGGGCCGGTGACGATGACGATGCCGTCGCGCTGCGCGATCAATCGGCGAATGCGATTGAGCTCGAGGCGCGTGGTGTTGCAACCGGCGAGATCCGACGTCGTGTCCGGACGCAACACGCGAATAACGGCTTTCTCTGCGTCGCGCGTCGGCACTGTCGACACGCGCAGGTCATATGGTTTGCGATCGACTTCGATTCGCGTGCGTCCATCCTGCGGACGGAGGCGATCGGCGATGTCCAGTTTGCTGAGCACTTTGATGCGCGACACGACGCGATTGAGCGTCGCGACAGGCAATTCGAGATGCACGCGCATGATGCCATCGATACGGAACCGAACGACGCCGCCCTTGGGACCGGGTTCGATGTGTACGTCGCTCGCGCCGCTCGTGACCGCGTCGCGCAAAACAAGGTTCGTCAATTTCACAACGGGCTCGGCTTCGACTTCGCTCGCGGTCACCTTCGCCGCTTCCGCGGCTTCGACGACGTGCACGGAATCCGCGATGCGCTCATCCACGCTGCTGAGCAATCGCTCGATCAGTGAATCGGGTGCGTAGCCACTCGTAATTGCCGTCTCGATTGCATCCGGGGCAGCGAGCTCGAACACGACTTTGCGGCCGGCGGCAAAGCTGATGGTGTTTTCCGTTTCGAGATCGTTCGGATCCGCGCACGCAATGACGATCGTGCGATCGTCTTCGCGCATCGGGAACACATTCAATCGGCGCGCGAGCTTCTCGGGAACGAGACGCAGTGCGCGCGGATCGGCGCGATCAAAATCGGCGGCGGCGACCCGGAGCGTTGAAGCAACGCGTGCGGCGAGTTCGGGCTGCTTGATGCCAAGTCCGGCGGCGATTTCGCGCCAGGCGTCGGCAACTGCGAGCGTGAACTGTATGTCGAGCTCGTTGGCACCCTGGAGGCCGGCGCGAAGTGCGGCGGCGGCGAGCCAGTGCGGTGCAACGCTTGCGGGGCGGGAAGGGAGGGCGGCGGTTGTCATGCCATAGTTATCGACACCGCGAGCCAGGCCCTTGAATCCGCTATTTCGCTCCCGTCAGGCGCTGGCTTAGCTCCCTGAGCTTCTGCCGCGCATCGGCATCGTTCGCCTGGGCGTTTGGCTGCGCGCGCCGCAGTCCGTTGTAGTAATCGCCAGACGTGAGACCGGACGCAGTGATGAGCTGCATCACAGCCGTCGCACCTTCATCGACGGTTGCGCGCGGTTGAATGCCGGCCTCGGCGACCATGCGCGTGTTCATGAGTGTCGCGGGATGGAGTGCGAGCGCCGTCACACCTTTTCCGTCGAGTTCCCTGGCGAGGTCGACCGTGAACAAGATCTGCGCGAGTTTGCTCTGCCCGTACGCGCGGCCGCCGCTGTAGCCCCGTTCGAGCATGACATCGGTAAAGTCGACCGGATTCTGCGCGATCGACGCCACGTTGATGATTCGGGACGGCGCCGCTGCGACGATTCGCGGGAGCAGCATTCGCGTGAGCAGGAAGCCTGACAGGTAATTCACCGCGAAGTGCATTTCGTGTCCGTCAGCGCTGACTTGGCGCGTCCCTGACGGAATCCAGATGCCGGCGTTGTTGACGAGGACGTCGATGCGCTGGTACGTCTTGCTTACGGTGTCCGCAAACGCGCGGACCTGAGCCAGCGATGCGAAATCGGCGGCGAAGAACGCGGCGCTGCCCTTACCGGATTTCTGGATTTCGGCGACAACGGCCGCGCCTCGCTCCTTGTTACGGCCGTGGATGATGACGTGCGCGCCAGTTGCGGCGACGCGCACGGCGACTTCACGGCCGAGTCCGTCAGTGGATCCGGTAATCAGAACGACGCGGGCCTGGGTACCGCCCGCGGGGGTTTGGCCAATGGCCAATGGGGTCTGGAGCATCGCCGCCATAGCGCCAACGAATGCCGCGAATTGAGTGAGTTTCATGACATTCCTCCGCAGGAAAGATGCGCGGCGGCGCAAGCCGTTGCGATTCCGGTGTCGATTCGCCACCAATTCCCTGTGAGCTACCGCGTGTTGGTCACAGACGAGATCGATGCTGACGGCGTTGCGCTGCTGGTCGCCGAGCCCGATCTGAAAATTGACGAAGTCCCGACGCTGCCGAAGGAGGATTTGCTCGCGCGTATTGGCGACTACGACGCGATCATAGGCCGCAGCGCAACGCGAATCTCGCCGGAATTGCTGCGCGCCGCGCGGCGATTGCGTGTTGTGGGCCGCGCAGGTGTGGGCGTCGACAACATTGCGCTCGATGTCGCGACGGAACTTGGCATTGCCGTCGTCAACGCACCGGCCGGGAACAGCGTCGCCGTTGCGGAACTGGTGTTTGGTGCGCTGCTCAACGTGCTGCGTGGCTTGTCGCACGCGACAGTGTCGATGCGTGAAGGCAAGTGGACGCGCGCCGATCTCATGGGCACGGAACTCAACCGCAAAACGCTCGCGATCGTCGGGCTTGGCCGTATTGGTGGTGAAGTCGCGGTGCGCGCAGCAGCGTTCGGCATGAAAGTCGTGGCGTATGACCCTTATGTTGCGGACGCCCGATTTCAATCATTGCGCGTTGACCGGCTGGCCACGCTGGATGCTGCGCTCGACGTGGCCGATGTGTTGACGGTGCACACGCCACTGACGGCAGAAACGCGCGGCATGATTGGACGCCGCGAAATTGCGCGCCTCGGCGCAGGCGCAATTGTCGTGAACATGGCGCGCGGCGGAATTGTGGATGAACACGCGCTCGTCGATGCGCTGCGCGACGGACGGTTGCGCGCCGCGGCGGTCGATGCGTTCGAGAAAGAACCGCTGCCCGCGGATTCGCCGTTGCGTGCGGTTCCGAATCTTCACTTGACGCCGCACATCGGCGCGTCGACGATGGAAGCGCAGCGCAACGTGTCGGTCGACGCGTGTTCCGCGGTGCGCGATGCGTTGTTGCGCGGCGAACTCTCGCGCTCCATCAACATTGCGGAGATCGGCGCAACGCGCTGGAATGAACTCCAGCCGACGCTGGATCTCGCACGCAAACTCGGCGCCGTGTCGCGCGCATTGCTTGCCTCACAAGGTGCGCGAGCCGTCGGTGCCATCGATGTGCGCACCGGTGCCGCGCTCGCGGATGCACGGGCAGCGCTCGTTGCGTCCGCGGCCGTCGGCGTATTGCAGGCCGTGATGGAAGAAGAGCGCCTCAACATCATCAACGCGCGCGCGATTGCGCAGGCGCGCGGCATCGAACTCGCATTCACGGAATCCACGCAGGCGGAAGGTCAGCACGCCGTTGAAGTACGCGTGCGCGGCGGTATGCAGGAGATCGGCGTCGCGGGCATCGCGTTGCCGGGGGCGACACCGCGTCTCACGCGCATTGGTGCGTTTCGCGTTGATGTACAACCGCGCGACACGTTGCTCATTCTCACCAATCGCGACGTGCCCGGCGTGATCGGTCGCGTTGGTACGTTGCTCGGCCACGCGGGCGTCAACATCGCTGAGTATCACCAGGCGCGCCTCGCCCAGGGCGGGGAAGCACTGGCGGCCGTATCGGTCGACGGACCAATTCCTGAAAACGTGCGCGCCTCCTTGCTCGAGCTT
Source organism: Gemmatimonadaceae bacterium (assembly GCA_035277145.1). Lineage (GTDB taxonomy): Bacteria > Gemmatimonadota > Gemmatimonadetes > Gemmatimonadales > Gemmatimonadaceae > DASRAP01. The sequence continues at coordinate 382 of DATELA010000076.1, read as the reverse complement.
CCCGATATTCATTCCGCGACTGTGCTCACGTTTCGCGACACGTGACACGGTTTGCATCGGTGATTCTCGACGTCGACTCAACGCTCGTGACGATTGAAGGGATCTCGTGGCTCGCCGCGCGGTGCGGTGAGCCGGTGCGTTCGCGCGTTGCCGGCGTCACCGATGCTGCAATGCGCGGCGATATCAGTCTCGCTGGCGTGTACGCCGAGCGTATGCGTCTGGTGCAACCGAATCGCGATGACGTCGATGCGTTGTCGCAAGCGTACATCGAGTCACTTCAACCGCGCGCGCGCGAAACAATCGCTGCGTTGCAAGGGGCGGGCGTGCGCGTCGCGCTCGTGAGTGGAGGACTGCGTCAGGCTGTTGCAGCGGTCGGCGCACA
>DATELA010000075.1:0-19807 GCA_035277145.1 Gemmatimonadaceae bacterium | reverse complement strand
TGAGGGGGGTGTACGAGGACGGAAGGGAATCATGAAGTGAGAACTGCGAGGAAGTCCGATCTCTTCGCACTTCTCACTTCAATGTTCCCTTTCCCTTTGCCGTGTCACTGCCCCAGCAGTTCAGCGAGGGTAGCAGGGTCAAGGTTCCCGCCGCTCACCATGCAAACAATGCGACGCGCATCAGGTACATGCGCTAACGCAGCTGCGAGCGGCGCCGCGCCTGCGCCTTCTGCAACAATGCGCGCGCGTTGAACGACCATGCGCACGGCGTCGGAGATTTGTGCGACCGACACGACCAACGGACGCTGCAACAATTCTTGCGCGAGCGGCCACATCGACGGAAACACACTCTTGCCGCCCATGCCGTCCACGAAACTTGGTGTTGGCGTAATCGTCGCGGGCGCGTTCGCAGCATATGACGCGGTGAGCGGTGCCGCAGTGTCGACTTCGATCGGATACACGCGCGTCGCCGGACTCAGCGCGCGCACCGCTGACGCGATGCCGCACGCGAGTCCGCCGCCGCCCCACGGAACAAGAATCGCGTCGACATCGGGGACATCTTCGAGAATCTCGAGACCGATCGTGCCGTTGCCCGCCATGACGTTGGTGTCTTCGAACGGATGCACGAACACGCCATCGATGCCCTGATGTTTGTGCTCGACCATCGCTTTCCACCATTCGTCGAAACTGACTTTCACGACGCGTGCGCCGAGTCGTTGGAGTGCGTCGAGTTTTACTTGGGGCGCTCGGTCAGGTACAACCGCCGTACACGACGCAGTCGAGTCATTGCTTCTGCCTTCTAACTTCTGCCTTCTGAATTCCCAGGCGATAGCCTGGGCCATATTGCCCGCGCTCGCGGTGTACACACCGCGCGCGAGCGCACCCGCGTCCGCTTGCGCCATCGCATTCGCTGCGCCGCGCAACTTGAACGAACCAATGGGCTGAAGATTCTCGAGCTTGAGATAGATCTCGCGCTCATCGCCCGGAATGTCGATGCGCACGAGCGGAGTGCGAATGACGATGCCGTCGATGCGCTCACGCGCCGCGCGAATCGCGTCGAGGGAAGGCGCCGAGAGCCGTGCGCTCGCGCCTCCTCCTCTGTTCCTATCGTTCTTCAACTCGCTTCTCACTCCTCATACTCGCTCCTCGATCCTCCGTTTTTCCGTTTCTCAGAACTCGATCTTGGTGATACGTCCGCCCGGCCCAACCGCCCATCCGGATTTGCGTCCCATGAATGCGACGGCGTTGTACGCACGCGCATTGATTTGCGTCCACGTCGCGCCGTTGTTGCGACTGTACGCTGCACCATTTGGTCCGACGGCCACTACGGACATTCGCGAAATCTCCGGCACATACGCCGCTGCGAGGACAACGCCAATCGGCGGCTTCGGTCCGCGTTCGATCCACGTCGCGCCACCGTCGGCGGTAATTGCGATCACCGTATCGGTCGGCGACGACGTCGGCATGCCGATCGCAATGCCGCGATCTTTATCGCGGAACGCGAGCGTCACGACGCCGCTCGTGTCGTCGACTTTGATGGGAATGAACGACGCTTTCCACTTTGTGCCGTAACCCGTACTGCGCATTACGCGCCGCTGCGACGTTCCCAGCCACGCGCGCCCGCTGCGACCGGAAACAAAACTGATCGCGCCGTCGGCAGGCGCGCGTTCTGTGTCGAGCGTCGGCGGAAGTTGCAACATCGGAACGCGATTCCATGAAACGCCGCCGTCGCGCGTCGACATCGTCAACAATTCGCGCGACCGTCCGTGTCCCACCGCGACTCCGCGCAGCGGATTCCAGAACCGCACCGACTTCCATTCCACCGGCTGGTCCACGTTCACGTACGTCAGCTTCCACGTTTCGCCGCCATCGTCCGTGCGCAACAATTGCGAACGCCGTCCACGTCCCGTGCTCAGCACAAACGCGGTGACGTTGCTCAGACCATACACCGCGCGCAGGTCGAGCGTATCCGCGCCGGCGATGCGTCCGACGCGCCACGTTTCACCCGCATTCGTCGTAACGGTGAAGGTCCCCGTGCGACTGATTGCCCAGACGATGTCTCGCGTTACCGCGCTCACGGCATGCAGATCGTCGGTCGTGCCGCTGGTCTGGTCGAGCGCGACCGGGTGGAGGTCGTCAACGAGTGAGATGGCGTCGTATGGGCCGCCCCCTGACGCACACGCGGAGGCCAGGGAAAGCGCCGCAGTGGTCGCCAACAGCCTCCAGTCCCACGCCCGGTAACGCCGTTCAGGTCGCATCGCGTGCTCTCTCGATGGAGTCGTCGCACAAAACCTCCGCGTCGTGCGTAGACACCGCAAGCGGAGCGCCATGGGGCGCCCGGGAGCGCTTGATAGTCTCTGTGCAGGGGATGACTTTAGCCGTATGTCGCTGCCACCAACCGATGTCACCAAGCCGTCCTACTACCACAAGGTGGTGGACTGCCAGTGGGCATGTCCCGCGCACACCGATGTGCCCGAATACATCCGGCTCATCGCGAATGGCGAGTACACGGACGCGTACATGCTCAACCGCGACTCGAACGTGTTTCCGGGCATACTCGGCCGCACGTGCGATCGTCCGTGTGAACCTGCCTGCAGGCGTGGTCGAGTTGATGGCAAACCGGTAGCGATCTGTCGTCTCAAACGTGTGGCGGCGGATCATCGCGGCGAGTACCGGCACATGCTGCCGGAAATTCCCAAGCAGAAAAACGGAAAGCGCGTTGCATTGGTCGGCGCCGGCCCCGCGTCACTCACCGTCGCGAACGACCTCATGCCACTCGGCTATGAGTGCGTGATCTTTGAACAAAACGCGCGTCCGGGCGGTTTGATGCGCGTGAACATTCCGTCGTTCCGTTTGCCGGCTGAAGTGCTCGACGAAGAAATCGACGTCATCGTGGAGATGGGCGTCGAAGTGCGATACAACTCACCGGTTACGAGTTTGAAGTCGCTGCTCGGACAGGGTTTCGATGCGGTGTTCGTCGGTAGCGGTGCGCCAAAGGGTAAAGAGCTCGACATTCCCGGCCGGCAGGAAGCCGCGCAGAATGTGCACATCGGCATCGAGTGGCTCGCGAGTGTGCACTTCGGCCATATCGAAAAGATTGGGAAGCGCGTGCTCATCATCGGCGTCGGCAACACGGCGATGGATTGTTGCCGCACATCGAAGCGCCTTGGTGGCACGGATGTGAAAGTGATGGCGCGCCGTACGCGCAAATACTTCAAGGCATCACCGTGGGAACTCGAAGACGCGGAAGAAGAACGCGTCGAGATCATCGAGAATCACGCGCCGAAACGTTTCGTGCTCGAGAAAGGCAAGCTCGTCGGCATGGAGTTCGAGCAGCTGCGCTGGGTCGAGAAAGACGGCAAGCAAGTGAGCGAAGTGATCGACACGATCACGATTCCGTGCGACGACGTCATTCTCGCGATCGGCCAGGAGAATTCGTTTCCGTGGATCGAGCGCGACATCGGGCTCGAGTTCGATAAGTGGAGCATGCCGGTCGTCGATCGCAAGACGCATCAGTCGACGCGCGCCGGCGTGTTCTTCGGCGGCGACGCCGCGTGGGGACCGGAGAACATCATCTGGGCGGTGGAGCACGGTCACCAGGCGGCGATTTCGATCCACAATCATTGTATTGGTGCGCCGGTCACCGAGCGTCCCGCGGATGGCATGACGCTCGTGAGCGCCAAGCTTGGCATGCACGCCTGGCGCTACAGCAACGATTACAACGCCGCCGCGCGCCAGAAGATGACGCACGCGGATCTCGAGAAGCGTTTTGCGGGTCTCAACGTCGAAGTCGAGCTCGGCTTCACGCCTGAGCAAGTGGTGAAGGAAGTCGAGCGCTGTCTCAATTGCGATATCCAGACGCACTTCACGGCAAACCTGTGCATCGAGTGCGACGCGTGCGTGGACGTGTGTCCGGTGAATTGCTTGACCATCGCGCCTGACGGTGAGCCCGATGAAGTGCGCGCGCGGCTCAGCGCGCCGGCGGTGAATCCGAAGCAGGATCTCTACGCGTCAGCGCCGCTCCCGCAAACCAAGCGATTGATGTTGAAGGACGAGGACATCTGTTTGCATTGCGGACTGTGTGCAGAGCGGTGCCCGACGGCGGCGTGGGATATGAGGGAGTTCGAATTGATTCTCCCGTATGCGGGTGGGCGGAGTGCGAAGTCCGTCCCGGCTGCAGCCGACTAACAGCAGACCACGGATGACACGGATGAGCACGGATTACACGGATACAACAACTGATTTGTTTTATCCGTGTCGATCCGTGTCTGTCCGTGTGTTCCGTGGTCTGCTTTTGTAGTTTTGGGGGTACGAAGGAACTGAACTACTTCTAATAATGCCCGGCGTAAACGACTTCACTCTCAAAATCGGAACGGTCAACGGTACCGGCTCCGCGAGCGCAAATGGCCTGCTGATGCAGGCCATCTTTCGGATGGGCATTCCTGTCGTCGGAAAGAACGTCTTTCCCTCGAACATTCAGGGACTCCCTACGTGGTACGAAATCCGCGTCAACAAAGACGGCTACACCGCTCGTAACGCGCCGTTTGACTTGATGGTCGCGATGAACACCGGCACGTACAAACGTGACGTGGCCGAGATCGCAAAAGGCGGCTGGTTGTTGTACGACTCATCGTGGCCGCTCCCGAAAGCACTCCACCGCGATGACATCACGGTGCTCGGCGTTCCGCTCGGCGAAATGTGCGTCGAAACGTTCGGCGGTGACCGCGAGCGCACGCTGATGAAGAACATCGCGTACACCGGTGCGCTCGTCGGCCTCATCGACATCGACATGGACGTCGTGATGGGGATGCTGCACGAAAAGTTCAGCAAGAAAAAACATCTCCTCGACTCGAACGACAAAGCGCTGCGGCTCGGCTACGACTATGTGAAGAAGCACTTCAAGTGTCCGCTGCCGATTCGCCTCGAGAAGATGGACAAAACGGGCGACCATATTCTCATTGACGGCAACGCTGCTGCTGCGCTCGGCTGCGTGTACGCGGGCGCGACGGTTGGCGCGTGGTATCCCATCACGCCGGCAACGTCGCTGATGGAAAACTTCAACGCCTACTGCCAGCAGTTCCGCGTCGACAAGGAAACCAAGAAGAAGAACTTCTGCATCGTGCAGGCCGAAGACGAACTCGCCGCGGCGGGTATCGTCGTCGGGGCAGGGTGGATGGGCGCGCGCGCATTCACACCGACGGCAGGGCCCGGTATTTCGCTCATGAGTGAGTTCGTCGGCCTCGCGTATTATGCGGAAGTGCCGGCCGTGTTCTTCGACGTGCAGCGTACCGGTCCTTCGACCGGCATGCCGACGCGCACACAGCAAGCGGACATACTCAGCATCGCGCATCTCTCGCACGGCGATACGAAGCATCTCATGCTGTTCCCCGCGAATCCGGAAGAGTGCTTCTACCTGGCCGCGGATTCGTTCGACATCGCCGAGCGTTTCCAGACGCCGGTATTTGTGCTGAGCGATCTCGACATTGGCATGAACGACTGGATGTGCCGCCGTCTCAAATGGGACGACGCGCGCAAACCCGATCGCGGCAAAGTGCTCAGCGCGCCCGATCTCGAGAAGATCGAGAAGTTCTATCGCTACAACGCCACCAACGGTGACGGCATCGCCGCGCGTACGCTGCCGGGCGTTCACCCGAAAGGCAGCTACTTCACGCGCGGCTCGGGCCACAACAAGCTCGGCGGTTACACCGAAGATTCTGACGAGTACCGCGAAGTTGTGGATCGCATCGCGCGAAAGATCGATGCCGCGGCGGAATCATTGCCCGCGCCGGAAATCATCACGCACAAAGGCAACACGGTTGGCGTGATCACCATTGGCAGCGCACGCGGGGCGGTCATGGAAGCGCTCGACCGCCTGCGCGATGATGGTCTTTCGCTCGACTATTTGCGTGTGCGCGCGTTCCCATTCTCGAAAGCAGTGCACGACTTTGTCGCGTCGCACGAGAAGTGCATCGTGATCGAAATGAATCGCGATGCGCAATTGCGCTCGCTGCTCATTCTCGAAACGGGCGTGCACGGCGACCGCCTGGAATCGTTGCTCGAATACGGTGGACTGCCGTTTGGAACCGGGCAGATCATTGCCGGTATCCGCGGCATTCTCGAAGGAGTGAAGGCATGACGTCGATTACGAAACCCAAGGTTCAGCACCCGGCGAACCTCAAGAACCAGATTGGGCGCACGCGGCGCGACTACGAAGGATCGATGTCGACGCTGTGCGCAGGGTGCGGACACGACTCGATCACCGCGGCGTTCGTCGATGCGTTCTGGCAACTCGACATCCAACCGCATCGCGTGGCAAAGCTGAGCGGTATCGGGTGTTCATCGAAAACCACCGCGTACTTCATCAACGAATCGCACGGCTTCAACTCGGTGCACGGTCGCATGCCCGCTGTTGCAACCGGTGCGAACGCGGCGAACAGCGGACTCTACTACGTCGGCGTTTCCGGCGACGGTGACTCGTTGTCTATCGGACTCGGCCAGATGTGTCACGCGATTCGCCGCAACGTGCGCATGCTGTACGTCCTCGAGAACAACGGCGTGTACGGTCTGACCAAAGGCCAGTTCTCCGCGTCGGCGGATGTCGGTTCGAAATCCAAGAAAGGCGAAGCCAACATTCAGTCGCCCATCGATCCGGTGCTGCTCGCGCTCACGCTTGGCGCGACGTTTGTGGCGCGCAGTTTCTCGGGCGACAAAGCACAGCTCGTCCCACTGCTCAAAGCGGGCCTTCGCCACGGCGGATTTGCACTCATCGACGTTATTTCACCGTGCGTCACATTCAACGACCACGATTCGTCGACGAAGAGTTACTTGTATACGCGTCAGCACTACCACGAAGTCGCGTCAGTGGACTTTGTGCCGCTGCAGCGCGAGATCCGCACGGATTACGCCGAGGGGCAACGACAGCCGGTGATGATGCACGACGGCAGCATGGTGCACTTCCGCAAGCTGGAAGCGAACTACGATCCCACGGATCGTGCCGCGGCAATTGCGCGTGTGCGCAGTGCGCAGGAACGCGGCGAGGTCGTGACGGGTCTGTTGTATATCAATGAAAGTGGGATGGACATGCACGCCATCAACAACACCGTCGAGACGCCGCTGGTCGATTTGCCGTACAGCACGCTGTGCCCCGGCGCCGCGAAGCTCGATGCGTTGATGGAAGAGTACCGGTAGACTCGTGAACGCAGCGCCGCGGCGAAGCGCAGCTCGCCTATCCGTGATGCTGTCGCTGCTGGTGCTTCCGGTGGCGCTCAGCTTCGCGCAGGGCGGCCCGTGCCGGCCGTATCCGAACGTCGAATACGACGGCCGCTTCCAGCTGATTCGCTTGCGCTACATCGAGTACCGCGGCGAAGGGTGGTGCTACGACTATCCGTGGATGGAAGAACATCTCATGACGATGTTCGACGAACTCACCACGGTGAAAGTCGCACGGAAGGGCAGCAACATCATGACGATGGACGATCCGGAGCTGTTCAAATGGCCGGTTGCGTATTTGTCCGAACCGGGTTTCTGGTATCCTGACGAGAAAGAGGCAGCGGGACTGCGCGCATGGATCAAGAAGGGCGGATTTCTGATTGTCGACGACTTCTACGAGGCCAGCCGCACCAACGAGTGGGGCGTCTTCAATCGCGCAATGCACCAGGTACTGCCGGACGCGCAGATCGTGCCTCTCACTGTCGACAAGGCGATCTTCGACACGTTCTATCGCATTCGATCGCTCGACATGACCTACCCGAGCCCGTGCTGCCACGACTGGCTCAAGGCCCAGTTCCTCGGCATCTACGAAGACAACGATCCCAAGAAACGCTTGATGGTCGTGATCAACTACAACAACGACCTCGGCGATTACATGGAATGGTCAGGGCAGGGACTGTGGCCAGTCAACACGTCGAATGATGCGTATAAGTTCGCCATGAATTACATCATATTCGGCCTTTCTAACTAAGGCCGCGATCGCTAACGGCAACGGCGAGAACGACTAACAACGAGAACGACTAACAACGAGAACGACTAACAACGAGAACGACTAACAACGAGAACGACTAACAACGAGAACGACTAACAACGAGAACGACTACGTACGATCACGACTAACTGCGAGGGCGCGAGCAGTTACCACAGTTCTTGTAGTATCCGTGTTCATCCGTGGCCGTTTCCGTGTCATCCGTGGTCTGCAGTTTCCGCGTGTTCCGCGATTCGTAGTTAACGAGCCTAGTTGCCGGCCCCGCGCAGAACCCAGTCACGAAGCTCCGCGAAAGTCTGCGCCCCGAGCTTCCGGTCCACCAAAACCCCATCCCGAAAAAGCAGAGTCGTCGGCATTTGGTTCTGCGCATCCGCGGCGCCCAGTCGCTCCGGCGCGAGCGGAATCCGCGGGAGATCGACCCCGTACCGAGCCTGCATTGCAGCAGCGTCCGCGGCTCGCGTACCGGGATCAACAGTTGTGACGACACCAACATCTGCGCCGCGCTTCACGAAATAATCCCGCGCACGTTCGAGTTCCGTCAGCGCCTGCGGACTGTGCGCGCTCCACGTCGCCCATACCAGCACCACGTTATCGCGGTGCTTCGGCTGCGGTGTTTCCGGGAACACATCGCGCCACGCGGTACTTGCTCGGCTACGCTGCGTCGCCGGCGGCAGCGGCTGCGCGGGGACGCTCAGCACGTCTGACGCGAGCATGAACCCGCGATAATCCTGGCCGTCGTACATGAACATCAGCCGGCCATCCTTCGTCCAGCTCGGAAACAAACTCGAGCCCGCGAAGTTCGTCACCGTGCGAACCGTCTTCTCTTTGAGATCGATCACGCGAATCTCATAGCCGCGCGCACCGTTCGGTTTCTGCACGTGCATCGCGATGTAGCGCCCGTCGAACGAGAAATCTGTTTTCGCGCCGGGGAGCCCCGTGTCGAACGTGTTCTCGCAGTTGTCGAGACCACGAATGACCACGTTGCCGCGCACGAACGTCGAAATGCGCTGTCCATCCTTAGAAATCAGCGGGCGCTCGCCGGTGCCAATGCCAGGACACGCGGGCACTCGACTGTGCGGCATCGCCGCGTGGTCGCCGTCGAGAAAGTAGTAGTTGCTCTGAATCGTGAGAATGAGATTCTTGCCGTCGCGCACGGCCCAGCTGTAGTAATCGCCAAGATCTGCCGGCGCCGCGCTGCGTGTGATCTGCCCCGTAGTGTTGTTGCGAATCGTGACGCCGTATGCGCCTTCCTTCGCGCTCAGGTAAATCATGCGCTGGCTGTCGTTCGACCAATACGCATCGATGCCCGACTCGGTGAACGTCACCTTGTGCGTCTTGAGATCGACGACGTTGACCGTGCGGCCCATCGGTGCAGGGTCGCGCGTATCGCGCTCTTGCGACGCGTACGCGAGAAAGCGCGCGTCGGGTGAGATGCGCGCGTACGCGAACACGCCTTCGTCGTTACCGAGCGCGTGAATCTTCTCGAACTTTGGTTCGGCGGCGCGCTCGCTGCTGAACGCGACGGCCGCGACGATGATCGCCAGTGCAGTCTTCACGGAACGATCGGCTTGACTTTACCGAGCTGCGGGTCGACGAGCTTCTTATCACCGACGATCGCGAGCGACATCTTCTTCGGATCGAGATACTTGCTCGCCATGTCGCGCACATCGGTTGGCGTGACGGCCATGATGTTCTTGACGTAGTTGTTGAGGTAGCCGTCGCCGAGCTCGTGCATGTCGACGAACTGTACCTGGCCGATCAGGCCGAAGCGCGAGCTGTTCTGAATCGTGAAGATGCCCGCGAGGTTGTTCTTGATGCCGTTGAGTTCGGCGGCCTGTGCGTCTTGGGTGCGGAGACGGTCGATCTCTTTGAAGATCTCCGTGAGCGACGAGTCCGTGGCGTTGGTGCGCACATCCGCGATTTCCATCCAGATGGATGCACCTTTGCGCGTCATGAACGTCGAATACGGCGAGTACGCAAAGCCTTTGCTCTCGCGGATGTTTGTCGTGATGCGTGAGCCGAATGCGCCGCCCAGGATGTAGTCCGTTACCTGCATTTTTACCGCATCAGGCGAGCCGGGGTGCGGAGCCGCGACGCCGAGCACCATGGAACTCTGTTCGGACTTGGGGCGGTCGATGAGCGCGACCTGCTGCTTGGCTGCGATCACGGGAACGTTGACCGTCGCTGCTGCGCCGCGGTTCCACCCGTTGAAGGCGGTGCGAACCGCCGCTTCCACTGCGCGCCGGTCGAACACGCCGCTCACGTAGAGATGTGCGCGCTGTGCGCCGAAGTTCGCGGTGTGGAACTCGCGGACGCGTGTGGTGGTGAAACCGCGCAGCATCTCTTCGGGCGGATAGATGTTCGCGAACGGATGCGAACCGTACATGACTTCGCGGAACTTTTTGAACGCGATGCTGCCCGGCTGCGTGAGCGCCATCGCGTTGTTGCGCGCGTGCTGATCGAGGATGCGCTTGAGATCTGCGCTGTCGAAGCGCGGGTGTTGCACGACATCTGCGATCAGTGCGACAAGCTGCGCGCCGAAGTTGCTCAGCACTTCGCCGCTCACCGACATCACTTCGGACCCACGCGCGGCCGTGACCGATCCGCCCATCTCGGCGGCTTCGCGCGCGATCTGCGGTCCCGTGCGCGTCGTCGTTCCTTCAAGCAGCAAGTCGCCCATGACCGCGGCGAGCGAAATGTCATTCTTGCCTTCGTCGATCGTGCCGGTATGTACCTCGATCTCCATCGCGACCTTCGGCACTTTCCCGAATGGAATGAACGTGACCTTCATTCCGTTGCCGAGTGTGACGGTGTTGCTCGCAGGAACGCGGAAATTCTTCGGCGTGCCCGGGGCCGGCGGTGTCTCGCGCTGCTGGGCCTGCAGAGCAGGCGCAAGCAGGGCCACGCCCACTGCAGCAATGATTGCGACGCGGCTCAGGGCTCGCGGCTCAGGGCTCACGGCTGTCGTTCTCATTGTCCCCCTCCCGCAACCGCGCCCGGCTTCGCGCCTGGCACGATCGTGTAAATCGTTCTGTTCTCCTTCCTCAAATACTCCTGCGCTGTCTTCATGATCTGGTCCGCCGTCACGTTCGCGAAATCATCCTCGATGCGGTTGAGCCGCGACGGATCGTTGTCGAACAACGCGAACGAGGCGAGCAGGTCGAGTCTGCCAAGCCCCGAGAACTCCTCGACGATTCCATAGAACGCCGAGCGGAACTTCGTCTTGGCGCGCGCGAGCGCCGCTGAATCGACCGGCGTTGTGCGCAACGCTTCGATCTCCGCGTCGAACACCTTGATGAGCGAGTCTGGTTTCTTGTCGCCGTCGTGATACATCGACACCATCCACAACATCGGGCCTTCGTAATTGAACATGTTGCCGAGACCCCAGTTGATTCCCGCGGACACATCGCCGGTCAGGTTGTTGCGCTGCACGAGCGCTTCGTACAAACGCGAGTCTCGGCCCTGTCCGAGGATCTGATCGATGAGTCCCATCGCGTACCAATCGGGCGTCCATCGATCCGGTACGTGATACGCGATACCGAGCGCGGGGCGATTTGCAAATCGATCGACTCGACTGCCGCGGCGCTCTTTTGTTTGACGCGGCTCTGAAATATCCGGACGCGCGGGCTGATCGACTTTCGGAATTCCCGCGAAATACTTCTCGATCCATTGCTTGGTTTGCGCGGGTTCGAAATCGCCGACAACGGCGAGCACAGCGTTGTTCGGCGCGTAGAACGTCTTGAAAAACGCCTGCACGTCTTTGAGCGTCGCGGCTTCGAGATGCGTGAGATCGCCGTAGAAGTTGTGCGCGTTGTACCAGTTCTCGTTCGCCGCCATCGGCAAATCGATCCACGGGAACGCGCCGTAGGGTGCGTTGAGCACGTTGACGCGCACTTCTTCGGACACCACGCCTTGCTGGTTCTTGAGATTGGCCTGATCGACCGCGAGTCCTTTCATGCGATCGGCTTCGGCCCAGAGGATCGTCTCGAGCGTGTGCGACGGAACCACTTCGTAGTAATTCGTGAAATCGAAACGCGTCGAACCGTTGAGCAATCCGCCGTTCGACTCGATGAGTTTGATGAACTCCATTTTGCCAAGGTTCGTCGAGCCCTGGAACATCATGTGCTCGAAGAGATGCGCGAACCCGGTGCGGTCTTTCGGTTCGTTGCGGAATCCGACGTGGAAGTACACGCCTGCGCCAACCGTTGGAACGGTGGTGTCGCGCGAGAGCACGACTTTGAGTCCGTTGGGAAGCGTGTAATAGTCGACGTCGACCGTGAGCTTGGTTGGTGGCGGTTCGCTGCCGCCGCATCCGGCTAACGCCAGAGCAAAGAGTCCTGCTGCCAGTCGCCTGAAACCAGTGCGCATTCGCGTGATCCGGGAGCGAGAGTAGAGAGTGTGAAGCACGTTGCTGGCCACGCGGCTGTCAAGCGTTTTGCGCGTCTGCGACGATAGAGCCGCCGTTCATCCCACATATCACACGGGTGAGCAAAACGGTGATAGTCTTCGCGGCGTGCGTGCCCTCATCGCAATCCTGATCACCCCGGCGGCGGCGTGTGCGTTCCGAGCGCCGCAGGCATCGGCCGCGCCGCAACTGGCGGACACCGTCGCCATCGCGCGCGTTGCAAGAATACTCTCGGCGGATTCGCTGCGGGGACGCGGGCCGTGGACACCCGAGAACGCAAACGTCGCGCGTTATCTCGCAGCGCAGCTCGAGCAACTCGGTGCGCGGCCTGTGTTCGGGAATAGCCTGCTGGTTCCGTTCACATCAGATCCGCGCCCGCGCGATACAGTGTTCAACGTCGCCGCGATTCTTCCCGCGACGAATGGAAGCATTGCCGGAGAGCGCGTCGGAATCACGGCGCACTTCGATCACCTCGGCGTCGGCCGTCCCGACAGCACCGGTGATGCGATCTACAACGGGCTTCTCGATGCCGCGCTGCCGGTTGCGATGGTGCTCGATGTCGCGCGCCGCTACGCGCGACAGCCGGGTCGCCGCCCGCTCATTGTGCTGTTCTTCAATCTTGAAGAACAGGGACTGCTCGGCTCAAAAGCGATGGTCGCGCGGCCCGACGCACGAACGCTCATCGACAGCTTGCGCCTGCTCATTGGCGTTGATGCAGGATCACCCGCAGGCGAGGCGATCGAGTGGCAGTTGATGGGCGGAGCGCCAGAGCATTGGGGCACGCGCATCGCGGATTCACTCGCGCGTGCGCGCGGGTGGACAACAACATCGACTCCGCCGCGCGCTATCTCCGACGTGTTTCCCTTTGCACAGAACGGTGTGCCGATTCTTTTTCCGATTCCGGGGCGCACGTGGCGCAATTACACCGACGCACAACGCAGCGCGGCGATGGCGAAGTTCGATCATTACCATCAGCCGTCTGACGAATGGCGCACCGACTTTCCGTTGGTCGGTACCGCCTACTTCACCGACTGGCTATGGTCGATCGTCGACTCGGCGACTCGCTAGCAGCGTTAAAGTGGTAGACCGAGCGCGAAGCACGCGGCGCGACAACGTCTGAGCCCCGAAGCCCAGCATTACAGCGGGGGATGCTACACCGGTTGGCGCGCGCGTGCTTCGCGTGAGGGACACGCGATGTCGTGTGGTCGAGTCACCGTTTGTCGACGACGACCTTGCCGCCCTTCATCACCCACTTCACGCGACGAATGACGACTTCGATGTCGGTGAGCGGGTTGCCATCGACCGCGACAATGTCTGCATAGAAGCCGCGTGCAACGCGACCAAGTTTTTTCGGCATGCCGAGCAGCGCGCCGCCGTTTACAGTCGCTGTTTCCAAAGCTTGCGCCGGCGTCATGCCTGCTTCAATGAAGCGGCGCAACTCCGTTGTGTTCTCGCCGTGCATCCAGTACACCGCGTCCGAGCCCATCGCGATCTTCACGCCCGCTTTCGCCGCGCGACGCACCGTTTCGAGATTGAGCGCGCGGAATGAATCGAGCGCGGCAACCTGCTGCGCATTGTACCTGAGCAACGCCGCGTTCTCGGCGTAAAACCGATTGTGATCGACGGTCGGCACGTAGAACGTGTTCGTGCGCGCCCACGCAACGAGCGTGATGTCGTCGACACCCGCGGGATGTTCAACAGACTCTGCGCCCGCTTGCATCGCAGCGCGTCCGCCGGAATCGCCGTACGAATGAATCGCGATGCGTTTGCCAAGTTTGTGCGCGGTCGCGACGGCAACGCGCATCTCGGCGTTGGTGAATGTTTGGCGACCCGTGACGTTCTGAAAACTGCCGGTGGATCCGTACATCTTGATCCAGTCCGCGCCCGCTTCGACTTGCGCAGTGATTGCGGGAAGCAGGTCGTTGGTGTCGCGCACCTGACCGCGTCCTGGTAGGGCAGGGCCGCCGCGTCCGCCGCCGCCGAACTTCGACAATCCAAATCCTGATACGAACATGCGCGGCCCGGTCATCGCGCCTTTGTTGATCGAGTCGCGCATCGCGATGTCGTTGTAATTCGCTGCACCGAGATCACGAACGGTGGTGACACCAGTCTCGAGCGTGCGGCGCGCATTCTCCGCGGCCATCATCACAATGGAATCGCGCGAACGCGGCGCGCGTTGTCCCATCGGATCGTTCGCTTTGTCGCGCCAATACGTCATGTGCGTATGCGCGTCGATCATCCCTGGAATCGCTGTGAGCGGGCGAAGATCGGTCACGGGAATGCCTGGTGGCAGCGCAGCGTCACCACTCGCAACGCGAACAATCGTGTCACCGGCGACGAACACGATTGCGTCCGGTGTGAGTTCACCGGTGCCGTCGACGAGCGCGGCGAAGCGCAGAGCGCTGACGCCGGGGATTGTCGCAACGGATGGCTCAGCGCGGAATCGTGCGCAGTTCGCGGTGATCAGCGCTGCGAGCAGGAGTGCGCGTGCGGGTATGGATTGCATGGCAGTGGAGGATCAAACGATGAGTAACTGGCTAGACGTCAGCGCCGACGGATTGCCTCGGGGTCTTGCCGCTGATCAAGGCACGCACGAATCTCGATGCGATCGTCGACGAGTCGGTAGTAGACGCCATAAGGGAAGTGGGGCACGAGTACACGCTGGACGTCGCGATGCACCACTGGCCCAGCATTCGGAAAACGCTCGAGCAACTGCCAGAGCCGATTGAGCGTTGCACGAAAGTGGTCGCCCATTCCGGGTCGCTGCGCTTCGTACCACCGATACGCTGCTTCGATGTCCTCGCTCGCAAGAGGCGTGAACATCACGCGCCTCGCGATCACGGCTTAAGGCGCGCCTGTACCTGTTCCCACGTTAGCGTCGGACGTTCCTCCGGATCAGCGAGGCGCCGATCCAATTCGGCAACATGCCACTGCGGCACTGGAACGTCCGTCGGCGACGCTGCCAAACTATCCCAGATGTCCTCGACCAGCTTGAGGCGTTGATCCGCGGGCAAGCGAAGTATTTCGTCTAGGAGGGGGCGCGGAGTCATGTGGCCAAGCTAGGCCTAATGGTTGGTCGACGACAAGGGCAGCCTGAGGCCCGATGAACGACGTAATGCGACAAGCGTGGCGACACGTCGCGACGCGATGCTCAGAATGTCGTCCTGATCGCGGTGAACCCGACACCAAATGTCAGCGCATTTGCCGGAACGCCCGCGGCACCTGGCTTATAGCCGCCGCTTGCGTTGTAAATCGTCGCGTCGGGCCTGAGCAACGTCTGGATCAGATTGTCGTTCTCGAGTTCACACACTGAGATCACACCGTCGTCCGCGGTCGCACCACCGCAGCCGCCGACGTCGAACAAATCGAGGAGTGCCACTGCCTCGTCCGATGCAGGCGCTGCTGTGATGACGGCGTTAAACGTCTCCGCAAGCGCCGGCACGAGAAAGGTGTTGATGTCCGCCTCACGAATCGATCCGTGGATTCTGCCGTTCATCATTCCGGTTGTCGCAGTGAACGACCACTCGACGTGCACACCGTTCATCGGCACGTAGACCACGGGTGCGCTCGCGAAGAGCCGGATTGGCAGCATTATTGCGACCGGGTTCGTTGTCGTCGCGGGATTCCTGCTCGAGTAGTCGCTGCTGGAGAGTGGCCCGGCGAAGACGCTGGCATCGTATGTGTTGTCGATCTGGTGCGGCGAGACCTGATAGCCAGCGGTGGTCTGCCCGACGTACCACGTCGCGCCGGCTGCTGCGTCCGCAGTCAGCGTCGCGTCGTCGGACTGGAACCGAATCAGCTGAACGATGTCACCGTCGGAGATACCCGCGTCCATTCCGGCCTGGAGATCGAAACCGGCGGCTTGGGTGAGCGCCGAGAGCACATTCCCGAACTGGTTGTCGGGAGTCCCATCGCCATCGAGGTCGTACGCAAAATCATCCGCCTGCGACGCGTTGAGCGGCAGCTCGATTGCGCTCACGAGCCATTGCGTGACCGTGCCCGAACTGGGTGAGTTGACGTCGGACGAGCACGCCGCGAGGGCGAGGAGGGCGACAACGAGCCGTGGCTTCGCAAACACGGGGACTCCGGGTGAGAGAGACGCCGCGAAAGTACTACCGGGTCCTCGGCGACGGAATCGGCGTCAGGCCAATGGATACCCACAACGCACGCGCATCGATGACCACACCGTCTTTGATCACAAAACGAGTTCGACGAATATCACTGATGTTGCGCGTGGGATTTCCATCGACGAGTACGAGATCGGCGAGCTTCCCTGCGTCGACCGTTCCGATTTGCGCGTCGAGTTTCATGGTACGCGCGGCACCGAGGGTCGCGGCCTGCAGCACGCGCGACGCGGGAATGCCTGCTTGCACGTGCAGCTCGAGTTCGCGCAACAACGCAAAACCGTTCGTCGGAACGTCCGTTCCCGGCAACACAGTAACGCCCGCATCAGAAATCATCCGCATCAGTTCCAGGAGCTTGTCGAACGATTTGCGTTTGCGTTCGCGCGCGTTCGGCCCGCCGATGGTGTCAAACGCCGTGCCTTCGAGACTCGCGAGCAAGCGCCGTTGTTCCTGCACCGGGATTTGTGCGAAGTATGGCGCAACGTGACCGGGCGCTTTCCCAACCTGATTTGTGAGGCGCTGTTCGAACGCGACCGCTGTTGGATCAACCGTGACGTGCCGCTCGCGCAGCGACGCGATCATCGACTTCACCGCAGGCGAATCCAGGTCGATCTCGCCGGCGCGCAGCGCGAGCTGAATGACGTCGTGCGAGCGATCGAGATTCGGCACGAGTCCGTTCATCAGCGCAAACATGTGATGCACTTCGTCGAGGCCGGCGGCAATCGCATCTTGCGGCGTCACGCCGAGCGGGATGTGGCCACTCGTGCGCATACCGAGTTCGTGCGCGCTGGTGATCATGACAGGGACGAGTGTTGGGTCGAGCGAGTCGTACATCTTCAACTGCCGGTAGCCCTCGTCAGCGAAGCGCTGCGCGAAACGCCGCACGTCGTCTGCCGTGCGAACGATCATGATGCTGTCGGCCGCGGTTTGCACGCGCGCGCCCTGGCGCACGGTGACCTGCGGACCGTCAATGATCGCAATGGGAACGATGCGCGGCTCGATCACGTCGCCCGTTTCGATCGGCTCCCAGTGTGCGCGCGGCATGTCGTGACTTGCGGCGAGTACGCGGATGGTCGTAACGCCCGCTGCGATGTATTGCCGCGACGCGCCGAGCCCGTGGCCGTGCGCGTCCCAGAGTCCGGGCAGCAAGGTCATTCCTGTCGCGTCGATCGCGCCAGCGACGCGTTTATCTGCGGCTTGTGTTTGCGCGACTGACACGATGCGATTGCCGGAAACGGTTACGGTTACGTTGTCGCGTGTCGTTGCGGTGTTCGCGTCGAACAGTCGTGCGCTGTGAATGACGAGCGCCGTGCCGGGACGCCGCACCGCGTTGCGCTCTATTGTTGCTTCGCGTTGCGCGGCGGCAGCGCGCTGCGCTGCGAGCAGCGTGTCGCGCGTTGATTCCCAACCGCGACGAATGATGTCCGTCCATGCGGCGAACAGTTGTTGCTGCTCGTCGAGCCAGACGTTGCGCGAACCGTAGTCGACGCCGCTGATGCGGTATTGCGTGACTGTTTGCGTTTCTGCACCACGGCGAACGGTGAGTTGCTGGACGCGCTCTATGCGCGCTTCACCGTCTGGTAGCAGCCGAATCGTGCCGCCCGCTTTCAGCAAGGCGCGCGCGAGCAGCGCTGTTTCTTCCGGGTGATCGATGACCGTCAGATAAAACCGTTTGCCAGTGACAGTCGTGTCGACGTTCTCAATGCGATTGGACCACGTCGCGTGGCCGCGCGTGAGATCGAACCGCTCGCGAATCGCAACCGCGCCGGGGCAGACAGTGCCCTCGAGCTCGAGGTGCGTCGGAATGCCGTCCGCGTCGAGCCGGTACGTCGAACTCACGCGAATCTGGCAGCGCGGATTGTCCTGCATGAAGCGCGTGTGCATGGTGCCCGCTGAATCGCGCCACACTGCTTGCAACGCACGCGGGTTGCCGCGCACAAACTGCACGTACACGTTTGCGCTGGGCGGAACGTCCGCGGGAAGTTGCGGCGGTGGCAGCGCAGGTTGTGCGCCGGCGCGAGCAACGGCCATCAGCGTCAGCGTCACCAGGCGCAGCGCGGGCTTCATACGTCAGGTGCTGGGAGTGAATTCCGCTCGAATGCGCGGCGATGCCAGTTTGTACACAATCCACCCAAACACGCTGGCCACTGCGAACGCGAACACGAATGCGACGATGCGCGCAATGGCAAACCCCGTCGTGAGGTCATCGATGTTCAGCGAGAGTGTATCGGCGGCGGCCGCGGTGCGAATGGTCTCGGTAACAGACGACATCATGGACTGCTGGAGAAACACGCCGCTAAACACATAGGCGATATCGCATATCAGCAGACCCATGAACATCTGCCGCGCCCAGTTCCGGCGGCGCAGCAAGCCCACTGACGCCACGAATTGTGCCAGCATGAACACAAACGCGATGAACGCCAACAATCGAAAGTGTTCGAACATGAATCGCGCACTCGCGGGGATGAGCGCGGCCGCAGTGGAATCGCCCATCGTTTCGTCGAACCGTTCAAACGGCATGGTCCTGATCATCACGTTCTGGAGCGCAGAGACAAGCGTTCCAAGCCCGCTGAGTACGATGAACACCCACGCCAACACGTTGATGAACGACGAGCGCGGTACCGGCTCGGCTTCCGCGAACACGGGCGCGCTCAATTGCTCGCTCCCAGTCGCGCGCCATAGCGTCGCTTCACATCCGCAATCGACTCGCTGACAATCCGCTCGAGCACCGACTTGTCGAGATCAGCCAGTTGCCGGAAATACAAACACGATTTGCCCATGCGATGCTTGCCGAGCTTGGCGAGCTGCGGTTTCAGTTTGTCTTCATCCGCAAGCACGTACACCACCAGATCACGTCCGCGAATCGCAAACGCGCCGAGTGCCGCTTCGCCGCTGTGTCCGCTGTCGTACGTGTACTTATACGAACCAAACCCCACAATACTCGGCCCCCACATCTTCGCGCGTTTGCCGGTGATCTTGCTGAACATCGACATTAACTGTTTGCAATCAGCGCGTTGCTGATCGGTGTTCGCTCTGGACGCGATGTAGCCCGCGACGCTAGCGCCCGTGAACTTTGTCTTGATCCCGGCCATCGAGTTTCTCCGCATCGCGAGGTTGTGGGTTCATCTCAGCAAGCGTCTGACCCATTCCTTCGAGGAATTTGTTGATGCGCTCGCGCGCCGCCCTCGTTGACCGCACCCAGAAACTACGCACCGTCGTGACAAGGGTGGCCAGTCCGCCGAGCATTACCCACGGTGCGGCGGCCGGCGCTTCGCCGGCGACTCCGGTGACGAGCACGAG
>DATELA010000074.1:0-29504 GCA_035277145.1 Gemmatimonadaceae bacterium | reverse complement strand
TCATTAAATACAGGCCGGTTCCCTTTTGATGGAGCGTCCGATGCGCCTTCTGGTCCGTTCCTTGGTACTCTCGTGCGCCATCGCCGCTTTCACCGAACCCGCGGACGCGCAGACGTGTTTGGGTTTTCCGTCGCTCGCGACTGGTCCCGTTAACATCTCAGCCGCAGGTCGCGTCGGCGGGCGATTCTGGGGCAGCGCGGCTGACGTAAACGTCGGCCGCCGCGGCGGCGGACCGTTCGGCAGCCTCGGATTCTCGACCGTCACGTACGTCGACGCTCCGAAAGAAACACGGTACGTGTACGGTAGCGTACTCGGCTTCGAATTCCATCGCCGCGATCAACTAATTGCGTGCCCGATCATCACGTACGCGTCGGAGCGCGGTAAGACCATCGAGTACGAACCCGGTCTGCGGTCGACGACAAACGGGACAATCAAGGCGGTCGGTATCGGTGCGGCAGGCGAACAGAATCGCGGCCGTTTTTCCGTAGCGCCTTTTTTTGTCGTGCGCTACGCCGAGATCGAATCAGAAGTGAGTGGAGACTCGACGTTCAGCGTCACTGATCACGGTTTTCTCGGCAGCGCCGGACTCGCATTCCGGTGGAGCGACGCGCTCCAGGTCGCTCCGTTGTTTTCGTTCGGCACATTCCCGCAGCAGGACATGGTATTTCACCTGCGGTTGAGCATCGCGCTGCAGTTCAGGCGTAACTAGCGCGCGCTCATGCGCGCGGGTGCGCGCGCCGGTGTACTTGTTTGAGCCGTTCGACGCTCGTGTGCGTGTAGATCTGCGTCGTACTCACCGACGCGTGGCCGAGGAGTTCCTGCACTGCGCGCAGGTCAGCGCCGGCATCGAGTAAATGCGTTGCAAACGTGTGGCGCAGCGAATGCGTGGAAAGTCC
Source organism: Gemmatimonadaceae bacterium (assembly GCA_035277145.1). Classification (GTDB taxonomy): domain Bacteria; phylum Gemmatimonadota; class Gemmatimonadetes; order Gemmatimonadales; family Gemmatimonadaceae; genus DASRAP01. The sequence continues at coordinate 28,608 of DATELA010000074.1, read as the reverse complement.
GCGTCCTTCGTCGACTGATTTGAGCCAGCGTACGACCGATCGCTGAATACTGCGTACATCGAACCGTTTGCCGCGATCGCTGAGAAAAAACGCATCACGATCCGCGGTTGGCCCGAGCCGCGACGTAAGCTCGTCACGCTTGGATTCGTAGTTGCGCAACGCGAGCTGCGCCGCGCCGCCGACGGGAACGATACGCTCCTTTCTGCCCTTGCCGCGTACCTTGACCTGACCCGTGAGCAGGTCGAGCGCGCTGCGATCGATGCCGGCAAGTTCGGACAAACGCAGCCCGCACGAATAAAACAGTTCGAGAATAGCGAGCGTCCGTACGTCGGCGTGCTTTCCGTCCATCGCGCGCGTATGCGCGGCGCTCAACACCGTGTCGATCTGCTTTCGGTCGAGGTGTCCAGGCAAATGCTTGTCGAATTTCGGCGCGGTGACCGATCGTGCGGGATTCGTCTGGACGATGTCCTGCCGGTGCATCCATCGGTACAACGATCGCACCGCCGACAATGCGCGCGCGATCGAACGTTTGGACAATCCTCGTCGAGTCAGATGCGCGAGAAAACTCCGCATTGTCATGCGATCGACGCGCTCCCAGTCCCATTCAGCAGCGCCATAGTGTGCGCCGAGGAAGTCTGTGAAGTACTGGAGATCGCGGGCGTACGCGGTGAGCGTGTGCGGCGAGAGGTCCCGTCCTTTTTTCAAATGCTCGAGGAACGCCGGGACGTGGTCCGCGCTTTCCCGTTTGCTCACGTGGCGACGGCCGCGAGCGATGCCGGCGCGCGCTCGATCGATTCGCGCCAGTGCGCGAGATCGGCGAGCGCCCGCTCGGCATACATCGCGCGTTTTTGCGCCTTGTCGCGCGGCGGCGCTGCGAGTTCGTCGAGCAATCCGAAGTTCGCGTTCATGGGCTGGAAATGTTTCGGATCTGCTTCGCGCAAATAGCGGTAGAGCGCGCCGATCATCGTGGTCGCCGGCGGGATCGATGGCTCATCGCCGCGCAGCACGCGCGCGAGATTCATCGCGTTCACGAGTCCCGTCGCGGTGCTCTCCGTGTATCCCTCGACGCCGGTGATTTGTCCGGCGAAAAACACGCGCTCGTCATCGCGCGTGCTCAGCCACTGCGTGAGCGCGGCGGGGGCGTTGATGTACGAATTGCGGTGAATCGACCCGAACCGCAGAAACTCGGCGTCCTTGAGACCGGGCACCATGCGAAACACGCGTTGTTGTTCCGGTATGCGGAGGCGTGTTTGGCAGCCAACCATGTTCCACATGCGGCCGGCGCGATCTTCGCGACGCAATTGGAGCACCGCGTGCGCGCGGCGTCCCGTGGCCGGATTGGTGAGCCCGACGGGCTTGAGCGGCCCGAACCGCAACGCATCGCGCCCGCGCGCCGCCATTTCTTCGACCGGCATGCAGCCTTCGAAGTACGGCACCTTGTCGAATTCGTGCGCAGTGAATTGATCGGCTCCGATCAGCGCGTCGATGAATGCTTCGTACTCGTCGCGCGTGAATGGGCAGTTGAGGTACGCACCTTCGCCTGCTGCGCCGTCGAGCGTTTCCTTGTCATAACGCGACGCGAGAAACGCCACGTTCGTGTCAACCGATTCGTGCGCAATCACCGGCGCGATTGCGTCGTAGAACGCGAGCGACTCGATACCGAGTCGCTCGCGGATCGACGACGCAAGCGCGTCGGATGTGAGCGGACCGGTGGCGATGATCGCGGGCGACGGAATCGCCGTGACTTCGTCGCGCACCACGGTAATGCGGGAATGTGCGTGCACGCGTTCGTGCACTGCGCCCGCAAATAGCTCGCGATCGACTGTGAGCGCCGTGCCGCCAGGAACGCGCGCGCCGTCCGCCGCCTGAAGAATCATGGACCCGAGCGCGCGCATCTCCGCCTTGAGCAGCCCGTGCGCGTTGGTGACTTCGGTGCTCTTGAACGTGTTGGAGCAGACCAACTCGCCAAGCCGGTCGGTACGATGCGCGGCCGTGCCCCGTACCGGACGCATTTCATGCAGCCGGACATCGAAGCCACGCTCCGCGAGCTGCCAGGCGGCCTCAGATCCAGCCAGGCCCCCGCCGACGACGTGTACGACCCGCTCCGAACTCATGGGCGCAAGATACGCGCGAAGCGCGCCTGCGCGCGGCCTAACCGGCGAGTTCCGCCGCCTCGGCGTCCGCCGGCTGGTCGGGGACGTCCCATTCGTTTGCGCACTTGAGACAACGTCGGTACGAGCCTCGTGCCTTCGTGGACTTGGCTTCCGCGCCGATGTTGCCGCAATCAGGACATTTCTCAGCGACAGGTTTGTCCCAGCAGACGAAGTCGCACTGCGGGTAGTTCTCGCAGCCGTAGAACGTCTTGCCGCGTTTCTTCGATTTGCGCTCTGCGATATCTCCGCCGTCTTTCGGACATTTCACGCCGGTCGGCATCGACTTTGTGCCACGGCATTTCGGGAATCGCGAACAGCCCAGGAAATCACCGGAACGTCCATGGCGAATCACCATGGGCGCACCGCATTCCGGACACTTGTACGGCGTGAGCTGCGCGGGTTTGCGCTCACCTGCGAGAGGACGCGTGTAGTCGCACGTCTTGGGATGGTTCACGCACGCGACAAACGGTCCGAAAAATCCGCCCTTTGGCACGAGCTTGCCGCCGCACTTCGGACATTTCTGTTTTTCGAGCGCGGACATGTCGTGCGCCGCCATGATCAGGCCGGTGACATCGACCTTGTCGAGCGCAGTCGCAAACGGCGTATAGAACTCTTTGATCGAGCGTTTCCACTGCTTGCGCCCTTCTTCGATCTTGTCGAGCTCGTCTTCCATCTCGCGCGTGAATCCGACTTCGAACGTGTCGGGGAATTGCTTGAGCATCACCTTCAGCACTTGTTCGCCGAGTTCGGTCGGGAAAAAGCGCCGCTGCTCGAGGTTCACGTAGCGCCGGTCGACAATCGTCGAGATAATCGCCGCGTACGTCGACGGGCGGCCGATGCCGTCTTTCTCGAGCTCGCGCACGAGTGACGCTTCGGAAAAACGCGGCGGCGGCTCAGTGAAATGCTGCGTCGGCGTGACGTCGCGAACCGGGATGCTCTCGCCCTGCGCGAGCGGCGGCAACGCCTGTTCATCTTCGAGCGCGCGTCCCTCGCCTTCTTCACGCGCTTCCTTGTAGAGCGCGAGGAAGCCCGGGAACTTGATGATGCTGCCGGTGGACCGGAACAACACGTCGCGGGTCTTCGCCTTGAACGCGAAGTCCGCAGTCGTCGTGTCGAACACGGCAGGCGCCATCTGCGACGACATGAACCGCTGCCAGATGAGCTGGTAGAGCTTGAACAGGTCTGCGTCTTTTCCTTTGAGGAATGGCGCAACCGTGTCCGGATGTCGCGACGGTTCCGTGGGGCGAATGCCTTCGTGCGCGTCCTGCGCGTTTGCGTCCTTTGGCGTGCCGAACAGTTGCGGGCTCGCCGCAAGGTGATCGTCACCAAAGCGGCGGCGCAGTTCGTCGCGCGCAGCGAGGGCCGCGCTTTCCGCGACGCGACTCGAGTCCGTACGCATGTACGTGATCAAGCCGACCGCGCCTTCTTTTCCGAGCGGTACGCCTTCGTACAGGCGCTGTGCGGCGCGCATGGTGCGCTTGGAACCAAAGCCGAGTTTCTTCGCCGCTTCCTGCTGTAACGTCGATGTGGTGAACGGCGCCTGCGGGTTCTTGCGGCGTTCGCGACGCTTGATCTCCGTCAGTGTGAACGCGGTGTGCGTGCGAACGGCATCGACAATACTGCGCGCTTCCTTCTCGTTATGAATCTCCGGCTTCTTGCCGTCGATTTGATGTAGGCGCGCCGCAAACTGCTGCCCTTCTTTCTCGAGCAACGCTTCGATGGTCCAGTACTCGACCGGCTTGAACGCACGAATCGCCTGCTCGCGCTCGACGATCAACCGGAGCGCCACCGTTTGCACGCGGCCCGCGGACAGCCCCTTCTTGACCGTCTTCCATAGAATGGGCGACGCTTTGTACCCGACGAGGCGATCGAGCACGCGTCGCGCCTGCTGCGCGTCGACTTTGCGCTGGTCGATCGTGCCCGCGTTGTTGATCGCGCGACGTACCGCATCCTTCGTGATCTCGTTGAACACGGCGCGCTTGACCGGAGGCCCGGCTTTGCGCTTGATCTGTCCTTCGACGTGCCACGCGATCGCTTCGCCTTCGCGATCAGGGTCGGTCGCGAGATAAATCACGCGCGCTTTCTTGGCCGCATCGCGCAAATCACCGAGGGTTTTTTCTTTCCCCTCAATCGCGACATACTCGGGTTCGAAATTGTTTTCGACGTCGATGCCGAGTTTCTTCTCGGGCAAGTCGAGCACGTGTCCGACCGTCGGCAACACCGTGAATCCGCGGCCGAGGTATTTCCCGATGGTGCGCGCTTTGGCTGGTGACTCGACGACGACGAGCGCGCCGCCAGCGGGCGCGGAAAACGTCTCGTCTTTCTCGCGTGCTGCGCCGCGCGCGGCCGCACCGGCGCCGCGCTTTCCCTTCGCAGCGGGACGCGCAACCGTGCTCGCGCGTTTCGTAGTTCGGCGAGCCTGCTTCTTACGGGTAGCCATCGGCGTCAGTGAACGCGTGCGCTGTCGGGCCCGTCGGTGCCATTGAAGCCGGCACCTTCGAGCAATGCGCGCAGGTCGTCGAGCGCGATGCGCCCGTCGAATTGGGCCAGCGCGCGATCAACGACGTGCTCGAAATCGCCCGCGCTGAGTACGCCCGCGCCCCGCAATGACAACAAATGGCCCCACGCTTCGGGAGCGAAGCGCCCGCGTTCGTGTGGGCCAAGGACTCGAAAGGTCATGAAGACAGAAGACGAAAAGACGAGAGGACGAGAAGACGGGAGACCATGCGCTTCATTAATACACTCGCGTACCACATTCCCTACCACCATTTCAGCGCGTGCATCATCACTTTCACGCGCGTCCGGCCGGAGGGCCATCCTAAACGCGGCCCACGCCGCCAGCAAGTTCGGCAACGCGACGGACCGTTTCATCGACCGACACTTTGTCGGTGTCGATCGTATGCGCGGCCTTCGCATACAACGGCTCGCGTTGCTGCAACAACTTGCGCAACTCGACGAGTGGTTCCGGGCGCTGCAGCAGCGGACGCACGGTCGTTTCTTTCTTGAGCCGCGCGATCGCGGTTTCTGGAAACACCTTGAGCCACACGAGAATCGAGTGGCCTGCCAGCTTTGCCACGTTTTCAGGATCCGCGATCCATCCACCGCCCGGCGCAACAATCATCCCGCCGATCGTCGTCAGCTCCGCGGTGAGGTCGCGCTCCATCTGTCGAAACGCAGGCTCGCCCTTTTGCGCGAAAATTTCGGCGACAGTCTGCCCTTCGCGCCGTTCAATCTCGCGATCGAGATCGAGGAACGAACGGCCCGCTTTTTCGGCAGCGCGCATGCCCACCGTGCTCTTGCCGGCTCCAGGGAGTCCGACAAGCACGATGTGCGGGCGCGATGGATCAAGCGCCGATACGACTTGCGACGTGCGAAAGGTAGCCATCGACGTTTCGTCGGAGTTCACTCATCGAATCCCCACCAAACTTCTCCAGCCACGCCTGCGCGATGACGAACGCCGCCATCGCTTCTGCAATTACACCCATCGCGGGCACCGCCGTCACATCCGACCGCTCGGCGGTCGCCTGCGCCGTCTCACCCGTTTTGACATCTACTGTACCAAGTGGACGCATGAGGGTGCTAATCGGCTTCATCGCCACCCGCACCACGAGCGGTTCCCCGCTCGTCATCCCCCCCTCCAGCCCACCGGCGTTGTTCGTCCGCCGTTGCACGTTGCCCGCACGCACACGCCCAGGCGCCGGGGCGATTTCGTCGTGGACTTCGGCCCCGGTCCGGCGCGCCGCGCCGAACCCAATCCCGATCTCGACACCCTTCACAGCCGGGATCGACATCATCGCGGCGCCAAGCCGCGCATCCAGCTTGCGGTCCCAGCTCACGTGCGAGCCCAGGCCCACCGGCAAGCCGTCGACGACGACCTCGCAGATCCCGCCGAGCGTGTTGCCGGCCTGCTTCGCCGCGTCGATCCGCTCGATCATTTCGCGCTCTGCTGCACCGTCGAGCGTGCGCACCTGCGATGCGTCCGCTGCCGCATTCAGGTCGGCCGGCATGGGCGTCGGCCGTGCCGCGTCGACCCCACCCAAATGCACCACGTGACTTCCTACGCGCACATCGAACTCGCTCAGCAATCGCCTGCAGATCGCGCCGGCCGCGACGCGTGCTGTGGTTTCGCGCGCCGACGCACGCTCGAGAATGTCTCGCGCGTCCTCTCGATCGTACTTTAGCAAACCCGTCAAGTCCGCATGGCCGGGCCGCACGCGCGTGACCGCGCGCTTGCGTGCGCCCGCCGCGTCCTCCGGACGCGGCGCCGGATCCATGATCTCCTGCCAGTTCTTCCAGTCTTTGTTGCGAACCAGCATGGCGATGGGCGAACCGATGGTCTCGCCCGCGCGCACGCCGCTGAGAAACTCGATGCAGTCACGCTCGATCTGCATCCGCCGGCCGCGCCCGTAGCCCTGCTGTCGCCGCGCCAGTTCAGCGTCGACGTCAGCGGCGAGCAGCGGCAAACCCGCGGGCATCCCCTCGAGAACGGAGACGAGCGCGGGTCCGTGTGATTCACCGGCGGTGGTAAAGCGGAGTGACACGTTACTGACTGATGCCTGTTGATTGTTGAACCGAATACCAGAGACGACGAAGCCCGGCGCGAGCGCCGGGCTTGTCGTATGCTAGCGGATGTCGTGCCGGCGCGTCAGCGCCCTCCCGTCGGCGGATCATCCAGAATCGTTGGCGTAATCAGAACGAGTAGATCGCTGTTGCGCTCGATGCTTTCGTTCTCCGCAAAGAGCCGTCCGATGAGTGGAAGCTGCATGAGCAGCGGGATACCGCGGCGCGACTTGCGCGTGGTCACCTGCGTCAGACCACCGATCACCGCGGTCTCGCCATCCTGCACGAGCACGACGGTCGAGGCGGTGCGCTCCGAGCTCGTCGGACCTGCTTCGGTCAGCGACGTCAGGGACGAATTCTCGATCGCGACCTCGAGCCGAATCGTTCGGTTTGCCGAAATTGACGGCGTGACGCGCAACCGGCTGCCGATCTGCTGCGACGAAATCTGCGGCGCGGAGTTCTGAATCGCGCCAACCGCAGTCGGCGGCGTGATCAGGAACGCGACGCGATCACCGACGAAGATTTCCGCGGCGCGCTTGTCGAGCGTGTTCACACTCGGCTGCACCTGGATGTCGGTGAGGTTTTCCTGCGCGAGCGCGTCGATGAATGCCGTGAGCGCATAGCCACCGATCGCGGTCGTGTAGAGCAAGTTCAAGGCGGAATTCGCCGCAAAGCTCTTGCTCGCGTTTGCAACGCCGGCGAATGCGTCACCGCCGACCGTGATGACCGCTTCACCCGTCGCCGGATTGCCGGTGATGGGATTCGTGCCGGGCATCAGCGTATTGAAGAACGTGCTCGGCGTGCTCAGATCGTACGAGATGCCGAGCGCATTCGTGGTGGTGCGATCGATGCTGATGATCTTGGTGCTGATGTTCACCTGCTGCGTGCGCACGTCGAACGACTGTACGTACGCGATCAGCGTGTCGACCTTCGACTGCACTTCGGTGATGATCAGCTGATTGGTTTGCGCTTCTGGCACGACACTGCCGCGCGGCTGGCAGCCGCTCGATGGTGTCGGGAGATTCGAAAGGCCCTGCGCAACCGTCGGCGGCGATGCCGCTCCGCCGGCTGCACCTGCGGCGCCTGTCGCACCGGCACCTGCGGCCGCTGCACCAGCGTCGCCTGCCGGCGCGCCGACAATGGCGACCGATCCTGCACCACAGTCACGGGACAGCAACGCCTGCACCGTCGGCGCAATTTCGGCCGCACGGATGTAGTTGAGCGGAACCATGCGCTTCACGAGCGGCTCGCTCGCGGCGCGCTGCTGAATCGTGGCGTAGCTCTCCACCCGAATGATGCGACCGTCGTCGAACACGGCGGCCAAACCCTGCGACTGCAGAATCGTGTTCAGCGCGCGCTGCCACGGTTCGTCGATGATTTCTGCGCTGACCGGCGCGTTGCCGACGCCGGCGCCCGGTACGATGCTCTGACCGGAGAAGACTGCGAACTGCGAGAGCACGTCGCGGAGCGGCGTGTCGCGGAACGAGATCGTAATGCGCTGGCCAGTCTGCTGCATCGGCGACAGGCTGGACACGCGTGCACTCATCGCGGCATCGCTCACCGTGTTCGCCGTCGACGCAACGCGAGTCGTGGCGACCTCGGTGCGTGGCGGTGGCGCCGGACGAGACGCCGGCACCGCCCGCGCAACCGCGGGTGCTGCAGCAACGTTTCCAAGGCCCCAGGGCTCGAAGGCCGCGTTGGCTGATTCCATGCTCAGACGCACGCCACCCTCGGCGCGCGCAACCGAGTATTCACTCGAGCCGCTCATATCGAGCACGACGCGCACCGTGTTCGCCTTGAACTGCGCGACGCGAACGCTCGTGATGCCACCGCGCACGACGCCGTCGTACAGGCGCGGCGACAACTTCAGCGTCGCGGGGCTGATGTCGACGACGATGCGGTGCGGCGCGCTGAGCGCGAAATCCGACACCTCGACATCACCGTCGAACGAGATGAGCACTTCGGTGCGGCCCGACGCCGGCGACACGCTCACTGCGGTCACGGCACCAGCCCGGGTCGCCGAAGATGCATCGCTGATCGCGGCCCGTCCCGAGGGAGGCAGCGCGACTGCGGCCGCGGCGGCGGCCAGCAAAACGGCTCGTGTCATGGCGTCTTCGCTCCAGTTGTGTCAGGCTTGATCGTCAGACGCTCCTGACGATTGAGCCCGTATTCATCGATCGTGAACACGACATCGGTCCGCGTGATTTGCGTGACCGTCATACGGCCGATCATCTGACCGACCCTTACCCGATACAGCGTCTTCTTGTCCGTCGTATTGCGAAGCAGCGCGTTGGAGCGCATGCCGCTTTCATCGTGGAACACGCTGAGGAGCTGCAATTCCGAGATGAGCGGACGAATGTCCGTCGTGCCCATCAGCGAGATCATCGGGTCGCGACGTCCGCCATCGGCATACGTGAACACTTCGCGCAAGAGCGTCATCTGACTTTGCGCGCCGCGAACGGCCACGCTCGATGAGTCCTGTTGCTGACCGGCGGCAGCGCCCGCGTTCTGCGGAGGCGTCGTCGACTGCTTTTGCGCAGGTGGCGCCGCCTGTTTTTGTGCAGGTGGTGCCGACTGCTTTTGCGCAGGCGGATTCGTTTGCTTGGACGCGGGCGGATTCTGCGCGCTGACAACCGACGCGCCGAACGCCAATGCGAGTGCTGCGGCGACGCGCATCAGTTGCCTCCCCCAGGATTCGGCGTCGCGGTGCGCGCCACGTAGGTATGCAGCTCGAACGTTGTTGCGGCCGTGCGTTCGCGGTTCCCGCCTGGCGCTGTTTGCAGCGCGAGGTTCACGGGCACGACGATGCGTGGCAGCGAACCGACGTTCGCGAGAAATTCTGCGATCGCGTGATACGATCCGGAGATGCGCAGACGGTACTTGTGCGCATCGAAGTCCGTGCCGGCTTCAGCGCCCATGGGCTCGATCGCACCGACGTCCAAACCGACGCGGCGCGCCGACTGAGAAACCTGGTCGATCAACGACGGCACTTCGTTCGACGCCGGAACGAGCCGGCGCATGAGCACGAGATTCTCGGCGTAACCGAGTGCTTGCTGACGCAACTGCGATACTGAGCCGCGCGCCATTTCCGTCTTTGCGGACTGATTGACCGCGTCCAGCTTTTCTACAGTGGTCTGGAGGGTGTTCAGCGTCTCGGTCTTCGGGCTGTACACCAGATACCAGTAGAGGCCAGCAGCGAGCAAGCCGACGACGCCCACGAGCACCTTGAGCTGTTCGGCCTGCGTTTTGGGCATTGTAAGCGTGGCCATGGCTATCTCACCTGCACGTTGAGCGGCACGGTGCGAATCGCCGTCGAGTCCGGCCGCTGGAACTGCAGATCCAGCGTGAACTCGATGATGTCGACACCGGACACGGGCTTCGTGGTACTTCCGACAAGGTTGACGTTCTCGATGAACGCGGAGTTCTCGAGCTGGCGCCAGAACCGGGTAATCGCTTGCACGTCGACGGTCTCACCGACGAGGCGCAGCGTGAGCTTGGTGACTGATCTTTGCGCCGCAGTCTCGATCGCCGTCATGCGCGCCGCGCCTTTGCCCGGCAGCGAGTCCTTCACGACAACGGATGGAACCGCGCTCGTCTGCTGAATGCGCGTGATCCATGTGTACTGCGGAAGATTCTTGCTCAGCTCGTCGAGCACGTGCGGCCATGTGTACCGCTCGCCGTCGATCGCGCGAATGATGCTGAGCTGACGAATGACCGAGTCGCGCTGCGCTTCGGCGAGCCGCATTTGCGCAAGGACGCCCGCGTATGTCGTCGAGTCGCGGCGCGCCTGTTCGAGGCGTTCGTTGAGATTGCTCTCGCGTCGACTCTGCCAGAGGTATTGCGCAGCCACACCGCCGAGCCCGATGACGAGCCCGACTACGGCGATCCCCAGGAAGGGATCCTTGATCTGCGAGAGTACCCCAGAGGTGAGCGCGCTGAAGTCGAACGACGGACCCTTCGAGCGCTTCGCCTTTTTTGCGCCGGGGAGAAGATTGATTTCAATCATGATGGCGTCGGCTCAGGCAGAGTGACGGAGGGCCAGTCCGACCGGCAACATCAGCAGCGGAGCAACTTCGTCCGTGACGAGCGACTCGAGAGCACCGTCACGCACGCGCAAACTCGCCAGCGGATTCGCTTGCTCCACCTGCATACGCAGGCGCTTGCCGAGCGCGTCGCTGAGTCCCGGAATGCGCGAACCGCCACCGCACGTGAACACACCGTTGATCTGACTTTGGGTGCGTGACGATGACGCGAGGAACGCTGCCGCACGCTCGATGCCGACCGCGATTTCTTCACCGCGTCCTTCGATGACTGCGTCGAGGTGTGGAGACCGGTCGTACCCCTGAATCAGGCCTGCTGCTTCCTCAGCGCCGAGCCCGCGCTCGCGCTGCAGATCTTCACGGAAACGACGCGTGCCGACGGTGATGTCGCGCGTCAGAATCGGCACGCCACCGTCGAGAATGTTGATGTTCGTCGTTTCGTTGCCAATGTTGATCAACGCGACGATACCGCGCATCGCGTCGGGATAGTTGAGTTCGAATGCGTTGTGCAACGCGAATGCGTCGACGTCGACCGCGCTGGGCGTGACACCCGCGTCGGCGAGCAGCCGCATCTTCGATTCGATCAGGTCGCGCTTCGCCGCAACGAGGAGCACGTTCATTTCGCCGCCGGAGCCTTCGGGATCGAGAATCTGGAAATCCATCTCGACGGACTCCATGTCGAACGGCACGTGCTGTTCGGCTTCCCACCGCATCACGTTGCGCGCTTCCTGCTCCTTCATGCGCTCGATCTGAATTTTCTTGATGATCACGTCGCGGCCGCCGACGGCGGTCACGATCGATCCCTTGCTCACACCCGCGGCTTCCAGCGCCTGCTTCACCGCGTCGGCGACGATTCCAGGATCCATGACTTCGCCTTCGACGATTGCGTCGGCGAGCAGCGGCACGATGGCCACACGCGTGAGCTCAGGCTCGCCCTTCGCGTGGTCCACCACTGCCACCTTCACCAGACCGGACCCGATGTCGAGTCCGACCGTCGTTCGCTTGCGACCGAATAAGGCCATATGTGCCCGAGGAACGAGGTACGAAGTGCGAGAATCGTCTGAGCGCGGGGCGCTCGCGTGCGTTTTCGGAAGGGGAGCCTTCTATATGGATGTAGGCGAGACGCTTGTCCCACCGACACTTACGCTGTCTGTCGTACCGACCCGGATGCGAAAGACGGCCCCCGGGGGCGTTCCGACCTACAGATCAAACGAGCAGGGCAGGCGTTCGTAACTCCAAGTGCCAGAAGCAGGAAGGCGCACTGAGGAGAGGCGAAGCGAGAGGGGGCCTAGCGACCTGGGAGCGGGAGAAGACCGCGCGTCCCGAGCATTCGTAACCTCGCCGAGCCCCGGAGCGCCTCCAGCGCCACGCGCTCATCGCCTATGACGGCGGCCCCGGCTGACACCACCAGAGTGTCGCCGGCGACGATCGCCCCATAGACAGTCGCGCCGGCGCCGACACGGACGTCCGGAGCGACAACAACCCCACTCACCATAGCTCCGTCGGCGATGCTCACGCGCTGCCGCGCGACGATCACGCCTGTGCGCGCCTCGGTTGCGGGAAGTACGACTGAGCCTTCGAGCGGCGGCAGCACGAGATCCCGCCGCACGGCCGACCCGAACATGGCGTACGCAGCCGTATCGATTGTCGCCGTCGGTGCGGCGCAGGTCGACGTCGCTGACAGGCGCACCGTGCCCGCCGCGACTACCGCGACGCCGGCGTTTGCGATCGCCGCGCACCACAGTGGCGGCACCGACGCGCGCGCAACCTCTGCCTCCATCTTTTCCCCCGCCGCCACGATGTCAACGCGGTGCCACGGCCACGCACTCGCGGTCACCGTGATGGCGGTGTCGGCCCCGCCGATGCGAATCGTCGTCGACACGAGCGCTGCCCGCGGAGCGCGCGCCATCGCGAGCGTAGCGCGTGCGCGAAGCGACTCGCGCGTCGCTGCAGCCTGCGCTTCGGCACGCAGTGCGGAGACTTCGCGCATCGCGATGCGCGCCGACAGCTGTGCCAACACCGCGAGCGACGCGAGCACACCAATCGCGGCGAGCGCCGTCAGCAGCGCAAATCCACGCCGCGCGCGCCCGACGTGCGCGCTCACGGGCGAATGCTCACGACGGCTTCGCGCACGGCCCGCTGCGCGCGCGCTTGAATCGTGACGACGTGGATCGCGCCGCTGGAATCGATCGCGACGCGCAACCCCATCGGCGACGGCGACAACGGTCCCGCGACAGGTTGCGCCGCACCACACGACACCGGTGTGTACGCGGAGCACGTGCGCTGACCGAGCCACCACCGTGCGTCGCCACCGCGATACAGCATGAAGCGCACGCGTCGCGTCACGCGCACGAGTACCGGCCCATTCGCGCCGACTGAATCGCGAAGTCGCAGTACGCGCGCAGGACCCGCACACGCACTACTGGAGCGCGTAGACACCGCGACGATCTCGCGCGTCGAACGCACGCCCGCGCCGTTGTCGATGTCCGCAACGTCCCCGCTATCCGGTTCGGACTCCCACCACGCGACCGCGCTCGAGTCGGGCACAACCAGCGAATCACCGCCGCCGGCACACGCGACCGCGGCGCCAAGCGCTGCGCGCCACTCGAGTGCGGTATCGCCGCGCGCGATGAGCGTGTCACCCGCTGCGACGCGTGCAAGCGAAGCCGCGACGACGCGCACCGCCTCATCGGCCGCCGAGCCCGGACGCGTGGATTCCGCGACGCGACGCTCGGAGCGGCGCTGTCCAATCAGCGCCGTCGCGCACATCGCCACGACAAGCGAACCCAGCGCAATCGCGACGACCAACTCGACGAGCGTTGTTCCGCGCCGCGTCATTCGCACGCGACCTCAATGCGCAACGTTGTAACCGTACCACGCAGCGCGCCGGTCACCGTGAACGTCGCGAGTGAATCGCGGACGACACTCCACGTGACGCGGACGTCGCGCAGGGTGCGCGCGCCGTTGCCGACCGAGTCGCACGGAACCGCCGTCAAGCGAACGCTCTGAGCGCGCACGACATCCAGCGCTTCGCGTTTTGCGGCGGCGCGCAGTTGCTCGCGGGCCGCGAATCCAACCGCGGCCGCACTACCAAGCGCGGCCGCGCTGAACACGATCAGCGCGACGAGTACTTCGACGACAGTGAAAGCGGGGCGGGAGTGCACGCGCGCACAATACAGTTCGACCGCGCGAAGTGCGTCACCAGAAAAACGCGCGCGTCATCAAAAACGCGCGGAACGAATGCGCTAGTGCGGCTCCGTCGGTTGCCGCTGGCCGAACGCGTCGAGCGGCAGGACGACGTGGAACGCGGCGCCGCCTTCGCGCGCCGGCTGTACCCACACGACGCCTTCGTGCGCGTCGACGATGCGCTGCACGATCGCGAGACCAAGCCCGGTGCCCTCACCCGTCTTCTTCGTCGTGAAGAACGGATCGAAGATGCGGCCCGCTTCGTCTTCGCCAACACCAACGCCGCTGTCCGCGATGACGAACTTTGCGCACGGTGTGTCGGCCGCGCGTTGTGCGCGCCACGCCTCGAGCCGCGGGTGCACTCGGCGCTCGAAGGCCTGAGCTGATCCGTCGAGCGAGCGGCGCGGCGAACGCAGCATCGCGTCGGGCGTCATGCGCCCCGCATACAACGCGATCTTGCCCTGCGATTCCATTGCGTCGATGGCGTTGAGCAGCAAGTTCACGAACGCCTGCTCGAGCTCGTGCGGATTGCCCTTGAGCGAGAGCGGTGTTTCGTCGATCGCGGTGCTGACTTCGACGCGACGGAACACGCCCTGGTCGGCGAGCAGCTGAACCGCGGCGCGCAGTGATTGCGACGCGTCGAAGGGCGCCGGCGGCCGATCGCCCGGGCGTGCGTAGTCGAGGAGGCTTCCGACGATCTTGTCGATGCGGTCGATCTCGCGCTCGATCCCCGTCAGCGCGGCTTCCGCCTCTGCAGACTGCTCGACGCGCGACCGCAGAACGTGTGCGTAGTTCGAAATCCCGGTCAGCGGGTTGCCGACTTCATGCGCAATGCCCGCCGCCACGCGCCCAACGCTCGCGAGGTGTTCTGTCTGGTGTGCCTCGCGCTCTGCGCGCGAAAGACGCGCGTGGAGTTTCCCGATTTGGCGCTGCCCGATGACCCCGAACACAACCACGACGACGCCGGCGATTGCCGCGGTCGCGACTGCGCGGCTGATGCCGGCAAACACTTCGGGAATCAGCGACACGCCGAGCACTGCGGCGGCTACCGCCGCCCCAACCAACAGGACGACGTTGCGCTCAATGCTCAGGCGAAGCCAGCGAGATGTGAAGCTGCGGCGCGTCACGGAAATTGAGGGGCCAAAAACAAAGGCGGGTCGAGGAAGATTTCCCCGACCCGCCCAGCAGATCAAGAGACCTGCGTCACCACCCCATTTACTGGCAGATTGGAACGCCGTCGTTCGTCGCGTTGCCGTAGGTGACTGTGCACGTCTTGGTCGTGCCCGTGTGGACCGCCGAAGCGTCCCACGTGCTGCCCGTCGCCGCGGTGATCGACACCGTGACACCGGCCGTCTGATTGAACGTCAAGTTTGCCGTGGTGCTGGCATACGTCGTGAAATCAGAGAAGTAGGCTTCCTGCGCGGTCGCCAGGTTCTTCAAGTCCGACTTCATCGCTGCTACGTACGCCTTCTCCTTCGTGTTCGCGAACTTCGGAATCGCGATGGCCGCGAGAATACCGATGATCACGACGACGATGAGGAGCTCAATCAGGGTAAAGCCCTTACGATTGGACAGCATTAGCTCTCCTTGCTGGACGGGGAACAGAGCGATCTGCGAGACAAACCTGTGTGAGTGGCAAGACTCCTGCCACGCGGGGGAAGACGCCGAAACACGTTGTTCCGTAACAACTTGGAGCGATGGCACCGGGTGAATCCCCGACGGCGAATCCGGGGAATCGCCAGAGCCTTGGCACTTTGCGGGATGAGGCGGATTTGCCGAAGGCACACCAAAGGCGCGCCGAATCGGACAGACGAGGGCTCGAGGTCTAAAACCGGGACGTGTCGGGCATCACGCCCTGCCCAGGCAGCTCGCGACCCAGCGTCTGGACCAGTGAGTCGGCTTTGGGACCCAGCGGGTGCGACCGGGCCACCCGATCGAGCCAGGCCCTCGCGGAATCAGGCTGGCCGAGCCCCGCCCAAGCGGCGCCAATCAAAAACCTCGGCGCGGCCGAATCAGGCTCCGCTTCCGCCGCGACCTTCGCGTACCGCAAGCCCTCTTCGTATCGCCGCAAAACGACCGCGTGGTTGGCATGCGCCAAGTCGACCAGATAGTCACGCGGAAACCGCGTGCGAGCCTCCGCGATCAGCGAATCCGCGAGCGCGGTGTTGCCAAGCTGGTCGGCCGCGTAAATCGCTTCGCTCCAGCTGATCGCGTCACGGTCAAACATGAGGATCGCACGCTTGTAGGCGTCGACCGCGAGGCCGAGTTGCCCAGTCCGTGAAAAAACGCGCGCCATGTGAACGTGCGTGCGGGATGCTTCCGGATGCTCCTGAACCGTGGTCGTGAAAAGCACTTTGTTGGATTCCCACACCGGCGTGCGCGTCCACGTTCGCGCAGCGAATGCACCACATACGACTAACGCGAACGCCGTGGCGGCCGCCGGGCGCCATTGCCCAAGACGCTGCCCGGCGTACCCGAACAACAACGCCGCGCCCACGCTCGACAAGTAGAGCGTACGCTCGGCAGCGATAATTCCTGTCGGGACGAGGACGTTCGCGATTGGCGCAATCGAGATCGCAATCCACGCAACAGCGATCGTCACGATTACCGCCCGTTTGCGACCTTCGAATGCAGCAGCGATCGCAACCACCACGATGAGCGCGCCGATCAGGGCCAACGTCGAATTGTCGGGCCACGGCAGCGTCACGCGGGGCGAATAATCCGACGAGAGTTTCGCGGGAAAAAACCAGAGACTCACCCACACCGGGACGACGCCGAGCATCGTGAGCCATCGCTGCGCGGTGGTCGTCGAGAGCCAGAGCGGATCTACGAACACGAGCGGCGCGTCCCGAAAGACCATGGCGATCGCGCCGACCCACGCTGCCGCCACGACCAAGTAACCGGCGTACAACGCACGAGCACCCTGCGCATAGGGCGGGCGGCGTCCTCGCTCATTCGGCGCTTGCGTCGCGCGCGTGGCAAAATCCCAGCCGGCCGCCAGCGCAATCGCAACGAGCGCGTGTTCTTTGCTGAAGAGTGCGACGGCGAACGCGACGATCGCCCACTTCGACCGTCGTTCGTGCAGCAACAGCATGGCGAGCACGCCCGCGCCGGCCATGAGTTCCGCGCGCCCGACGATGTTCGCCACGGCTTCGACGTGCACCGGATGCAGTGCGAAAACCAATCCCGCGATGAGACTTCCGGCGTACGACAGCCAGCGCCGGCCGACAGCGTACACGAGCACCGACGCGAGCGCATGCCACAGCAGATTGATTGCGTGGTAGCCGAGCGGGTTCTGTCCCCATATCCACGACTCGATTCCAAAACTCGCGATCACCAACGGCCGGTACTGCCCCGCTCCGCTCGGCCAATACGGTGTGGTGAACGCGTTCCAGAGCGGCTCGGAGTGCAGAATGACCGCGTGCTTTGGAATGATCCCACCGTCGTCGAGCGTGAGCCCATTCTGCAGAGCGTTGGCGTATCCGAGCACCGCGACGAGCGCGATGCAGAAACCCGCAACGAATTCAGCGCGCGTGCGATTCACGTTCTGCGGGATTTCCGTCATCGCTTGAGTGAGTCGAGTGCGGCGAGCGCGCTGTCGGCGCTCACGATTCGCGCCTTGTACCAATCGACGAAATCACCGCGAGCGATCGCGGATTGCGCTGCGTCGCGCGCGGCGCGGTACTGCGCGAGCGCGAGATAACACGCGACGGATCCCTGCCGGCTTCCGTCCTGCCGCTCGTCGAGTTCGAGCGCCGTGGCATAGAGCGGCAGGGCTCCGCGACAGAATCCGTGTTCGCGGTATCGGTGAGCGAGATCCGCGTAGACGTTGGGATAGTTCGGATAAATGCGAATCGCCGCTCTCCATTCGCGTTCGCCGCCACGCAAATCGCCGCGGTCGAACAGCACACTGCCCCACGCGTACCGCGCGCGAAACGACGTTGGTTCATCGCGCTGCATCGTCCAGAACAAATCGACGCTCGACCGCCAGGCGCGCGTGCGATCCACAAAACGCCCAACGCACAACACGAGCAGCGTCGCGAGTAGTGCACCGCCAGTACGCATCGCATTCAGGTTGCCCGTGTAGCGTCGGTCGAACCACGCAGCACCGACGCCAACGGCGATGAGTGCACCAGCGGTCGGGAGGTACAGCGTGCGCTCTGACAACAGAATGCCCGACGGAAACAGCAGGTTCGCAGTTGGCAGCCATGCGGCCGCGGCAATGAGAACGCCGAACGCCGCAGGCCGGCTATAGCGCCACGCGGCGACGATGATGACGATCATGCCGATCGCGACAACGATTCCATTGAGCTGAGAGATCGACGGCGTCGCGGACACCATCACGTGGTCCGGCGAATAGTCCGCGTACAACCGCGCCGGCCACACAATCAGCCGCGCCAGGTCGGGCAGCAGGCCGAGCATGATCAGCACGCGTCCGCCGCCGCCCACTTCGCGCAGCGCCGGATGCGGCACGTCTCCGCCAACGGCCCCGAGAACATCGACGCGCAGCGTGATTGCCAGCGCCGCACCCGCAACCATCAACAGTGCGAGCGGCGTCAACGACGCCAACCGCGCGCGCAGCGGCCCACCAATGTCGCGCAACACCGTGAGCTCCGCGACGAGAAACCACGCGGGTAACGTGAGCCCGTGCTCCTTGAACAGTGCGGCAGCGAGATACAGGACCGCTATCGTGACGGTCGTACGTCTCGTGAACGGACCCGCGCGGCGCGCACGGATGTACACGATCGTCGCGCACAC
Organism: Gemmatimonadaceae bacterium; assembly: GCA_035277145.1. GTDB lineage: Bacteria > Gemmatimonadota > Gemmatimonadetes > Gemmatimonadales > Gemmatimonadaceae > DASRAP01. Next base: position 9,911 of record DATELA010000074.1, on the reverse strand, counting down.
CATCACGAGTCCAACCCACAACTCGGATTGGCCCACGACGTTGGCGACGGCTTCGACGTGCGTGGGATGTACCGCGAACAACGCGCCGACAATCACGGCGGCGCGAATCGGTAACAGCAGCGCCGCGAGTTTCGTTACGGCGACCGTGCCCGCGACGTACAGCGCAACGCAGACAATGTGAAACACGAGTGGCGATCCGCCGCCCATCCACCACTGCAGCGCAAACCCCGTGGTCGTCAGCGGGCGATAGAGCGACCCTTTGACCGTGGGCCAGTACGCGGTCGTGAACCAATCGCTCCAACGCGACAGGCTGTGCACTCGCGGGTTCGTGACGATGATCCAGCGATCGTCGTACGCGAAATCATTCAAGAGCGACGGCGCACTCGCGACCAAGGCGAGCAACGCGACGAGCGCGATGAGGCGCGCGTCGAGTGTTGTCGGCGACTCTGTGAGCGCGCCGCCCGATTCGCTCACGCCAGCAGGTTGTAGTAGATGATGTGCCGAATCGCGGCGACGCCGTCACGCCAACCAATCTTCTTGCCTTCTTCGTACGTTCGGCCCGAGTATGAAATCGGTACTTCGAAAATGCGTGCGCGGGCGCGTGCAAGACGCGCCGTCACTTCGGGTTCAAATCCAAATCGTTGCGACTCGAGTTTCAGCGAACGCGCGACATCACCGCGGATCGCTTTGTAGCACGTCTCCATGTCGGTGAGGTTGAGATTCGTCAGCATGTTGCTGAACGTCGTGAGAACCGCGTTGCCGACGGAGTGCCAGAAGTACAGCACGCGGTGCGGACCGCCGAGAAACCGCGAACCAAAGCACGCGTCAGCGCGACCATCGACGATGGGAGTCAACAGTGTCGGCCAATCTGCGGGATCGTACTCGAGGTCGGCGTCCTGTACGATCACGATGTCGCCCTTGCTCGCGGCGAGCGCGGTCTTGATCGCCGCGCCCTTTCCTTCGTTCTGCGGCTTGTGAATCAGCGTGTGGATGCGTCCGGCCGCTTTCTCCTTGTCCAGAATCTCGGTGCTGCCGTCGGTGGAACAGTCATTCACGCAAATCACTTCTTTGCGCACCGACACCGAGTGCACCTGGTCCAGAATCATCGAGATCGTGTCGCGCTCGTTGTACACGGGAATGAGCACCGACAGCGTCATGCGACTGGCATCGAGCGGCGTACGCGCGCGGAGCCGCGAACGGGTGTCACTCATTGAGCGCCTGGTGGGTTGACGGGAACGCGGACATAGACGACTGCCCCCGCGGAATCGGAAACGATGGGACGCATGGGAACTCCGTGCGTCGAGAGCCATCCGACCGCGCGAAGTGTCGGCACGTCTGCAACGACGATGTGCGTGACGCCCTGCGACACGACCAGTTCGCGAAGACGCTCGCCCGCAAGTGAGTCCGACGGTGGCCGAACGTACTCAGCTGCAGTCAGCCCGCGCGCCGGCATGAGCATACGACCCGTTTCGATATGAACGAGTTCGTCATAATCCGTTGCAATGCGCGCGTTCGGTGGGAGGACGCGCACGAGCCGCGCCGCTGCACGTCCGGCTTCGCTGCGTTCGGAGAGACCGCGCTGCCACGTTTGCGCGCGAAGGCCCAGATCGTACATGCGCAACAGCGGCGCGCCCAGAATTACCGCAACGACGCCGGCGGTCCACACGTACGCGCGGCCGCGCAGCACAACCGCGTTCGCCACCACGCCGGCACCGACGGCAAATGCACCAACAACAATCGGCGCGAGCACCATCAGGAAACGATCGGGCGCGAACGGCCAGATGAAAACGATGGCGAGATACACGCCGGTGAACGTCAGAGCCACACGCGCGCGCTGCGCCCGCACCGCTCCGACAATCGCGATAGCGATGAAGATCGCCGGCACAATCCAACGCATCACGGGGACTTCGCCCCACTGTAGTACCGAGAGCGTAATCGGCAACTGCGACGCGTTCTCCTGCACGACGTCGCGCAAGAACGGCGTGCCGTGTTCGCGCATCGCGGAAATCCACCACGCACCGTAGTCGCCATACGCACCAGCGAACGACGCCGGCATGTCTGCCGAGTGTGCGCGCAACCAAAGCTTCCACGGTGCGAGCACTGCCAGCCACCCGCCCGCGAGCATCGCCGCGTCGCGCCATTTGCGCCGCAACAAACGCTCGCCAATGAAGATCACGCCGAGGGGATCGCCGATTGAGCGCACGAGCGCCGCGCCCGCGGCGGCGGCGCCGGCGCCAGCGTGCCACCACGTCCCCCGGTCACGTCCGTGCGCTTCGATCGCGAGCGTGGCGCACAACGCCGCGATGAACAGCGTCTCCGAGAGCAACATGCTGTTCAACCACACGAGTGGTGCACTGGCCGCAACCGCGACAGCAACGACGGCTGCCGTGCGCTTGCTGAGACCGAAGACGGCACGCGCACACGCGAAAATCGCGACCGCGGCAGCGCCGAGCAGCAGGCCGTTGGCCATCCTGAACGCGCCGATGTCACCCGGGGCCAGCTTCCACATCATCGCCAGGAACAGCGGGAATCCAGGCGGATAGTGTAAACCCGGCGGCGCCCCCGGAAGGTTGTCAAACCGATATGTGCCCTGCTCGGCGATCGAGCGAGCGAGGATGATGTACTGGCCGTCGTCATGAAATACGCCGACGGGCGTCGTGTTCTGAACGAACAAACCGACCGCCGCGCCGACGATAGCGACGATGAGCACTTCAAAGTGTTCGCGTTTCATCGCGTCACCGTGCGCGCGGCGAGTCCACCGTTGGGCAAGTTCGCAACTGGTACGAGTGTCGTCGCGGGTTCCGATGCCCACGCGACAAGCGCGCGTCCCTGCGGCACGCTCCCGGTGGCGATCCACCATCGCGGATGAAACGCGGAGTCGACCGCTGCGAGTTCCGCGCGCATGACGCCCACGGTCTTCGGCCGGATGTACTCCTCGACCGTGAGGAGATTGAGCGGCACACCAATCCGATCCGCGTAGAGATACGTCATGAGGTGAACGTCACTCGCGATCGTGTCGGTTGGGGCCGTGTTTCTCGCGATCCATCCAACCGGGCCAACGACGTCGTTCGCCAGTTGATCGATCGCGAAACCGTGCCATCCGCGCTGAAATCCTCGCACATCGTAGCGGATCACCATCGCGAGCGCGAGTACGCTGAAAAGCAGAGGTACCGGGTATCGGGTGATGAGCGCGCTCCGCGCGGTTTTGAATCGCCGGCGAACGAAGCGCGACAGCGTGACGGTGGCCGCGATGCACGCAACTGCGTACACCGGGAACATTGCCCACAGAAAGCGCCCGGGCGCGTACGGCCACACGATGACGAGCGCGGTATAGACGACGAGCGCCACGAACACCGGAGCGATGCGCCGGCCACCGCACGCAACACCGACCGCGCACATCGCGATGAACGGCACGACGAAGTACATGCGCATGGCCGGCGGAAATCCACCGAACAGCACGACGGCGAAATCGCGCGGCGCGCTCACGAGATTCTTGCCGATCACGGCGAGCATCAGACCAGGATCGCGAACGTATGCATCGATCGCCCAGCTGCCGTACGGTCCATAACTGCCGACGAGCGCCGGTCCCAGTTCATGCGCGTGCGCGGAGCTCCACACAAACCACGGTAACGCGAGCGCCACCGCGATTCCCGAGGCGATGATTCCCGCGCGACGGCTTCGTTTCCAGCAGACCGAAACAAGCAGCGCAGGTATGAGCGCGATGCACGCCGAGCGCGCAAGAATCGCCAATCCTGTGAACACGCCGGCCCACACCGCGTCACGATCCCGTCCGCGCATCACGATGCGGGTCGCGAATACAAGCGCCGGCGCGGCCAGCGCCAAGCCGAGCGGCTCCGACATCACTACAGAACTCAGCATGAGAAACGGCGCCACCGACATGACCGCGACGACCACCAGCGCAGCGAGCCAGGCACGCACGCGCGTGACATGCGACGCAAGTACAACGGTTGCACCCGCACCAATCGCGAGCAGGATCGGATTCACGAGTTTCATCAAGCGCACGTTGTCGGGAAAATCCGGCGCGATCCGCCACACGATCGACAACAGTGCAGGCCACAACGGCGGGAAATGCGATGCCGACGGTGCACCGGGTAAATGCACATAGCGATAGCCCTCGCCGGTCGCGAGCGCTTTCGCCGTGATGAGGTACACGCCGTCATCCCAGAACACGCCGACGGGCGCGGGTGATATGACCGCAAGCCCGGCGACCAACGCGCACACCGCGGCAACCACGACGGCGTAGCGGCGTGTCATGGTCGTGCGTTCAGCGTGGTTCATTCCTCGACGCCGTACCGGGCCAGCTTGCGATGCAACGTAGATGGATCGATACCGAGCACGTCCGCGGCGCGCGTCTTGTTCCCCTGCTCCGATTCGAGCACCCACAGGATGTACGCGCGCTCGACCGTCTCGAGCGTCGGATTCGTTGGTGTGCGCTCCGACACGAGCGGTTCCGCGCGACGTTCGCGGATGCGTTCCGGCAGCGCGTCCGGGAGAATCACATCGCCGTTCGTCATGATCGTCGCGCGCTCGAGCGCATTCTCGAGTTCGCGAACGTTGCCGGGCCACGAGTAATGCAACAGGATCTCGAGCGCCTCTTCGCCGAGTCGCTTCGGCGGTCCGTCACCAGCACCGCGTCGCAAGAATGCGTCCGCAAGAATCGGAACGTCGTCGAGACGCGCGCGGAGCGGCGGTAAGTGAATCGTGATGACGTTGAGGCGATAGAACAAATCGCGACGGAACGTACCGCGTTTGATTTCCTCTTCGAGATCGCGATTCGTTGCCGCGACAATGCGCACGTCGATCGGTTCGGGATCCGTCGCGCCGACGGGAATGACTTCGCGGTGCTGCAACACGCGGAGCAACTTCACCTGCGTTGCCGGTGTCGTTTCGCCGATTTCGTCGAGGAAGAACGTGCCGCCCGCGGCCGCGGAGAACAGGCCCGACTTGTCTTTCACCGCGCCTGTGAACGAGCCCTTCACGTGACCGAAGAGCTCGCTTTCAAGCAGACCTTCAGGCAGTGCGCCGCAGTTGATCGAACTGAACGGACCATCGGCGCGCGCCGACAAGTCATGGATGTAGCGCGCGACGACTTCCTTACCCGTACCGGATTCACCCAGCACCAGCACCGTCGATTCAGTCGGTGCGACGGCCTCGGCGAGCGTGAGCACCTCGAGCCATTTCTTGTTGGATCCGATGGGCGCGTCCGACGTACGCTCGCGGCGCTTGATCTCCTTCTTGAGCGTGGTGTTCTCGACGCGCAACTGACGGTGTTCCGCAGCGCGACGCAGGATGGCGATCAACTCGTCGTTGCGAAACGGTTTCTGGATGTAGTAGAAGGCGCCTTCGTTCACCGCTTGCATCGCGGTCTGCAACGTGGCCTGCGCGGTCATGAGAATCACCGGCATGTGCGGATCGCGTTCGCGCGCGGCCGCGAGAATCTCGACGCCGGTCACGCCGGGCATGCGCACGTCGGTGAGCACAATGTCGGGATTGCTGTCGGCGAGTCGTTCGAGGCCTGCGCGTCCGCCCTGCGCAACGCGCGGATCGAATCCCTCACCGCGAAGCAGAATCTGCAGCGTCTCGAGAATTCCGCTCTCGTCGTCGACGATGAGTACGATGGGCCGGCGATCGGTCACGCGGCTGCTCCCGTAGTCGTTGGCGTTGGCGTCTGCACGCGCGGCAACACGACGCTGAATCGTGTGCCGCTTGCATCGGTATCGACCAGTACCAGCCCGCGATGCGCTTCGATCGCGCGATGCGCAACCGCGAGGCCGAGCCCGCTTCCACCGGGCTTGGTCGTGGCGAACGGTTGAAAGATTCGATCGCGAATGTCCGCGTCGATTCCGGGGCCGTCGTCGGTCACGTGTACACTCACCGCACCTTGCTCGAACCGTATACCAACCGGCAGCGGCGTCGGCGCTGGGTCGTTTACCTGTACGCGCACGTGCCCGCCCGACGGTGTGGCTTGTACCGCGTTCAACACGAGATTGAACACGGCGCGGTGCAGCAGATCTTCATCGCCTTCAATCACCACCGGCGCATCGGGCACCATGCATTCCACCTGCACGCCATCAGCTTTCGACGGATGCTCGGCGGCAAGTGTCGTCGCGCCGCGCGCAATCGCGGACAAGTCGACGGTGCCGAGCCGCGTGACACGCGTGCGTGCAAAATCGAGAAACTCGCCGAGCAATCGCGACAGCCGATCCGATTCACGGACGATCAGTCGCGTGAGCGTTTGCTCGTCGGGTGTTGCACGCGTGGATCGTCCGAGTTGTTCGACGGCGCTGCGAATCGACGCCAGCGGATTTCGAATTTCGTGCGCGAGCGACGCGCCCAGTTCGGCGACAGCCTCGAGCCGTTCCGTACGCCGCCGCAATTGGTCGAGTCGCTGCTGATCCGAGATGTCCTGAAAAATTGCGGTAATGGACCGGCCGACCGCGGTACCGTCGCGCTCGTTCGATGTCGTGGTCACACCAATGGGCACTTCGCGACCATCGAGCGTGACCGTCGCTTCCTCGCGTTGCGTATTGTGATGTTCGCGTATGGCGCGCTCGATCACAGCAGTCATGCCCGGCGACACAGTACCGACGTCCGCGAGCACGGGCCGGCCACCAAGTCGCTGGAGGTCGATGCCGAGCAGATCTGACGCAGCCGCATTCGCGTAGAGCAGCGCGCCGTTCACGTCCACGGTGAGGATTCCGCTGCGAATGTTGCCGAGTATGTCGGCGGCCTCGAGCCGCGCCTGCGTGAGCGCCGCGGCAAGGCGCGGTGACGACGCGCCCATCTGTTGCAGTCGCGCGCTGAGCAAACTCGTCGCGGTGGCGACGAGAATGATGACGCCGACCTGCAGCCACTGATCCTCGAATCCTACCTCGCTCCACCAAAAAACATCGGCAGCGTACAGTACGCTGCCGAAGATTGCGAGCAGCAACGATCCGCCAATCGGCAGCAACAACGCGGCCGTCGTGTTGACGACGATATACAGTGGAGCGAAAGGAGACAGATCGCGTTGTCCCGTCACGTGCACAACACTGGTCACCAGCACGACGTCGAACGCGAGCTGGATATAGAGGAACGTGTTGGTAAGCGGACGCGACTTGACCGTCGTGTGCCAGACCGACCACCCGGTGAAAATCAGCGATGCGAAGAACGCGAGCGTCGCGATGAGTGTGTTTTGCTGGACCCACTCGAGTCCCCAACTCAGAATGGCCGCGACGAAAATCGCCGTCGCGATGATCAGTCGGCCTGCGTAGATCCAGCGGATGAACCGTCGGGGGTTCAGTACCAGCCGGAGTTGGTCGTCAGATAGGCCGAGAAGTGCGCGCATTCAGTAGCCGTCCAGGCAGTCGTACCGGCATTTTGCAAGACGACTGGTGACGCGTCCCGCAACCACGGAAGCACAAGTTTCTCTTACCGCGCGATGACCGACTTCGAAGCAGGCATACACGTGAACGGCCGCGTCACGATTCCGCGCGACGAAATCGAGGTGCGCGTATCCCGATCCGGCGGGCCCGGCGGCCAGCACGTCAATACTTCTTCGACGCGCGTCGAAGTGCGTTGGAGCCTGACGCAATCGCGCGCGCTCTCACCCGATGAAAAGGACCGCGCGCGCGACAAGCTGGGCGCGCGGCTCGACGCGGACGGAACGCTGCGCGTGACCTCATCGGACTCGCGGAGCCAACGCCGTAATCGCGATCTCGCCGAAGCGCGGCTCGGTGAGCTGGTGCGCCGCGCGCTCGTGGTACCGAAAGCGCGACGCGCGACGAAACGCCCTCGCTCTGCAGATGAGCGACGCCTGAGTGCGAAACGCGAACGATCAGATCGGAAACAATCGCGCCGGTGGAACCGCGACGACTAGGCGTGCGCGCCGAACTCAGTCTTTCGCGATCGCCTTTACCGGCGGCGGCATCTCGAGATCTTTGTCGAGGACTTTGTCCCACTCGACCTTGTCGAACCGAATGACGACTTCGCTCGAATCGGTCCGCGTCACGAGGCGCATCGGGACGCGCACGCCGCCGGCCTCGGTGTAATCGGCGTACAACGTGGTCGCCGGCCCGGTGAGCGAATTGGTGACGACACCGGTTCGCAGTCCGGTCGCGCGCGAAAAGAACGATTGCACTTCGAGCCCGAGTTCGCTCGCGAACGTGACCTTCCACGTCGCCTCGCCCTCGAACTCTGCGGTATCGACACGGCCAACGAACAGCGCAACCGGGGACAGAAAATCGTGATCCCATTGCGCCTGATTGCGCACAGCGGCCGCGTCGACATCTGTCAGTAGCGCGGGTGTCGACATTTCCAGGACCCACGCGGTCGCACCGTCATAACCCTTCCACAGCTCGCCGACGCTTTGGAGGTTGAGCTTGTGCACGAGCTTGTTGGGTTTGCCGCGCAGGATTTCGACGGTGCCTTTGAGCGAGCCGTCAATCTCGACGGTGCCGGTCATGCGAAGCGATGAGTGCTTGTCGAGCGCGTCGCGTCCGCCCAGTGCCTGTTCGTGCCGCGCGAGCAACACGCCGGGCGAGGGAGTCGTGTCTACCGGTGTCGCCGAATCCGTCACCGGCGTCGGTGTCGGTGCCGTCGGGGACGCAGTCTGCGGCGACGCCGGTTGTGCAACCGGCGCACCCGCGCGGCATGCGCCGGCGAACGCCACCGCGATCAACGCAACAACCACGACCAGTCTCGAACGTCGAGTGAACATCGCTTACTCCTTCGCAGGCATGGGGAGCCCTGCTTCAAGCGCCAACTGAACGCGTTCTCGCAATTGATCGCGACCACCGAGCATCACGGCTGCGAGGTTCTGTCCTACAATCAACATGGGACGCTCTGCCCACGGACTGCCGGCACCGGCCGGTGCAACGGTACGCTCGTCGAGCGCCCCGGTCGCACGACGCCGGGCCGCGCTGTCGGCAAAGATAAAGACGCGCACTTCGCCGTCGCGCCCGACGTGAAATGCGGCAGACGATGTCGCCGCCGAAAAGAACGGCGGCACATCGGGCGTGGGCGTGATGCGCCGTGGCGCGATGCCGGCGCGGACCAATCGTTCCGAGGCGCGGTCCACATCCCAAAGCGGTGACAAGGGGCGTGCGTCCACCGCGACCGCGAGAGCCGACTCCGCGCTGACCGCCTTGATGGCCGTCTGCGTGCGCTCCTCTTTGGACTCGCCACACGCAACGACGAGCGCGAGCAGCGCTGCCCGTGACAGATTGTTCGAGACTGATGAAGTGGAGCGGCGCGTAGTGACCGAGAACATGGAACGACTCGACAAATGGCTGTGGGCGGCGCGCTTCTTCAAGACTCGCTCGCTCGCTGCCGACGCGATTGACGCTGGGAAAGTGAACGTAAACGGCGAACGGGTCAAACGCGCGAAAGACGTCCGCGCCGGCGACACCGTCCGGGTACGGGTGGGCCCATACGAGCACACGGTGGTCGTACGGGGCATCTCGCTCAGGCGCGGCTCCGCGAGCGTCGCGCGCGAACTCTACGAAGAGACTGCGGAGAGCGTCGTGGCCCGCGAAAAACTCCGCGAACAACTGCGCCTCCTCCCCGCCGCATTCATTCCCGCACACGGCCGCCCGACAAAAAAAGACCGTCGTGCCATGGCGCGGTTTCGCGGGAAGTCGTGAGCGCCTAGCGCGCGAGCTCCGCGAGCACGCTGTCGTCGAGGCGGTGCCCGCCAGGAAACTGCTGGACTTCATAGGGAAACGTCGCCGCGTCGAGCCGCGCGCGCTCGGCCGCTATGCGCTGCGGGGTTGCCCACCGGTCCGTCGCGCCCTGGACGAACACGACCGGCACGCGGCGCAACGGCGCCGATGCCCCGAGGTCGACCTCGGGAGCGAGTGCACTGCCCCACATGATCAGGCGTCGCGGTGGGTCGCCGCGCGCTGCGCGCG
>DATELA010000073.1:0-11137 GCA_035277145.1 Gemmatimonadaceae bacterium | reverse complement strand
CAGACTCTGTCGAACCATTCCGGCAACCAACCGAGAGTTTTGGGTAAAGAAGATTCGACGGAATCGAGCTCGTGACAGGCGAGTCAACCGGATCCTGGCCTCTCAAGGATGGCGCGTCGTCCGTTACTGGGAACATGAGCTTCGCCTCGATCGTCGACGTGTTTTGGAGCGACTCGACGACGCCCTATCGAATCGGGGATCGCGCAAACACCGCAGCCAATGAGGGTCCGCGCCGCTGCGGATAACCTCGTCCTGTACGAGGCAAAGCTGACGACGGCCAAAATGGATGCTCCAGAGTTGATCGCATGCCAAATGCGGGGTTCGCGAATCAGGCCGCCGCGGGTATCCCGCGTAGAGTGCGGGAACTCCTGTCATCGTGACTGTAAAAACACCTGCACCGCCCACTCGATGACATTCTCCACCTCCACGCCATCACACCGATCGCAGCAAAGCGGCGTGCGCTTGAGCGCAACGGATCGTGAGAACAACGAATCCGCGATCCTGACTGCAAGCGTCCTTCGGTGACGCGGAGCAGCTTCACCGAAATACTCAACGATCGCTTTGCGAAAACAGACATCTCTTGCCGTCGCCGCTCGCTGCATGTCGGCGATCCCGCGGTACTTCGCTTCGAGCGTCTCTTTCTTCGCCGCGTCGTCGAGGTTCGCTTCAGCAACAGTTGCCTCCGCCATGTACCGAAGCAGGCCCACGTCTTCCTTCTCGTCAGTGAACAACACCGCAACTGACGGGAGTCCGTCCCGGCCCGCGCGTCCGAATTCCTGCAGATAGTCCCTCGACGGACGCAGGATGCTGCCAATGCACGACGAGCCGCACATCCGGCACGTCGAGTCCCATGCCGAACGCGTTCGTGCATATCACGACGCTCAACGACGGACCGATCCGGCCAATGAACCGACCGAGAAGCACTTCGCGATCATTTGCCGTTCCCATTTTCGAATCAAAGAAGGGAATGTCCAAGCCGAGATCCTTCAGCCCGCGTTGAAGATCGGTGCCGATCTTGACCGTCGGCACAAATAACATCGCGCGTCCTGGAGGCATGACCTTGAGCAGGTACCTGATCATCAAGTGGCGCTGCTTCTCCTTCCCGCCGTCCAATCGCGCGAACTTGATGTTCGGACGGTTCACACCGGTCACCACCACGCGAGCATTTGGAATTCCAAGCGATTCAAGAATGCGGCGCTGACTTTGCACGCCCGCAGTCGCAGTGAACGCGAGCAGCGGCGGATTACCAAGCGCGGTACGAAGCGCGCCCAGCTTGCCGTAGTTCGGCCGAAAGTCGTTTCCCCACCGGTCGATGCAATGCGCTTCGTCAATCACCAGATAACTCGGCCGCGCACGTACGAGCTTGTCCACTTCAGATTGACGCACCATGCCGGCGTCAAAACGTTCAGGAGTGCAGTACAGAAACTTGATCGCACCGTCTTGCAACAACTGATAGCGAATCTCTTTTTCTTCAGGACTTAGATCGCCATTGATGAACGTGCCCGGAATCTTCCGCGCATTCAGGTCGGCGACTTGCTGGTTCATGAGCGCCTTGAGCGGCGATATGACCAACCCGCAACCGCGGCTCAGAAGGATGGGCACCTGAAAGCAGAGTGACTTACCCGATCCAGTTGCGCTGACGAAGAGGAGCGATTCACCGCGGAGCGCGGCGAGCACGACATCCAATTGTGGCGGGCGGAAGCGCGTCGCACCGAGCAATCGAATGGTGGCGCCGAGTGATTCGTCGAGATCGGCGAGTTGGTGTTGGCGATCCAGCCATCGCGCCAACGTCAAACCCCACCGCTCGATCATTCGCCGCGCGAGCGTGCCTTGGAGATTCGGATGGTGTGCCGCGTGGCAACCATCGCAGAGTGTGATCAGGTTTGCCGCTTCATCAGCGCCGCCGCTCGAGCGCGGAATCAGGTGATGAACGTCGGCTTCCTCGCGCTCGCATTTCTCACCGCAGGACTTGCAGACGTGACCGTCGCGGGCGAGGACAATGGCTCGTACTTCACGCCATCGGCGGGTTTGGTCCTGGGCTGCGTCGTCTAAGATCACAATCTGTGATGTTAAACCGCGCTCAGCTTCGCCAGACGGTCCTGCACAAGTGCGATCGTCGATCTTGGATTGAACGCGTGATTCAAATTGCCGGCGAGTAGATCGTCGTAATACGCATGCGCGACAAGCGCGCGACACTCGGCACCCACGTATTGTGCGATTTCCGCACGAGTGCTCGCGACGTCTTCGACAATGGTCGAGCGACTCGCGATCAAGCACACAATGTCTTCGAGGTCGTGGCTCGCGGCCGGATCTGCCGCGCCACGGTCATGAAAGGCCGCAAACTTGAGCGCGAGGAACGCGGCCGCACTGGCGTGCCGTACAGTCACCTTGCGGCGTAGCTGAAGCGTGACCGCAGTCTTGAGCGTCAACCGATCCCACCGCTGTCCACTCGCGCCAAGGTGATCGCCTGCAGGAACGAGATCGAAAATGATTCCGCTAGGAGCCACCCAGCGATGCGCGTGCGGCTCGGCCGATGCTTCGCGAAAGCCGAGCTTCCGCAGTTGCTGCTGCACGCGTGCGTGCTCCTTGTAATCAACTGTGGCGGCAAGTGCGTCAACGTCCTTCGTGATGCGCGCGCTGGGGAAGGGAGGTTCCGTTTGCAGAATTGGCGCAATCGCGCCCCCGATATACACGATGCGCGCATTGAGATCGCCGAGGATTTTCGCGACGCTCTCAATGCGCGCGACCGAGGGATGCGTCAGCCAGTCGTCAGGCCGCCGCAAGATTCTGTAGTGCGTTTCGAATGTGTTTCGCCGCCAGCGCCCGCTCTCGCGACCCGCCAACGCGGAGCGCGTCAACCAGCGCCACAATGCGGTACGTCTCTGGACTCGTACGCGGAAGTTGCGTTGCGCCAGGATACAGCGGCGCAATCGAGTATCCGCGCACTGGTGAATCCGCGTCCGTAGCGGGCCAAACGAGTGCGTCGCTGGCATCGATCTCGGACGCAAGAATCTCCGCGGAATGCGCTGTTGGGATCCCAAGCGCTTCGCGGCCGATCGCGCCTGGAAAAGCATACCGGACGCCGTGCTCCAGGAACTCGATGAGCGCGAGCCGATTCGTCTCTCGGGTCCCCGGGCGCACCAAACCCGCCGCCTGGAGACGGACCAGTGAGGCGTGCACACGGCTCGCCACCACCGCGAGTTCCTCGCCGAGTTGTGCGAGCGTACCTGCAGGGCGGGCTAGTCGAATCGCCAGAACAACATCGAACGGGTGCAGGCTTTCCGGTCTTGGCATCTTGAGCCTTGGTGGATCTTTGCGGGAGATGGTATTCTATATTCTCGAATATGAAATATCAAGGATTGGGGCGGCGCCTTCACACTGATATCGGCCATATTTGTGAAACGCAAATACGTATGGCATCGTAACAGGTTGATATATCTACTTTTATCGTGCTAGATTTACCGGCCAATATATCGGCCAGTTTATGACACCATCCCCCACGGCGCTCGCGTCGCTCCTCGAGCCGGCCCTGCCCGACAGCGACGGGCTCGGCACGCTCGCCGCCGAAGTCGTGTCTGCCATTGCCCGGCTGGACGGGCGGATTGCCGGGGGACTCGCGCACGTCATTCCCCCGCTGTTTCGCGCAGCGCACACACACCATTCCCTCTACATCGAAGACCGCCCGTCAACTCTGAAGGAACTGGCGAGCGCCGTCTCCTCCGCGTCTCGTACGAAGACACGCGACCGCGAAGCCGACCTTCGCGCGAGCCTCGACGTGCTCGCGTGGCTTCACGAAGGCGATGGCCGGGCGCTCGCCGAACGCACGCCGGCCGATGTCGCATTCGTGCGCTCGCTTCACGAACGCTTCTACGCCGCGTTTCCTGCGGCTGCGCGCCGGCTGCGCGTGGCTGACAGCGGCCGGGAGGTCGACGTGGCACCCGGCGCGCTGCGCTCCGAACGAGCTACCGTGGGCACGCATGATGCTCCCGATTCCGACACGATTGCCGTGTTGCTCGACATCTGGTCGCGCCGTTTTGCCCCCGACTCGACGATGTCCCTCGCCGACCGGCTACTGCTCGCGGTGTCGAGTCACCATCGACTCCTCTACATCCACCCGTTCCGCGACGGCAACGGGCGCGTCGCGCGGTTTGCGCTCGATGCGTACCTGATCGCGTTGGGTCTCGACGCGAAGGGGGCGTGGACGCCCGCGCGCGGATTCGCGCGTGCGCGCACGGCATACTACGCTGCACTCGGCGCCGCGGACGATGAACGGCGCAGCGCAACTGACGGCCGCGGATCTCGCAGCGCCGATGGCCTCGCGCGCTGGTGTCGATTCGTGCTCGAAGTGTTCCGCGATCAGGCGGAGTTCGTGACGGCACTGCTCGAGCCAGCGGCGCTCAGCGAGCGGCTCCGAGCGGCCGTGACGGCGAGTCTGCGATCGACGCCTGCCGCGGCAGAGAAGGCCGTGCGCCTGGTTCGTTGCGCGTGGTCGATCGGGCCGATCACGCGCGGCGACATCGCACGCGACGCCGGCGTTCCCGATCGAACAGCGCGCCGGCTTTTGATTGAGCTCGCGACAATTGGATGGATCGCGGAAGCTGCGTCACCCGATTCGCGCGAAGCTCCGGTTGTAGGAGCGGTGCCGCTCCTCCATGCGCCAACCGTTTTTCCGAATCTCTTTCTGCCGGAGTAGCGGCGTTGACATTCGCGTCGTCGCCGTTGCCAGGGCGTGACGCACAGCTACTCGCGCTTTGAGACAACACCACGCATTCTAGACGCATGGATCGCCGCGCATTCATCAACGACCTCGCGCGCTACTCCGCGCTCGCCGCCACCACGCCAAACATCTGGCGCTTGCGCTGGCATCCCAATTTCGCCGACGATCCGTTTCAACTCGGCGTAGCGAGCGGCGATCCGACGCCGTCAGGTGCCGTGTTGTGGACGCGGCTCGCACCGCAACCGGCGGACGAGCGCGGGGGCATGGGTGATCAGCGTGTAGTGGTTCGCTGGGAAGTCGCCGAGGATCAGTCGTTTACGCGCATTACGAAGAGCGGACGCGCAACAGCGACGCCGGAGATCGCGCACTCGATTCACGTCGACGTCGACGGATTGCGCCCGGACAGTTGGTACTTCTATCGATTCATCGCCGGCGATGCGGTGAGTGACACAGGACGGTTGCGCACGACGCCGCCCGACGGCGCTGAGTCTCCGCTGCGGTTTGCATTCGCGTCGTGTCAGCACTACGAGCAAGGCCTCTACACATCCATCGAACACCTCGCCGCCGAAGACATCGAGCTCGGCGTACACCTCGGCGACTACATCTACGAGCGCGGGCCGTCGGCGAACGCCGTTCGTAAGCACGTTGGCGTCGCCGAAGTCAATTCAATCTCCGATTACCGGCTTCGCTACGGTCAATACAAGAGTGATCCGGCGCTACGTGCGATGCATGCGCGGTGTCCGTGGGTCGTGATTTGGGACGACCACGAAGTCGACAACAATTACGCGACGCTCATCAACGAAGACACGACGATGACGCTCGACACGATGCGAGCGCGTCGCGCGGCCGGCTACCAAGCGTGGTGGGAGCACATGCCCGTGCGCGTGTCACGCGCGCGCAATTGGCTCGACCTCAAGATTTATCGCTCGACGAATTGGGGACGCCTCGCGCGTTTCTGGGCGGTCGATGATCGGCAGTATCGAAGCGACCAGGCGTGCGGCGACGGCAGCAAAGCAATTCCGTGCGGCGACTGGGATAGTCCAAAGCGCGCAATGCTCGGATCAACTCAGGAGAAGTGGTTGGTCGATGGACTCGGTCGCTCGAACTCGCGCTGGCAGGTGCTCGCGCAGCAAGTCGTGTTCGCGCCGCCGGATGAACAACCGAAAGCCGGCGATCGCGTGGACATGGACAAATGGTCCGGATATCCCGCGGAACGCGATCGCATTCTCGCGGCGATCGCGGAACGTGCGCGCAATCGCACCGTGATTCTCACCGGCGACATCCACAACAATTGGGTCTACGATGTGCGACGCGGCTTCGACGCGACCGATCGCCCGATTGTCGCCGCGGAATTCGTCGGCACATCATTGTCATCGGGCGGCGACGGCGCTGACACGATCGCGCGCATCAACGATGCGTATCTCGCCTCGCATCCATCGCTCAAATGGGCGAACAATCGGCGCGGATATGTGGTGTGCGAACTCAATCGGGACGAATGGGTCGCGAAGTACCGAACGGTGGACTACGTGTCGCGTCCCGGCGCACTGGTGAAAACCGCGGCGGCGTGGAGAACGGAGCATGGCAGGCCCGGAGTTACACGCATCGCGTAGGCTTGACGCGTTTGTTAGGCTCCAGTCAGGAGGCAACCCATGACTGACACCACATTCAAGAAGCCCGCTGACGCCGAGTTGAAGGCGCAGCTGACCGACGCGCAGTACCAGATCACGCAGTGCTCGCTGACCGAGCCGCCGTTCCGCAACGAATTCTGGGATCACCACGAAGAAGGTCTCTACGTCGACATCGTGTCGGGCGAACCGCTTTTTGCGTCCGTACACAAGTTCGATTCGGGAACGGGCTGGCCGTCGTTCTTCGAGCCCGTCGAGAAACGCAACATTGTCGAGGTTGCCGACAACACGCATGGCATGCGGCGCGTTGAGGTGCGATCAAAGCACGGCGATTCGCATTTGGGACACGTGTTTCCCGATGGTCCCGGTCCAAACGGACTTCGCTACTGCATCAACTCCGCTTCATTGCGGTTCGTGCCGAAGGCACAGCTCGTCGCCGAAGGGTACGGGAAGTTCGCGGAGCTGTTCGGCGCTGGCGCAAAGTGATGCACGTTGTGACATTCGTTACGAAAGTGCGCGTGAAGGGTCTGCTAATGAGAACGTCGCTGGCGGTCGATACTCGTTTTGCCCTCGAGCCCCGCTTTCATGTTCGTCATTGTCGCAATCATCGCGCTGTCCGCACTGACGTTTGGCATCGGCTCATTGCTGCGCACGCAGAGTGAGGCGCTGAGTTTGCCCCTGGACGACCTGGCGCTTCGGCGTCGCGAGAAGGCGCGCGCGTTGGCGACGGTGCCGGTGCGAGTGCCACGGAGGATGTCGCGGTAGCGCTCCCAACAGACTGAGGTTCACGGCCGGAGCCGCAGATCCATGCGCTCCGGCCTTTTTTGCGTCCCAGGGTTGCGATTCATACGTTCGTATCACATAATACGAACGTATGAATTCTGCAGACCCCGTCAGGACCCGCCTCCTCACTGTCGCCGAAGAGCTCTTCACTCGGAGCGGCTACGAGGCGGTCTCCATCCGAGACATCGTCGCCAAGGCGAAAGCCAACCTTGGCGCGGTCACCTACCACTTCGGCTCCAAGCAGGCGCTCTACCACGCCGCGTTCGAAGTCATCTCGGAGCCGTTCGCCGAGCTGATAGCGTCGGCCGCAAAGTCACCGGGTTCGGGGTTGGATCGCGTGGCCGCGGTGGTGCGCGCGGCGCTGACCACGGTGCCGAGGCGCGGTGGTGCGGTGACGTGTTTGCTGCGCGAACTCGCGAACGACGGGCCGCTGCCGCCGCCCATGCTCAAACTCATGCAGCGGAACGTGTCCGTGATTCGCGGACTCATCGAAGCGGGACAGCAGGACGGATCGATTCGCGACGGTGATCCGACGTTGCTCGCGCTCAGCGCCATTTCTCAGCCCTTCTATTTCAAGATTGCGAGTCGCGGACTCGAACAAGCGCTCGGCGTGAAGCGCGACGATCCTGCACAATGGATGCGCGTCGTCGATCACGTCGCGCATTCGGTGCGCAGAACGCTCGCCCGGGAGCGCGCATCATGATGCGCCGCGCGGTCGTTGCGTTGCTTGTGTGTGGCGCGAGTGCAGGCGCGCAGGAGGCTGCGAGTGCGGCGCAATCACGCGACGCGCTGACGCTCTCTCGTGCCGTCGAACGCGCGCTTGCGTCGCATCCGTCCATCGCTGGCGCACGCGCCGGTCATGACCGCGCACTCGCCGAGCTCGGCGATGCGCGCGCAGCCGAACGTCCGCGCGTTACGGCGGATGCGTCGCTGACACAATTCCAGGAACCGATGGTGGTGTTGCCGTTGCACGGATTCGATCCGGGCAACCCACCGTTGTTTGATCGCTCGCTCGTGCAGAGCGGCGTGAGTTTCGGTTGGACGCTCTATGATTTCGGACAGCGTTCTGCACGTGTGCGCGCGCAGGGCGCACTCGGCGACGCCGCGTTCGCTGCTGTGTCCACGGCAGAGCGACAAATCATCGCGCGCACGTCGAATGCGTATGTTCGCGTCCTGAGTGCGCGCGGGGTTCTTGCGGCACATGATCAACGCATTGCAGCGCTCCGCGCTGCCGCGGGGCGGATGCGCAGTCTGCTTGCCGAAGGTAAGGCTGCGCGCGTTGAGCAATTGCGCGTCGACGCCGAAACGCAGCGCGCCATCGCCGACCGCATTGGTACGGAGGCGCAGCTCGCGCTCGCGCAGCAAGAACTCGCACAACTCATGGGCGTTTCTGTTCGCGAGCTCGGCGAGTTTCCGCCATTGGGGATCGTGTTGCCACGCACCGTCGCCGGTGATTTCGCGACGGACACAACCGATGCGTCGCGTCGTGCGCTCGTCGCGCAAGCTGTGAAATCGAGCAGCGAACTTCGTGAACTCGATGATCGCTCGCGCGCGGCGTCGGCGTTGGTCGCGGCATCGCACGCGACCAGATATCCGGAACTGCGCGCGCTTGGTGCGGTTGTCGATCGCGGCCGGCTCAAGGGAGATTTCGCCGCGGAATGGCAATTGGGTGTCGCGCTTTCGTATCCGCTGTACACGGGCGGGAGCCGCACGCATGTGATCGCGCGCGCGGAAGCGGACGAGCGCGCGTTGCGGCAACAAACGTTGGTCGCGCGGCTGAACGTCGAATCGGGCATCGATCGTGCGCTTGCCGCGCTGCGCGAAGCGCACGCGCGCACCGCCGCGCTCGAGAGCGCCGTCGAACAGTCCACGGAAGTTTCGCGCATCGAACGATTGTCCATCGACGTGGGCTCGGGCACGCAATCGGATTTTCTCGCCGCAGAAGCGGCGCTCCTGCAAGTACGCGCCGGATTGATTGAAGCGCGCAACGCCGAATTCTCCGCGCGCGTTGAACTCGCGCGACTGACGGGCGAACTCACGCGCGAATGGATCGCACGCGCGGCCGGCACCACGAACTCACCATGAACCGCAAACGCATTGTTCCGCTGCTGATCATCGCGATCGGCGCGACGCTGTACTTCACGGTCTACCGCAAAAGCGGTAACGGAGCCGATGTCGCATCGGGGACCGTCGAAGCCACCGAAGCCGCACTCGGCTTTCAGGTTCCTGGACGCATCGAGAAGATCGTTCCGCGCGAAGGCGATTCGGTAAAAGCAGGCCAGGAGTTGGCTGTGCTCGACCGCGCAGAATTGCTCGCGCGTCGCGCGCAGGCCCAGGCACAGCTCGGCATCGCACGCGCAACGCTCCGCGACCTCGAGGCCGGTGCCACGACGGAGGAACGCGAGTCCGCGCGCGAAGCGCTGCGCGCCGCGACGGAGAGGCAGACTGACGCGCAGCGCGATTTCGAACGCGCACAACGTTTGTTGCTGGGCGGCGCAGTAGCGCAAGAAGTCTTTGACAAAGCGAAACTCGCGCTCGACGTCGCCACGGCGCAGCGGAATCAGGCTGCACAAGCGCTGCAAACCGCGGAACGTGGCCCGCGCACCGAGCGCGTCGAAGCGCAGCGAGCCGCCGTTGCGCAAGCGGAAGCAGCCGTGCGACAAGCCGACGCAGCGCTTGGCCACGCGGTCATCACAGCGCCGTTCAATGCGATTGTCGCAGTACGCGATCGCGAGCCCGGCGAAACGGTCGCTGGTGGCGCCCCGGTGCTCACGATTGTCGATCTGAGCGACCGATGGATTCGGATCTACATCCCGGAGAATCGCATCGGCGCGGTGCACGTCGGGCAAGCGGCGACGATTACGGCTGACACGTATCCCGACAAATCGTACAGCGGCACGGTCTCGTTCATCGCCTCGCAGGCGGAGTTCACGCCGCGCAATGTGCAGACCGCCGAAGAACGCGTGAAGCTCGTGTACGCGGTGAAGGTTCGCGTGACGGGAGATCCGGGCAACGAATTGAAGCCGGGCATGCCTGCGGACGTGCACCTCGGCGCAACCGCTCCGGCCGCGCCGGCGAAGTGAAATGTCGGATCACGCCATTGCGCTGCGAGGCCTGACACGCGTTTTCGGCGGTGTCACTGCTGTCGATGCGCTCACGTTCGACATCGGTCGCGGCGAACTCTTCGGACTCGTTGGGCCCGACGGTGCAGGGAAGACGACGACGATGCGGATGCTCGCGGGCGTGCTGCGTCCCACATCAGGCGACGCAATCGTTGGCGGCACCAGCGTCGCTGCAGATCCGGAAGGTGTGAAGCACCGCATCGCGTACATGTCGCAGCGGTTTGGCCTGTACACCGATCTCACCGTACGCGAGAACATCGATTTCTACGCGGACTTGTATCGCGTCAATGAGAGCGAACGGCCCGCGCGCATCAAACGTCTCTACGAATTCTCAAACCTCGGCGCGTTCGCCGATCGTCTTGCCGGGCAATTGTCGGGCGGCATGAAGCAGAAGCTCTCGCTGTGCTGCGCGCTCATTCACCGGCCCGAGATCCTGTTGCTCGACGAACCCACGTTCGGCGTCGATCCAATCTCGCGGCGCGATCTGTGGTTCATCCTGCACGACATGGTGCATCAGGGGATCACGGTGTTCGTATCGACCGCGTACATGGACGAAGCCGAACGATGTGATCACGTCGCATTGCTCGATCACGGACGCGTTGTGGCACTCGATACGCCCGTGGCTCTGCAACGCGGATTGCGTGGCGAGATCGTTGCGCTCCGCGCGTCGGACAGCCGGCGCGCGCTCGCGTTGCTCGCGAGCACGGCCGGCGTGCGCCGCGCGTCGCTCTTTGGCGACACGATTCACCTCTCCGTGGAATCGAAGGAGCGCGATCTGTCTGTTGTGCGCGGTGCGCTGACCGCCGCATCGATTGACGTGCTCGAAGTGCGGGATGTGGAGGCTTCGCTGGAGGATGTGTTCATGGAGAAAACAGGCCCAAAGCCCTAAG
>DATELA010000072.1:0-142921 GCA_035277145.1 Gemmatimonadaceae bacterium | reverse complement strand
GGTCGCGGCGGTCCGGGTGGTGGCGGCGGTCGTGGTGGCGGCGGTGGCGGTCGTGGCGGCGGTGGTCGCGACGGCGGCCGCGGACGCGACGGCGGTCGTGGCGGCGATCAGCGCGGTGAAGGTGGATCCGACCTGATCGAGAACGTCATTGCCATCAACCGCGTCGCGAAAGTCGTGAAGGGCGGACGCCGATTCTCGTTCAACGCGCTCGTCGCGGTTGGCGACGGCAAAGGCAAAGTCGGCTACGCCACGGGCAAGGCCAACGAAGTGTCCGAAGCGGTGCGCAAAGCGGTCGAAGGTGCGCGTCGCCGTCTCATGGCGGTCCCGCTCACGGGCGGCACGATTCCGCACGAAGTGGTCGGTGCGCACGGCGCGGGCAGAGTGTTGCTCAAGCCTGCGGCGCCTGGCGCGGGCGTGATTGCCGGTGGTGCGGTGCGCGCAGTGCTCGAGTGCGCCGGTATCGCCGACATTCTCACCAAGAGCCTCGGCTCCACCAATCCGCACAACATGGTGCGCGCCGCGGTGAATGGATTGCGTCAACTCGTGACCGTCGAACAGATCGCGCAGGAGCGCGGTGTGGAAGCGACGTCGATCGGATATCGCTCGCGTGCCAAGTCGAAGGAGGCCGTCTAATGCCGCGTACATTCGTGTGGCATCCGGGCCGCGGTCCGGAAAAGACTGAGCCGAACACGCTCACGAAAGGCAAAGTGCGCATCAAGCAGATTCGCAGCGGCAGCGGCCACGACTGGCGCATGCGGCGGACGCTCGAAGCGCTCGGCCTGCGTCATCATCAGTCCGAAGTCGTACATCAGGATTCGCCTTCATTGCGCGGAATGATCAAGCGTGTGCGGCACCTCGTTGAGGTGACGCCCACAAAGGGATAAACCATGGCAGAACGCATTGGACTCGACTCGTTGTCGCCTGCACCGGGCTCGCACCGCAATCGCAAGCGGTTGGGGCGCGGACCGGGATCTGGCAAAGGCAAGACGTCGGGTAAGGGACATAAGGGCATCAAGGCTCGCGCGGGCCACCACGGTCCGGGCGGCGGCAAGCCGCATTTCGAAGGCGGCCAGATGCCGATGACGCGACGCATTCCGAAGCGCGGAATGGGCGGACCGATGGCGCCGGCGGCGCAGATCGTCACGCTCGACGCGCTCGCCGGAATCGGCGCGGACGTCACGGTTGAATCGCTCACGGCGGCGGGACTCATTCGTCCGAAGCGTCCGGTGAAGATTCTCGCGAACGGCGAACTCACGCGTGCGGTCACGGTGCGCGGCGTCGCAGTGTCAGCAGGTGCGCGCGCCAAGATCGAGGCTGCCGGCGGCCGCGTCGAATAGCATGGCGCAAGAGAATCCGGCTGCAGCGCTCGGCAACATCGTCAATACGCCAGAGCTGTGGGACAAGATCAAGTTCACGCTGCTGGTGCTGCTGGTGTTCCGCATCGGCACGTCGGTTACGGTGCCGGGCGTCGACACGGCAGCGTTGCTCTCGTTTTTCCAGCAACAGTCCGGCGGACTACTCGGACTGTACGACTTGTTCGTCGGCGGATCGCTGTCGCGCGCGACGGTGTTCGCGCTCGGCATCATGCCGTACATCTCGGCGAGCATCTTCATGCAGATCGCGGGCGCTGTGCTCCCGCAGGTCGAGAAGCTGCAGAAGGACGAGGAAGGCCGTAAGAAGACGATGCAGTGGAGCCGGTACCTGACGGTTCTACTCGCAATTGTGCAGGGCTACGGCTTCACGTTGTTCCTCGAGTCGGATCAGTTGCAGGGCGCGGTGCTCGCGCCTGGATTCGCGTTCCGCATGCAGTCCACGCTCTTCTTCACTGTGGGCGCGGTGTTCTGTATGTGGCTCGGCGAACAGATCACGGAGCGCGGCCTGGGCAACGGTGCGTCGCTCATGATCTTCTTCGGCATCATCGAGCGGTTGTGGAGCTCGCTCTTCAAGACGTTCAACTACATCAGCATCGGTACGCTGACGCCGTTTGGATTATTGGTGCTCGTGGTGGTGATGGCCGCCGTTGTCGCAGGTGTCGTCGCGATTACGCTTGCTGCGCGCCGCATCGCGATTCAAATACCACAGCGAACCATGGCCAGGGGCCGCATGAGAGAAGCGGCCAAGAATTTCATACCGCTGCGCATCAATTCAGCGGGCGTAATGCCGATCATTTTCGCGCAGTCGTTCATCGTGGTGCCCGGCGCTATCGCGCAGTTCTCGGGCAATCAGTCGATGTCGAACTTCGCGGATTATTTCGTGCCGGGCCGGCCGGCGTATTACGCGCTCTCCGCGCTCTTGATCGTGTTCTTCACGTACTTCTACACGTCCATCATTTTCAATCCGGTGGATCTGGCGGAGAATCTGAAGAAGCAGGGCGGATTCATTCCGGGTGTGAAGCCCGGTTCCGCGACCGCGGAATACATCGACTCGGTACTCAGCCGCATCACGTTGCCGGGCGCAATCTTCCTGACGTTCATCGCGTTGTTGCCGATCTGGATTACCGATGCGATCAACGTGCCGTTCACGTTCGGTGGTACATCGCTGCTGATCGTGGTTGGTGTCGCGCTCGATACGATGGCGCAAATGCAGCAGCACCTGCTTCTTCGCAAGTACGACGGCTTCATGAAGAAGGGGCGTGTGCGCTTCCGCGGACGCGGACAAGTGGGCGGATTCTAGTCCACGCGCTGTGTGCTGATCGTTCTGCTCGGACCACCCGGCGCTGGGAAGGGGACGCAAGGCGAGCGACTCGCGCGCGAGCTCGGCGTTCCCAAGATCGCGACGGGCGATGTACTCCGCGCAGCGGTGAAAGCGAAAACGCCGTTGGGTCTCGCGGCGCAAGCCGCGATGGATCGCGGTGATCTCGTTCCCGACGACGTCATACTCGGCATTTTGCGTGACGCACTCGCTGCGCCAGACGCGGCGACGGGCGCGGTTCTCGACGGTGTCGTGCGTACAGTTGCGCAGGCCGAAGGACTCGCGACGATGCTCACGTCGCTGGGCCGTTCGCTCGATCGCGTGATGCTGTTCGAAGCACCGACTGACGAACTCGTGCGCCGATTGTCCGCGCGAACCACGTGCGGGAATTGCCAGACGCCCTATATGGGCCGTGAACCCGGCGAGACGTGTGAAAAGTGTGGCGGAAAGCTGGTGCGCAGAGCGGACGACGAGCCCGCCTCTGTTCGACGCCGCATTGAGGTGTATGCGCAGCAGACGGAGCCGGTCATCGCGTGGTATCGTTCACACGGGCCGCGAATCGCGACGGTAGACGCCGTGGGCGATTTGAACGACATTGCGGCGCGTATGCATCGAGCGTTGGCTGCGTGATTCAACTCAAATCTCCACGCGAACTCGACGTCATGGCTGAGGGCGGACGCATTTTGTCCGCGACGTTGCAGTTGCTCGCGCGCAGTGTGCGTGCGGGCATGAAGACGTCGGAACTCGATCGCATCGCCGAAGAATTCATCAGCAAGCATCCCGGTGCGACGCCCGCGTTCAAGGGACTCTACGGATTTCCCGCGAGCGTCTGCATTTCGGTGAATGAAGAAATCGTGCACGGTATTCCGTCGGCACGGCGCGTGCTGAAAGACGGCGACATCGTGTCGCTCGATTTCGGCGTGAAATACCAGGGCCTGTATACGGACGCGGCGCTCACCGTTCCGGTGGGGAAGGTAGACGCGGAATCCGTGCGGCTGATGGAAACGGCGGAGCGCGCGCTCGCGGCGGGAATTGCCGCTGCGTTAGCCGGCAATCACACCGGCGACATCGGGCACGCGATTCACGCGGTGGTGGCGAAGGAAGGATTTACGACCGCAGACGATCTCGTTGGGCACTATGTGGGGTATCAGCCGCATGGCGATCCCCAGGTACCGAATGTTGGCCGGCCCAAGCGCGGTGCGCGTTTGGTGCCGGGTCTGACCATCGCGATCGAGCCCATGGTGAATCAAGGGACATCGCGGACACGTACCTTGTCGGACAAATGGACGGTCGTGACGGGCGACGGGCGTCGCTCGGCGCACTTTGAGCACACCGTCGCGATCACCGATCACGGGCCGCGGGTTCTCACCGCGGCCGCCTGAAAACCAGGAGCGAGGCCTAGTGGCGAAAGACGGCGTCGTACAGGTCAGCGGAACCATTCTGGAACCGCTGCCGAACGCGATGTTCAAAGTCGAACTGGAAAACGGGCACGAGGTGCTCTGCTACGTCAGCGGAAAAATCAGAACAAATTTCATCAAGATTTTGCCCGGTGATAAGGTGCAAGTCGAGCTGTCGCCCTACGACTTGTCTCGAGGCAGAATTACGTACCGGTTCAAATGAGAAGACGGTAGCTGGAGAGCGGGTCGAGAAGCGCGATGAGGCTCAGCGGAGTCTTCGCACTTCTCACTTTGTTTTTCCAACGCCTCGAGCGTTCGCTCTTCTCGGTTGCTCGGCGTCAACCGGGTATCGCTCGCGGCCTAACCGATGGCCTGTCGCTCTGCGTTGCTTGGTTCCTCTCCGTAGTCGCTCCCGGCGATCAGTTCATCGAGCGAAATCCCAAGCACCTTCGCGATACGGGTCAACGGTGCTGGCCCCATGCGTCGCTCGCGGCCGCGCTCGAACTTGGACAACCCGCTCTGATCAACGTGAGCCTCAATGGCGAGTCGGTCCTGGGACAGTCCACGATCGGATCGAAGTCGGCGAATCCGTGCGCCGAGTGGTTCACGCTCTGACATTAGAGACCTCGCTGCTCTAATACTGCTCAGCGCACACCAGCTGGCGCTACCGCTTGCGATGGGAACGCACATGCGAATCGCGCGTTTGCGACCGGATTCTGCGCACAAGCGATTCAAACCCGCGACCGCGCCGCACCGCGCATTCCCAGATCACGACCACTTTCCAACCGAGCGCACGCAGTTCACGAACGTTCGTCGCATCCCGTCTAATGTTGCCGTTGATCTTATGACGCCAGAACGCGCGACGTGTCTTCGGCCACACAGAATTGCCGCAGCCATGGTGGTGCCAGAAACACCCGTGAACGAACACCACGGTTCGGTACTTAGCGAGAACAATATCAGGACGCCCCGGCAGACCGCGCGCGTGGAGCCGAAATCGCAACGCTGCTCTGTGTAGGGCACGACGAACAACAAGCTCGGGCTTAGTGTCCCGTCCGCGAATAGCCGCCATGTTCTTGCGGCGCGCAGCAGATACGCTCTGCTCGTTAGCTCGCGGCCGCAAACAGCTCTTGTTGTTCGCGCGACGGTGGTGGATAGACCTGCGGGTAAACGACCCGCGGCACTACCACCTTGGCCAACGACTCCACAACGGGAACGACCACTGAGTTGCCGAACTGACGGTATGCCTGCGTATCCGATACAGGAATCGCCATCGGCGCGCGAGTCGGTTGGTCGAAACCCATAAGCCTTGCACACTCGCGCGGCGTGAGCCTTCGCGGGTTACGCCTGGCTTGAGCAATCAGGATCTCACTTCCGTCCTTGTGATACCGCGCGGAGAGAGTTCGGGCGATATCCTTGCCCGAGAAAACGCTACACCCGAAGCCATTCCCCTTCTCGCGATGTTTCGCCGCGTAGTCCTGTAGATACTGCCACAGGTGATCGCTGAGCGTATACCGCGGGTGAACGACAGTGCGCCCTTTGTCTCGAATCGTGTACGGCTCTTCAGGCTCTTCGTCGGACGAGTGCAGGACATCGGCGAGTGTCGGCGCGGCAGATGGGCGTCTCATGTCCGCGAAGGAAAAGTCGACGTCCTCGCGAAAACCAACCATGAAGATTCGTTCGCGTCGCTGTGGAACCCACGCTTGCGCATTCACAACGTCGTCGAACACGGTGTATCCAAGCTCGCGCAGCGCGCCCATGATCACGGCGTAGGTTCGCCCAGCGTCGTGCGAGCGAAGATTCTTCACGTTCTCCAGCACGAATGCTTTGGGACGCTTTGCGCCAAGTATCTCAACAACATTGAAGAAAAGTGTGCCTTGCGTTTTGTCCCGGAAGCCGTGCGCACGTCCAAGGCTTTTCTTCTTTGAGACACCGGCGAGACTGAACGGCTGACACGGGAAACCGGCCAGCAGGATGTCGTGCTCTGGGATTGTTTCAGGCGCCTTCTTAGTGATGTCCCCGTAGATATCCTCGGCATCGGGGAAGTTCGCCTTGTAGGTCTTCGCGGCGTGCGTGTCCCACTCCGACGTGAACACGCATCGACCGTTTTCGTTTTCGAAGCCGCGACGCAGACCGCCGATCCCCGCGAAAAGGTCGACGAACGTAAAGTCAGGGCGTGAGGGACGATCATCGCGAGAGAGAGCGTGGTCAATCGCCGTAATCACCGAGTACTTCGGAGTTGTCTCGCCAACGATCCAACGCCGGAGTGTCCTCGGGCTCACCTCGAGATAGTGCGCCAGATCGGTCTGAGAGAAATATCGGAGTGCTTCGCGGAGCTTCTTCTGTTCCGGTTTTTGTTCGGGGGGACGCATATAGGCCAATATGTCCGCAAAATGTCCCGCCGTCAACCTCCGGTGCAGGCGTTGACGCGCTCGACCGACGTGTAGAGTTGGTCGATCCGCGCTGAGCTAATCCTGAATTGGCTGCGACGCTTGCTCCTCGTGCTGTCGGGTCCGCTTACCACCTTGATCCCGGGGTCGTAAACGATCGCTTGATCGCGAATTGCCACGAGTAGGCGCTCAAAGGTCGTTCCGGTCGCGAGCCTCACGACGGGCGAAAAGCGGTATCGTCGCCGCGGCTCGGTGCGCTTCATCGACGGGACGTACACGGCCGACGAGTGTTTTCGTTTCCAGTGATCAATCAGGTCGGTGTATAGCCAAGTTGCTGCGTCACGACCGTCGTCATCGACGAGGCGGATGCCGCCGCCGGGGTCAGTGATTCGTCCGTTCGCGAAACCGGTTAGCGTCAGTGTCAGGCCCGTTCGCGCATCGCGCCTGTCGAAGCGAAACTGCCCCCCGAAGTTTCGACGATTCTCGCGTCCGCGGCGGTCCGCGTAACCGTAACGCGAGACAAACTTCAGGACGCCGGCTTCAGCGTAATATCCGGCCGATGGCTCAGGTGTCATGAGCGTAATTGTTGTCGCAACATCGCGGTCGAACGTGGTGACGCCGAATTGTTTCACCTCCCAACCGTGAAAATCCGGTGCGGCGCGCGCGTTGGGTACGATGCCGAGTTCGGCCTCAAGCGTATACCCGCCGCAATTAGGCGCTGCGCATGGCATCGATATGCCATCCCGGTTGAGTCTTCTCGAATCCATCCACCCAGCGCTCGCGATCCGGCAGAGTTCGCGAAGGAGCACGCTGCGGTTCGCAACTCCTGCGGCGCCGTCCAGCGCAACCTGCTGAAACACGCCAACTTTTTCGAGATCGCGGAGCGTCGCCAACTCGCGCGCAAGAACAGTATCGGCGCCCGAGGAGTAAGCGAGAATCACGCCGTCGTTGCGCACGCCGAGAAAAAGCACACGCCCGGGCGCTCGCGACGTCATGACGTCTGAAGGACGCGCCTCCTTTTCGACACCGCTCAAGAACCCAGACAGACGCACTTCTGGATACTGCGGATAAAGAATTAGCTGAGCGTTCGGCGCGGGGTGCGCGACGCCGCTATCATCGAGCCAACCAAGGCGAAGTGCCGCCTTGAACGTCTTGTTCGATGGGTCGGCAACCGCGTTCCCCGCTGGCAGGACATGCAGCGCGCCGAAGTCACCGCCCAAGTAGATTTGGTTCTTGCTGTTGTCGTTCGGTGCGAGCGCTTTCGCATAGAGCTTTTTCGCTCCAGCAGCTGCCATCGCGCGCCGCAACGTCGCGAGATTCATTTGTTGGGGGCTATTCTTTGCCCTCAAGGATAATGGCGGCGAGTTCACTTGTGGCCCCCGCCATGCCTCGCGGAATCGCTCTTCCAACGCTCGTATTGATCTGCAGCGCGACCGCGATGTTGTGCGCGGGATAGTACCGCATCTCGGTTTGGTATCCCGGAAAGAATCCGCTATGTCCAATAGACTCACCGAGTGCGGGAGCGATCGGTGATGCGGGCATCATGATGACGCCGAGTCCGTAGCGCGCGCCTTGTCCGAGGCGCGCGGCGGCGCCGTCGAGAAATCGCGACGAGAGCGACGCGTCGAAGACTTTCCACTCGTACAGCGCTTTCGCCCATCGAACGAGATCGGCAGTGGTGCTCGACCATCCGCCGCCCGCCCATTCGAATGCGGGATTGAACGCGAACGCGCCGTTGGTGAGCATGGCGTCGGTGCCGCCGAATGGATTGTTCGCGCCCGCATAACCCTGAACAATTCCCGGTACGCGCGCGGACGCATTCGGTACCGTTTGTGTGAGCTTGAGCGGTCCGACAACGCGTCGCTGAATTTCGCCGTTCATCGTTGCGCCGGTGATCTTCTCGAGAATGATTCCGAGCACCATGTAATTCGTGTCGGAGTAATCCCATCCTTCGCCCGCTTTGAACGGCGCTTGTGTGTCGAAGATGTACGCAATGAGATCGCGTGGATTCCAGACTTTGTCCGCGGGCGCTTTCGTGAGATCGGCGGTGAAGCGTTCGTTGAATTCATAGCGCACGAGACCGCTCGTGTGCGTCATGAGTTGGCGCACGGTGATGTCGGCGCTGTTCGGCAGGCGGCTGAACCACGGTTCGGTGCCCAGGTATTTCGAGATTGGCGCGTTGAGATCGAGCTTGCCTTCGTGCACGAGTTGCATCGCGAGCGCCGAGACGTACGTCTTGCCGGTGCTGCCGCTCGGCATGAGATCGGTGGGTTTCATGCGGAGCTTGAGCGCTGTGTCGCTCATGCCGGTGGCGATCGCGATGACGTCGCCGTTGGGGAGCGCCGCGGCGAAGGTTGCGCCAGGGAAACGTCCGAGGGAGTGCAGGGAATCGAGTTTCGCCTGGAGCTTTGCCTGGAGCGCAGCGTGCGGCGGCTGTGCGTCCGCGTTGCTCGCGACGAACAGGACGGTCGCGATGGCGGCGCGGAAGCGGTGCGCACGCAGGGGCAGGTTCCTCGCAGCTCGCATTTCGCCTTCCTCCTCGATTCTCGCTGTTAGCCGAGCCCTTTCTCGACTATATCCGCGGCAGTGCGCGACAACTCGTGCGCGCGAGAGACCGCCGCCTTTGCATCGGCTATGAACTTCTCCGCTCGCGCACGGTCCGTCATGCTCTGTGCGTTGATCCGTACGTTGTACGCCGCGGCCCGCGCGCCTGCTTCCGCGAGCAGTGCGGCGACGCCGGCGTCGGAAAGCGCATTCGCGTTGCCATCTTCCGCAGCGACCGCCGCGAGTTCTGCAACATCAGCGCACGCGCGCGCGGTTTCGAGCGGAACTTCCGCCGCAGCGACGAGCGCCGCTTCAATTGCCGCAGGACGATCAGCGCTGTCCTTGGGAAGTTTGTACGCCGCTGAGACCTTCGCGTATGCGTCTGCGTCACGCTGAACGAGCGCGGACAACTTCGCGCACGCAGCAGCGGCGCGCGATTTGAGATCGCTCATCTCTTTCTCGACGTCCGCGTATTTCTTTCTGCCGATCGTGAGATTCGCAACCATCTGCGCGAGTGCAGCGCCGAGCGCGCCGACGTGCGCCGCAACCGAACCGCCGCCGGGCACAGGTTCACTCGACGCAACCGACGCAACGAAACCATCGAGCGACTCACCGGTCGACGCGGCGCGCACCTGATTCTCGAGCACGAGTTGCTGCGAAAATCCACGCAACTTCACGTGGTGCGCAGCGGCTTCGAACAACACGCGCTCGGGAACGAGCCCAACGATCTCGCTCCACGTTGTTTGCACGCCGCGCGACTCTGCTTCGCGCGCGACCGTGTCGTACGCGATGTGCATCGGTGTTTGCTCAGTGTCGACGAGATTCATCGACACTTGCGCCTGACCATCGACTTCAAGGCCGAGTCCTTTCACACCTTTGAGACCGCCGGATGACTCGCGAACCGCTTTCGCAATCTCTTTCGCGATCTTGAGATTCTCGGCGCCGCCCAGATACACGTTGTACGCAACGAGAAACGGCCGCGCGCCAATTGCGGTTGCACCGGCGGTCGGATGAATACGGTCCGGGCCAAAGTCAGGCGTGCGCGCAGGGTTGGTGCCGAGCTCTGTGCGCAGGCCTTCGAACTCACCGCGACGCACGTCGGCGAGATTCTTTCGCTCGGGCCGGCTCGCGGCACGTTCATATAAATAGATGGGGATCTCGAGCTCTTTCCCCACGCGAGCTCCGAGTTCGCGCGCGAGCGCAACGCAGTCGTCCATCGTGCTGCCCTCGAGGGGAACGAAGGGCATCACGTCGGTCGCACCAATGCGCGGGTGTTCGCCTTGATGCTTGGTGAGATCGATCAGCTCGGCGGCTTTCTTCATACCGGCGAACGCAGCGTCGACTGCGCGTTCACGCGGAGCAACGAGTGTGATGACGGTGCGATTGTGCGATTGATCGGACGACACGTCGAGCACGACGGCGCCGCTCACACTCGCGATTGCATCGCGAATGGCGGCGATGACTTCGGGGCGGCGACCTTCGGAGAAATTCGGAACGAGTTCGATGAGACCCATGGGAAAAAGCTAAGGCTTGTCGTTCAATGTGCGCAGCAGCCATGCGTGCATCGCCGGATTCCCGGCGACGACTGAGCTGAACGCAGGCTCAAGCGTTGCGCCGTCGAAGTCCGTGCACACACCACCGGCTTCGCGCACCAACAAGATTCCTGCGGCGATATCCCAGGGAGATAAGCGGGTTTCCCAGAATGCATCGAAGCGGCCGGCGGCGACGGATGCCAAATCAATCGATGCGGCACCGGGCCTGCGAATGCCGCCGGTTCCCTTCATCACGCGCGACATTTGCGCGACGTACTCAGGAATTACTGCGGGATCCTTGAACGGACAACCTGTTCCCACCAGCGCCTTGGTTGGCTCGCTGATTCCCGAAACACGCAACTGTGTATCGCCGAGCCATGCGCCACCGCCTGCGAACGCAGTGAAGCATTCGTCGCGGGGAATTGAATACACGACACCGGCTACTAGCCCACCGTCCACGACTGCGCCGATCGAGACAGCGTAATCGGGTACGCCGTGAAGAAAGTTCGTCGTGCCGTCCAGCGGATCAATAATGAATTGCAGTCCCGATACCCGGTCCCCGGTACCCGGTGCCCGACCGGATTCTTCCGCGACGAAGCCGGCGCCCGGTTCCGCGCGCTGGAGAACTTCGATTGCGCTGCGCTCGGCTCCCACATCCACTTCCGTCACGAAATCTGAACGGCCCTTCTGCTGCCAATCGAGTTGCGCGCGGCGCGGCGTCGCGTCGCGAATGACTTTCGCGGCCGCATGCGCGGCTTCGCGCACCAGTGTCATCAATGCGCGGCCATCACGGAGCGTCACTGCCGCGCTCCGTGTGCGAGGCGTAATTTCAGCCGATGCCACGCGTCTTCAGCGGAATCCAGCCGTCGGGCGAACTGCACATCGGAAATTACCTCGGCGCAGTTCGCAATTGGGTGGCGTTGCAAAGTGAGTATGAGACGTTCTTTTGCATCGTGAATTATCACGCGATCACGGTGCAATACGAGGCGGCGGATTTGCGGCGGCGCACGGCGGAAATGGCGATTGGATTGCTCGCGGCCGGCATCGATCCCGCGCGCGCAACACTCTTCGTTCAGTCAGCGGTGCCGGAACATACCGAGCTCTCGTGGATCTTCAACTCGGTCACACCGCTCGGCGAACTCGAACGTCAAACGCAATTCAAGGAGAAATCCGCGAAGCAGGAAAGTGTGCTCGCGGGTCTGCTCAATTATCCGATTCTCCAGGCGGCCGACATTTTGTTGTACCACGCTGATCTCGTGCCTGTCGGCGAGGATCAAGTGCAACATCTGGAATTGTCGCGCGAAGTTGCGCGCCGCTGGAACGCAAAGTTTTCGCCTGCGAAACCGTTTTTCCCCGAACCCAAACCGCTGCTCACGCAAACGCGGCGCGTGCTTGGCCTCGACGGCCAGGCGAAAATGTCGAAGTCGCTTGGTAACACCGTCGGCTTGCTCGAGGAACCCGACGCGATCTGGGAAAAACTCAAACCGGCGATGACGGATCCCGCGCGCAAACGCAAATCGGATCCGGGCAATCCCGACATCTGCAACGTCTACACGCTGCACAAAGGTTTTTCGTCGCCGACAACTCAGGAAGAAGTCGCGGCCAACTGTCGCGGCGCCAAGTGGGGCTGCATCGACTGCAAGAAAGTGCTGCTCGACACGATGACAGCCGAACTCACGCCGATTCGCCGGCGCGCGAAGGAATTGCAGGACGATCCGGAAGCGGTGACCGCCGTACTCGATCAGGGCGCCGGCCATGCGCGTGACGTCGCGCAAAAAACGCTCGGCGAAACCAAACGCCTCATGGGCCTGGTGTGAGCGCCGTGCGAAAGATGGTGATCGATCTCCGCGCGAAAGCGCGCGTGTGGCGCATTCCGGAATCGCTCGAGCAAGAGATCATTGACGGCGCACCGGAAGGATGGACCGTGCAGGTCGTCACGACCGACACCGTTTCCGATGGTGACGGTGGTTATCCGCCAACGCCCGAAGCGCTCGCTGCGATTTCAGATGCCGAGGTTTACTACGGGTATGGAATTACGCCGCGATTGTTTGCTGCCGCGAAAAAGTTGCGATGGGTACACACGGCAACGGCAGGCGTTGGCAGCGCGTTGTTCCCGGAGTTTCTGAAGAGCGACATCATGCTCACGAACTCCGCGGGTGTACACGCGATTCCGATGTCCGAGTATGTCGTCGCGGGGCTGTTGCACTTCTGGCGTGGCTTCGACCTCACGAGCGACGCTCAGCGCCGCGCTACATGGGATCGCGATGTATTCGTCGCGGTGGATTCGCCCGCGCGCGAAGCTGGTGAATCGCGCGTGTTGATCGTCGGCACCGGCGGCATCGGCGGGGAAGTGGCGAAGCGATTGACCGCACTTGGTTCGACGTGCGTCGGCGTGCGTCGCAGGCCTGATGAAGGCGTACCGCATGGATTCGCAAAGGTCGTCGGCATGGACAAGCTCGACTCGGAAATGCCGGCTGCCGACGCGCTCGTACTCGCTGCGCCGCTGACGCCGCAAACGAAAGGCCTTATCACCGCCGAGCGGCTCGACATGTTGCCGACGCACGCCGTGATTGCGAATGTTGCGCGCGGCGCGATGATCGATGAAAACGCGCTCGCCGAGCGGTTGGCGTCGGGGCGGCTTCGCGGGGCGGTGCTGGATGTCTTTCACGAAGAGCCGCTCGCCGCAACTTCTCCGCTGTGGCGTCTTCGCTCGGCGCTCATCACGCCGCATATTTCGGCGGTCACACCGCGGCGCTTCTGGGATCGTCAGGCCGCGCTCTATCTCGAGAATTGCCGGCGGTATGTTGCGGGAACGCCGCTGCGAAACCTTGTCAACAAGGACGCGGGTTACTGATGGAAAAGATCATCAAGGCTGCGGTCGATCGTGGCGCCTCCGACTTGCACATCAAAGCCGGTGACGTGTTTCGCGCGCGCATCGATGGCAAGCTCGTTGCGCTCACGAAACAGGCGCTGACGCCTGACCAAACCAAGAGTATCGCGCTGCGGTTGATCGCGAACGAAGAGGATCGCGCGAACATCGACAAGATTCGGGACTATGACTGTTCATGGGGAGCGCCGGGTATCGGTCGTTTTCGTGTGAACATTCTGCGCCAGCGATCGAGCTTCATGATCGTGATGCGTGTGATTCCGTTCGAAGTGCCGAGTTTCGAGAAGCTCGGGTTGCCGAAAGTGCTCGCGCATGTTGCCGACGCGGAGCGCGGCATGATCCTCGTGACGGGCGTGACGGGCTCGGGCAAATCGAGCACGATGGCAGCGCTCATCAATCGCATCAACACGACGCAGAACAAACACGTCGTGACGCTCGAGAATCCGATCGAGTTCCTGCATCGCGATCTGCAGTGTTCGGTGACGCAGCGCGAGATCGGCGTTGATACTGTGAGTTTCCAGTCGGGTTTACGCGCCGCGTTGCGTCAGGATCCTGACGTGGTGCTCATCGGTGAAATGCGCGACGCCGAGACGATCGACACGGCGATGAAAGCGGCCGAAACGGGACACTTGCTCGTGTCGACGCTGCACACGCCCGATGCGCAGAGCACGGTGATGCGTATTCTTGCGATGTTCCCGCCGGAGGAGCAGGACGTGGTGCGCATCCGTCTCGCCGAGTCGTTGCACGCTGTGGTGTCGCAGCGTTTGCTGCCACGCAAGGACGGCAAGGGTCGCGTGCCCGCGTGCGAAGTCATGATCAACACGTCGACGATTCGCGAGTTGATGCTGGATGCGAATCGCGTGAATGAGATTCGCGATTACATCGCCGAAGGCCGCGAGCAGTACGGCATGCAAACGTTCGACCAGCATCTGGCGGATCTCGTGACCGAAGGACACGTCGAGTTTGAAGTCGCGCTTGCCGCAGCGACGCGTCCGTCGGACTTTGAATTGCAGATGCGCACGTTCCGCCGCATGTCGTCGTCGGTGAAGGCGGGTGATGTGGCGGCGGCGACGGCCGCGGTGAAAGCGGAAATCGCGGCGAAAACCGCCGCACCCGCAAAGCCCGAAGAACCTGCGATGGACGGGTTGATGTCGGGGGGCGGCATGGACTTTCTCGGACAATGAATCTTTCTGCCATTTTCGGCCCGATCACCACGCCGTTCGACTCGCGCGGCGACGTGGACTTCTCCGCCGCTGCGTCGAACTGTCGCGCGCTCGTCAAGCAAGGCGTCGACGGCATTGTGATTGCCGGCTCAACGGGCGAAGCGGCGTTGCTCGATGAACTCGAGCGCACCGCGTTGCTCGAAACGATTCGCAAAGCGATTCCATCGAATCGAATTCTGATGGGCGTTGGTGCAGAGTCGACGCGTCAAACGATCGAGCGCGCGAAAGCGGCAGCAATTGGTGGTGCGGATGCGGTGCTCTGCGTTGCGCCGCACTACTACGGCGCCGCGATGAACGACTCGGCGCTGCGCGCGCACTATCACGCGGTTGCGGACGCGAGCCCGAAGCCGGTGGTATTGTACACGATTCCCAAGTACATGCACTTCGCGCTATCGGCGTCGCTCGTTGCCGAACTCGCACGGCATCCGAACGTCATCGGCATCAAGGATTCGTCGGGCGATCCGGCAATTCTCAACGGCTATTTGCAGGCGCAAAGCGATTCGTTCACTGTGCTCACGGGCAACGGCGCGCAGTGGCTGAACGCGCTGCGTGCGGGCGCGCGCGGTGGAATTCTCGCGGTCGCGCTCTTTGCACCGCAGTTGGCGCGCACAGTGTTCGAATCGCACAAAGCGGGACGCGTTGCGGACGCAGACGGGGCACAAGCGAAACTCACGCCGCTCGCGGTCGAGATCGTCGGCAAGATGGGCATCGGCGCGATCAAGGTTGCGTGCGAAGCGACGGGGTTCGAGGGTGGCCCGGTGCGCAGTCCGTTGACGAATCCTGACGACGCGACGCGCAAGCGCGTGCTCGAGTTGCTCGACGCGTCAGGATTGCAGCGAAAGGCGGCCGCTGCCGCGTAGAGGCAGTATGCGTTTCTCGCTTACGCTGATTGCAGTCACGCTCGCAACCACCGCGAGTGCGCAGGTAACCACGCGCGACAGCGCGGGCGTTCAGATACGCACGACGTCACTCGCGCGCGCGACGGCGCCGTTCGCGTTCTCTGAGCGCCCGGTGCTCGATATGGGTGGGGCGGACGCCGATGTGCCGCATGAATTCCATCGCATTTCGAGCGTGATTCGGTTGCGCAATGGAACGGTCGTTGTCGCAAACGGGAGCTCGTTCGAAGTCCGGTACTTCAGCGCGACGGGCGCATTGATCCGCACCGCAGGGCGAAAAGGATCCGGCCCCGGCGAGTTCACCAACATCAGCACTGCATTTCCGACGCGCGGTGATTCCGTGCTCGTCGTGGACGATCTCGCGCGCCGCTTTTCGGTGTTTACGCCTGACGGACGGCTCGTGACGTCCGCAGCGGTAACGCCGCCGGACGGCCGTAGGTCTCCGCGCCTGGTTGGCATCATGGGGGACAACACCATTATTGGTTCGTCGCCCGATCGCGCGAACGTCGATCCAAATGGCCGCCCGCATTACTTCGCGAGTCATTTGTTCGGTTACGGATTTCATGGCAGCGCGACGCATGACGCAGGCGCGTTTTACGAACTCGAAGCCTTTCCTCAAGCGCTTCCAGCGCAGAACGGCAGGCCGTCGTCGGCATACTGGAACCTCGCGTTTGGTCGCAACGCGACGGTGCGTGGAACGAACGAGGGCTTTGCGACCGGCGATGGCACGGCCTTCGAGGTCCAGATGCGCTCGCGCACCGGCGCCGTGCGGTCCATCCTGCGCGTCGACGAACGCCGCGCTCCGGTGACGGACGCTGACAAGGCGTGGTACCGCGAGAGCACGGGGCGCGGGTTGTCTGGTCCTGACGCCGACAACGCACGCCGCCGCGCAGCCGAAATGCCGTTCCCCGCGCTCAAGCCTGCGTATCACTCGTTCCTCATCGGACGCGATGGGCGCGTGTGGATCCGCCGGTACCCCGCGAATGACGCCACTGAACAGCGCTGGGTTGTACTCGCGCCGACCGGTGCGTTCGTCTCCGAACTCACGCTGCCCGCGCGATTTACGCTGCACGGTGCTGATGCCGAGACAGCGTGGGGCGTGCAGCGCGACGACGACGGCGTCGAACACGCACAGGTGTGGGGATTCCGCCGGGCCAACTAGCGCCGCGACAACCTCCGCCTAAATTGCGCTAACGCCCCGCACAAAGTCGCCGGGGCGTTTTTTTGTGTCTCGTCTTCTCGTCCTCTCGTCTTCTGTCCCTTGTTCGACTCTTCTACGCGTACGCTTGTCGTCGTCGGTGCCCAATGGGGCGACGAAGGCAAAGGCAAACTGGTTGACGTCCTCGCCGAGCGGGCGGCGTGGGTGGTGCGCTATCAGGGTGGCGCGAACGCCGGCCACACGGTGCAAATCGGCGACAAGTCCACGGTGCTCCACCAGGTGCCGAGTGGAATTCTGCATCCTGGTGTGCGCTGCGCGATCGGTAATGGTGTGGTGCTCGATCCCGAAGCGCTCTTTGAAGAAATCGATGCGCTCGTGAAGGCCGGCGTGTCCGTCGACGGACGCGTGTTCGTGAGCGACCGCGCGAATCTCGTGATGGCGTATCACAAGCTCGTCGACAAGGAAAGCGCGGCGAGCAAAGCGATCGGTACGACGGGGCGGGGCATCGGTCCTGCATACGAAGACAAAGTCGCGCGCCGCGGTGTGCGCGTGCTCGATGTGCGTCATCCCGATCGCTTGCGAAAACTCGTCGAAGCCGGCGTCGCGCACGCGAATCGCGTGCTCGAAGGGTTCGGATCCAACAATCGCGCGGACGCGGCGTTCACGCTCGACGCACTCAATCGCGTCGCGCCGCGTTTGCTCGAGTACATGCGCGACGTCGGACTCGAAGTGAACAGAGCGCAGCGCGCGAAAGAAGCGATTCTCCTCGAAGGCGCGCAGGGTTCACTGCTCGACGTCGATCACGGCACGTATCCGTTCGTGACATCCAGTTCGACAACTGCCGGCGGCGCCGCAATTGGCGTCGGCATTGGTCCGCGGACGCTCGACTCTGCACTCGGCGTCGTCAAAGCGTACACGACGCGCGTCGGCGCCGGCCCGCTCCCCACGGAATTCGACGATGCCATGACGGCGCGCGTGCGCAAACTCGGCAACGAGTTCGGTGCGACGACCGGTCGTCCGCGCAGATGCGGTTGGTTCGATGCGCTCGTCGTGCGTTACGCGGTGCGCATCAACGGATTGACGGATCTCGCGGTGACAAAGCTCGACGTGCTCGACACGCTCGAGAAAGTCGCGCTGTGCACGGGCTACGAGATCGGCGGTTCGGTGGTGGAGGAATTCCCGGGCGACATCGCGGTGCTCGACGGAATTCGGCCGCGCTATGAATGGTTCGAGGGCTGGCAGACGTCGACCGCAAATGCGCGCAAGCTCAGCGAGCTACCGAAAGGCGCGCGGAAATACCTGGATCGGATTCAGGAGCTGTGCGAATGCCCGATTCGATATGTGAGCGTGGGGACGAGGCGGGACCAGATACTTGAAATCCGATAACTGCTGACAACGAGAACGACTGACAACGAGAACGACTAAACACGAGAACGACTGAAAACGATTACGACTGACAACGATGGGTTGAGGGTCGATCGTAGTTAGTGGTGATCGTAGTTAGTCCCGATCGTAGTTAGTCGTCATCGTAGTTAGTCGTAATCGTACTTAGTCGTAATCGCCGTCAGCAGTTTCACCATCGCGATATCACGACGCGTCTATCCGTAAAGAATTCGACTGCGTCGCGTCCTTGTGCTTTCAGATCGCCGAAGAACGAATTGCGCGATCCGCCGAACGGGAAAAACGCCATCGGCGCGGCAACTGAGATATTCACGCCGATCATGCTGATCCCCGCGCGATAACGAAACTCGCGCGCTGCGCGGCCGCTCGTGGTGAAGATCGACGTTGCATTACCGAATCCGCTCTCGTGCATGAGCGCTACCGCATCGTCGAGCGATTTCACGCGCACGAGGGATGCAACCGGGCCGAAGATTTCGTCGCGGCCAATCGACATCGCCGGCGTGACATCTTCGAACACCGCGGGACCGATCCAGTGTCCGTTCGGCAAGCGATCGACGCGCGCGCTGCTTTTGTCGAGTAACAGCCGCGCGCCTTCTTTCTCGCCGCGACGCACGTAGTCGACGATACGATCGCGATGTTTGCGTGACACGACCGGTCCCATGTCCACGTTCTCATCGAGACCGTTGCCGAGTCGCAGCGAGTTGGCGCCATCGAGCAGACGCTCGCGAATGGGATCGTACGCGTCCGCGACGCCCACAACCATGCTGCCGGCGAGACATCGTTGTCCCGTCGAACCAAACAATGAATCGATCAGCAGCTTGCTCACTTGATCGGGATCGGCGTCGGGCAACACGATCATGTGGTTCTTCGCGCCGCCGAGTGCCTGCACGCGCTTGCCGTGCGCCGCGGCGCGCGCGTACACAGTGCGCGCGATGTCGCTCGAGCCGACGAATGAAATGCCTTTGACGTCTGGATGATCGATGAGCGCGTCCGCGGCTTCGCGTCCGCCGTGCACCACATTGAGCACACCTTTCGGCATTCCCGCCTTCGCGGCGAGCTCGATGACGCGTTGATGCGTGAGCGGATCCTGTTCACTCGGCTTGAGCACGAACGTGTTGCCGGTCGCGACCGCGTACGGCCAGAACCAGCACGGGATCATGACGGGGAAGTTGTACGGCGTAATACCGGCAAAAACGCCGAGTGGTTGGCGAATCGTTTCGCAATCGACGCCGCGTGCGATGTCTTCGAGCGTTTCGCCCATCATGAGCGTGGGCATGCCGCACGCGTGCTCGATGTTCTCGATGCCGCGACGGATTTCGCCGCGCGATTCCGCGCGCACTTTGCCGTGCTCAGTGGTGAGCGATGTCGCGAGCGATTCGAGTTCGTCTTCGAGCAGCGCTTTCAGTCGAAACAGAATGCGCGTGCGTTCAATGACGGGCGTTGCGCGCCATGCGGGAAACGCGCGCGATGCGGCGCGCACCGCGGCGTCGACATCAGCCGCGTTCGACAGCGGCGTAACGCCGAGCGATTCGCCGGTGGCGGGGTTTGTAACGGCGAGTGTCTCAGTGCCCCGTGAATCGACCAAGCTGCCGTCTATGTAGTTCGCGAGCGTCGCAGGTGCAGACACGGGATGCCGGATGAGAGAAGAGTGATGCGGCGTTGACGCAGGCAACGGTACGGCGGAGCTTTGGGGTGAGCCGTTTACCCGTCAGGAGATTCCCATGTCCGTCCGGTTTTCGCTACTCCCCGCGATGCTCGTTGCCGCTTTCCCGGCACTATCGGGACGCGACCCGACTCCCGCCAAAGCGACCGAAGGCTATACGGTCCTCTCAGTGGACGTTCCGGACGGAAGCTTTACATCCGTGTTCGGCATCAACAACCAGGGCGTGCTCACCGGGAATTACCTGCACAGCGACGGGACCGTACACGGATTCCTGTTGCGCGGCGACGACTGGACGGACGTCGTCGTGCCGGGTGTCGTGTCGTCGACGCCCGGTGCGCTCGGCGAGATCAACGAAGCAGGCGCGGCGACAGGCGGGTTCGCGGACGCGGATGAAGTGTCTCACGCGTTTCTGTACGACTCGCGCGGCCGCATTACGCTGATCCCCGACGCGTTGCCAGGTGCGCTGAGCACCGACATTTCTGGCATCAACAATCGTGGCGACATGTCGGGCACCGTCGTCGATGCGGACGGCGTCCTGCACGGTTTCATCATGCAGCGTGGCAACACGGTGATTTTCGACCATCCCGGCGGCAATCGCACGCGATTGTTCGGGATCAACAATCACGGCCAGGTCGTCGGCCAGTACTTTGACGCGGCCAACGTCCGCCGCGGGTTTATCCTCGACGGTGAGAAGCTCACACCGGTCGATGTGCCGGGATCGAACAGCACCGTGACCACCGCAATCAACGATCGCGGACAAGTGGTGGGCTTCTACCGCGACGCTGATTTCATCACGCATGGATTCCTGCTCGATCGCGGTCAATTCACGACGATCGATTTCCCTGGCAGCGAAGATACGCGACTCATGGCGATCAACCAGCTCGGCGTGATCGTCGGAACGTACGACTTCTTCGGTCGCGGAATGGTCGCCATGCCGTCGAAGCAGTGATGGCACTGCGTCGCGTAGTTGTCGGATGTGCGTTCGCCGCGTCTGTGAGCGGTGCGGCGCACGCGCAGGCTGCACGCTCCGGCAACCCAATTCTCCCCGGTTGGTACGCCGATCCCGAAGCCCACGTCTTCGACGGCAAGTACTGGATCTTCCCCACGTATTCCGCGCCGTATCGCAATCAGCTGTTTCTCGACGCGTTTTCGTCCACCGATCTCGTCACGTGGACAAAACACGAACGCATCGTCGACACGAGCGCGATCAAATGGGCGCGACGCGCGATGTGGGCGCCGTCGATCGTCGAAAAAGATGGTTGGTACTATTTGTTCTTTGGCGCGAATGACATTCAAAGCGATACACAACCCGGCGGCATCGGCGTTGCGAAATCGCGCTCGCCACAAGGACCGTTCGTCGATCACCTTGGCAAACCACTGATCGACAAGTTCCACAACGGCGCGCAACCAATCGATCAAAATGTGTTTCGCGACAAAGACGGCTCGTACTACATCGTCTACGGCGGCTGGCGTCACTGCAACATCGCGAAACTCAACGCGGACTTTACCGGCTTCGTGCCGTTTCCCGATGGCTCGACGTTCAAAGAAATCACGCCGCAGGGTTACGTCGAAGGCGCGTACATGCTGCAGAAAGACGGCAAGTACTACTTCATGTGGTCCGAAGGCGGATGGACCGGTCCGAATTACGCCGTCGCGTACGCGGTGGGGACGTCACCGTTCGGTCCGTTTGAAAGAGTGGGGCAAATCCTTAAACAGGATTCGACAGTCGCGACTGGCGCGGGCCATCACTCCGTGATTCAATCGCCGACTTCGCGCAAATGGTACATCGTCTACCACCGCCGTCCACTCGGCGAAACCGATCGCAATCATCGAGTAGTCAGCATAGACGAGCTGAGGTTTGACGAGAAAGGGATGATTCAGCTGGTTCGAATCACGAGAGAGGGAGTGCCAGCCGACCCGATCCGCCGCTGAACGACGCCTTGGGTTGGCTCTAGTCCGCGCCGAGCGTCGCCCGTAGCTTCTCCCCTCTGTTCTCCCACGCTAAGGAAGGCATTCGGATGCATCGCAGACCTCTGCTGACGCTCGTCGCGCTTGCAACAGCGCCGTCGATTGCGTTGGCGCAAAACATTCCCCCATCGTCATCGGCCACGGCGGTTCGCGCGGACTACGCGCTGACCAACGTGCGCATCGTGACCGCGCCGGGTCGCGTGATCGAACGCGGCACCGTGCTCACGCGCGACGGACGCATTGCCGCCGTCGGTGCAAACGTCACGGTGCCGAATGGCGTCGTGCGCATCGATCTCGCGGGACACACGGTGTTCCCGGGCCTCATCGACGCAGCAACCAGTATTGGTTTGCCGAGTCCGACGCGCGAATTACCGGACGCAGCGGATGCGGCGGCGGGCGCGGGACGCGGCGGAGGTGGTGGCGGAGGTGGTCGTGGTGGCGCGGGACAGGGCGGACGCGGTGTTCCGCTCGGTCGCGGTGCTGCACCGCCGCCACCGGTTGTGTTGCCGGAACTCGACGCGTCTGCTGAAGCCGCTGACATGTTCGCGCCAACCGACGATCAACTCAAAGCGTTTCGCGCGGGCGGCGTGACGACAGTCGGTCTGGTGTTTCGCGGCGGAATTTTCCCGGGTCGTGTTGGCGCGGCGTTGACTGGAATGCGCGAAGGTTCGCGCTTGCCGTTGCGCGCCGCGGCGGGACAGGAAGTTTCGTTCGGCACAAAGCGCGGTGGTTATCCGAGCACACTGATTGGCGCGCTCGCGTTCGTGCGTCAGTCGTATCTCGACGCGCAGTACGAAGCGCGCATCGAGAAAGCGTTCAAAGCAGGCACACCGGGCGCGCGTTCGTCGAACGACCCGTTCCGCCGCGCGCTGATTCCGGCCGCAACAAATGAAATGCCGTCGTGGTTCATCGCATCGAGCGAACGATCGATTTTGCGCGTGAACGAAATCGCAACCGAACTCGGCATCAAATCACCGGTCGTCGTTGGCGCAGAAGAAGGGTATCGCGCCGTGTCCGCGCTCAAATCTGCGGGCGCAACGGCAATTGTGAGCGTGAACTTTCCATCAGCCGATTCAACAACGGGTCGCACATTCCTCGCGATCGGCAATGGACGGTCAGGCACAGCGCCGCCGGCTGATTCCGCTGCAGTGCGCGAAGTTCGCGCGAACGCAGCGACGCTGGCCAAAGCAGGAATTCCCGTTGCGTTCTCGTCGTACGGCGGTGAAAGCGGCGCAACGTTCCGCGATCGCATTCGCCTCGCGATCGACGCCGGCATGAGCGCGGACGATGCGCTCCGTGCGGTAACCGTCACGCCCGCCGCGCTGCTCGGCGTTACCGCCGCGGTTGGCACCATCGAACCTGGTAAACTCGCGAACCTTGTCGTCGTCACGGGCAACGATCTCTTCGCGTCCGGCACGCCGATCAAGCACGTCTTCGTCGAAGGACGGCTCTACTAACATGACTGCTCACATGCTCAGGACTCTCGTCCTCTCGTCTTCTCGTCTTCTCGTCTTCAGCGCGCTATTCGCGCCAGTGGTTGCCGCCCAGGACGTCGCGATCCGAAACGCGACAATCATTACTATCGCGCGCGGCGACATCACCAACGGAACGGTCGTTGTTCGCAACGGCAAGATCACCGCGGTCGGCGCAAACGTTCAGGTTCCCGCCGGCGTTCGCGTCATCGACGGTACCGGCAAGTTCGTCATGCCGGGCATCATCGACGCGCACTCCCACGCCGCACTCGAAGGCGGCATCAACGAAGGCAGCGAATCCGTTACGCCAGAAGTGATCGTGCAAGTACGCAACGACGATCCCACGATCTATCGCGCACTCGCCGGTGGTGTCACGGCGGCGCTGTTGCTGCACGGCAGCGCGAACACGATCGGTGGCCAGGCGCGCGTGATCAAAATGCGCTGGGGCCAGCCCGCAGACTCGATGCTCTTCAAAGGTGCGTTCCGCATCGTGAAGTTCGCACTCGGCGAAAACGTCACACGCGCGAGCTCAACTGCACCTGCGGACGAACGCCGCTTTCCGATGACGCGCATGGGCGTCGAGTTCACCGTGCGGTACTGGTTCACGAAAGCGAAAGAGTACAAGCAG
Source organism: Gemmatimonadaceae bacterium (assembly GCA_035277145.1). Lineage (GTDB taxonomy): Bacteria > Gemmatimonadota > Gemmatimonadetes > Gemmatimonadales > Gemmatimonadaceae > DASRAP01. The sequence continues at coordinate 119,073 of DATELA010000072.1, read as the reverse complement.
GAATGGGAGGAGTATCGCACCGCGGTGAAGACGAATCCCAACGCGATCATGCCGCGACGCGATCTGCGCCTCGAAGCGCTCGTCGACATTCTCAATGGCGATCTCAAGGTGCACTCGCACAGCTATCGCGGCGACGAAATCCTGATGCTCATTCGCGTCGCAGAAGAGTTGGGCTTCAAGGTGCACACGTTCCAGCACGTGCTCGAGGGTTACAAAGTCGCCGACGAAATGGCGAAGCACGGCGCGATGGCGTCGACGTTCGCGGACATGTGGGCGTACAAAGTCGAAGCGTACGACGCGATTCCATACAACATGGCGCTCATGAGTGAACGCGGCGTGGTCGTGTCGGTGAACTCCGACTCCGACGAACGCATTCGCCGCCTCTATCAGGAAGCGGGCATTGGCGTGCGCTACGGCAACATGCCCGTGAACGAAGCGCTCAAGATGGTGACCCTCAATCCCGCCAAGCAGCTCGGCGTCGACAAAATGGTCGGCACGCTCGAAGTCGGGAAAGACGGCGACATCGCGGTGTTCTCGGCGCATCCGTTCGCGCCCGAAGCGATGGTCGAGTACACGATCGTCGACGGCAAGGTGCTCTTCGATCGAAACGAAGCGAACACGTTACGCAAACAAGCTGCCGCGACAGCGGGCCAGGGAGGCGGACGATGAAGCGCGCTTTGCGAATTGCAGCACTCGTTGCTGTCGGGTACGGGGTACCGGGTAGCGGGTACGCGCAGGCGGCACCTGGTGAAGACGGCCCGTACCTCATCAAGGGCGGCACCATCGTGAATCCCGGTGGCGCGCGCATTCCGAACACCAACATCGTCATTCGCGACAATCGCATCGTTGCGATTGGACCGAACGCGAATGCGCAGGGCGCGAAGGTGATCGATGCCGCGGGCAAGTTCATCTATCCCGGCATGATCGACGCGAACACCGGCATCGGTCTCAGCGAAATCGGTGGCATCGCGACGATGAACCTTCGCAGCGAAATGGGTCAGTTCAATCCGCACATGCGCGCGCTCGTCGGTCTCAACGTCGAAAGCGAACTACTCGGCGTGACGCGCATGAACGGCGTGACAACCGTTGTGACGTCGCCGAGTGGTGGCGTGATCAGCGGACAGGCCGCGCTGATCAACACGGCGGGCTGGACGTGGGAAGATTTGTCCGTCGTGAAGTCGGCGGGCATGATCATCAATCTTCCCGGTGGCGGTGGTGGTCGCGGCGGGCGCGGTGGTGGTGGCGGCGGTCGCGGTGGGCGCGGTGGCGGCGACGACGCGGGCGCGAACAACGCGCAGGCGGAGTTCGATCGCTTCATGACCGAGTCGAAGGACTACGACGCGGGCCGCACCGCGGGCACAGCGAAGCTCGATCTGATTTACGAGTCGATGCGTCCGCTGTTCAAGCGCGAAATCCCCGCGATCATTCCTGTCGGCAACGAGCAGTCGATTCGTAACGCGATTGCGTTTGGCGAAAAATGGAACATCCGCATCATCGTGCAGGGCGGCAACGAAGCGTGGAAAGTTGCGAAACTGCTCGCCGAGAAGCAGGTCCCGGTGATTCTCAACTCGATCGAATCAACGCCAGGCGACAACGTTCCGTACGACGCGATCTACGCGCAGCCGGGATTGCTTTACGATGCCGGCGTGAAGTTCGCGTTCTCAACCGGTGGCGGATCCAACGCGCGCCACGTTGCATTCCACGCAGCGCTCTCCGTTGCGTACGGACTCGCGCCGGACGGTGCACTGAAAGCGCTCACCATCTGGCCCGCGGAAATGTTTGGTGCGGACAAGGAGATCGGCACTATCGCGCAGGGCAAGCTCGCCAACTTCTTCATCACGACCGGCGATCCGATGGATCTGCGCACGCAGGTGACGGAAGTGTTCATCAAGGGACGTCAGGTGCCCGATGATGACCGCCACAACCGCTTGTACCTCAAGTACAAGGCGCGTCCGCTACCGGTGAAGATCGCGCAGTAGCTCGGCAGGTTTCTCCGCGCGGTACGCGGAGGGAGTAACACCAAATCGTTCGCGGAATCTCGTGCAGAAGTGTGGCACGCTCTTGAAACCGACGCCGTACGCGACTTCGCTCACGTACGCGTCGGTTTCTCGTAGCCACTGTGCAGCCTGATCGAGACGATACTCGCGTAGCGCATCCATGGGAGATTTGCCGAGTACCGATTCGGCGTGGCGATAGAGGGTGCGGCGGCTCATCGCCAGTTCGCTCGCGATGGTGTCGACGTGCACGTCTTCCTCGCTCACATGTTTCGCGAACGATTCGTAGAGTTTGCGCACGAACGTTTCCGACGCAGAGTCGAATGGTGCTTGTGGCGTAGTGAGTGTCGGCAACGTGCGGCGTTCGTCATGGAACCGATCGCGCAGCCGGCGGCGTGACGTGATGAGATTCTCCGCGCGAATGAACAACTCGCGAAGATCCACGGGTTTCGTGAGATAATCGTCGGCGCCGGTTTGCAGGCCGGAGAGTTTGCTCTCATGCGACGCTTTGGCCGTGAGCAGAATGACCGGAACGAAATCGATCTCGCGGTCGCCTTTGATCTCCTGACACAACGTTTGTCCGTCCATCTCGGGCATCATCACGTCACTGATGACGAGGTCGGGCACGTGCGTGCGTGCGAGTTCGAGCGCGGCGACGCCGTTCGTGGCCTGCAGTACGCGGTACTTCTCTTCGAGGTGTTCGCGCAAATAGGCGAGCAGCTCGGTGTTGTCCTCGACAAGCAGCACTGTCGTGATGTCCCGGGTGTCGGGGTCCGGGGACCGGGGACCGTCAGCGTCGGCGCTTGGTTCGACACGCCGCGCCGTCGGAGCGACACCTGGGCGAGGTGGGGCCAGCGGTTTCGTATCACCGGTCGCAAGCGGCAGGCGTACGGCGAACGTGCTGCCTTTGCCGACGCTGCTCGTCGCGGTGATCTCGCCGCGGTGCAGTTCGACGAGTTCTTTTGTGAGCGCGAGGCCAATGCCTGCACCTTCGTGCTCACGGCGCACCGAATCGTCGACCTGAAAGAAACGGTCGAACACACGCGGTAACGAATCCGCAGGAATGCCGGCGCCCGTATCGATCACGCTGATCACGACGCTCGACGCGCTCCCGTTGCCGTCACCATCTGTTGTGACCCGCAGATCCACTCGGCCACCTGCGTTTGTGAACTTGAACGCGTTTCCGAGCAGGTTCGTAAAGACCTTGTCCATTTGGTCACTGTCGAACAGCACGCGAATTGCGCCGACAGGGCAGGTGACCACGAACTCGACGCCGCGGCGATCCGCGAGCGACGAAAACGACTCGGCCGTACGACGGACGTATGCGATGATGTCGTGTACTTCGGCGTGCAAGTGCAGCGCGCCGGCCTCGAGTCGCGCGATGTCGAGCAATTGATCGACGAGACGCACGAGTCTGCGTCCGCTCGCAATCACCGTATCCAGCTTCTTGCCCGCCGCGTCACCGATAATGCCTGCACGCCCATCGCGAATGTCTTCGAGCGGGCCGAGCACGAGCGAGAGCGGCGTGCGGAACTCGTGACTGACGTTGGCAAAGAACCGCGATTTGGCTTCGTCGAGCGATCGCAATTGCTCGGCTTGCTGCGACACGGTTTGCAGCATCACTTCCGTGCGCGCTTTCTCCGCGGCGAGTGCCGACGTGCGTTCTTCGATGATGTGATTGAGTTGCACGCGACGCCGCTCGAGATCGCGTACGCGATAGCGGTGACCGCCATAGGCGAGACCGATCATTCCGAGCGCAACCATCGCCATGAACCAGCCGGTTTCGTAGAAGTACGCGGGCACGCCGATCGCGATGGTCGCGTCCTCCGCCGACCACACGGCTCCGTGGTTCATCGCGCGCACGCGGAACGTGTAACGCCCCGGGCCGATGTTGTTGTACACGGCGGTGCGCGACGTGCCCGCATCGATCCACTCGTCGTCCGCACCATCGAGCCGGTACTGGAACCGTACCGCTTCGGGATAGCGCAGACTGATGCCGGTGTACGCAAACTCAACGCGACGGCGTCCGCGCGGCAATCGCTGCGCGCTCTCCACGCGCACCGAGTCGTTGTTTGCAACGATGCGATCGATGCGCACGAGCGGCGGGAGCGCGTCGAGTGCAGCGGCGTATGTGGGATCTACTGATGCGGCGCCGTCGTACGTGGGGAACCACAAGCGGCCGTCGCTCGCGCGCGCCGCATGCCAACCGCTCGCTTCCGGATTCGTCAATCCATCGCGGCGATCGTACGCAACACCGTGCACACGGCGCGCCGTTCCATCGAGAAAGGCATTCAACTCGGCGCGTGACACACGATGCACGCCGCGGTTGCCGCTCATCCAGAAGTTGTCGTTGTCATCGACGAGAATCGTCGACACGATGTCTTCCGCGAGTCCGTCGCGTGCGGCGACAGTTCTGAACTGGCCGTCCTTGTAGCGCACGATACCCGCGCCGTACGTGCCAAGCCACACGACGTTATCGCGGTCGATGGCGACGGCGCGGAGTTCATTGCGCGGTAAGCCGCTGTCGGGCGTAAACATTGTCACCGCGTTCCCTTCGATCGCGAGCAGTCGCGCGTAGCCGTTGCCAACGGCGGACCCTGCGAGCCACGCAACGCCGCGACGATCGATCGCGATGTCGCGCAGCGTACCGCCGAGGCCCCAGTACTTCCTGCCGACCGGCGAGGCGTAGGGCTGAAGGCGGAGCGCACCGACCGCGTCGTGAGCCCAGATCGTCCCCGGCTCATTCGGATCCTCGATGATGCGCGTTGGTGCGCGCATATCGGGAATGACGATGTCAGGCATCCCGGTGCGACGACCGATTAACGCACCACGCGGGGCGTCGCGTGTACCGACGCCAACCCACAACGTGCCGCGACTGTCGACGAGCGCGCTCGCGGCGAGTTTGGTCGACGGAGCGTTTCGCGGTGCGCGAAACTCGAGCGGGTGCGCGCGCCACTCGGGCGACACACGGAACACGCGCAGCATTGCGTCCGCCGCAAATACTTCACCGCCCGCACCGCGCGACAACGTCATCACTTGATCGTCAATCAGTCCATCGGCTTTGGTCACGACACGAAACGCGGTACGACGAACGCGCCACAATCCGTGCTGTCTCGTGCCGATCCAGATATTGCCTTCGCGATCTTCGATCATCGACGTGACCGCGACGCCAGGCGCGAGCACAAACGTCGCGATGGGCCGATCGCTGTTTGGCGCGTACGCTTCGATGCCGTCCGTGCGCGTCGCCCACAACGCGCCGCGCGCGTCAATGAGCCGTGGAATTCGTCCCTCACCGGTGCGAAGACTCGCGCGGACCACGCCGCGCGCGTCCACGACAACAAACACGTCACCGCGCAGCTCGACGGTGAGCACTTCACTGCGCGACGGTACCGTAACCATCGTGCGCAGCACCGTTGCAGGTCCGCGTTCGACACCCGCGTCATGCACGCGATGCAGTACGCCGCTACGATCGCCGTTCACCCACACAACACCCTGTTCATCGCGCGCGAGCGTCAGCGCAACGCCGCTATACGTACCAACGCGTTCGCGGGTCGCGGAATCCAGTTTGAACAACGCCAGATCGCCGCCGTAGAGGCGGCCCTTGCCGTCTTGGATCAGCGCGAGAATGCCGCGGCTGTTGTCGACGAGCCGGTGAAAGCGTCCGTTCGCGAGCGAAAACACGCCCTGGCGTTCGAGCGCAAACCACAATGTGTCGCCAACGCCGGCGTACAGTGCGCGCGCGCGATCCTCGATGAGTTCGGGGAACTCGAGCGTGGTGTACGTGCGGAAGGTGAATCCATCGAATCGCACGAGTCCGCCCGGCGTCGCAATCCACAAGTAACCATCGCGCGATTGCTTGACATCGTTGATGGTGTGACTCGGCAAACCATCGTCCGTGCCCCAGTGGTCGGCGCGAAAGCCCGGCGTTTGCGCGCTTGCGCTCGCCGAAATGGCAGCCAGCAACAGCCCGACAGAGGGGAGCCGCATCGGCCAGAAGGTAGAACTACGCCAGCGGCACGGCGAGCACAGCGGTGCCATTTGTTTTCGGGCCAGTGCCACGGAGCCGCCGCGGGCGGTGGATCAGCGCGGCGGACGGGCGTATGTTGCCGGCACTATGTGCAGAAACATTCGAACACTCGCCAACTTCGAACCGCCGGCTACGAATGACGAGATTCGCGCATCGGCGCTTCAATTCGTCCGCAAACTCAGCGGCACCGCGAAACCATCGCGCGCGAACGAAGAGATCTTCAATCGCGCGGTCGAGGACGTGACCGCGGCGGCAACGCGCCTGGTCAATTCCCTCAAATCGCATTCACCTCCGCGCACGCGCGAAGAAGAACGTCGCAAAGCGCAGGAACGGAATCTCAAGCGCTTCGGCCGTGCGTCATCCGTTTTCGATCATCCGCAGCCGGCGGCTGAATAGCGCCCAGTTTCAGGAACAGCAAACGCAACGCAGAGGGGCAGAGAACGCAGAGGGACGCAGAGAAAGACTTGTGGTAACTGCTCGCGGCTTGCGCGCTATGTGTTGGCGGCGACCAGCAGTGCCCTGACTGCAGCATGATCACCGTTCGGTCCGATCGGCACGTGCGCGACGCGATGGTCGCACCAGTTGAGCGGCGTTCCGCCGTACGTCGCATCGCGCGCGGTGAGCAATGCGCGACCCTTGGGATGTTCGAGTAACGCGCGCACGCATTCGACTGACCCTTCCCACGCGGCGCAATGCAATGCGCTGGCCCCCGCGCATCCCGGCGCGGCCGGATCGAATCCCAGTTCGAGCATGAGTTCGACAGCGCGCGCGTTCGAATGCCACGCAGCATCTGCGAGCGCTCCGCGACTGTCCGCATCGAGCGACGCCATCAGGCCCGGGTTCGCCGCGACGATGTCGCGCGCCTCGCGCTTGTCGCCGGCGTTGCAGGCCAGCAGTAATCGCTGTTGCGTTGTTGCAAACGGCCGGAGCGCATCAATGGCACCGCGCTGTGCGAACTTCGACGCCACCTGAAACGGCGTCATGCTCGCGCCGATCGTCCACATGTAAATGTGGTAGCTGCTCGGCGGTTTTTCGCCGTACGCACCGTGCGTCGTACGCTGCGACAATAGCGCGGCGTCGTTCGCCACGAGCGACGTCACGCGCTCGCCAAGTCCAAGCGCGCACGCCATGAAGATGTCCGCGTATGCGCCACGCTCAACGAGATAACGAGCGAGTTCCGTGCGTTCGCCGAGCATCCATTCTGCGGCGCTCGAGCGATGATCAACACAGCGAGCGTTGATGTCGGCGCCGGCTGCGAGGAGCATGTCGATTGCGTCGCGACTCTGCGCGAAGTGCAACGGCGTTTGCCCATCACCGCCGCGTTCGTGTACGCACTGCGGATTCGCCGCAATCATTGATGTGAGCAGCGCGCGATCGTCGAGCTTCGCGGCAGCGCACGTGTCCGGTTTCGCACCGGCACCGAGCAACTTCTTTGCGGATGCCGGCGACGCATTGTACAGAGGATGAAATCCGCCGGCCCACCAGTCGCTCTTTTTGTTTGGGTCAGCGCCGAACTCGAGCAGGACTTCGACGATGTCCGCATTGCGTGCAGCGGCAACGAGCGCAGGGGAGTCAAAGCTGAACAACGGCTCGTTGATCGCGCGTCGCGCCGCGTCACTCGACGTCAGTGCTTGGCGCAACGCGTGCGGGTTGTGCGACTCGACGGCTGCCTTGAAGGCGCCGATTGGCTCGAAGCGAGGCGCAGTTCCCATTTCGTCGATCATGGTGCAACGTACTGTCGCAACCTCGAAAAGCCGAGCGTATTTGTGCGAACCATTTTGCGCTGTGTCCCGATCATCTTCGCCGCAGCGGCAGTCGATGCGCAGCAAACCGCGGCGCCGCGTCTGACCGCGGTGCAGGAACTTCGCATCGATGGCGCGAGCGAAGATCTCAGCGGGCTCGCGAGCGTGATCATCGGACCACGCGGCAGCATGATCTTTGTCGAACCACAGGATTTCCGGCTGCGCTTCTACAACGTTGCCGGCAAAGAGATCGCGCGGTTCGGCAGACGCGGACAAGGTCCCGGCGAGTTCGACCTCGGCGGACAGACGAGGCCAGTCGCGGCGATCGGCGTTTCGCTCGGCACCATGGGCGACACGATCTGGGCGTGGGATCGCGGCACGCAACGTTTCACGCTGATCACGTCCGACGGAAAGCTCATCAAGAGCATCGGACTTCCCGCAAAACTTCCCAATCCAGAATCCGCGAGCGCGCCGCAAGTTGGCACGGAACGACGTCTGCTCTCATTTGCGGCGCGCGCAATCTTTGCTGACGGTTCGCGCCTGGGCCGCGCGACGTGGGGGCGCATCGAGATCGTGACGCGCGACGGTCGCGACGTGCCGATGCAGCGCAGCGATGGTCCGGCCGAATACGCGATTGCGAACGCCGACGGTGACATCACGCGCATCGTTGGCAGAATCCCGACCACGGAGAGCAGCGTTTCCGTTGTGCGCGACGGCGGGCTGCGCCAGTCGAGCTCCGCGGTTCCGTTCATCGAGCCGACATACGAATCCGTTGCGCAGGACGCATCGCGCATTGCGTTCGGAATCACGACCGTTGCCGAGCAGTCGGGTGTCCTGAAGATCGTCGTGGTCAGCATGCGCGGCGACACGACGCTCAAACGCGACGTGAGTTTTGCACCGATTGCGATTGCAAAGAGTTCACTTGACAGCGCGATGGCTGATCGGATGCGCGCGTATCGGCCATCGCCAGACGGCAAAGCACCAACGGGTTCACCCGACATGGCCGACGAGATGGAGTCGAAGTTGCGCGCGGCAATGCCGAGCGCAATGTCGCCGTATCGAGGCATGACGCTTGGCCTCGACAATTCCATTTGGTTGTTGATGCGAACGCCGCCGGGATCTACGCGCGACTACTTCGTGCTGAACGCGCAGGGAAATCCGCACGGCATCGTGTCGCTGCCAAAGGAGACCGCGACGCTCGCACGCGCCTCGCTTACGAACGTGTGGGCGATCGCGTATGACGCGGATGCCTTGCCGAGCCTCGTGCGGTACCACATCACGCGATAGGGAACGAATCGCGTGCGCATACTGCTGACGATACTCGCGATTGTGTTTGGGCTCTGCTTCGCGGCCATGCTCGGCTATTTGATCTCTGAATACCTGCACAACTTCTCGAGCATGAAGCCGGCCGGCCGCAACGTAATTGGTTACGGAACAGGGCTCGTGTTGCAAGCCGGGCTGTTCCTCGCGCCTTTTCAGCGCCTGCCGAAAGTCGGCGCACGTTTGCTGATCGCAGCGCTGATCATTCCGAACATTTTGTTGTACGCGATGGTGGCGCGTTCGGCGAACCTTGCGAGACAGGAGCAGCAAATCGCGTTCGGCGTCGCGATCATCGGGATCATCGTGTACGTGAGCGCGGTCGTGTACGTGTGGACGCGCCCGTATCCCGACGAAGGCGTGGCGCGCTAGCGCTTCTTCAGTCGCTCGAGTTCTGCATCGATGCTTGCGGGCACGGTGAGGCTGTCGGAAATCCCCGCGATCTCTTCTGCATCGCGCCACGCTTTTTCCAATTCGGCGAGTTCGCCTTCGAGGGCACGGCGCTCGGCGTCTTCGTGCAGCGACATCTCGAGGGCGAGACGTTGAGCCGGCGATAACTCGACCAGTTTCTTGCTCAGCCTACGACCTCGGGCGTGCGTCAATCGATCAACAAAGCTCGCTCCATCCCCCGCCGCCTCGATCTGATCGACCGCGTCGACGACGGTGCTCTTGTTCCCGCCAAACGCGTTCAGCTTTGGTACTACCATCGCGGCGACACGGCGCGCGGCGGCGTTGTGAAGCGTGACTGTATCAGCGTCGCGCATCAAGCGAAACCCTTGGGCGGCATAAGTGAGATCGAGAGTCACGCCTCCGCCTTCGGAGCCGGACAGCACGAGTTCTGAAAGATCTTTGCGTCGCACTCTCACGATCGTTCCGTCAAGCGCTCGCACCTTCGCAACCACAGTGGTTGGGTGCCCCTTCACCATCATCTGCGCAAGGCCAAAGAGCGTTCCGACCGCCCCCAACGTACCGGCGACGACCACTCCCGCCGCCGCGACGCCGACCAACGAAAGCCCCGCGCCGCTCAGGATTAGCTGTCGCCTGCGCCGTCGTCCGAACTGATCTCCGTACCGCCACGCCGCAAACTCCGGCCGCATCGGATTTCCAATCCGCACCAGCGTCGTCCCCTCGGCGACCTTCGCTAATCCGATGTTGTCAGTCGACACACGCGTGCGCGTGTCGCGAAACAGTTTCTCCGCCTGCTCGATCGCTTCCCATCGTTCATCGAGTGGCGAGAGGCACCATCGCTCACACTTTCTGCACACAACCCACAGTCGTCCTTTCGCTGCATCGAACGCGAGGCGCCGGCCGATCGGAAACGCTTCGATCGACTCGTTCTTCTCGAACTGCGAATTGCAGTAGAGACAGGTCGTGTACATGCGCGCAGGAAGTTACGTACCTATGACCGCGTCGGCGCCCGGAGTGACTGCGCGCGCTATATTTGGGCATGACTTCGCGTTCAGCGCGCGCCGCGACGGATGTGTATCGCCTGGACCGGAGCGCTTTTTCGGTGCGCACGCTTACCGACCAGGACGACGACGGAGCGCATTGGCTCAAGCGGACGCCGCAAGAGCGGCTCGCCGCGCTGGAATACCTGCGCCGAATGGCTTATGGACCTGCCGCTACCGCAAGACTTCAAAGAGTTCTTACGATTGCTGAGCTCGGAGCGGATTGAGTACCTGATCGTTGGCGGCTACGCGGTAAGCGTGCACGGCTATCCTCGCCCGACCGGAGACCTCGGTGTCTGGGTCGCGATGGAAAGTGCGACAGCGACACGATTGGTCGGCGCATTGGCAAAGTTTGGATTCACTGCCGCTGGCGCAACGAAAGAGTTGTTTCTGACGCCCAATCGCGTGGTGCGCATGGGGGAACCACCGGTGCGTATTGAAATCCTGACATCAATCAGCGGTGTGGACTTCAGCGCGTGCTACGCGCGGCGCGTGAGCACCATGCTCGATGGTGTTTCGGTTGAGGTGATCGGTCTTGCCGACTTGATCGCGAACAAAACGGCGGCCGGGCGGGACCGCGACCGCGACGATGTCGCGCGACTGCGCGGGATCGCGCGTTAGGGGCGCTTCATCCGCTCGAGTTCTGTCGCGACGCTTGCAGGTACGGTGAGGTTGTCGGAGATGCCGGCGATTTCTTCTGCGTCGCGCCACGCTTTCTCCAGCTGCGCAAGTTCGCCTTCGAGCGCGCGGCGTTCGCTCTCCTCGTGCAGCGCCATCTCGAGCGCGAGCCGCTGCGGCGCGGGAATCGCCAATAGGCCCGTCGCGGGCTTGGATGGCGGCTCGAGGGTCCAAAACGATCGATCCTTCGGCGACGACGATGCGGGGGCCGTTTCGCACACGTACTCAACGAAGCGAGACGCCGACCCAACTTGCTCGATCATGCCGACCGCTTCAGCGACTTGTTTCTTGTTACCACCAAATCGATTTGCTTTCGGCAACAATTGCGCGGCCACGCGCCTGGCCTCTGCACCCTGAAACTGCGTTGTGAACCAGTGGTCTTCGTCGCGAGCGTGCGAGTAGCGGACGTCGAGCGTCATCGTGCCCGTCGGAGTGCGGGAGATGAATGTTTCGGAGAGGTCCCTGCGCCGAACGATCAGGATACCGTCGCGCGAGTCGCGAATGCGCGCAACGATTCGCTGAGGCGCGCCGGGAAGCAAGAATTGCAGATTCTGTCCAAATATCCACAGCGTCCCGAGTCCAAAGCCACTAAGCTCGCCAACAACGAGACCGCCCACGGCGACCGCGGCGCCGCCGCTAATCAACATCTGCTTTCGCCGCCTGCGCCCGAACTGATCCCCGTACCGCCACGCCGCAAACTCGGGTCGCAACGGATTCCCGATCCGCACCAGCGTTGTCCCCTCGGCGACCTTCGCTAATCCGATGTTGTCAGTCGACACACGCGTGCGCGTGTCGCGAAACAGTTTCTCCGCCTGCTCGATCGCTTCCCACCGTTCATCGAGCGGCGACAAACACCAGCGCTCGCACTTCCTGCACACAACCCACAATCGGCCTTTCGCCGCATCGAACGCGAGCCGCCGGCCGACCGGAAACGCTTCGATCGACTCGTTCTTCTCGAACTGCGAATTGCAGTACAGGCACGTCGTGTACACGCGAAGAAAGCTACCGTCGCCGCCCTCGCCCCGGGATCGTTGTCAGTCGTGATCGTCGTCAGTCGTGATCGTCGTTAGTCGTAATCGTTGTCAGTCGTAATCGTTGTCAGTCGTACTCGTTGTTAGTCCCAATCGTTGTTAGTCGTACTCGCGTCCGTTGACCTTGCTTCCCTCGGCCGAGTGGACTTAGCCTATGCACATGGCGACCAACGTGCGGTACTGGACGCGCGACGACCTCGAGCACTTGCCCGACGACGGCAATCGCTACGAAGTGCTCAACGGAGCGCTGCTCGTGACGCCGCCGCCCTCAGTGGATCACCAACGCATCGCGCTTCGCCTCGCGATAATTCTGAGCGAGTACTGCGAACGCTACGGAATCGGTTGGGTGGTTGGTCCGGGCGCCATCGTGTTCGGCGGGAATGAACTGTTGCCCGACGTACACGTGATTCCGGGACCGTACGTGCCTGGCCGAAAGTGGGAGCAGTTGCCGCGCGCAATTCTCGTCGCCGAGGTACGCTCGGACTCGACGTCCCGGCGTGACCTCGGAAACAAGCGCGCAGCGTATCAAGCGGAGCGAATCCCCGTGTATTGGGTAGTCGACGGCGACGCGCGACGTGCACTCGTTTGGACACCTGCGTCTGCCGAGCCGGTCACTGTCACCGACACGTTGCGATGGCAACCGCGCGCAGACATCGAGCCGCTCGAAATCCCGCTCGACGAGGTTTTTCCTCCGCGCGCGACGAATTGATGACGCGGGCGATGGAACGGTGACGGTCTTTTCAGCGCGAGGTGTTACGATGTCCGACGACATGGGAACCTTCCGAACCGACGTCGAACTCGAGAACCCCAGGCTGCCGGGTGAACGCGTGCGCGTCTCGTCCTTGCTCGTCGACACGGGCTCAGAACTCACGTGGGTTCCCGCGGGAGTCCTCGAGTCACTTGGGATCGCCCGCGTCAAGCAATGGAGATTCAGGCAAGCGACGGGTCAGGTGGTTGAGCGCTGGACGGGACATACCGTCGTTCACGCGGCGGGTACCGTCACGATCGATGAAGTCGTGTTTGGCGAACCAGGTGATTTATCGCTGCTTGGCGCGCGAACGCTCGAGGGACTGAATCGCGTCGTCGATCCCATCGCCAAACGACTGGTGGATGCCGGCGCGGTGCCCGCTGCTGCGGCGTAGCTCGTCATCGCTCCACGTAGTCCAGCGCGAGCGCCGCTATGTTCTGCGCGCAGAAAACCACCGCCACCGCCGTCCCCGTGCTCGTTGCTAGCCGTAGTCGTTGTTAGCCGTAGTCGTTGTTAGTCGTAGTCGTTGTTAGTCGTAGTCGTTGTTAGTCGTAATCGTAGTTAGTCCCAATCGTTGTTTGTCGTAATCGGTCAGTCGTGCCCGCTCCCGTCGCGTAGCACAGCTAGCGTATCAACGTTGACGTACTCCCTCTGTTCCGTTATCTCCTAGATAACTAGGAGATAATGATGCGTCGATGCACGTGGTGTGTGTGCGCGCTGCTCGCAACGCTTGCCCCGTTCGTGCAAGCGCAAACGCCGGTCGCGCTGACGAAGCCGGACGCAGAGCTGGCCGAACCGTTCACGCAGATCGCTGGCGTGCGTGAGCTGCGCGATGGCCGGGTGATTGTCGTTGACCGCCGCGACAGAACGGTCATGCTCGTTGACTTCAAGGCGGGCACCGCGACGCGCATTGGTCGAACCGGCGCCGGGCCTGGCGAGTATGCGAACCCCTCGCGCATCATCGCGCTCGCGGGCGACAGCACTGCGGTGCACGATCCCGGTAACAGCCGCTATCTGATCGTCACGCCAGCCGGCACACTTGGCACAACGTTTCAGATTCTCGATGCAGGTTCAGCGCGTATGGGCGGTCGTGGCGCCGCACCGCGCGGCACGGATGCGCGCGGGCGGATCTACTACGAAGGTTCCGGATTCGTTGCTGGTCGCGGAGGCGCCATCGTCCCTGCGGATAGTGCGCCGGTCATTCGGCTCGATCGGACAACATCGAAACTCGATACGCTGGCCTACGTGCAGCTCGCCGTGGGCAATTCGAAATCAGCCGAACTCCCTGGCGGTGGGCTCATGATGCAAACCGGCATGGTCGCGTTTCCTGCGCGTGACGACTGGGCACCGATGCCGGATGGTGGTGTGGCTGTCGTTCGCGTCCGCGACTACCACGTTGACCGTATCGCGCCATCGGGTTCGCGCACGTCGGGTGCGCCAGTGAAGTTCGCACCGGTGGCGGTGACCGAAACTGAGAAGGAAGCGTGGCGCGTCGCGCGACGAGAAATGACGGGCCCGCGCTCGGGTCGTGATGGAGGATCAGCGACCAGCGCGCCGCCACCGCCACCGGAATCTGAATTCCCGGATTTCATGCCGCCCTTCATTGCGTCGTCAGCCATGGTTCGGCCGAACGCGGAACTGTGGGTGCTGCGATCGCACAAGGCGGCCGATCCGCCGATCTACGATGTGTTCAGCGCGAGCGGATCGTTCACGGGACGCGTTGCCCTGGCTGCGAAAGCGAGGCTCGTTGGCTTCGGTGACGGCACCGCATACGTCGTGCGCCGCGACGACGATGACCTCGAGTATCTGCAGCGGTACCGGATTCGGTAAGACACGACTGTCACGGCGCCGCCCAACTCGTTGCCGCGGTAATGTTTGCGCGCGAGATTTGTGCCCATGTCTCACCCCGATGTCCTCGAAAAGCTCGTCTCGCTCTGCAAACGCAAAGGCTTCGTCTTCCAAAGCTCCGAGATCTACGGCGGACTCGGCTCCGTCTGGGATTACGGCCCGCTCGGCATCGAGCTCAAGCGCAATCTCCAGGAGCGCTGGTGGAATTCGATGGTGCGTCAGCGCGACGACATCGAGGGACTCGACTCCGCCATCCTCATGCACCCGCGCGTGTGGGAAGCGAGCGGGCACGTCGGCGGATTCGTGGATCCGCTCGTCGATTGCAAAGTGTGCAAGGGACGTTTTCGCGCGGACAAACTGCAGGACGCGCAGTGTCTCAAGAAGCCGTCGAAGAAACCCGGTGAGCACAGCGAATGTCAGCTGACCGAGCCGCGGCAATTCAATCTGATGTTCAAGACGCACATCGGCGCCGTGGAAGACAGCGCGGCGGTGATTTATTTGCGGCCCGAGACCGCGCAGGGTTCGTATGTGAATTTTCTGAACGTGCAGCAGAGCACGCGTCAGAAGGTGCCGTTCGGCATTGCGCAAATCGGCAAAGCATTTCGCAACGAGATCACGCCGGGGAATTTCATTTTCCGAACGCGCGAGTTCGAGCAGATGGAGATGCAATTCTTCGTCGAGCCCGGCACGGACATGGAGCACTTCGAGAGGTGGAAAGCCGCGCGCATGGAGTGGCACAAAGGCCTGGGGCTCGATGAATCACGCCTGAGTTTCCATCAGCACGCGGGGAACGAACTCGCGCACTACGCACGCGCCGCGTACGACATCGAGTTCGATTTTGGCGGATCGCTGGGCCCGCAGGAAATCGAAGGCATTCACAATCGTGGCGACTTCGACCTCGGCAAACATCAGGAGTTCTCGAGCAAGAAACTCGAGTACGTCGATCAGGCCGCGAACAAACGCTATTTGCCGTACGTGATCGAGACCGCGTGCGGACCGAATCGCACGTTGCTCGCGTTGTTAGTGAATGCGTATCGCGAAGAAGAAGTGCCCGGTGAGCAGGAAGGTCGCGTGGTGATGCGATTTCATCCTGCGCTCGCGCCCATCAAGGCCGGTGTGTTTCCGCTGACGAAGAAGGATGGACAGCCCGAGATGGCGACGCGGATTGCGGACGATTTACGTCGGCGATTTCCGGTTTTTTATGATGACGCTGGTGCGATTGGCCGCAGGTATCGCAGGCAGGATGAGGCGGGGACGCCGTTTGGGATTACGGTCGATCCGCAATCAATTGCCGATGGGACGGTGACAATCCGATTTCGCGATGACATGCAGCAGCAGAGAGTTGAAGCGGGGCAGGTGGGGGAGGTGATGGGGAAGTTGTTGGCGATTGATGTGAGTGCTGCTGATGCTCGCGCTGCGCGATGACATTTGCGCACGATCTCATGATCGCGGCATGATTGCATGAGAAGGCCGGAATCTCCTAAGCGACGGCCGCGTGACGTATCCGGGCGTAGCGCATGGTACTCGTACTATGCGGGCTTCTCATCAGTGTTCGTGCATGATGTCCTTCGTTCCATCGAACTGGGCGACGACGCGATTATTCTCGACCCCTGGAACGGATCCGGAACCACGACTCAAGTCGCGCACGAGTTGGGCCATGCCACGGTCGGATATGACCTGAATCCAGTCATGGTGCTGGTCGCGAAAGCACGGCTGGTGAATAGCTTGCTCGAACCTGGCCAGCTAGCACTCTGCGACAGCATTGTGCGAGCCGCCAACACATACCGTGCGCCAGTGAGTTCCAGTGATCCACTACGGGCATGGTTCGTTCGCGAGAGTTCGACCTACATTCGCCACATCGAGCGTGCGATTCAGGCAATGTTAGTGGGGTCGACGAGGCTTACCGTTGCGTCCCCGCAGAGTTTCGATTCTGTATCAAGCTTAGCGGCGTTTTTCTTCGTCGCGCTGTTTCGTACGGCGCGAGAACTCGCGCGGGGTTTTCGTACGAGCAATCCGACATGGATAAAACACGCGAATGATTCGCGCACGCTGTTGAGGCCAAGCCGCGAAAAGGTCCAACGCGTGTTTCGGGAAAATGTTGGTGCGATGATGCGCGAGGCGCACGGGATTGCGAATATCGTACAAGCGATCGGCGAAGCTCGAGTTCCGTTGGCGACTTTGCAGGTTGCGGACTCTCGCGCACTTCCGCGAGCCGCAAGTTCAGTTGATGCAATCGTGACATCGCCACCGTACTGCACGCGGATCGACTATGCCATCGCAACAAGGGTTGAGCTTGCGGTGCTGGGTTGCTCAGTCACGGAGCTGAGATCTCTACGGGAGCGATTGCTCGGCACCTCGACCGTAGGGACGGAGATTCCGCAGGTGTCAGACGCTTGGGGCCCCGCGTGCCGTCGATTCTTGGGAAATGTAGAAGCGCATACATCAAAGGCGTCCCGAACCTACTATCTAAAGAATCATCTTCAGTACTTCGACGGACTTTGGCGGTCGTTGGAGGAAATGCGCAGGGTGGTCAAACCGGGAGGGGTGTCCGCAATTGTCGTGCAAGATTCGTATTACAAGGACATTCGCAACGACCTCCCGCGAATCGTTCGGCAAATGGCCCACAATTCCGGCTGGGACCACGTCACCACGTTCAACTATCGTGTCCGGTGGCCGCTCTCCGCGGTCCACGTACACGCGAGGACCTATCGCGTTCGTAGCAGCGCAATCGAAAGCGTTCTTTGGCTTTCGGCTACCTAGTTCTTTCCTAAGTCCCGCTCAGTATGCCCGCCAAAAAAACCCCTGCAGCGAAGCAAGTTGTATACCTCTGGGGAGCAGGCGCGACGCAAGCCGACGTCAGTTACACAGGTGTCGCCGGAGTCAATCTCCTGATGGGCAACGACCCCACGTTGGGTGAAGGAGTTGCAGCGCGCGTACTGAGCCAACTGTCCAAGAAATGGAAACCCGAATCACCTACCGGAACTGAAACAGACATTGAGAAATTCATCAGCCTGCTAGCGGCTAGCAACACTTCCAAACATTCGCAGCTCGCTGATCGGCTCAGAAAGAAGTACTTCGAAGACATTCGTGACAATCTGGCCAAGACGTCGATTCTTACGGCGCCCAAGCTGGCAATGGGCCTACTTCTGTTGCACCGGCGGCCGAGTTTCGCCACTCATGAGCAGCTCGCAGGCATTCTGACCACGAACCATGATGGTTTGCTCCAAGTCGCGGCTCAGCAGGTGACTTCAGGCGTCAACATTGGCATGCCGTTCTCAGCTACCGATCTCACAGCTGATGACGCGACTACTCCGATGATCCACCTGCATGGGTCGTTCACTTGGCGCTTCGGGCTTCCGCTGTCGGTGTCCCCTCTGACGGCGGACTCTGTCTATGACCCGGATACAGTGTGGATTCCGCCCACCGTCATCAAGGATTCTAAATACTACCCGTTCAACAAGCTTGCGGGTCGCGCGTACGAGCTCCTATCGCGAAGCTGTGACGTCTTGCGCGTCGTTGGATCAGGCTTAACGCAAAACGACTGGCACTTGGTGTCGATGATCTTTAACGCGCAACGGCATCGCGAAATGACGAAGCGGCGCGCCTTTCGCATCGAACTCATTCTGCCCCATCCACTTGGAATGGGCATCTCTAGTCGGTCGTCGTATTTGAAGAACGTTGTGCCGATTGGGTTTCTAACTGAAGGACAGTTTGACCCGTACAAGGATCCGAATGATCCGCTACGCACTCCGGAAATGGACAACCAGCTGTTTTATTGGCTGCGGGAGAAGATTCAGTATCACAAGCAGCGAGGTGAGTTGGGCGCAGAGCCACTTCATCAAGTACTAGGTGAGATCATCGGGGAGGCCGCATGAAACGGCGAGTGCGGAACTGGACAGTCGAAGAGCTTCACAAGCTGCGAACGTCGATCACCTTCCCCGAGTATCAGCGGCAACCGAACTTGTGGGCAGTCGAGAAGCGTCGGCTGTTGATAGACTCGATCTTGATCGACATCGACATCCCCAAGCTGTACTTCAACCAGACGAAAGGGCACGAATACGAAGTCGTTGACGGCACGCAGCGGCTGTGGTCGCTGTGGGAATTTGTAGATGGTGAGCTTACCGTCGACGATGGCGGCCGGTTCCGAACGTTTGAACAACTCTCAGCCGCGAAGCAGGAGCGAATCCGCACCTACGAGCTCCAGGTGGTCGTTTTCGAGAACGCGGACGACGCATACCTGCGGGAATTGTTCTTGCGCCTGCAGCTCGGTCTGCTCTTGGTAACTGGCGAAAAACTGAACGCGGCGACGGGGCAAATGCGAGATTTTGTGTTTAGGAAACTCGCTGACCATCCCTTTATCGAGAGTCTCAAGATTCCTCGGCGACGCCACGCTAATGCAACGCTTGGTGCGCAGATCGCCGTTAACTCATTTGCTCGCGCCAAACAGCATAGTTTTGCGCGGACACGCTATGAAGATCTCCTGTTCTTTTTTCAGGAGTACGAGCTACCCACTGGTGATGCGAAACAGCTATTTGCGAAGCAAACGGCGCGTATCGTATCTGTCATGGGGTCCTTGCACCGACTGTTTGGTTCACGCGCGAAGCAGATTGGTACACGGTCCTACGTGACGTCGATCTACTTGTTGTTCGAAGAGATAGGCGAAAAAATGGACGCGGACGAAAGGCGAATCTTCGCTTCGTTTACGTTCGACCTCTGGGCTCGGTTGCGTCAAGAAATCGCAGCGGGCATTGAGCGAACAAACCGTGAGCTATACGCCTTTCAGACGATGCTGAGTAGCGCGCCTGGCGAGCGGTATCAGATCGAACGTCGACACGAAAAGCTGAAGGAGTATTTCGCTTACTACCGAAAGCATCGAAAAGTAAAGGGCGACTAGCTGGGGCAGTCGGCAGCCGAAATCGACCGCTGCGTTCGGGCTGCGGTACCGTTCGGAAGGCACGGCAAGCACCGCAATTTGTAAGGCAGGCGTGTTCGACTCGCGCCTAACCATGCGCGGCGCGTGATGCGAGCGCGCGATCATGCGAGCTCTGGAGGTTTCCTACGGAGGGGATGATGCGCGAGCCCCGCTTTGAAGAAGGCGACGCCCAGCGTCGTCACCCGCGGCACGACGGAAAGCCGACCACATGCCAAACTTGTTGGTTTTGGTCGTTCATTGTCGCCGATGATTTCGGCTTCGCTATCGGAGCGTGCAAGCGTCACGCGCCTCATGTTTTCCAAAGAAAAGTTCTGAGCGACGACGGAGAAATGGTCGACGGCCAGACTGATGTCGAAAACACGGCGTTCCCGCAAACAGCGCACGACGACTGGTGCGGGGAACACCAGCATTGGCAGGGCGGGGCGTCGGCGACTGGAGTCAGAGTGCGTCGCCCGCGCGGACCGAATTAGTCAACGCAGCTTCCGGCTGGCTTTCCGCCGTTAAGGCGTCAGCGCGAAAAAGCAGCGCGGCGCAGCTGACAACATCGGTCGATCGCGTGCGCCGCGCACTCTCTCGCCGTTGCGTTTCCACGAGCGTCTATTTGTGCCCGACCAGTAACCCGCCGGCACCGCGTAACGCCTTGAATCCCAGCGCAGCCGAAAGCTCGGGTTCGCCCGTCATGCCTAATGGCCGGCACGCGAAGTTCATTGCGGCCGCGACGAGAGCGATGCCAGCAAGAACGACACCTGCGTCACGCCACACCAGACTGTGAGCGTTGGCGTATTTTCGCGACGTTCGCCCCGGTTCGATGACCATCCAAATTGTTGTTGCCGCGTCGTTCGTCGAACGCACGACGTCGATCGCATGGTGAAAGCGATTCAAGGCTCGGATCGAGCGGACCTTCACGGCACTTAGTGAATGCGTGCGAGAGTCATAGCGCCACCATCGGTTGTCGAGCCCTGTGACTCCACGAACGATCAGGTCAACGGGGTGGCAGCCACCGGCGGATGGTAAGGCACGATGTACCCATGTTGCGTCGCCACCGACTCTTCGGTGGGCGAGGTCCTTCCCGGCGAACCAACACAAGGTCGCGAGCTCCGCCCGTGAGAGCCGGCGCGTTGGCTGTGTCGTTCGCCTCCTCCCGAGCGCGGTGAACAGATCCGCTCTACGCCGCGCCGGCGGAGGGAGATCTACGGTCGGACCCGTCCAGTACGCGACGTTTGTGTACGCACGAGTCTCAGCTCTCGGCACGGGACTCAGCATGCTCAAGGATTTAGGCGCCAAATAGCTGTCGCATAACCCCGCTGTACTTCGCGCACCCGCGGCACTCGCCACACGCCCACTCACCGGTATGGCAGGAATGTGCCCATCCGAGCAGTTCACGCGGGACGTTGTGCGCTTGTACAAACGAAGCGGTTGTGAACGCAAGAGCGGGCGTTCGCACGCAAAAGGCGCCTTCCTGAATAGCTAGGAGCCCGTTGAGCGCCGCAAAGAACTCGCTGCGCCCATCAGCGTGAGCGCCGTCCGTGCTCACCGCACCGACGAGAATCTCTGCCGCGTTGTTCGTTGCGAGGTGAATGGCCGCCAACGTGACGATCAGCTGGTTCCGGAATGGCCACCACTCTGGAACCGGGGCAATATCCAAGGCAGGCCGCCCGGCCAAGTCGCCCGAACCTAGTGCGCTGCAGTCAACCCGAACGACGTCGTGCCTTAAGCCAAGCATTTCGCATACTGCTCTCGACGCACGCAGCTCGCCGGCTGACGCCAGCTGACCATAGTCAATAGTGACGCAAACGTCAGGCCGCTCGACAAACGCGAGTGCAGACGAATCGAGGCCTCCTGAAAGCAGCAACGCTCGGCGCGCAGTGCTCGTCATTATGAGTCGTCGGTCCTAACGTGATTTCGTGGTGCCAAGCTGCCAAACGACGTTGTAGATCGCGCTGACAAGGTCTTGCGTGATGATGCAACCAGTTCCTCTAAGCATGACTAGCGACTCTTCCGACAGAGACTCAGCGAGCGCAACAACTGGGATGCCGCGCGCGCGCGCGTGCCCAACCTCAACGAGCGTTCCAGGATCGCACCCTTCGACAAGTGCCAGGACAGCGTCGCTCGCGTCCAGCGCTCGCAGGTCAGCCTCAGCCACTTCGTCGAACGGGCCCCTGCCGACATCGTGGAGTGGCGAGAAAACCTTCACCGTGCGGGGCATCGACGCGCGACACTCCTCGACAAGCCAACGCTGTGCGACGCAAAAAAACGGTGCGGCGAGATATACCTGGCCGCGCGGTACCTGATTGCTCGCCTGGGGGTAACGTTCTGACTCGACCAGATCTTCGCGTTTCGGCGGCACCTGCCGATCGACGTACGCGGCGACAGCTCTGCTTGCTTCCGACGCGGCATCAGCAGCGTTGGCGTCCTCGAGAGCCCAGCGGACGGCAAAGACGCTCGCGAAAACGTCCCCAGATCCTATAGACCACACCCGTGGCGTAACTCGGCTCGGGACATGTACAACTTCGTGGGCGTCAGCCACCCATGCGCCGCTGGCCCCAGCCTTCACGACGGCCACCTCGGCCTGCTCCCGATTTCGAATCGTCATGGCTAGCTCTGCAGGAGTCGCTACCGCGTTTCCAGCAAGCGACCTTGCCTCGGATTCGTTGGCGACAATGCCTAACCGCGCCGCGGTCGACCCATTTGCACGAAACGGCTCGGGCGAGAACGCCGACTGCGGGTCATACACTGCAGTTTTCGCGCGCACGATGGTGTTTGCTTCAAGCATTCCAAAGCGGAGCACCGTTTCCGCTTCCACGTCAACACGTGTCTTGTCCATCAATTCGAGTGGGTGTGGACGGATAACCGGGATGGAAAGCGCGTGGACGTATGCGAAGCTTGGCACAGCCCGAGTTTCATGAGCGGCGAGCGACATACCTACTGTCGAAGCCCATTCCTTCGCGTCTTCGTTCGTTGTGTCATCGACGCAGGTATGGAGCCGCGCGGCGCAACCCAGTTCTACGGCGACCCACGCCGCGCGCCCGCCCGAGCCGCGAAGCTCATTGTAGATAAATGGCTCACGACAGGCTTCGCGGTATAGCCCGCCCGCGATCTCAAGCAGCTTCACTTCGGTCGAATTTCGACTCGCACGGCACCGCCGCTAATGGCGACTACCGTCGCCTTATACTTGAATCCGTCGGCGATGCATTGCTTCAGCTTCGCGACACCCGGCGGAGACACGCTTCCAAGAATCGCGTTGCCAGGAAGCACAACCTGGACGGGTCGCGATACCGCAGATCCTAGCTGGAGCGTTCCGACTGTGTTCTTCTTGGTTGTGTTGACTACGGCTGGATCGGGACTGAGGACTTCGGTCGTTGCAACAAAGCTTGCGCAGTCGATCGCTGTGTCCGGACCGCCGCCCCCGCTGCCGCCGCCGCCGCTCATGGGGTTACCCGTCGAAGTGATCCCAGAACGTGGCGTGGTTCCTTCCTGCGCGCAAGAATGGTGTTACACAGCAGGACACCCTGTCAGTCGCGCCAGTCAGCTCGCCGGCGTCTCGACAGCGCCTTGCTCGCCGGCGCTGGTGCCACACGCATCTCTGCCCACATCGTGGCATCAAGGTCCGATGGAGCAACGCACATTTGGTCTGCGAGCCAGAGAAAGCGCTGTTCCAGCGCGTCGTAGTCGCGTGGGAGCGAACATCGGCCTGGGAAGAGTCCAATAATCTGGCATGCCCGAACGATGTGAATATCGAGAATTGCAACCCGCGCTGTAGCGTCTCGATTCCTAACAATCCAAGATGCGGTCTTAGGTCCGACACCCGGGAGCCTTTGCAGCCAGTTGCGAAGCTCGCGTGATTCGATCGGAGGGTCGGACTCCGAGAGTTCGGACAAGGCGAGTGCCAAATACCGCCCTTTCAAGGCGGGAAACCGATAGCGTACCGAGCGTGCACCGACGCGCAGCGGCACGCGTAACGCGCGCTCAAATGCGCCCGCTGAAAACGAACTGCCACTGAGAAGTCCCTCAGCGCGTAGCATCTCAAACGCCGCGACGCCGATCTCACCGCGCACTCCAAAGCCGCCGAGGAGGCATGCGGCGACCTCTTCTCCGAGATCAGCGCCGAGGGCGTACCGCGATTGGAGAGGTGAGTCGAGCCGACGTCGCCATGCATGATGGCACCAAAACGCCGGACGATAGCACTCATCCACGTCACCCCAGCGAATACCAGGTGCGATCTCGCAGTCGGGCGCTGGGAGCGTCAGCCAGAGCGGCTGATTGTCAACGCGGATGGAGACGGACTGCGTCGCGCGATTGCGGACCCTCACCGTCCCCACGTGAACTGCATCGCAATTCACACCTGTGGCATGCTCCACTTGGCAATCCATCAACGCGACCTCAGGCGCGATTGTCTTTCGGCACGGTCCAGCAGGCGCGATACGGACTCGTCGAGGTTGATAGGAGCTGGAACGAGCAGTGCGCCGCGATCCTTCCAAACGCTCAGCAGGAATGCGTCGCGATCCGCGCCGAGGGCGCTGGCGATGCCCATCCATAGCGTCACGTCCCCGGAGCTTCGGCGGCCCCGCTCCAAGTCACTTACGAACTGACGCGAACAGTCAAGACGGTCGGCGATCGACTGCAGTGAAATCCGCGAAGCCATTCGCAGCTCCCTGAGGCGTTTTCCGGTTCGCAGTTCGGAGTTGGGGCCACTGGAAGCCGCCTTTCGACCAAATGTTCTTGCCATGTCAGCTGTAAGCTTACAGCTGACATCGAGCGAAACAAGCGCTTTAGCAACAAACGGTGATCTCTACCGACCGGACTTTGCCCCACGACGGCAAAGGATCCGTCCGAGCGTCATCGCGGTGTTCCTCCCGCGCGACGCCCGATGCGTCTGTATTCAGCGAGGAGTGACAGCGCATATTTGAGCCGCACATGCCGTCCACCCCAGACCTCCTCCTCCGCGAAGCCGCGTTCGCGCGCTTGAGACAACTGCGCGACTCGAAGGACGGCGTCACCATCGTCTCCGCCGCCGAGATCGCCGAAGGATTTGTGTTCGAAGGCGAACGCATCAGACTCGGCCCCACACAACAAGGCATCTGGAAACCGCAGCAACTCGGCGCATACGGCGCTGCACTCACCATCGTCACCGTCGCGCCAAAGCCAGGCCGCCCCGCACCGTACGACGATCAGCTCGACGAGAATACCGGATTCTTCACGTACAAATACGAAGGCACCGATCCCAATAATCCGCGCAACCGCGCCGTGCGACGCGCGTACGAAACGCGCGCGCCCATGATTTACCTGATCGGCGTCCAGCCCGGTCTCTACGATGCGGTGTTTCCGGTCTTCATTACCGGCGATTCACCGTCGCAACTCGAATTCCGCGTCGAGAAGGACGTTGATCTGAGACTCATTGGCGCGGCGCACGTCGATGTCGCACTCCGCGCACCCGATCGCGAATACGCCACGCGCGCGGTGAAAGTGCGCCTGCACCAGCGACGCTTTCGCGATCTCATCATGCGCGCGTACCGCACGCGATGCGCCATCTGCCAACTCAGGCACGCCGACTTACTCGACGCCGCGCACATTCTCTCCGATCGGCACGAGCGCGGGCTGCCCGAGATCCCCAACGGCCTGGCGCTCTGCAAGATCCATCACTCGGCGTACGATCTCGACATCATCGGCATCGATCCCGACTACCGCGTGCACGTCAACGGCGATGTCCTCAAGGAACGCGACGGGCCCATGTTGCAACACGGATTGCAGCAAATGCACGGCGCGGATTTGATCACACCGAAAGCGGAATCGCAGAAACCGAATCGCGATTTCCTCGCCGAGCGGTTTGAGCGGTGGCGGGCGGCTTAGCTTCGCGGATTCGCATCCAGCCAGGCATCGACCTGCAGCTGATAGTCGATGAATGACATCTCGGCAGGCTTGAGGCTGGACAGCTCGCACATATAGGGAAGCTGCCGCTGAAAGTCGATGTAGCGGCTCGCAATAGCGGCGGGGCCAGGGAGGCGCGCGCTGGCGGGCAGGTGCGTTTGCAGCCAGTTGCGCACGGCGCCGAGAGCTTTTGCTACCTCATTGTTGTGCGCGCGAATGTCCTGCCCAGCGATATCAGAGCAGAAGACCTGATACCGATACCGATCACGATCAAGAATCAGGCAAACCTTCCTTCGCTGACCGCGTTGGCCATATCGTCGCGCGCCAAGGAACAGCCCCAGCTCGAGCGGCATGTTGAAACGCGGGAGGTGGTTAACCGAGTCGAGCGTGGTCCTGGACAAGTCGTGAATTCCGAACCGGCACTGTGAAACGATGCGCGCGAGCTTTTCGAATCGGAACTGACCGCCGTCGTCCTCTTCCTGAGCGCACCGTGCGACGAGGCCGCATTCGTGAACGGAAAAAACCAGCGCCCGCAACAGTTTCTTGTAGCCGGCGTCGAACGGGACGTTAAGAAAGACTTGTCTATTGTAGTCGGGCACGGTTCTCCGCCGCGGCGCGAAGCAGTGCGATGTCCCAGCGGGCTATGCGGCCGAACCAAAATGGCCCAGCACGCGCGACCATTGGCTTCCACCCTTCTTCCAGGTAGACGACTTCTTCGCTCCCTTCTTGTAGCGTTTTCGCGCCTTCTTCGCTGCGAGCTTTGCTCGCTTGCGCGAGAGCCTACGCTTCCTGACCGGCGTTGACATGTTGCCTCCGGGAACAGCCGTAAGAGCCTACACTGCAACCTAAGATTGCGGTCCGAAGGGAACAACCGCACGACGGCGTGAACTATTGCACCGAAGCGTCAGCGAGCCGTCATTTTACGGGCGCGTCTAACTTCCGCGTTGACTCGCATGCGCAACGCAAAAGCCGCGCGCTGCATCCAACGGTCATGGCATCCATCGTCCGCACCTGTGCCTGGCTCGTGGTCAGTACTGCCGCGGCCACCGTAACGGCCCAGCAGACGGCTCCTCAATGGCGCGCGTCCGATGCACCAATCGTTCGGATCACGTACGAGGAAGGGTTTGCGCAAATAGTATCCGCCGGATTCCTTGGTGACGGTTCGATCTTCGTCGGCGACGTCCAGCACGCGAAGGTTCTGCTGTTCGACTCGACCGGACGCCTCGTGCACTCCATCGGACGCAAAGGCGGCGGACCCGCGGAGTTTCAAAACTTGCAATGGGTGCGCGCGTACGGCCGCGATTCCATCGCGACGTACGATGCAGCGCAGCGGCGCGTCAGCATCCTGGATCGCAACGGACGCTTCGCTCGCAGCGTGACCCTGCTGTCACCAACGGAAGGACTGTCGCCGACTGCTGCGGCAGTGCTCGACGACGGCCACATCATCGTGCGCGTTCAGCGGCCCGTTAGTTCCGAAGTACCACCGGGCGTGCATCCGGTACCGCTGGAACTGTGGACGTACTCGCCGTCGGGCGCACCATTGAATCGGCTCGTTGGCAATCTCGTGGGCGAGGAATGGGTGAAACTCGCAACGCCACGAGTGTTGATGTCGAGACCGTTCGCCACGCTATCGCTTGTCGCGATCGGGCCGAACCACATCTACATCGCCGACTCGGCGTCGTTTCCCGTGCGCGTGCTTTCGGCACCGTCCGGAACCACGACGCGCATTGACGGTACGCGCACGACACCGATCGCAAGCGGCCCGCACCTCGCGGCGTATCGCGAGCAGCGTCTCTCGGCCGCACGCGCATCGAGCAATACCAACGCACTCTCGCTCGAGACAAGAATGCTCGACGCCATTCCGTTTCCGTCGCACGTTCCGCAGCTCAGCAAGTTGTTGGTTGACACCGATGGACGCGTACTCGCGCAGCAATACCCGGAACCGGATTGGCGCCGGCAGCAATACCTGGTGTATTCGCCGACTGGAGCACTCGTTGCGCGGCTGACCGGACCAGAACGCGCGAGCGTCGTCGCGGTGCGCGGCGATCGCGTGCTCGTCATCCGGCGCGACGCCGACGACGTGCAGAACGTCGAGGTGCACACGATTCAGCGGTGACATGACGTAGCACCGCGCCGGAGCGGCGCGTCGCGCCGCGGTAGGGAGACTGCTTCACATCTGTTGGTGCTTCACAAGGCGCATTTGCCCGCTTGACTCGGCCGCCCCGCCGAGCGTACGCTCGGCCATTGATAATTCGCGCGCTTTTTCGATTACGCGTGCGATGATCTGGTGACAGTGATTTCTCCGCGCAGTGGTATCCTCGGCCCATGCGCGCATTTCAAACTTCGCCGAGGAGTGGTGGCACATGCACATGGCCGCGACGAAACCGTGGACGCTCGAGGAACTCGACCTGTTACCGGACGACGGCAACAAGTACGAGTTGGTGCACGGGGAGCTTTTCGTGACTCCGGCACCTACGCACAACCACGAGACCATCGCCGTGCGCCTCGCGCGCGTGCTCGATCGATACGCTGAGGCCAACGATCTCGGATTCGCTTACCGGCCTCGCGCAATCATTCAGCGCCGGGGCTCTCGTTGCGAACCTGACATCATGGTTCGTGCGGCCGGTGCGTCGCACATGTCATGGGACGATGTGCCGCTCCCAATCCTGGTCGCAGAAATTCTCTCGCCGTCGTCGCGGCGCCACGAACGCGAACGCAAGCGCGCGTTCTACATCGACGATCTCAAAGTCCCGGACTACTGGATCGTCGACCCCAAGAAACGAGTCATCGCAGTGGTGAGGCCGGGTCGCGCCGACGTCGTGTGCGGTGAGTCGGTCGAGTGGCAGCCGGCCGGCACCGCAGCACCACTCGTAGTGGACGTGCAGAGGTTGTTCGACTAGCCGGCTGCTTTCCCCGCGTCACGCACGCGCAGTTGGGACGGAACGAATCGTGCAGTCCCGCTCGCCATGCACTCGAAGAGCGACGCGCGCGCCAGAATCGGCGCGATGTCACCCGTTGCGCTCACGCCGCGCAAGCCGATGCTGGCGCGCGTCACACGTTGCGCCCACGCGTCGCCCATCCTCTCCCGCACGCACGGCGGAGACGTCACATGACGCGTACCATGGTTTGCGCGCTCGCACTCGCTTTTACCAGCACCACAGCGTTCGCAGCTCAACAAACGCAAGGCGAAGTCGGCACCGTAGTTGGCCAGGTGCTCGGCGACGTCAGCCGTCTGCCAATCGCCGGCGCGCAAGTCTCCGTCGTCGGTACAACGCTCGGCGCAGTGGCGGGGGCGGAAGGTCGGTACATCATCCGCAACGTGCCCGTTGGTGAACGCATTCTGCGCGTACGCCTCATCGGTTACGCACCGCTCGAAGACACCATCACCGTCACGCGCGACACCACAATCACCGCAGACTTCGCGCTGACGGACGTCCCATACAGTTTGTCCGACGTCGTCATCACCGCCCTCGGAATTACGCGCGCCGAAAAAAGTCTCGGCTACGGCGTGCAAACCATCACGTCGCAAACATTAGAGCGCGTACCCGAGACGACGTTGATGCAGGCGCTCGCGGGTCAGTCGGCGGGCGTGAGTGTTACCAGTTCGAGCGGCCGTCCAGGCGCAGGCGCGCGCGTCACGATTCGCGGCGAGAATTCTTTTTCAGGAAACTCGCAACCACTCTTTGTGATCGATGGTATGCCCGTCGCGACCAACTCCGACGGGCCGAGCAATGCGTTGGGCACCGGTTCGTCCGGAAGCCGGCAGATGGACATCGACATGGAGAACATCGAAAACATCACGGTGCTCCGTGGTGCAGCGGCGACGGCACTCTACGGTTCGCGCGCGGCAAACGGCGCGATCATCATCACGACCAAGCGAGGGAAGACGGGCCTCCCGCTCACGTTTGAATACAGCTCGCAGGTGCGCTACGACTCGCCAATCATCAAGGGATACACGACGGACTGGGCAGCCGGCAGTCGCGGCTATTTCTGCAATGGACGCATGCTCAGCCAGGGCGGTTGGTGTGAACCCGGCGCGACGACAGCACCGGAGACGCGGCTCAATTGGGGTCCGCACAAGGACAGCATTCCGCAAATGGTGTTCGACTCCGTGGGTCCCGTGCGCTTTCGCGACGCACGCGAAGACTTCTATAAGAGTTCGCCGAGTGTCGAGAACGCGCTGCGCGGCAGAGGGTCGATGGGTGATCTCGGCACGTACACGTTTGGCGCGTCGTGGGTGGATCAACGCGGTGTCAACCCAATGGCGGCGCTCGATCGGTTGACGCTGAGCGGCAACGTCAGTTTCAAGTGGAATGACTGGCTTACATCTACCACGAGTCTGCAGCGAATCCGCGTCGACAACCCGTTCCTCAACGACTCGTTCGACGGATTGGACCACGACCTGATCGATACGCCACCGTCGACCGACACGCGCCAGGCGTGGATGCCCGATGGCTCCCCCGTGATGTACGGCGGGAACGAACCGCACTACATGTGGTCGGCGCTCAATGAGTACAACAGCGAACAAACCAATCGCTGGATACTTGGTCAGCAGTTCTCACTGAAGTTGATGCCGGGCCTGCAACTCTCGAACAACGCAGGCGTCGACGCGTACGTGAGTGAATACGGACGATTCGTCAATGAACGGCCGTGGCGCACCGCGCAGAACCAAACGTCCGGGTCCACGCGGCAGCGCAAGAGCACGCGCCGAACGTTCAACAATGATTTGCAACTGATTCTCGATCCGCGTCCGCTGGGTCAGCAGGGCAAGGTGACCGTGGGTGCGCTGGTCGGTGCGAACATGTATTTGCAGGACGCGTCGTTTGTCGAAGCGAGCGGAAGTTCGATCGTCATTCCCGGCTACTTCAACATCGGCAACTTCGCGACGCAAACGACGAACGCGAATCTGCCAACCAAGCGCCGCCTCATTGGCGCGTACAGTCAGGTCACCGCGGACTACGCCGATTGGGCGTTTCTCACGCTGACCGGCAGAAACGATTGGAGCTCTACGCTGCCGACGAATGCGAATTCCTACTTCTATCCGTCAGCGAGTCTCGCGGTTGTGTTCACGGACGCGCTGAAGTGGAGGCCGAGCTGGCTCGACTTCGGTAAGCTGCGTTTGTCGACCGCGAAAGTCGGCAACGATGCGCCACCGTATTCGCTGTCGACGCGATATGTCACCGGCGGAATCGCCAAAGGCGCGAACAACGACATTCAGCAATTCGGTGGACCGTCCATCAGCTTCCCGTTCCGCGGCGTGACGGCGTACACGCAATCCACGCAGCTCGGTAATCCCGATCTCAGGCCCGAATCCACGATCGAGAACGAGCTCGGTCTGGAAATGCGTTTCTTCGGTGGCCGAGCGCGCGGAGAAATCTCGCTGTATAGAAAGAACAGCTACGATCAGATTTTCAGCGTGCCGTCATCCGCTGTGACGGGATACACGAGCATTGTGCGCAACGCCGGCGATCTCCAGAACAACGGGATCGAGATTTCGCTGCACGGCCGTCCACTCGAGATTGGTTCGTTGTCCGCGAACGTCGGCGTCAACTGGGCAAAGAACAAATCGAAAGTGTTGAGCCTGGCACCGGGCGTCACGTCGATTTATCTCGCCGGCTATTCGTGGCCGCAAATCCGCGTGATGGAAGGACAACCATACGGCGTGATTTGGGGTTACGGATGGAAGCGCAATTGCGTGGATCCGAATCCCTGCTTCGCTGGTTCGCCCGCCGGCACGTTGCTCATTGCGGACAACGGTTACCCGATTCGCACGGATGAGCTGCGCAACCTCGGCAGCGTCATGCCGGATTGGACCGGCAGCGTCACCACAGAAGTTCGGTGGCGCAACTTCGGCTTGTCTGCGCTCACGGACGTTCGGCACGGCGGCAAGCTGATCAACTTCGAGACGCAATACACGACCGCGAGCGGACGTTCGATCTTCACCAACGACAGATACACATACGTCGTTCACGACGGGATCAACGAGAACACGGGCGCGCCCAACACCGTGCGTCTGTTCAAGGATCAGGACTACTACCCGTTGATGTACGGCTTTGACCGGCACGAGAACCAGATCGAGCCTGCGGGTTTTGTGAAGTTGCGCGAGGTGACGTTCTCATACCGCGTTCCGGAAAAGTTTCTGCGGCGCGTGAACCTCGACGCGATGTCCGTTTACTTGACCGGCCGAAATCTCAAAGTCTGGAGCGATTTCTCGGGCGGCGATCCTGAGAGCGATGTGTACGGCGGCCAAAACGCCGGCGGACAATTCTTCCGTCAGTTCGGCGAGCCGCAAACGCGCAGCTGGTTGTTCGGTCTCCGGTCCACCTTCTAACCGCGCAACGAGCGCCTTCGAGGAGATCGCGAATGAAAACCATTCGAGCCGCAACGCGCGCGGGAGTCACGGTAGCGTTGGCGGCGTCTGTGTTCGCGTGCGACAGCTTGCTCGACGTGAATGACAACCCAAACGCGCCCGAGCAGGCGCCAGTGGAGATCAGGCTTCCCGCGCTGATTGCGATGTTTGCGCACTCCACGTATTACGGCGAGAACTCGTTGTGGGGCGCAGAGTGGTTGCAGCAGTTCTCGTACAACCGCGCCACGCGCAGCTATGCGGAAGTGCATCGCTATGAACTCGCCGAAACCGACGCGAGCACGGCGTGGGATTACTACTACACGCGACCGGGCAACGAATCGCGACGCATGATACAGGACGCGTCGGACCCGGCGGACATTTATTACCGCGGTCTCGCGAAGCTGTTCAATGCGTGGACGTTCCAGGTCATCACCGATCTCTGGGGACCAGTACCGTGTGACGACGCGGGCAATCCCGCGATCCGCGAACCGCGATACGACGAACAAAAGGCCGTATACACGCACATCAGCACGCTGCTCGACGAGGCCATCGCTGACCTGAGCAGTCCAACAGGACGCAGGCCGACGTCGAACGATCTTTTGTTTGCCGGCGACATGACGCGGTGGATCAAAGTCGCGCACTTCCTGCAAGCGCGCATGAACATCCGCTTGGCGTATGCACAAGGTGAAGACCAGAACGCGCGAGCGAACGCGGCGCTCAGCGCAATCGCGTCGGGATTGGCCAGCAACAGCGACGACGCGGATTTCATTTATCCGGGTGGCGCGAATGCACGTAATCCGAACTGGACGTTCCAGGATCAGCGCAATCTGCTCGTTGCATCCGAATTCATGGTCGAGTTGTTGAAGGGCGGGGCTGATCCGCGATTGCCAATCATGTTCACGCCAATCGTATACGACTCCATTCGTGGTACGACGCGATATCCATCGCTCACACCCACGTACGTCGGCCATCGCAACGGCAGCGACCAACTCGCCGATTCAACCGTGTCATGGATCGGGCCATTCTTCTCGAACGAGACTGCGCCGCTGAATCTCGTGAGCTTTGCAGACCAGAAGTTCACGGAAGCAGAAGCGCGGCTCATTGTCAGTGGTGCCGCGGCAGCGGACGCGCCGTATCGCGATGGCATTCGTGCAAACATGCAAAAACTCGGCGTTGCAACCGCGGCGATCGATGCCTATCTCGCGGCGCGCCCTGCG
Source organism: Gemmatimonadaceae bacterium (assembly GCA_035277145.1). Taxonomy (GTDB): domain Bacteria; phylum Gemmatimonadota; class Gemmatimonadetes; order Gemmatimonadales; family Gemmatimonadaceae; genus DASRAP01. The sequence goes on along the minus strand of DATELA010000072.1, from coordinate 85,876 downwards.
CTGAGTACGCTCACCGACCCGCTCGAAGAAATCATCGAGCAGAAGTACGTCGCGAATTTCCTGAAAGTCGAACCGTGGAATGATTGGCGCCGGACCGGATATCCGGTCGTTCCCGCGCCCGTCGAACAGGCGGTGCTCAGCGGCATTCCGCAGCGCATTCGAACACCCGGCTCTGAACTGAGCACCAACATCAATCAGGTGCTGGCGACAGGAATTCCGACCGGGCTCGAAGGCATGCTCGTGAAAGTATGGTGGGCCACCCGATGACAAACATTTGCAGAGTCTCAGTGTGTCTCTCGCTCGCCGCGACGTTCGCGGCATGTGACAACGCCGGCCCTGCGGAAGTGCGCGACGGCGCCGGGGATTTTGAAGTTCGCGAAACGTGGAGCGCGGCCGTAACGCCGGTCGGTACCGCGACGTTGCAGGCTTCGGTGACCGTCACGGAATACTTCGGCTCGCGCATGCAAGCGGTCGTGACTGTGACCGGCGCGACGCCGAACGCCGTGTATCAGTGGCGCATGTATCGTGGCGGCGATTGCTCAGTGAACGTCGCCGCAACGAACAGCACGGCCGGCAATGGATTGTTCTTGTTCGCAACGGTTCCGTCGTATCCAGACATAGTTGCGGATGCAACGGGCGCGGCGACGATCACGCGTTCGATTGCGGGCTCGCTCGACTCGCTTGGCGCATACAGCGTGCGCGTGCGGCCGTCGCAGTCGGCGACGAACTGGAACGGGTTGTCTCCAATTGCATGCGGCGACCTCGAGCGTTCGTGACGCGCTGTGTTGCTGTGCTCGTCGTTGGGCTCGCAGCAACTGGTTGTTACAAGTACGTGCCCGTGCAGGTTGGCGCGGTTAATCCGCGCGCTGACGTTCGCGTGGTGGTGACGGAGTCCGCTGCCGCGCGGCTGAGCAAAGATCTCGGAACGTACACGACCAATCTCGACGGGCGCGTCGCGCGCGAGCTGCACGATTCGGTGTCGGTGTCAGTGCCCGTCACGCGAACGTACCGTGGCGCGCTGATGGACAGTGGATGGCAAACGCTCTTTCTTGGTCGCGCGGAAGTGGTGCAAGTCCATCGTCGCAAACTCTCGCGTGTGCGGACCGTCGCGGCGAGCGTGGGTACGGCGGCTGTACTGGCGCTGGTCGTAAAGAGCGTTGTGCAATGGGCGGATCCGAACACATCTAATGAAGAGCCTCCGCCGCCGCCGCCGGCGCAGCGAGTCCGGTTCTCGGCATCGCTTCGATTCCCCATTCGGTGAATGCCACGCATGCGCGCGCCGAGCATTGGCTTGTTCGCGATCTGTTTCGCGCTGGGCTGCGCGGGCGCGGCCGCCGTGGGTGGTACGCGTTCCAACGGCGGTAGTACGCTCTCAGGAGCGCAGTTGCAGGCGACAAACTCAACGGAGCTCTACGACGCGATTGCGAAACTCCGTCCCGAGTGGTTGTCGAGCAGAGGCCCGACGTCGGTGTCTGACCCAACGCCGAGTTCGGTGAGCGTGTTCATGAACGGATCGTTTCTCGGCAGGGCAGAGTACCTGCGGCAACTACGCGTCATCGATGTGAGCGAAGTTCGGTACTGGAACGCCGGCCAGGCGTCTGCCCGATTCGGGATGGGTCATCCGCGCGGAGTGATCGAGATAACGCGGAAGTAGGCGCGCTCCATCGCACCACTTGACTCGGCCGCCTCGCCGAGCGTACGCTCGGCCATAGCGAAAAAGGAACACGCGCACATGGCCGCAACGAAACCGTGGACGCTCGAGGAACTCGACCTGTTGCCTGAGGACGGCAACAAGTACGAACTGGTGCACGGAGAACTGCTCGTGACACCTGCGCCGAATCAGGATCACGAGACGCTTGCGGCGCTTTTATCCGCGCGCTTGGTCCGTACGTAGCGGAGAATCGTCTCGGTCTCGTGTATCATCCGCGAGCCGTGGTACAGCTTGCGGATACGCAGGTTGAACCAGACTTGATGGTGCGATCACCGGCTCCGCGCAGCACACCGTGGAATAGGGCACCGTTGCCGATTCTCGTTGTCGAGATCGTGTCTCCAACAACACGGCGGCGCGACCACGTTGAAAAGCGCGATCTCTACTTGGAGCTGACGATTGCCGAGTACTGGATCGTAGATCCGGAAACGCGATGCGTTACGGTCGTGAGACCAGGCCACGAGGACGCGGTTCGTGAGAACACACTCGAGTGGCACCCGGCTGGTGCTTCAACATCGCTCATGATCGATGTGCATGGTCTGTTCGACTAGAAACCGCCGCTCTCAGCGCGCCGTCGCCGATGTCCGCGCAAACCCTTCGCGCGCACGGTTAAGCCACGTGCGTACTTCGCCGCCCGCGTTCACCCACGACCGCGCGGCCATTTCATAGTACCGGCTCGCTTCGGCGCGCCGCGATTTCGATTCCGCGATACGCCCAAGTTCGTAATACGAGCGCACGGTGTATGGTCCGACATACGTTCCCGGTGGAATCAGCGAACCAAACAACACCGCTGCGCTGTCGGTCTGTCCCGCAACGGCGAGGAGTTCCGCGAGCGTGAACCGCATTGCCGCCTCGGGGCTCAACGAATTCTGATAGTTCGTGTGCACAGCCCACAGCGTGTATGCTTGCGTCTCGAGGCGCAGCGCTCCTCCGCGATCGCCGCGACGTGCGGCCAGTCGCGCTTCGATGTCGGCGCGCAACGCGGCGCGCCAGTCGCGCGGGGTCCCGTCAGTGGGAAACGTTCCGATCAGCGCATGCCACTGCCGTGACACGACGGTGTCACCATACATTGCGTTCCACGCGGCGAGGGTCCACGCGGTTTCCCAGACCGCATCCGTGTTGAATCGCTTGAGCGCCGTACCGATCGGCATGAACTGCGCCATACGCATCGCTGCGTTCGTCGCGGAAACCGAGTCCGTAACGCCCGCGATCGAACTGGCGACAATCGCGCGATTGACGAACTGATCGAGCCCGCTGTGTTCACGCAGCGCGCCCGCGCGAATCGCCGAATCCGTTTCCGCGAGTCGACCTTGATCGACGGCGGCGTACGCCGCGACGATGGCTGCGCTGCGTCGCGGTTGACCAAGGCCAGCGACTGCGCGCCAACGCGCAAGGAGCGCATTGAGGCGCTCTGGTGCATACGCACGCAACGTGCGCACCATCGTGGCCCAGTCTACGTCGTCCTGCGGCGTGAGCGTGTCAATGGTCGCGCGAAACACTGCCTCGGGCGCGCGGAGCAAATGACTCGCGGTCACGTACCGCCGCGCAATGGCGCTGTTGCTGTCGGACGCGCGCAACCGCGCGATCAGCCGGTCGGTTGTGGACGAGTCGAGCGCCGCGATCGCCATGTCGAGCCGCGTGGCTATGGTCGGTACGTGCGATGAATCGAGCGCGAGCGCGCGATCGGCTGCCTCCGCTGCCGATGCGACGCCAACGCCGAATTGCCAGCCGTACACAAGGCGCACGAACGCGAGCTCACTCCACGCCTGCACGTCCGTTGGGTCGATGCGCACCACCTGCTCGAGCGCTTCCGCGGCGCGCGTGCCTTCCGTTTCGACGGACGCCTGCAGCGCGCGCAGTCGCAGTCGCGTGCGCTCGTTCAACGTGTCGCCCGATGCAGCGGCGCGCTGCAACAATTCGCTCAAGCCGGTCATCGGCCGTCCGCGCAGGAACTGTGTCCACGACGAAATCACCGTCGCGTCGAGCAACGCGAGCACAAACGTCGTGTCGATCGTAATCGCGCGCGTGATCGCCGCCTCGGCCGAGTCGATGATGCCGCGGCGCAGCGCATCGCGCGCGACGAGATATGATTTGAGTGCGTCCGCCGAACGCGTCGAGTTGCGTTCGATATTCGGCATGCCCGGCGGGCGCTTGTCGCCCCACAGTTTGGCGATCACCGCCGAACCGAGATCCTGTACGAGCGTTGCGATGGAGTCGGGGTGGTGTGCGGCGGTGATCGCAGCAAGCGGTTCGCCTCCGCCTACCGCGTACACGCGCAAACTCACTTCGACCTTGCCGCGTGACTCGAGCACCGTGCCAAGGACATATCGCGACGCACCGGCACGCTTCGCGAGGCGTTCCGCTGTGATGTCGTCCGGCGTCGTAGCGGGTGCACTTCGCTGTGTGCGCAGATCGCTCCACAACGACCATGGATCAGGCACGCGCACACCAGGTACGCCGTCGAGGGCCGTCGACAAAAAGTCGGAGAGCGATTCCGACCATTGCGCATCCTGCGCGCGCAACGGCCGCAGCGGAAACACCGCGATACCGAGCCGTCCATCACCGATGGTTGGTTCGTCGCCGAGCAATGTCGCGCCGATCCACGCAACGCCGGCGACGCCGAGTGCAACGGCAGCGATGCGTTGTCGAGACCATAATGTGCGCGAACGCGCCGCGGCCGGAGCAGGGCCCGACAGTGCGGTGGTGAACGCTTCGATCGTCGCGAACCGGTCGGCAGGTGCGTGTGCGAGCGCGCGACGGATGGCGGCGTCGATCGAGGGCGTAACGCTCGACCGCAGGGGTGTCAGCGAGCGCACTTCGTCGCTTAGTTGCCGCGCGAGAATCATTGACGGTGTGGAACCCGAGTGCGGCAGCTCTCCGCTCAACATTTCGTACAACACCGACGCCAGCGAATACATGTCTGAACGTCCGTCGACGCTTGCATCGGCCGTTGCTTGTTCGGGACTCATGTACCCGATAGTGCCGATCGACACACCGGTGCTGGTGAGCTTGGTGCGTGCTTCGGCGGTGATCGCGCGTGCAATTCCGAAATCCGTGACGAGCGCACGGTCATGCTCGAGAAGAATGTTTTCGGGTTTGATGTCGCGATGCACGACCTGGTGTGCATGCGCGTGCGTCAGCGCCGCGGCGACGTCTCGTGTGATCGACAACGCGTCATCGAGCGGCATTTGATGCTCGCGCGTCATGCGGGCGCGCAGTGTTTCGCCGCGCACCAGCGGCATGACGTAGTACGGAAGTCCATCGTGCGTTCCGGCGTCGAGCACCGGTACGATGTGCGGATGCTGCATGCCGCGTACGAGTTCGATTTCGCGCAAGAACCGCGCCGCCTCGACCGAGGTCGCGAATTCGCGCCGCATGATTTTGACAGCCACCGGTTCTGCGTCGCCTGTGCGCGTTGCGCGATACACGGTGGCCATGCCACCGCGTCCGATCTCCTGCTCGATCGTGTATTTGCCGGCGAGCAGTGCGGGGTGTTCGGGTGTCGTGTTGTGCTGGTCCACGGAGCGTCCCGCGGTCGGAGGCCTCCGGATTATCGCGCCAAATGGGCGTGCCCGCCACAACCCCTCAATGCCCCTTGACTCGGCCGCCTCGCCGAGCGTACGCATGTGCAGAGCCTGTTCGACCAGAAACCGGAAACCATCATGCGACTCACGACTGTTGCGCTCGTACTAATGATGTCCGCTCCTGCGCTGGCGGCGGCGCAGGACAAGAAAACCGATCTCACCGGCACGTGGACGTTCACCGTGAACACGGACGCGGGCACCGGCACACCAACCGTGACGCTCAAGCAATCCGCCGACACGCTCACGGGCCACTACTCGTCGCAAGCGCTCGGCGAAGCCGACCTCAAGGGCAGCGTCAAAGACAACAAACTCACATTCGCGTTCGACGCGAATGTGCAGGGAACGACGTTCAAAGTCACGTACACCGGCACTGTCGAAGCCGACGGCACGCTCAAAGGCACGCTCGATCTCGGCGGATATGGTGCAGGCACGTTCACTGCAAAGCGGCAAGCGGCGAAGAATTAGCGCAGCAAGGCGCCGCCGAGCGGAGCCGGCATCGTGATTCGTAGCCCGCGGCGCAGCTTGTCGATGCGTGTCCAATGACCATCCGGCCAAGTCGCGACGGGCGCCGGCTCGAGGGTTACCGCGTCACCGTCGCGATGCACAAAGACTTCGGCGCCGCGAAAGCAGAACTCTTTGGGTAACCGGACGGCCTGGGAGTCGCCATTCGCGAAAAGCCTGGCTCGAACTTTCACCACGCGGTCTTGGGAGCTGCGCGCTTTAGTCATGATTTAGACCGCTATATACCACACATCGGTGCGGGCCGCCACGATAGGCGCGGCCGTCAGCGCGGCGTCATCGTTCGGTCGGCAATCGAACTTGACTTCGCTCCAGCGCCGAGGGTAGCCTCGGATCGAATGGCGTGCGTTGAATCGCTTACGCGTGCGTCGTTTTGGTGCCGCACTCTGTATGTCGAGGTGTTACCGTGTCCGACGAAATGGGAACCTTCCGCACCGACATCGAACTCGAGAACCCTGCGCAACCAGGCGAACGGCTGCGCGTGCAGTCCCTGCTCGTCGACACGGGATCGGAACTGTCGTGGGTCCCGTCTGCGATTCTCGAGTCGCTCGGCATCTCGCGACGAAAGCGACTGCGATTCCGCCAGGCGACCGGCACCATCGTCGAGCGGTGGACCGGTGGCGCGTGGCTCTATGCCGCAGGTACTCAAACAATCGATGAGGTTGTGTTTGCCGAGCCGGGCGACCTGGCCCTGCTGGGCGCGCGAACGCTCGAAGGCCTGAACGTCGTCGTTGATCCGGTGAACCGGCGGCTCGTCGATGCCGGCGCCATGCCGGCAGCAGCAGCGTAGACGTCTCGCCCCACCCCCGGTTGACGCCGCAGGATATGGTGCTAGTGTACTAGCACCCTGCTACCACACTGGCATACACCAGGCACATGGCGCAACTCGACGAGCTCGGACGGCGCGAGCGGCAAATCATGGAAATCCTCTTCCGCCACGGACGCGCGTCCGCGGCGGACGTGCTCGCGGAACTCCCCGATCCGCCGAGTTATTCGGCGGTGCGCGGCATGCTCCGCATCCTCGAGGATAAGGGCTACTGCACGCACGAGTGGGACGGCCCTCGCCACGTCTATCGCCCCACGGCGGACCACGCCAAGACCGCCAAAGCGGCGACCAAGAAGCTGCTCAGCACCTTCTTCAATAACTCGATGGAATCCGCCGTCGCGGCCATGCTCGGCGCCGCCGACCGTCCGCTTACATCGGAAGAGGTGAAACGGCTGTCCAAACTCATCGAACAAGCCCGCAAGAAGGGGAGCCGATGAGCACAATCATTGATATGGCGATGAACCCAATCGCCGCGTTGATTGCGAAAATCACGATCGTATTTGGACTCGGCGCGCTGCTGACCACGGTCATGCGCGCACGCACCGCCGCCGCGCGGCATTTCGTCTGGGCCGCATCCCTCGCTGGTACGGTCGCGCTGGCAGCGACCGCGCCGATTGTCCCTTCATTAGACGTCGTTGTTACGCGCGCCCAGATCGCAAGGGCGACGGCGATAACGACAGCAACAGCGATCACGACAGACAGCGATAACGGCGCGACCGCGACAACGACGGACAGCGCTAGCGACGCGACCGCGATGACGGCGACAACAGCGACGACTTCACAACACCGAGCCGCGACGCCATCGATTTCGCCAACCGCAATGCTTTTCGGTGCGTGGGCCGGCGTTGCCGCACTTCTATTGATGTGGCGCGTGCTGGGAATTCTCGGCCTCGCGCGCATCACGCGTCGCGGATACGTCCTTCGTGATCAAACGTGGACGCGCGCGCTCAACTCCGCCGCGGCGCGACTCGGTGTCACGCGCAACGTCAGCATCGTCGTCAGTGACGATGTTGGATCGCCCGTCACGTGGGGACATCGGAAGCCGGTGCTGCTCATTCCGTCCGATGCATTTGCATGGAGCGACGACCGTCGTCGCGCAGTGTTGTTGCACGAACTCGCACACATCGCCCGCAACGATTATGCGCTGCAACTCGGCGCAGGCGCGGTGTGCGCGTTGTACTGGTTCCATCCGCTGGTCTGGTTCGCGGCGCGCAACATGCGCAACGAAGCCGAACGTGCGTGCGACGATCGCGCACTCACCGCCGGCATTCGCGGACCCGATTACGCGCATCACCTGCTCAATCTCGCGCAGGGATCCCGTTCGCTCAGACTCGCCGGCGCCGTCGCCATTGGAATGGCTCGCCGGTCCACATTGGAGGGACGTATGCTGGCGGCAATCGACAATTCAGTTGTTCGCGCGACCATTACGCCGAGGGTGCGCCTCGCAGGTGCGATCGCGTTCGTGCTCGCACTCGCACCGATCTCTGCTCTGCGCGCGGTTGAAGCAGCGCCCGAGAAGAAAGCAGAGAACACCACCGAAGTTGCACCGGTTGTTTCGGCGGTCGCCGAAGCCCCGCGTGTTGCCACGGCAATGCCGCGGCGTTCGGCGTCGACAAACGCTCAGCAGTCGCGCGCACGCACGGCGCCGCCGGCGCGCGAGGCCGTGCGCGCAGAACCCGAGCGCCGGCCCGAGCCCGACACGACTATCGTGCGCACGTTCAACGTGTCGCGCGGCGGTACGCTCGCCGTCGATATCGACGGTGGCAACATCACCATCGAAGGATGGAACGAGAACCGCGTTGAGATTCGTGCGGAGCTCGGTGGGCGCGATTGGCGCGACATGGAGTTGGTTGCAGAGCAGAATCGGAATGACGTTACGCTCAGCACGGAATGGACGCGGCGCAGCAACTCGCGCAGCGCGTCGATGCAGTTCACGGTTCGCGTGCCGAACGATTACAACGTTGAGCTGCAGTCGGGTGGCGGCAACGTTCGCATTGCGAACGTCAGCGGTCGCTTCAACGGTTCGCTTGGCGGTGGCAACATTGATCTGCGCAGTCTGAATGGCGAACTGTCGCTCACGAGCGGCGGCGGATCGATCAGCGTTGCGCAATCGAATCTCGACGGCACGTTGTCCACCGGTGGCGGCGACATCTCGCTCACACAAGTGAGCGGCGACTTGCGGCCGCAGACGGGCGGTGGCCGCATCATGCGCGATGGCCATACGATCAACCATGGTGGCGACACGTACGAGCGCGTTGCACGCGCGGAAGCGCGAGTGCAAGAAGCGCAAGGGCGCGCAGAGGCGCGCGCGCAAGAAGCACGAGCGCGCGCTGACGCGCGCGTTGAAGAGCGGCGTGAGACCCGCGTCGAACCGCAACGAGCGCGCGCCGAGCCGCCGATTGTCGAACGCGGCGTCGTCGGGGGTCGCGTGGTCCAGCGCGGACGCGCGGCGGATGAAGCGGTGTCCGTCACGTCGTCCGGCGTAACGATGATCTCGAAAGGCAGCGGCGAAATTCATATCGCCGAAGCAACGAATGGCGCGGTTGCAACAACGGGCGCGGGCAATGTGCTCGTTGGTCGATCGGGCGGATCTGTTGAAGTCACGACGGGCGGTGGCAATGTGACCGTTGGTCCTGTTGCTGGTTCTGCAGTTGTCACCACCGGCGGTGGCGATGTGGAAGTGTCGCTCGACCGCGCGAGCGGTGAGCAGAACGTGATCGTGACAACGGGCGGCGGGCGCGTGGTGATCGAAATTCCGCGCGATTTCTCGGGACGCGTTGAGATCGAGAGCGGCTTTCCGGACAACGGCGATCGGCCGAGGTTCACGGCGCCGTGGAATCTGAATGAAGAGATGGTGGAGAATCGGGGCCGGCGTGATGGGCGCGTGAGTCGATCGCTGAAAGCGACGACGACCGTAGGAAACGGGCGCGATTCGATCAAAGTGCTGACGGGCGGCGGGGATGTGGAGATACGCTTTGCGAGATAAATGCAGAGGCGTCAAACGAAGGGCGTTAAACGAAGGGCGTTAAACGAAGGGCGTTAAACGAAAAGCGTTAAACGAAAAGCGTTAACGGAACGGCGTTAACGGAACGGCGTTAACGGAACGGCGTGACTGAAACAGCGTGACCGCGGGGGGAGACCCGGCGGTCACGTCTGTTTTTGCACACAGATGATTACGCATGCGTTGTTGTGGTTGCGCACGAATCGGTACTTGATCGTATGGTGGTGCGAAGCATCGCATTGACAAGCGACGCTTGTCACCATATCGTGAGGACAGTTCGCGATTCGCAGTTTCGCGCACCGTGGACTCAGGCGCTTGTACGAGCAGGAGGATCACCGCGGCGTCCGCTATCACGGAGGCAACGCATTCGATGTTGACTTGATCGACTACCACTGAGGAGTTGGCAAAATGCCGATGAAAAGCCCGGTTCACCCAGGCGCGATTGTGCGCCACGAGTGCCTCGAACCGCTTGGACTGACCGTTACGCATGCGGCAAAGGTGCTTGGCGTTTCGCGGCAAGCCTTGAACAACGTGGTAAACGAAGCCGCCTCGATTACCGCCGAGATGGCGGTCCGCCTAACGAAAGCATTCGGCGGCGTTGCCGAGACGTGGCTCGGGATGCAGATGGCGTACGACTTGGCCGCTGTTCGGCGCCGTGAGCACCAGATCAAGGTGACACGCTACGCGCCGCGAAGGCGAACCGCCGCCGCGTAGTCGTCGCCTCACCAGGTCGGTAACGCCCGTCCGGTCACCACGATCGGGCGCCCGCGCACGTGTGGTCACGACGGCGCGCGTTGGCCTTGCGCCCGCGACTGTTCTGCGCTGAATTGATGGTCCGCTCCACTCTGCCTTTCTCCCACCCCACCCATCCATGCACGGCCAGTTTGCCTGGTACGAGCTGTCGACTACCGACACGCGCGCAGCACTCGAGTTTTATCCGAAATTCACGGGCTGGCGGACGCAGCCGTTCGACAATGACTACACGCTGTTCACGTCGGGCGGCGCACCAATCGCCGGCGTGTTTCGTCTCACCGACGAATTGCGCGCGCAGGGCGTGCCGCCGAATTGGATGCCGTACGTCGAAGCATCGAACGTCGCCGACACGGCGGCGCTCGCGACATCACTCGGCGCGATGGTCGTGCACGGTCCGCAATCGATTCCGAACGTGGGCGACATCGCGGTGATTCGCGATCCGCAGGGCGCAACGTTCGGCGTTTACAAGTCATCGTCGGGCGCGCCGTCGTGGGACGGGAAGCCGGTGATCGGTCACTTCTCGTGGAACGAGTTGATGACCACCGACGCTCCGAAAGCGCTCGAGTTTTACCGCCGCGTCTTCGGATGGGAGATCACCAGCGAAATGGATATGGGCGGCGGCGCCAAGTACTACCTCTTCGGCAAGAACGGCGTGCCGTACGGCGGACTGTTCGCTCGCTTCGGCGACATGGCGTCGATGCCGCCGTTCTGGCTCAGCTACATCCACGTGAAGAGTGTGCAGGCGGCAGTCGCGGCGGCGACAAAGGGTGGCGCGAAGATTCATCGTCCGCCGATGGATATTCCCGGCGGCGTGATTTCGATTCTCGGTGATCCGCAAGGCGCGGGCTTCGCGGTCCACCACGAGGGCGCGCCACTCGCCGCGAAAGCGACGCCGGCGAAGAAGGCTGCGAAGAAGTCGAAACCGAAAGCTGCGAAGAAGCCGAAAAAGTCCGCGAAGAAAGCGAAGAAGTCCGCGAAGAAAGCGAAGAAGAGCGCGAAGAAATCTGCGAAGCGAAAGCCCGCGAAGAAATCCAAATCGAAATCGTCGAGGCGTCCGGCGCGCCGTAAATCGGCGAAGCGTCGATAGGCGGGACGGCACGGCAGTGCGAGAACAGCGTGACCGCGGGGAAGCCTGCGGTCACGTTTGTTTTGGTCACGATTCCAACGGTCTGCACCGTTGGTGTGTCTATATCTACTACCATGTAGTACAATACCGCCATGACTGACCAACTCGGCTCCCTCGAACAGCTCGTCCTCCTCGCTCTCCTGCAACTCGGCGACGGCGCCTATGGCGTCGCCGTGCAGCAGGAGATCGCGACCAGAACCGCACGCGATATCAGTTTCGGTGCGATCTACACCACGCTTGGACGCCTGGAGCAGAAAGGCTACGTCGGCACGCGACTCGGTGATCCCACACCGGAACGCGGCGGACGGCGGAAGAAACACTACACACTCCGCGCGCCGGGCAAACGCGCCTTGCAGGGCAGTCTCAACGACCTTCGCACCATGACGCGCGGACTTGGCGCCGCCTTGGATCTGCGATGACAGGTCGCGATGCGCCGCCGCGCTTCCTCACGCGGATCCTCGAGCGCGTTCTATCCGACGACGATCGTGATGCGTTCCTTGGCGATCTCGAAGAACGCTTCCATATGATTGCGCGCGAGCGCGGCAGTATCGCAGCACGATTCTGGTATTTGCGGCAGGCGCTGCACGCACCCGTCGACGCGCGGCGGCGACGCAATGCCGCGCACACTCAGGGAGATGGAGCGATGAACAACGTCTGGTCGGACATTCGATTCGCGGGCCGTGTGCTGTTGCGCGACGGCCGGTTCACCGCGCTCACCGTCATCACGCTCGCGCTCGGCATCGGCGCGGCGACGGCGATGTACAGCATCGTCGATGGCGTGCTGTTGCGCCCGCTTCCGTATACGGAACCGAACCGCCTCATCGCGCTCCGCGACACAGATGGCAGCGAGTCGATGTCCAACGCATTCCCGGAGTACGTTGCGTGGAAGAAACGCGCGCCCGATGCAATCGCCGCGGTGGGGACGTGGGCGGGTGCAGACGGTACGATCACCGGCGACGGCGAACCTGAGCGTGTGCTTGGCGACCGTATCAGCGCGAACCTTCCCACGATGCTCGGTGTCGTTCCCATTCGCGGCCGCATTTTCCGCGAAGATGAAGAATCGCCGTCGGCCGAACGCGTGATCATGCTGAGCGAACGGTTGTGGAAGCGCCGCTACGCGAGTGACTCCACACTCGTCGGACGCTCGATCACGTTCATCGGCAGGCCATGGACCGTCGTCGGGATATTCCCGTCGCGCGCGTCGTCACTGAATCCCGGCCGGCTCGCGCGGTCTACTGAATCCGATTTCTGGATGCCGCTGCGTCTCAATGATCAGAACGCACCGCTGAGCATCCACTTTCTCGAAACGATTGGCCGGCTCAAACGCGGTGCGACCCTGGAATCAGCTCGCGCACAGATGGCCGCGGTGAGCGCGCGCATTCGCGCCGACAGCATTACCGATCATGACGTCGCGATCGTGCCGCTCGCCGACCGCGTTGTTGGCAACTCACACGTGACCCTGCAGCTCCTCCTTGGCGCCGTGGCGCTGCTTCTGCTGATCGCATGCGCCAACATTGCGAACCTGCTCCTCGCGCGCGGCGCGGCACGGCAGCGCGAATTCGCAATGCGCCGCGCACTCGGTGCGAGCGGTGCGCGAGTGGTGTCGCAACTCCTCGCGGAGAATGTGGCGCGCGCGCTCGTGGGAGGCGCACTGGGTGTTGGCGTCGCATACGGTGTGCTGGCCGCGATGCGACGCTGGCTTGCGATCGATCTGCCGCGGTACGATCAGATCGCCATCGACGCGCGCGTACTCGTCGCTGCGTTGATCATTTCCGTCGTGACGGGAATCGTGTTTGGCTTGCTGCCTGCGTTACGCGCAAGTTCCGGCGATCTCAACATGGCGATGCGCAGTGGTGGACGTGGCACGGTTGGCGATGCGCGAGGGCAGCGTGTGCGTCGCGCGCTCGTGGTCAGCGAACTCGCGATGTCGTTTGTGCTGCTCGTGGGCTCGGCACTCCTGGTGAAGAGTTTTGCCGCACTGACCCGCGTCGACATGGGGTTCGACGCGCGGCAGGTGGTCACCTCGTACATGCTGCTCCCGTACAGCCGCTATCCGGATTCCGTTGCTGAGAAACGCTTCTTCGCGCAACTGACGGAACGGTTGTCGTCCATCAACGGCGTGCAGAGCGTGGCGTTCGCGAGCGACCTGCCCGTGCAGGGCGGTACGAACGGTGGAATCGACATCGTGGGGAGAGGGCTTCCCGCGAACGATTTACCCATCGCCGAAAAGCGCATGGTCAGTGCGAACTATTTCGCGATGCTGGGCGCACGCGTTGCGTCGGGGCGGTTGTTCGACGCGACCGATCGCACGGGCTCCACGCCCGCGGCGATCATCAATGAAACGTTTGCGCGGAGGTGGTTTCCCGCGGGCGACGCCGTCGGCCAACGCATCGTGTTCCTCTGGGGCACGACGGATACACAAACCGTGGTTGGCGTCGTCGCTGATGTTGCGGAAGGACCGCAATCCGCTGGTCCGGTGGCGGCGGTGTATGTCCCTGCCGAGCAAGTTTCGAGCGGTGGCATGAACATGCTCGTTCGGCTCGCGGGCAAGCCGGCGGCGATGATTCCCGCGCTGCGCGCGGGTGTGCGCGATGTCGATCCGTTGATGCCGCTGCCAGATGTGCGGCCGATGTCGTCGATCGTCGCGAGCGGAATATCGCGGCAACGCGCCACGGCGGTGATTCTCACGAGCTTCGCCGTACTCGCATTACTGCTTGCATCCGTCGGATTGTACGGCGTGATCAGCTACACCGTCGCGCAGCGTAAGCAGGAACTCGGTGTGCGTGCCGCACTCGGCGCGCGCCCTGCAGCACTGATGGGACTCGTGATGCGGCAGGGCGCGTTCTTTGTCGGCGTTGGTGTTGCGCTTGGATTTGCCGGCGCGCTCGTGCTCCGTCGCTACGTCGCGTCGGAGTTGTATGGAATCACGGCGAGCGATCCCAGCACGTACGCCGTTGTCGCGATCGCGTTGAGCGCCGTTGCGGCGGCTGCGATGGCGCTTCCGGCGTTTCGAGCGACGCGATCGGACCCGCTCACTGCGTTACGGTCGGATTAGCACTCACGCAGTTGGCATGTGGTATCCGGGCGTCGATTTCGACAGCTCGAGTTCTTCACTCGTCATGTCTTCGGGCACGCCTTCGAACAACGCCGACGACAGATATCGCTCCGCGGTATCGGGCAACACCGCGAGAATCACCGAACCTGCCGGCGCCTTCTGCGCGACCTGCACTGCAACGCCGAACGTTCCGCCGCCCGACACACCGGTGAACAGTCCTTCTTGTTGCGCGAGTTTGCGCGACCACGCAATCGCATCAGGGCCCGCGATCGGAATTACTTCGTCATGGAATCGCTTGTCGAGTCCTTCCTGCAGCACGTACGGAATGAAGTCCGGCGTCCATCCCTGAATCGGGTGCGGTGTGAATGCCGTGTGTCCCGATGACGGACTGTGATCGCTGCCGCGCGGTTGCGCGACACCGCTCGTAACGAGCGCTGCATTCGACGGCTCGCTCAGAATGATTTTCGTTTCAGGGCGCTCGCGGCGCAGTACGCGACCGACGCCGCTGAACGTGCCGCCCGTGCCCCATCCCGTGACGAAATAGTCGAGACGTTTGCCTTTGAAGTCCGCGATGATTTCACGCGCCGTCGTCTGCTCGTGAATGTTCGCGTTCGCCGCCGTCTCGAATTGCCGCGCGAAGAACCATCCGTGTTTGTCGGCGAGCTCCTTTGCTTTCGCGTACATCCCGAAGCCTTTCGCGGTGCGCGGCGTCAGCACGACTTTGGCGCCGAGGAAGCGCATCATCTTGCGGCGCTCGATGGAGAAACTGTCCGCCATCGTCACGACGAGTTTGTAGCCTTTCGCCGCGCACACCATCGCGAGACCGATGCCGGTGTTGCCGCTCGTCGCTTCAACGACGGTGCCGCCCGGTTTGAGCGCGCCGCTTTGTTCGGCTTCTTCGATGATGCTCACCGCAAGCCGGTCTTTGACGGACGCGGCGGGATTGAAGAACTCCGCTTTCACGTAGATCGTCGCGTTCGCAGGCGCGAGCTTGTTGATGCGAATGCAGGGCGTGTTGCCGATGGTGTCGATGATGCTGTCGAAGGTGCGGCCGAGGCCGGAGGTAGTGCGGGGCATACGAGTCGTTCCTGGAGTGAGCGATTTGCCGGTGGCGAGGGCGTTAGCCGAACGGCGTCAGCGTGAGAGCGTCATTCTAAGGGCGTGAGCAGAACGTTGACAGCGGAAGGCGTGGTATTACAATTGTTATAACTCATTTCCGGAGGCCCGGAATGCGCGTCAAGGAGACGGTGGTCCGCGCCGTGGGCAATTCCGCCGGCGTGACGCTACCCAAGGATATGCTCGACAAGTACGCCATCGCAAAAGGCGACACCGTCGCGCTCCGGGAAACCGACGAGGGAATTCTCATCACGCCGTTTGATCCCGACTTTGCGGCGGTGATGGAGAAGGCGCACGAGGTCAGCAAGAAGTACCGGAACGCGCTGCGCGAGCTTTCGAAAGGCTAGCGCGTGCCGCGACGCGAACCGAAATGGCTCACGCGCGAACACGTCGAGGCGATACACGATCTGGTGCTCGCACAACACGGTGGATTGCGCGGGATCCGCGACGCCGGTGCACTCGAATCAGCACTCGGACGGCCGCGCCATCGCTGGCAGTACGACGACGCGACGGACGTCGCGGCATGTGGCGCGGCCTACGGATTTGGAATCGCGCGCAATCACGCGTTCTCCGATGGAAACAAGCGCACCGCGTTCGTGACGATGGCAACGTTTCTTGCCATCAACAGTGTGACGCTGAACGCAGCGGAGTCCGACGCTGTCGCTACCATGCTCGGCGTTGCCGCCGGCAAAGTCTCTGAGCCGCAACTCGCACAATGGTTGCGCGATAACTCGACAAAGCCCCGACGGCGCACCGGGCGCTAATCGCCTGCGCCCGACACCGATGACGTGACTTCATTGCGCGGCGCTGGGTATTGTTCGGACAATGACTCGCAGAGTGTTGGTCGCCATGCTCACGGCTGCGTCACTCAGCTCGTGCAGCTGGTTTGTTGGCCCCGACGACGATCTGAGCGCCGAAGTGACGTTCGATGTGTCGCCGGACGCGGGGCAGGATCTCGCTGATAGTGCCAGCATTTCGGTCGACGGCAAGGACATCGTGATTACCGGCGTCATCACCACGAGCGACGGGTGTCGCGAGGTCAACGGCGCCGGCGAGGTGAGCAGCAACAGCATTCGCATCGTCATTCGTGCGGATGTCGTCGGCGAAGGATGCCCGACAGTGCTCGGGCGATACGACTATCAGGTCGTGCTCGCGAATATGAAGAGCGGACTGTGGAACGTCGAAGTGCGACATCGTTTGCGCGGCGATGGCGCATCCACGTTCGTTGCGGGGAAGCCGACGCTCGTTCCGTAGCGGTCGGTAGCGGTCGATCACTGCGCTGCGCCCCTTCACGTGCACCAGGCTATCCCTGCATAGCCTTTTCGAGCGCGAGCGCCAGATCCTGCACCGTCGCGGGTTTGTGCAGGATCGTTCGTATTCCCGCTGCGTGTGCATCGGCGGTGTGATCCCAGCCTGACGCGAGCGCTACGTGCGTGCCGGGTTGAATCGCAAGGATTTCCCGCGCAAAGGTGAGCCCATTCATTCCCGGCATCGACATGTCGGTCACCACGACGTCGAAATCTCCCGGTGATGTGCGAAACGCCTGCAGCGCGGCGTGCGGATCGGTAAAGCCGACGAGTTCATGACCGAGTCGCTTGAACATGCGCGTCATCAGGAACACGATCGCTTCCTCGTCGTCGACGTACAGAATGCGCTTCGCGTCGCCGGCAGCGAGGACGGGTTGGGAAATACGCTTCTCTTCCTCCGTCACCGGCGCGGCGGGGAGGTACACGGTGAACTGCGTCCCTTTACCGGGTTCGCTGTACACTGTGATCGCTCCATCGTGTTCTCGCACGATGCCGTGCACAACGGACAGACCGAGGCCTGTTCCCTTGTCGCCCTTCGTGGTGAAGAAGGGTTCGAATACGCGCTCGCGGACTTCCGCGCTCATGCCCGTGCCGGTGTCGCTCACGATGAGTCGCACGCATGCGCCGGCGCGCAGGTCGGCGGACGGGGCGCTCGCGGGGTCGTCGATTGTCACGGTGTCGATCGACATCGTGAGCACACCGCCGCGATCCTTCATTGCATGAATGGCATTGGTGCCGAGGTTGAGCACCACCTGGTGAATCTGCGTCGAATCCGCGAGTACATCTGGAACGCGCGGCGCGACGTTCGTATCGATCGTGACGCCACGCGGGAGCGATACGCGCAGCAGTTTGATCACTTCCTCGACGAGCGGCGTGAGCGATAATGCGCGCGGTTCGATGGGTTGCTGCCGGCTGAAGGCCAGGATGCGTTTCACCAAGTCGACGGCACGCGCGCTCGCGTTGTCGATTTCATCGAAGCTCTCGCGGGCGGGGTGACCGCTGGGCAGTTCGTCGCGGCCGAGGTCGACGTTGCCGCGTATCGCTGTCAGGATGTTGTTGAAGTCATGCGCGACGCCGCCGGCGAGCGTGCCGAGCGCTTCCATTTTCTGTGATTGGCGAAGCTGCTGTTCGACGCGCTTGCGCTGCTGTTCCGTTGCGCTTCGCTCGAGGCGTGCGGCAATGATGCCCGCGACGGAATTGATCAGCGCGCGCTCCTCCGCCAGAAATGGCCCCTCGTCATGCGCGGGACGCTCGGCCGTATACACGACTTCGATGGAGCCGGAGCCGCCGGCATTGCTGAACGTTGCTGACTGCATCCATTGTGTGCTTCGCCAACCGCTGGACGCCACTTCCATGTCGCCAACGACAATGCGCGCTTCGCACACATCGACGTGTTGCCATGACTTGGGAACGCGCGTAACGAGCGCACGGAGCGCATCGCGATGCAGCGCACCCGAGCCTTGCAGCAAATCCGTGGCCGCGTGCAGCAGTTGCAATTCCTTCACGCGTTCGCCGAGTGCCCACACCAATCGTTCTCGTTCGTGCTCGGTGAGTTTGCGCGCTTCGAGTTCGGCGGTCGCGCGCTCCAGCGCGCTCGCGATTCTGCGCGCGGCAAGCCTTTGCAGCACGATGACGACGCCGATGTACATGCATTGCAGCAACCACAGCGTCGCGGGTGCGTAGGTGATCGACGGTGCTGAGAGCGCGCCATTCGTTTCGGCGATGACGAGCGCGAGTCCAATCAGCGCGCACACAACGCCGGTGAGGATGCCGCTGCGCGCGCCGAGCAGCACGCCGGCCATGAGCACGAACGTGAGGTAGGCGCCGGTGCCCGGCGATCTCACGCCGCCGGCGCTCAACGACAGTATGGCAATCGTGGCGACCAGTCCGCCGATCAGGATCCACGCACCGGCGCGCCACCTGCCGTGTCGCGTAACGCCGACACTGGTGAGACAGATGACCGTCACAGCGGCGCCGGCACCAACGACGCGCAGCCACGTGCCGGGCTGCGCGATGAACACGAGCGCAAACAGCGACAGTGCTACGGCGAGGGTGGCCCATGCAACATTGCGAACCGTTGCGGTTTCCTCGACGGATGCCTGCGGCGGCACCACCTGCGCGCTGACGGGGAGGGTCACATCTATAAGATGTGGCCTCGCCCGTCCGCGCCGTCAACAGGGAAGTATCAGTTGACTCCCATCAGACCGATGTGCACGACGGACAGATTGCCGCGCTGATACGCCATGGTGAGATAGTCGCGGCCCCAGTAGAAGCCGACGTATGGTCCGAGATTTCCGAACTTGCCGCCGATGGGGAATCGCCACGCAACGCGCGCGTCGAAGTCGAGATGTTCGATGGCGGATTCGCGGTGCGCGCCATCGGGCCAGGCGGACACGCTCAGAAACACAAACGATTCAACGACCGGCGTCGCGACGCTGCCGGTACCGATCCAGCGCACGCGATAGCGGCCGTAGTCGGCCTTGTTCAGCGAATCGGGGTCAGCGAAGTAGTCGACGCCAAGCCGCGAGGTTCCGAGTCGCACCTTGGCGAGCTGGAAATCCGTCAGGACAGACGCGACTTCGAATCCGAGATTGATGGTCTGATTGAAACTGCCGTAGCCGAGGTTGACCGTGTCGTCGATGATCTGCGGTCCTTCCTGGCCGTTGGAGTAGTGATAGATGCTGAAGATGCCGTACGTGTTGGGTCCCATCTTCGGCAGGCGTGTGTACAGTCGCAACTCGGGTTTGTAGCCAGGGCTTCGCACAGGGCTGCTCGAATCGGTGCTCATGCGAACATCGACGCCCATCGTGCCAACGAGACCGCAGTACACGAACAACGTGACTTTGCGATTCGCGCACTCGCGAATGTGAATCGGGAAATGCGCATTGATGCGCGCGTCGAACAACACTTCGCGTTTGAAATTGCCGCCGATGGGAACACCGATCGTGCTGCGCTCGAGTAGCGCGCCGATGGTTTCGCGAGTGGGATGTTGCGCAGAATCGGCGGCTTGGGCGCGCGCAGATTGCGCGAACGCGATGCAAAGGAGCGCGACAACAACTCGGTAGCGCATTGTGGTCTTCCGCATGGGTGATGGCGAGAGGTTGCGCCAATCGGTTCCATCTGTCAAACCGATGTCCTGCTACGTGACGGCACCCGGTGGTACTATTCCCGCGTTGCACTCACTTCAACGCGATCGATCAATGCGCACCACACTCTTGTTCGCCACTGCGTTCGCTGCTGCTACGCCGGCGCTGACCACGGCACAAAGCACGTTTCGACCGCAGCCGAGCGGCCGCGGAATTGCGGAAGTCGTGCTGGCGCCGCCCGCGGGCACGCAAGCGACGACGCCAAATCCGGTGATTCGCGTCGATTACGGGCAACCGCATTTGCGCGGTCGCGTGATGTTCACCGACAGTCTCGTGCCGTACGATCGTGCGTGGCGCACCGGTGCGAATGCGCTGACGACATTGCGCACCGATCTCGATCTCGCGATCGGCGGAGTGAACGTCGCGAAGGGCACGTACGTGGTGTTCACGTTACCCGCGCGCGCCGGTTGGACGCTGATTCTTCAGCGCAACGAGAATCAGTCGGCGACGGAGTACACAACCGAGCGCGATGTGGCGCGTATTCCGTTGCGCCATGCGACGCTCGCCGCGCCGATGGAATCACTCACGTTCTGGCTGATTCCATCGACGGCGTCTGGCGTAGGGCGGGGGGAGCTTCGACTTGCGTGGGGCAGGGAGCAGCTCTCCGCCGATTGGGTGGTCCGGTAACGCAAAGAGCGAGAACTGCAAACAGCGATAACGACTGACCGCGATTACTTCGCCACGGTGTAAGTCGCTTCCATCCCCATTCGCAGGTGATTCGCAACGTGGCAATGGAAGAGCCACGTGCCCGCGTTGTCGGGTGTCATATCTGCCGTCACCATCTCCATCGTCGTCACGCTGAGCACATCGGTGCGCATGTTGTGCGCGACGACCACGTTGCCGTGCCAGTGCGGTGCGTGTACTTCGAAATCGGTCGTGCCCATTACGTACCAGCGCACGCGCTCGCCGGTTTTCATGGTCATGCCTTTCGTGTTGCCGTAGGAGAACCCGTTGATGGTTTCGCGGAATGAGGACTCCGTCGCGGGGCCGCGTGTCAGTGCACCGAACGTCGTGTCGACCGGCATCTTCGGCATTTTCGGGAACGGCTTCGCGTACTTCGCATAGTTCTGTTCGAAGTACGGGCTGCTGTTCTCGTCCATCTCGAGGAACGCGACGATGAATTCGCGGTCGACATCGTTCGGCGTGCCGTCGGCGCGTGCGGCGCCGCGTGCGGTGATGATCATCGCGCCCACGAGGCCCGAGTTGAAATCAGAAACTTCCTCGGTGTGCGAGTGATACATCCAGAACGCGCTCTTGCCTTCATGCGACGTCGGGCCGGCGCGTTCCGGAACGGGCCATGTATATAGATGTGTCTTGCCCGTGGGGACGCCGTCGTCGTACTTGTCCGCGCCGGTCGTTCCGTCAGCGTACGGCGCGCCTTCAGAATCCTTGTTGTAGATCACGCCGTGCGGATGCATGCTCGCGGGGAACGACGCGTTGTTCTTGAACAGAATCTTGATCGTGTCGCCCACCGTTCCGCGCACCAACGGGCCAAGCATGCCCAGGTGCTCCCATTCGGGCGGACGCGGCTTGAGCGTCGTGAACGTGGAGTCGGTGTACTCGCGATAAATGGCCTTGTGCCACACGCGTCCGACGCGGCCGGGCGCAGGCTCCATGTAGCGCTTTGCCATTCCTTCGAATGGTCCATTCGTGATGAGATTCTTTCCGCTCGGCGCGTAGTCCCAATCGACTTCGTCGGCGGCGATGTAGTAGGTGCGCACGGCCGAACCATTCGGCGACGTCATGGCGCAACCCTGGGTCAGTGCGGCCATGGCGATGGCCGTGACAGCGATGCGGCGTCGCATCGAAGGTCCTTTTTAAGGTCGAGCGAAGGTACGCTTTGCAGGCAGAGTCGGCAACTACTAACGGCGACTGGGACTAATCACGAGAACGACTAACCACGAGAACGACTGACCACGATCACGACTAACCACGATCACGACTAACCACGATCACGACTAACGACGCCACCTGTTGACAGCTAAAGGTCGCTCATCTAGATAGCTACAGAACTATGCCGCGCCCCACTACCGATGCCCTGCGGGGCTCGCTCGACCTCCTCGTCCTCAAGACGCTCTCACTGGAAGCCATGCACGGGTGGGGCATCAGCCAGCGCATTCAACAAATCTCCAAAGGCGCCCTTGAAGTGAACCAGGGTTCGCTCTATCCGGCGTTGCAACGGCTCGAGAAACTCGGCCTCATCACGAGCGACTGGGACACGAGCGATAACAACCGGCGCGCGCGCTACTACAAACTCACCGCGAGCGGCCGGCGAGCGCTCGGCGATGAACTCGACGGCTGGCGCAAGTTTGCGGCGGGGCTCGAGACAGTGCTGCGCGCGACATGAGCTGGATCGATGGTGTGCGCGCGCGATTCACACTGTTGTTTCGCCGCGGGGCAGCGGAGTCGCGCATGAACGACGAGATCCGTTTCCATATAGAACAGGAAACGGATCGCATTGTGCGCGACGAGGGTGTCGATCGCACTGAAGCGCGACGTCGCGCATTGGCCGCGTTTGGTGGCGTCGAGAACCACAAGGAAGAGCTTCGCTACGATCGCGGTGGTAGTTGGCTCGCGGGTCTCGCGCTCGACGTCAAGCTCGGAGCACGCATGCTCGCGAAGTATCCGGGCCTGACTGTGGTCGGTGTACTTGGTCTTGCGATTGGCGTTGCAATTGGCGCGACAGGCTTCGCGGCACTCGAAACGGTGGTTGATTCGCGATTGCCGTTTGTGCACGGTGATCGCGTCATCGCCCTGCAGAACCTTGGGTTCCGTGGCCGAGACGGCGCGCGGGCGAACCTGCACGACCTGGACGAGTGGCGGAAAACGTTGCGCGGCGTCGAACTCCTTGGTGCGTACCGCACGCTGGATCGCAACCTGATCACTGCGGATGGCGCGGCGACGCCGCGGCGTGTGGCGGAGATGAGCGCAACGGGTTTTGCGATCGCAGGTGTGACGCCGATGCTAGGCCGATACCTGCTCGCTGACGACGAACGCCCCAACGCACCGCCCGTCGTCGTGATCGGGTTCAACGTGTGGCAGAGCGTATTCCTCAGCGATTCCAGCGTGGTGGGGAAAGCACTCAGGCTTGGCGATACCCAGCACACGATCGTTGGCGTGATGCCACGCGGATTCGGGTTTCCAATCAACAACAACGTCTGGACGCCGCTCAAGCTCAACGCCGCTGACTATGTACGCGGTCAGGCGCCGGCAGTCGAAGTGTTCGCGCGTCTGACGCCGGGCACGACGCTCGACGAGGTGCACGCGCAGGTCGAGGCGATGGCCGTGCGGCTTGCGCGCGCGTATCCGTCCGAACGTGAGAACATTGCGTCGCGCGCAATGTGGTATCCGCATTCATTCGTCGAGGTGCCGCTCAACAATCCCATCATGCAGGTCGCGATCAACCTGGTCCGCGTGATAATGAGCGTCATCCTCATCGTCATCGGCGTGAACGTTGCGATACTGGTGTACGCGCGTACCGCGACGCGCACCGGTGAAATCGCCGTGCGCACCGCACTGGGTGCGAGTCGCCGCCGCATCGTGAGTCAGTTCTTCGTTGAAGCGCTCGTACTGTCGAGTGTGGGCGCGGTGGTCGGACTCGGGCTTGCGCAGGTCGCACTCCGGTTTATCGCGACGCTCGTCGATCGTGCGGCGGGTGAGCAGTTGCCGTTCTGGATTCAACTCCGCCTCTCGCCGGCAACGGTGTTGTACGTCGCTGGACTCGCGGTGCTTGCCGCAGTGATCGTCGGAGTTATTCCGGCGCTCAAGGCGACGCAGCGACAGATCACCGCCACGCTCAAACAGCTCGGCGCAGGCGCTGGCTTGCGCCTCGGCAAAGTCTGGAACACGCTCATCGTTGCGCAGGTTGCAGCAACAGTAGCCGTGATGCCGGTCGCCGTGTACGCGCTGGCGTCGTGGATCTTGATGCGTAATCCGACGCCGTCGATTCCGATGAACGAATTGTTGACCGCATCGCTCTACCTCGGTCAGCGCGGAGCAGGCACGGACGATTTCGATGAGTACTCCGCAGCGCAGTTCCGCGCGCGATTCGGCGTGTTGCAAGCGGAGGTGAGTCGCGCGCTATTGCAGGACCCGTCGGTGGTAAGCGTCACGTTTTCCGGGTCACCACCTGGACGGGAGCCGCAGGAACGCATCGAGCTGGATACGCTCCGCGGTGTTGCGCAACGCGATTCGGGGATGGCACTGCGCGGTCGTTGGACGATCATGGGTTACGTCGCTGCGGGTCACTTCAATGCGCTCGATGTAAAGCCGCTTGCCGGGCGTCTCTTCGAACCGGGTGACGCAGCGCCCGGCGTGCATGTCGCGATCGTGAACCGATCATTCGTTCGACGTGAGTTTGGCGACGCATCAGCGCTTGGGCGTCGCATTCGCCCCGTCGGCCGCAACGTGGAACGCGTGTACGCGCCGTGGTACGAGATCGTCGGGGTGGTGCCAGATATGCCGTACGTACCTGTCGATAGTGGCCGGTCGCGCGTGTACGTGCCGCTGCGCGCGGCGGACGCACATCCCATCACGATGACGCTGCGCATTCGTGGTGGAGCACCGAGCGCGTTCATTCCACGCTTACGCGAAATCACGACGAACGTCAATCCGATGTTGCTGCTCGGAAACGTGTCGCAGCTCGATCAGTTGCTGGATGTCGAAGGAGAACTTGCGAAAGCAGTGCTGGTCGCGACGGCGATCGTCGCGGTCAGCGTGTTGTTGCTATCGGGTGCGGGGATTTATGCGCTGATTGCGTTCACCGTAACGAGACGGCGTCGCGAGATCGGCATTCGCACGGCGCTCGGCGCGAGGTCGGCGCAAGTGATTCGCGGCGTGTTGGCGCGTGCAGCTGCACAAATCGCGCTTGGTGTAGCCATCGGTCTCGTGCTGGCGCTGCCGGTGGACCGAATGATCGGCGCGCACATTTTCGCCGGGTGGGGCGTGGTGATTCTACCCAGTGTCGTGCTGATGATGGCGGCGACGGGACTGATGGCGGCGGCGGCGCCGGTGAGAAAAGCGATGCTGATTCAGCCTACAGAGGCGTTGCGGAGCGAATAGAACGGCTGACGGCGAGAACGACTGACAACGAGAACGACTGACGACGAGAACGACTGACAACGAGAACGACTAACAACGAGAACGACTAACGACGAGAACGACTAACCACGAGAACGACTAACAACGAGAACGACTAACTACGAGAACGACTGACAACGAGGCGGGCGCCTGGGCACAAATCGCTGCATATTGGGGACGCATGCGTCGCCGATACGCGCTCCTCATTGTCGCTTGGGCGATTCTCCCCGGGGTCGTCGGCGCGCAGGCGCCCGCGGGCTCCGACCGGCATATTCCGCTTGAAACGCGAATGGTATCCGGACCGCGCTGAGTTCAAGTTTGCGCGCACCGTACCGCATCGCAGCACAATCGTCGAGAACGTGGCGATTGCGCTGCAGGGCACGCCGCCTGGATCGTATCGTGTCTCTGTAACTGTCTACGATCGCGCGAACGGAAACGCGGTCGCGACGACGAGGAGTATCTACATATCGGGCCGCTGACCGCACTCAACCTTTTGACGCGCCCGTCCGTCGTAGTTGCATCCGGAGAACACACATGAGTCTCACTCGCGTTGTCACCTCGCTCGCGGCGTTCGCGCTCGTCGCCGCCGACGCAGCCGCACAAAGACTTCCTGTTCCGCAGCGCCGCGACAGCGCCGGCGTGAAGATCGTGGAGTACGAGACGATCAAGACATCGATTCCCGCATTCACGATCGATCGACGCTTGCTGAGCGACGTCGGCGGATTGCGCGACGACCCGAATGACGAGATCGAGTCGAAGACCGGCTACGAAGTCGCGGTACGATTTGCCGACGGCAAGATCGCGGTGGCCGAGAATTACACGGTGCGTGTGCTGAATTCGTCGGGAAAGTTCGTGCGGCTGCTCGGTGCGCGCGGTGGCGGGCCCGGCGAATTCAATTCGCAGATCGTTGCGATGTGTTTGATTCGCGGTGACACACTGATCGTGCGCGACGGATCGCGCCGCATTGCGATCTTCGATTCCGCCGGACGTCACGTGGTGTCGTCGACGGGCGATGCGACCGCGCTTGGCGGATGCTTGTTAGACGGGACGATGGTTGCTCAGGCGCGGCAAGCCGGCGGGAGCGGACGCGGCGCGGCTGGTGCGCCACCTTCACTGGAGCGACAGTACGCGACGCTCGTGAGGCTCGATCGCACAGGAAAAGCCGTCGACACCGTGGGGACATTCCCGTCGTCGCTGGGCATGGCGTTTGGACTCGTCGAACAAATCTTCGCGGTCGCTCTGCAAGGTGAGCGCGTGATCGTCGACAACGCAAACACACCAGAAGTGAAGATCTATTCGCTGACTGGAAAGCTCGCGATGATCATTCGCTGGCGCGATCCGGTCATGCGCGTGACGCAAGAGCTGGCGGAGGGACTCGCGAACGCGCGCATTCCGCTCAACGATCCCAATCGCAAGCAGCGCGTCGAGCAAATGCTTTCGCGCCCCTATCCGCCAACACTCCCGGTATACAGCGGATTCTTCGTCGATCGCGAGCAGCGCATCTGGTTGCGCGATCCGTTCCCGCTGCCCGGCGCGACGGAGTGGAAGCTTGCGTGGACAATCTTTACCGCCGACGGAACGCTGCTCGGCCGCTATGAGCCGCCCGCTGATCCAGTGGGACGCAAGATGGTGACGGATGCGGGGAAAGATTTCGTCGTCGTGCGTGTGTACGATCGCGAACAGGGAGTACGCGTACTAACGCAGGCAATTTCGCCGGCGAGAAGCGATCGATAACGACTGACAACGATAACGACTGACAACGATAACGACTGAAAACGATGACGACTGAAAACGATGACGACTAAAAACGATAACGGCTAGGAGCGATTAGGACGTCGTTCTCGTGGTTAGTCGTTCTCGTAGTCAGTCGTTCTCGTCGTTAGTCGTTCTCGTCGTCAGTCGTTCTCGTCATCAGTCGTTCCCGTAGTCGGCGGTCATAGCGTCCCGCCGCCCCGGGCCTCATCTTTCCCCCGTGGCGTCCAGCGTCGAACGCCTGCATCAAGCCCTCACGGGCCGCTATCGGATCGAGCGCGAGCTCGGTGCCGGTGGCATGGCGACCGTCTATCTCGCCGCCGACGTCAAGCACGACCGACGCGTCGCGCTCAAAGTCCTGCGACCCGAACTCGCCGCCGTCATTGGTGCCGACCGGTTTCTCGCCGAAATACGTACCACGGCGAATCTGCAGCATCCGCATATTCTGCCGCTGTTCGATTCGGGCGAAGTCGACGGGACCGTCTTCTACGTCATGCCGTACATCGACGGCGAGTCGCTGCGCGACCGTATCGAGCGCGAGAAACAACTCCCCATCGACGACGCGCTGCGTATCGCGAGCGAGGTCGGTGATGCGCTGAGTTACGCGCACGGACTCGGCGTCATCCATCGCGACATCAAGCCGGAAAACATTCTGCTCAAGAGCGGTCACGCGCTCGTCGCTGATTTTGGTATTGCGCTCGCGGCCGCGAAAACCGGCGGCACCCGCATGACCGAAACCGGCATGTCGCTCGGCACGCCGCGCTACATGAGTCCCGAGCAAGCGATGGGCGAGCGCGACCTCGACGCGCGGTCCGACATCTACGCGCTCGGCTGCGTCACGTACGAAATGCTCACAGGCGATGCGCCGTTCACCGCGTCGACGCCACAAGCAATTGTCGCAAAAGTTCTCACCGAAAAACCGCAGCCGATTCTTCCGCGGCGCGATCGCGTGCCACCGCACGTCGAAGACGCGGTGCTCACTGCGCTCGAAAAGCTGCCGGCAGACCGATTTGCATCTGCGGCAGACTTCGTCAATGCGCTGCGCACGGATCACGGAACAACGACAACGTCGCGCACGCGCGCTGTGCAAACGCGACGCGGCCCGTCGCGAGCGCTCATTATCTGCACAGCGATAACGGTCCTCGCCGCGATTGGTGGCTGGTTTGTTGGTCAGAGCGGCGCGCGCAGCACAACGAACGAACCGGCGCGCCTCGCGCTCGTCGAGCCGGGGGCGAACATGGCGTTCGATGGTGCGCGACGCGGCATCGACATCAGCCGCGACGGCCAGACTGTCGTATTCGCCGTAAGCCGCCCGCAAGGCGCCGCCATCCTTGCGCGTCGTCTCGATGGTAGCGAATCGCGCGTGATTGAGAACGGCATCGACGGACAGCTTCGCCTCTCGCCTGACGGCCGGTTCCTTTATGCGGGCGCCGCGTCAGGATCGCTTCGCCGGCTGCCGCTTGCGGGTGGTGCGTGGACGACGCTCACCGGCATGGAATCAACGCCGTATCTCGCGTTCGGCGAGGACAGCACGATTTGGTGGAGTTCGTATCTCGGAAGCGGCACGCGCCGCCGCACGCCCGATGGCCGGGACACACTCGTGTTTCCGGGAACTTCCGCGATTGCGCAGGTCCTGCCTGGCGGCCGATTCGCCATCGGCGTCGCGCTCGATGTCGGTATCAACACCGCTGCGCCTCAGCTCATGAACCTTGTCACGGGCGAACGCACGAACATCTTCGAATCGCCCGTGGTCGAGGTGCGCTACACGCAGGGGTATCTCCTCTACGTGCGTCCCGACAACGTGATCGCCGCGGTGCCGTTCGATGCGAAGACGGGGCGTGTGACTGGCGCGCACGTCGAGATTGCAACGGACGTCTCGGTGAGCACGATCGGATTTGCACAATGGGCGGTATCGGAAAACGGGACCGTTGTCTATGTCCCCGGTTCAGAGAGTGATCTCGTGCGCGTGAGCCGTGCGGGCGTTGTACAAGTGTTGCGCGCCGAACGGCGCCGGTATCACAGTCCGCGGATCTCGCCTGACGCGAAACGCATCGCGTACGACGATGTCTCGATCGAAGGTCGCGACGTATGGGTGTTCACCGACGGCACGCGTGAGGTCAATCGCGTCACGTTTCAGCGGGATGGCCACGATCCCGTGTGGGCAGACGACGGCAAAGGCCTCTACTACATCGGTGCAGTGCCGGGTCAGACCGCGCTGACTCGTCATTTCATTCCACTGGGCACGACTGCGCAGGGTCAGCCGCAAGATTCGCCGATCACGCTGGCATACACAGGCAGTTTTGTTCGCGGAACGTCGAGCGTGGTGTCGATGGTACCTGGTCGCGAGGGGCGCGGGCTCGACGTCGTGCGCATCACACCGGGTAAGCCAACGGTCGACACGCTGCTTGGTACTACGGCCGACGAGACGTACGGGCTGCCCTCTCCAAACGGGCAGTGGATTGCATACACGTCCGATCACACCAATCGGGCGGAGGTGTACGTGCGCTCGCTGACCGGGAGCAATGTGCAGCTCCAAGTGTCGCTTGAGGGCGCGACGGAACCGATATGGTCGCGCACGGGAACGGAGATTTTCTATCGCGCCGGCCAGTCCCTGGTTGCGGCGAAGCTCGAGCTCGGCGCTGAGCCGCGCGTCATCGAACGCAAACAACTGTTCGACGTGTCCTTGTTCGATGCCGCGGGACCGCACGCGAATTACGACGTGTCGCCCGACGGAAACTGGTTTGTGTTTGCGCGGCGCGGCGATGCGACTCACATCGTTGTGCTGCAGAATGTCGCCGAGTTGGCGCGCCGCGCGGCGCGCGGCGGAACGGCGCCGCAGTGAGCACAACGGAGCGGTTGCGCACCGCCCTTGCAGACCGCTACCGCATCGAGCGCGAGCTCGGCGCGGGCGGCATGGCGACCGTGTATCTCGCGCAGGATCTCAAGCACGATCGCAAAGTCGCGATCAAAGTGTTGAAGCCTGAGCTCGCTGCAGTACTCGGTGCCGAGCGATTTGTTGTTGAGATCAAAACGACTGCGAGTCTGCAGCATCCGCACATTCTGCCGCTGTTCGATAGCGGCACAGCGGACGGGTTTCTGTTCTATGTCATGCCCTTCATTGAAGGGGAGACGATTCGCACCAAGCTGAATCGCGAAACACAGTTTGGTGTTGATGAAGCGATTCGTATCGCGCGCGAAGTTGCGGACGCACTCGATTACGCGCACCGGCATGGCGTGATTCATCGCGACATCAAGCCCGAGAACATTCTGTTGCACGACGGGCGCGCGATGGTGATGGACTTCGGGATCGCGCTCGCGGTGAGCGCAGCGGCCGGCGGGCGCATGACTGAGACGGGGCTCAGTCTTGGCACGCCGCACTACATGTCGCCGGAGCAGGCGACTGCGGACAAAGACATCACACCGCGCAGCGACGTGTATTCGCTCGCGAGTGTGTTGTACGAAATGCTCGCGGGTGAACCGCCGCATACCGGCGGATCGGCGCAGCAGGTGATCATGAAGATCATCACTGAGCAAGCCGCGCCGGTCAGTGCGATGCGCAAGAACGTCGCGCCCAATGTTGCGGCCGCGCTCGCGAAAGCGCTGGAGAAACTGCCGGCTGACCGATTCGAAAACGCGAAAGCGTTCAGCGACGCGCTCGCGAGTCCCGCGTTTGCGCTGTCGACGCAAACTGGAATCGCAGCGGCGTCACAATCGATGCGTGCAACGCCCGCGCGCGCACTGATCGCGACGGCTGCGCTTGCTGTCATCGCGGCGCTATGGGGTTGGCTACGACCACCGCCCGACCAACCCGTCGTGCGCTACCAGTTCTCGATTCCGCGCGGCGATGGAATCCTGTTTCCCATCATCACGCCGCTTCCCGATGGCTCCGCGCTGATCTATGTCGCCCCGGCGCCCGGAGACATTCCCGGCGCGCAGCTCTGGATCAAGCGGCGCGACAGTTTTGAGAGCTCGCCGCTCCCAGGCACGGGCGGCGCTGAGTCATTCGGGATATCGCCCGACGGCGAGTGGGTCGCGTTTGCCGCGGGCACGCAATTGCGGAAAGTGCGCATTGCGGGCGGACCGCCGGTTACGCTGGTTGCGGAAGGCGTTGCAGCACCGTTCGGCGTGGCGTGGCTCGAGAACGGAAAGATCGTGTTCACGCGCCTTGGCGTAGCGGTCGTGAGCCTCGCGTCTGTTCCGGAGAACGGCGGCGAGGTCGTAACGGTGTGGGCGCACCCGCAGCTGACGGGCGCCGTGCCGACGCCGCTTCCCGGAAATAACGGGATTTTGTTCGCGCGGTGCACGGGTCCTGCGATATGCGAAACGTGGGCCGTTGGGTTCGACGGTGATACCGCGCGCCAGGTCATGTCTGCGGCCGCGTTCGGGCAGTACTCCCCGACGGGGCACCTCGTGTACGCGCAAGGCGGGCGGTTACTCGCCGTCGAATTCGATCCCGTTCGCAAGGAAATTCGCGGGACGCCGGTACCGCTCTTCGATAGCGTTGCCAACCTGCAACCCGTGCAGCTGTCCCGCTCGGGCACGCTCGTCACGTTTCTCGGTGGCTCGGCGCGGTTGGGCGTGTATCAGATGATGTGGGTTGATCGCGGCGGACGCGTCACGCACGTGGATTCCACGTGGCGATTTCAGGTCACGCAGAACACGAGCAATCACGGCTGGTCGCTCTCACCGAACGGGAAGCAACTTGCGATCGGGTTGGCGACCGACGCCGGCGACGACATCTGGATCAAGGAACTGCCGCGCGGTCCGCTGTCGCGCTTGTCGTTCGATCCATCGCCGGAGTTCAGGCCACACTGGACGCCGGATGGCCGCTCGGTGACGTTCCTCGCGATGCGCCCAGCAAACAACGGCGTGTTCAAGCGGCGAGCCGATGGATCTGGAAGCGACACGCTCGTCGTCCGCGGCGCTCTCAACGAAGCGCGGTACTCCAGCAAGGGTGATTGGCTCGTGTTTCGCCAAGGCGCTGTCAGCGCAAGCTCAGGCGGTCGCGACATCACCGGCATGATGATCGGGCGCGACACGGCACCGGTGAATATCCTCGCGTCGAAATACGACGAGACGTCGGCTGCGCTTTCGCCCGACGGACGCTGGCTCGCGTATCAGTCGGACGAAACCGGGCGACCCGAGATTTTCATTCGTTCGTTTCCGAACGTCGATGGGTTCAAGCGTCAGATATCGAACGCCGGTGGCTTCGCGCCGCTGTGGGCGCGCGACGGTCGCG
Organism: Gemmatimonadaceae bacterium; assembly: GCA_035277145.1. Lineage (GTDB taxonomy): Bacteria > Gemmatimonadota > Gemmatimonadetes > Gemmatimonadales > Gemmatimonadaceae > DASRAP01. The sequence goes on along the minus strand of DATELA010000072.1, from coordinate 53,665 downwards.
AACTGTTCTTTCTCTCGGCGAGCAACTACATGATGGGTGCGCGCGTCGCGCCCGGCGCGACGCTGAGTATCGCCGAGCCGGTGTCGTTATTTGCGGTGCCCGCTGAATTTCGCGCGGTCGAGTCGGCGTTCTACACACCGTGGGATGTGGCCGCCGACGGCCGATTCATCATGGCGCGCGCAGCGCCCGACGGAGCAGGGGCATCGCTGATTGCGATTGTCGCGGAGAACTGGTTCACAGAACTCAACGCCAAGGTGAAGCGGTAGTTGAAGACTAAAAACGATCACGACTAAAAACGATCACGACTAAAAACGATGACGACTAGAAACGATGACGACTAACGACGATTGGGACTAACGACGATTGGGACTAACTACGAAGGCGTCGTCGTTAGTGCGCGTCGTCGTCAGTCGTTCTCGTTGTTAGTCGTTCTCGTTGTCAGTAGTTTGGACCCGTGAAACTGGTCATCCTCGGCTCCACCGGTCTCGTCGGCCGCGGCATGTTGCTCGAAGCACTGGACGATCCGGCGGTGAGTCATGTGCTCAGCGTTGGACGCACCGAGGTCGCGGAGTTGCATCCGAAGTTGCGTCAGCTCGTGCACGCGGACTTGTACAACGCAACGCCGATTCAGAACGAACTGCGCGGCCACGATGCATGCGCGTATTGCGTGGGCGTATCCGCGATCGGTATGACGGAGATCGAGTACACGCGCATCACGTACGACATGACCATCGCGTTTGCGAACGTGTTTCTCGCCGCGAACCCCAACAGCACGTTCTTGTACGTGACGGGGCAGGGCACGGATAGCAGCGAGAAGGGCAGTATGATGTGGGCGCGCGTGAAAGGCCGTACCGAGAACGCGTTGCTTGCGATGCCGTTCAAATCTGCAACGATGTTTCGCCCTGGCGTGATTCAACCGCACCGCGGTATTAAATCGCGCACTGCCATGTACAACATGGGCTTTGCGCTCGTGCGTCCGCTCGCGAGCTGGATGGTGCGCAACGGCAAAGCGACGTCGACGACGCTCATGGGGCAGGCGATGCTCGAGGTCATAGAGCGTCCGCCCGTGCAGCGTCTGCTCGGCAACAAGGAAATCAATGCACTCGGACAGCAGCGCATAGATCGTCGGCGCGCTGCTACGTGATGCGCCTGGTGCTATTTGCGATCGCTTCCGATGACGAGCCCGTCCTTCTTCTGACTGTCGTGACACGAAAAGCATTGCTGCGGCGGCAACGTCGTCGAGCGTTCCGTCTTGCTGTCCTTCATGAATCGCTGAAAACCCCAGCCGCCGGTTTTTGCGAACCGCGTTGAGTCGCGCACCATCACATCGATTTGCCGGCGCGGGCCTTCGAGATACGTCCCGCTCTGATCCGTCATCTCGAGATAATCGACAACGATCGCCGAGCCTTCCGGAAACACGCGCGTGCGATACCCGTTCATCGCCGCGACGTTCGCGTACGTGTGCGCGAAACCGCCGCGCGTGGCGTAGTTCGCGTGCGACGGGCTCGTGAGCGCGCTCTTCACATGCGTCCACGCGCGATAACCCTCGGGATACTCGACGGCGTCGGACTTTGGCACCGCCGGCGGGCACTTCACGTCCGGATGCCATTCCGCAAACAGGCCCGCGGGATTTCGCTTCCACACCCAGAAGTGGAGGTTCCACAAATTGAGTGCGTCGTTGCGCAGCATCTCGCGCCCCATGACCTTTGGTGGCACGGAATCCTTCGGCCACACGCGAAACGGAATGATGTACTCGACACCGTTGAGCACGTACGAACTATCGGCTCGTCGTTCGTAGATCAGGAACTCGGGCCGTTCGATCTCCGACTTGTTGTCGACGATCGCGCGATTGATGTGGTGGTAGCCCATCGCGCCGTGCACGGAATCGACGACGCATTGCGCGACGTTCGCCACATAGCCCGCCGCGACGGCTGAGTCGAGCAGTTTGAACTTCGTGGTCGCGGCGCGTACGCGCGCGTACGCGTCTTCGACTTGCTTCCCGTACGCAGCAGCGTCTGGTGGACCGCCGCCGAGCACGGTGTGTTGAGCGTGCGCTGCTGTAGCTGCGACGCACGCGGCGATTACCACGAGTACTGACCTCACGCGACGGCTCCGGCAACGTTTCGCGAATTGTCATCAGCGCGGGTGATGTTGTACACGGGTTTGCTGCGAACGCGAGTGCATTTGCAACGAACTGTCACGTCGCGCGCATGAGAAGCCACGCGAAGTAGCCGCCCATGACGATGAAGTACGCACCCGCGGCGCGATCGATCAGTACGACGAAACGCGGCGGCACGAGCCGCTCGCGCGACCGCGCCGCGATCGCGGCATACGTGATCAACACCGGTAGCTCGAGCAGCGTGCCAATCAATCCGAAGAACAACAACTGCGGCACAACCGCGCGTGTGCTATCCACAAACTGCGGCAAGAACGCGGACCAGTAGATGATCGCTTTGGGATTGCTGAAGCTGGTCACGAATCCCTGCGTCAGAAACGATCGCGCGGTCGATCCGACCGTCTTCGTCGTGCCGCGCCGGCCGGCTGCCGCGAGCAGACGAATGCCGAGGTAGATGAGATACGCGATGCCGGCGCCTCGGATCGCTGTAAACACAATCGGGAATGCCGACATCAGCGCGCTCAATCCCGTCACCGTGAACGCCAGATACACGAGCGATGACAGGATCATGCCGAACGTCGCCGCCGTCGCGGCCGGCATGCCTCGACTCAGCGCCGTTGAAATCACAAAGAACGTGTTCGGGCCGGGCGACGCCGCAATCAGCAGCGTCGCACCGATGAACACGAGCAACGAAGAAGTCACGATGTGCGAAACACGCGAAAGTGTCCGGAGCTGCAACGAACGCGGCGAAATCTGCAACGGGCGCACGCATTGTGGTGCGCGCAATGGATGATGGCGCGGTAAGCTTCCGCATGGCTGCGCCGCGCACGGGAATTCCTGAACGCACACTCATCGCCGTTTCGGCGGCCGTATGGATATCGTTCGGGCTCGTGCAACTCGCGCAGTCCTACGTCCGCTCGCTTGCGCTCGACACGTCGTGGCAATTCACGGCCGCAGTCGTGGGTGGCATGCCGTGGTGGGTGTCGTGGTTCGTGCTCACGCCGGTGCTCGTGCGCGTCGCGGCGATGTTTCCATTGCCGGGCGGGCAACGCGTACCGGGAACTGCGCACAGGGGGCGCCAACTCGTCGCTCCGTTGTCCGCAGCGCTCGCCGTAACCTGCGTACAGCTCGTTGCGACGGGCGCAGTCTATTGGTTCACGACGAGCAGTCGCGTTGGCCCCGCGACGTCGCTGCCGAATCAGATCCAGCGCTTTTTCGGCAACTATTTTCTCGAGAGCATTTGCACGACGGCGGCCGTCATCGGCGTGCTGCTCGCGATTGACTACGCCCGCGCAGTGCGCGACGAGCGCGTAGTCCGAGCCAAACTCGAAGCCGATGCCGCGGCGCTCGAAGCGTCAGTCACCAAGGCACAACTCGCGGCGCTCGCGATGGAGCTGAACCCGCATTTCCTGTTCAACACACTCACCGCGATTTCAGGGCTCATCGCGCAAGACAGATCCGCCGAAGCGCGCGAAGTGATTCGGCGGTTGAGCGAATTGTTGCGACGTACACTCGAGGCCGGCGCGAATTCCGCGAGCACTGTGGCGCGCGAAATCGAACTGCTCGAGGACTATCTCTACATCCAGCGCACACGATTCGGCGACCGGTTGAGCGTGACGTTCGATGTTGGTGCCGACGCGAACGCCTGCGCAATTCCGCCGATGCTGTTGCAACCGCTCGTCGAAAACGCCGTGCGGCATGGCGTCGAGCTCAACGAAGGGCAGGGCAGTGTCGCGATTCGCATTGCGCGCACGAACGGTCAGTTGCAAATGACCGTTGCGGATTCAGGCGCCGGCTTTGCCAACGGCGCGCCGGCCCGTGAGGGCGTCGGCATCGCCAACACGCGCGCGCGTTTGCAACGACTGTACGCATCGTCTGCATCGCTGGAGTTGCGCAATCGCGCCGAAGGCGGCGCCGAAGCCGTGATTACGCTGCCGGCAACCAACGCGTGAGCAAGAAACTGCGCGTCATCGTCGTCGACGACGAACCGCTCGCACGCGCGGACATTCTCGCGCTGCTCGATGCGCGCAGCGATATCGAGGTGCTCGCAACGTGTGCCAACGGAACCGAAGCGTTGCGCGCCGTCGAACAGCATCGCCCTGATGTGTTGCTGCTCGACATTCGGATGCCGGGCACCGATGGGCTGCGTGTTGTCGAAGAACTCGGTGCCCCGAAGCCGTATGTCATCTTCGTGACGGCGTACGACAAGTACGCAATCGAAGCCTTCCGCGTGCGCGCGCTCGACTACTTGCTCAAACCCGTGCAATCGGCGCGTCTCGACGAAGCACTCGCACGAGCGCGCGAGGGTGCGCACACGCAGCCGTCTGCGTACTTGAGTGAGATCCTGGTTCGCGTCGGGATGAAGGACGTCGTTGTGCGTGTGAGCGACGTCGACTGGATCGAAGCGGACACCTACTGCGTGCAGCTCCACGCAGGTGCAAAGACACACACGCTGCGCGAGCGCATGCACGTGCTCGAATCACAACTCGATCCGCGTGTGTTCGCGCGCGTCCATCGCTCGGCGATCGTCAACCTCGATCGCGTGAGCGAAATCGAGCACGACGGTCACGGTGACCACATTATTGTCATGAAAACAGGAGCGCGCGTGCAGACGAGCCACGCGCGCTGGATGGAGTTCCGCGACCTGCTGAAGGCGCGAACTACATCTTCGGCCACAGCCAGCCGAACGTCCCGGCCATCAAACTCGCGTACAGCAATGCGTCGACCATCGACTTGATCGTCGGCTTCCACGGTTTGCCCCACCAAATGGATTGCTGGACGATGCCGAGCCCGAGCGCGGCGTACGCGGTGAGCCCGACCGTGTGAAACACTTCGCTGTACTCGGCGCCGGGGCCGAGCATTGCGTGTGCGACGTGGCCGGCGACGAACGCAACCACAACGAGATACACAAACCACAGGAGCAACGCCTTTTTGAACGCGGTCATCATGTCGCCTTCCATGATGGTGATCACCGCCATCGGTCCGCGCTTCACGCGTTCCTGAAACTCCGCCGAACGGAAATCGCCGGGCGTGGTGGGATACGGAATGCGGTAGTCCTGCGCCGGTGTGCCGCGCAACGCGTCGGCGACCGCGGATTCGTTGGGCAGCGCGATTTGATCGTTGTTGTGCCACTTGATCACCATGTGCACGATCGAGCTGGCGACCCACACGATCACAGCTGACAACAGAATTGGTGCCCACAGCGGCAGAATGCTCGACATGGATGAGTGCGGTTAGAGGCGACGCGAAGAATGCACTACGCGAGCAGGTCGCGATAGTAGAAGGTTGTGCTGCACGGCTCGCCGTCTGGAAACAGGGCGAAATTGGGGACGTCTCCTACTCGAATCCATCCGAGCCGTTCGTACATGCGTGACGCGTCACCATTTGTCACGGCATCGAGTACCAGGACGGTTCTGTTGCATTCGAGCGCGAGTCCCTCAGCGGCGAGCAACAATGCGCGTCCCAGTCCGCGACGGCGCATGCGGCGATGTACAAGCATTTTCACGAGATCTGCGCGGTGCGGCTGGTTGTCGGCGATGTCGAGTACCAATTGCACGGTTCCGCAAATCCCGTGTTCATCTTCCGCAATGAGAATTGCGCGCGCACCCGTTTTCACGCGCCGCGCAACGCGCTGCCAGAAATCGAGCGCACGTTCGCGGGTCAGTGGTTGCATGAACCCAACGGATGCGCCTCCCTCAACGGAATCGATCAGAATATCGGCGAGCGCGACGATGTGCGCGTCGTCGAGTTCGTACAGTCGTCTGATTGTCCACGCGGTGCTCTTCACCGCGCTGAATCTACCGTGAGACTTCGAGATCGTGTCAGCGTGACGTGCCGACACCCGGCGCGTAGAGCGATGCGATGCGTTGTGCGCGGAATACATAGCCGGGATTGCCGTCGATTCGCCAAACGACATCGCCGTTTGCGTTGATCTCCTCGACCCGTGCGCCATCGCCGAACGCAGCAAGGATGTTGCCACTCGGCAACTCTTGTACGCTGCCGCCGACTCCTGCGACGACCGGTGGCGTCGCGCTGAATGCACCACGCGACTGCGCCTGTCGCTGCGCGACATCGAGCGAGTAACGCCGCACGCGCGAGTCGCCCGGCGTTCCCGAGTTATCGAGGAGCACGACGTTGCCGTCAGCAGTGAATCGCACCCCGTGTTGCCGCGAGAACAGCGTCCCGCAGCAGGCGGCGAGTCCGTAGTCGTCTCGCATGCCGCCGAGCCGCCAGTCGATTGAGCCGGTGGACGTGTTAATCGCGATGATTTCGTTGAGGTTGCGGAACGACACCACGAGCGTGCCGTCGTCGTTGAGCGCAATCGCGTTGGCGTGCGTCCAGTTCACAACGGCGCCACCGCGGCTTGCGGGATCGAGATCGGTGATGTCGAGGTAGTCAAACGCACTCCAACTGAACTGCAGAATGCCGTTTGCGCCGATCTGCTGGATTTCCGCGGCGGTAACCTTCGCTGCCGCGTTGCCCCCGATGCCCGACAGGTCAACCGTGCGGACGTCGTCGCAAATGATCCAATACGAGTCGTCGGTTTCGCGAATGAGGTCGTGAAAGCGTGGCGCGAGTCCGCGCGTGCAGCCAAACGTGCGTGTGAGCTCACCGCTTGGTGCGATCTCATGCCACACCGGCGTCGCACCAGGAGCAGGCGGTTGTGCAGCGTACCGCCCGTTTGATTGCGCGATGAAGTTGAGTCCGGGTCCGCTTGGCTCGAACGCGTGATACCACACGACGCGGCCGGTGTAATCGATCACGAGTCCGTACTTGCCTGACGAAAACACCACGTAGCCATTTGCTGACGACGTTCCCGTGGTTGTGAACGACGGTAGGTCGAGCGGAAGCGCACCGGTTGTCAGCGTCACCGAATCGCTCGTGGTCGTACCGCCCGCGCCGTACGCGATTACGCGAAACGCATACGCTTGTCCGGCGAGCAAACCGTACACGGGAAGTTGCAGGGTGTCATTCGCGTCGATTGCCGGTGTGACGCTGTCGCCTGTTGCGCCGACGATGTGGTATGACACGCGCGCACTGTCCGCGCGCACCAGCGTCGCGGTGATGGACGCGGCGAGGACGTTGGTCAGGTTTGCATCGACACTCGTGACGTTCACGTACGGGCGTGCAATGCGTGCGGGCCCGAATACCTCAGTTCCGCAACCGACCAAGGCGGAGCAGCTGAGGACCCACGCCAGTCGCCGCATGCCAGAACTATGCGCGCTTTGCGAGCTGGTCGAGAAGCCCCGGGATCAATCCGCCGAACGATCCGTTGCTCATGACGAGAATGACGTCGCCCGCGCGCGCACCGTTGACGAGCCGTTCCTTGATCGCCGCGGCGCTCGGCAATGCATGCGCTTCAATGCCGCGTTTGGAAGCGGTGCGAACGATCGCGTTCACGTCGAGCTGCTGATCGGCGGGCACCTTATCGTGCGGCTCGGGAGTTTGCAGTACGACGACATCCGCTTCATTGAACGCCGATTCGTATTCGGCCTGGTACGTGTTGCGGCGACTCGTATTCGAGCGCGGTTCGAATACAGCCCAGAGCCGGCGACCGGCGTATCGCTCGCGAATTCCCGCAATCGTTTCTCGCACCGCGGTGGGATGATGTGCGAAATCGTCGATGATCAAGACGCCGCCAGGTTCGCCGCGCGGTTCCTGCCGGCGTTTCACACCGCGGAAACTCGCGAATGCTTTTGCAATTGAGTCGGGCTCGACGCCGAGTTGTCGCGCTGCTGCGTACACGCCGACGGCATTCTCGACGTTGTGACGGCCCGACATCGGGAGCAACACCTCGATCACCTCGCCTCGCGGCGCGCGCACGCGAAAGCCAAGGCCTGCATGCGATGTCGACACGTCGGTGGCCACGAAATCCGAGTACGGCGCATCATCTCGCTCGCCGCGCGCTCGTGTCCCGTACGTGTTCACCGTGGTTGTGTTCGCGTCCCGCGCAATCTCGACGGCGCGGGGATACGCTGAGCTTACCCCGAGCCATCCTTCGCGCGGCATCGTTGCGCAAAACTTCACGAAACTCGATTCATAGTGCGCGATGTCGCGATAGATGTCGGCGTGGTCGAACTCGATGCTCGTCAACAGCGCCGTGCGTGCGCGGTAGTGCAGAAACTTCGGGCCTTTGTCGAAATACGCCGTGTCATATTCGTCGCCTTCAACCACGACGTACCTGCCGTTGCCAAGCCGGTAATTGCTGTCGTAGTTGAGTGTCACGCCACCGACGAGAAACGTCGGATCGAGTCCGGCTTCGACGAGCACGTGTCCCATCAGCGCGGACGTCGTGGTTTTTCCGTGCGTGCCGGTGATGACGATGCTGTGTTTGTCCTTGATGATGAGTTCGCCGAACGCCGCCGGAAAACTCATTTGCGGCATGCCGCGCTCGCGCACCGCGGTCGCTTCGGGATTCACCGCGCGAATGACATTGCCGATGATGACGAGATCGGGTCGCGCGCGATCGAGATTCGCGGGCGAGTACGGCGTGAACACCTCGACCTGCCACTCGCGCAGCATGTCGCTCATCGGCGGGTAGACGTTCTCGTCGCTGCCGGTGACCGTGTGTCCTGCCGCTTTGAGCATCCCGGCGAATGCGCCCATGCCTGTTCCAGCCACGCCCACTAAGTGAATGCGTTTCACGCTCGAATGATGACGGACGCGTAGGAATGGTGCCAGCGTTTCGTTGCCGCGGCCGTATCGTGGCCCCATGCATCCTTGCCCAGCGGCGTCCGCCGAGCGTACGCTTCGTTCACCGTGGCCAATTTGTGGAGAGTCCCATGGCAACCACTGCGGGATCGGACGTCATGCTGATGACGCCCGCGGAATTCCTCGAGTACCCGCTTCCCAAGGAAAGCGGCGATGTGGAACTCGTCCGTGGTGAGGTGCGCGTGACGCCCGCACCCGGCGGCCCACACGGTTGCGCCGTGACCAACTTCGTCGTGTTGTTGTCCGGCTACGTGAAAGCTCGTAACCTGGGCCGCGTGTTCGCCGACGGCGTCGGATATGAGCTGGTCCGCCTCCCACACACTGTGCGCGTGCCCGACGCATCGTTCGTTCGGGCCGGAAGATTGCCGCCGGAGGGCGTGCGCGCGGGCTTTCTCCGCCTCGCGCCGGATCTCGCGGTCGAAGTGCTTTCGCCGAGCGATACCGCGGCGGCGCTTGAAGAAAAGGTCAGCGACTATTTCGAAGCTGGTACGTCGCTGATCTGGGTTGCAGATCCCGTGAGGCGACGTGTGTCGGCATACGCGGTCGATGGACGCGTGCGGAGGCTCCACGAAACCGACGTGCTTGACGGAGGCGACGTCATACCGGGCTTCTCGTGCGCCGTGGCTGAAGTTTTCGATGGCATCGCGCGCGACCTCAGCAACGCCGCCACTGAGGATTGACGCGCGACCTCGCCGCCGGTGCGTGCATCAGCCCCAGAACACGTACGCCACGATGATTGCCGCAACGACACCAGCGAGATCGGCGATCAATCCGCCCGCCACCGCGTGGCGTGTCTTGCGCACTCCGACTGATCCAAAGTACAGGGCGAGCACGTAGAACGTCGTATCCGTCGCTCCCTGGAACGTGGCGGAGAGCCGTCCGACGAACGAGTCGACGCCGTACGTGTTCATTGCGTCGACCATCATCCCGCGTGCCCCGCTCCCGCTCAGCGGTTTCATGAGCGCCGTCGGCAACGACGGAACCCAGTCGGTCGGGAGCCCAAGCGCCGCGACCACCTGACCGACCCCGTCGACGAGCAAGCCCAGCGCGCCCGACGCGCGAAACACACCGATCGCCACCAGAATCGCGACCAGATACGGAATGATCCGAATGGCGACCTGAAAGCCTTCCTTCGCACCCTCGATGAATGCGTCGTAGACGTTGATTCGCTTCACCGTGGCCATCAGGATGAAGCCGGAAACCACGCCGAAGAGCGTGACGTTCGCGACGAGCTTTGAAACGGCGTCGATACGGTCCTGCGGTGCGTGCGCGAACGCGAACATCACGGCGCTCACGAGTGCCGTCAGTCCGATGAGCCACGCGAGAATGACGGGGTCGAGCAGATTGATTCGTTGTACGATGCCGACGTAGATCAACGCGACGAGTGTCGCGAAATACGTCGTGACAAGAATCGGCAGGAAAACGTCGGCGGGATTGGCCGCGCCCATCTGTGCGCGAATCGCCATGATGCTGATCGGAATTACGGTCAGCCCCGACGTGTTCAACACCAGGAACATGATCTGCGCGTTCGTCGCGGTGTCCTTCTCGGGATTCAGCGACTGCATTTCCTGCATGGCCTTGAGGCCAAGTGGCGTCGCCGCATTGTCGAGACCGAGCATGTTCGACGCGAAGTTCATGATGATCGAACCGTGGGCCGGATGGTCGGCTGGAATTCCTGGAAAGAGCCGCGAAAAAAACGGCCGCGTCGCGCGCGCGAGTACGTTCACCGCGCCACCTGCCTCGCCGACCTTCATCAGACCGAGCCACAACGTCAGCACGCCGGTGAGACCAAGCGAGATCTCGAATCCGGTTTTTGCGGTGTCGAACGTGCTCGTCACGATGTTCGTGAACACCGCCATGTCGCCGTAGAACACGAGCCGCACCAACGCGACCACGAGCGCAATGAGGAAGAACGCGACCCAGATGTAGTTGAGAACCATGGGTTCAGAACTCCGGTCGGGTGAGCAAATCCACCAACACGGGAACGTGATCTCTCATCAACACTTCGGTCGCCGCGAGCGGAAACTCATACGTAATCACCGCGAGTCCACGCTCGCCGCCCCACGTACCGAACGATCCCGGCGTCGGATACCCTACGTCGCGCACGAGCGGCATGCCGGTGCGCTTGGCGAGGCGTTCGCCGAGCGGGCTCGCGTTCGCGTCATCGATGCACGCGAGTGGCGCATGCAATGCAATCACCACACTGGGTTTCAAATCGTGAATCAACGCCATCAACGCTTGCGTTTCTGGTTCCGACGCCGCGTTCACTCCGGTGCTCAACAAAATGTCGCTCGGATCTTCAATGGTCGAACGATGCGTCACCGTTCCCGGTCGCCAATCGCGCGTGGGAAAATTGCGATTGAGGTCCACGCCACGCGCATTGCCGCGCGTGCCGCGACTGAGTCCATCCGGATTTGCTGCGAGTACGACCGCGGCGTGTTCGGATGGTGCCACGAGTTGGCGGAACGCGCGCGACAATGCATACGTCGTCTCAGGTTCCTCGCCATGAATGCCGGCGAAGATCAGCAGCGAGCAGTGGCCGGCGGGCTTCCACACCTCGAGCGTTGCACCGAGATGCGAATGGCCATACGAGCTGGGCTTCCATTGAATCGTTCCCCAGTCCGCACGCGCGCGCAGCGACGGCGCTTTGTCGGCGCTCACGCGAACGCGGGATTGGTGTTGGTCACGAAGCGGTCGAAGATGTCGTTCAAATGCGTGAGCACGACGTCTCTGAGCATCATGTCCGCATTCTCGATCGTTGTTCGAAGCACGTTCGTGGTCAGAAGACGCTGGCACTCTGTGGACACCGGAGCGTAGCTGATGTGCCACCGTTCCGGCGCGACACCGCTTCGGTCCGCGTCATAAGGACGAAAGAACCCGCACGCCGTTTTCGACGCGATTCGTTCGTCCAGCCACGCGTGCATCGCCGCGAACATCCCACCTGGCTCCACCTCGGCGGGTACCAGATCGACTTCGTGACCGGGCGGTTTGGCGGCCATATCATAGATGTCGATGTCCGTGCCCCAGTGGTGCCGCGACGCGCCCGGCAGCGCCGACCAGCGCAGGATTGCGTATGCCAGGTCGCGCTGGGAAAGCTTGGCGATATCGAGCGGCCGCGCGTCGGAGTCCAGCACCGCAAGGTCGCCGCGCGCTTTGCGGTTCCAGATGGAGAGCTGGCGATCGAAGCCGCGGTAGCCGCTCAGGACGGTCAGTTGAAAGCCCGATTCCGCTGCGGCGGCGCGCAACGCACGCAACGGCGCGACAACGTCGGCGTGGACCGGTGCGCCAAACTCTGCGGCTTCCTGCGCAGTGCACAGGTGGGAATCGGCTTGGCCGACCAACTCCGCGCTTTTGAGCACGAACAAAGCTACTGCTCGACGGTCCCCGTGACGCCCCATGTATCGTTGAGCACGTATCCCTGAGGCCAGGGATCCTGCGCGTCCACGACGTACTGATGGAATCCCGTGATCCACGCGCGTCCTTCGACCGACGGAAGAATCGCCGCGCGTCCGTTCACCTTGGTCTCGCCGAGTATGCGTCCGCGAAACTGCGAGCCAATGAGTGATTCGTGCACCATCCAGTCACCGACGCGCATCTGTCCGCGCGCGTGTAACACCGCCATGCGCGCGCACGTGCCCGTGCCGGTGGGGCTGCGGTCGCTGCGGCCTGGTGCCACGATGCATGTGTTGCGCGTGACCTCGCCGACACCCGCGAACGGACGATTGATCTGCACGATACTGACGCCGCGAATGCCGGGAATTGCGGGATGCACGACGTCGAGTTGTTCCCGCGCCGCGATCCGAATCTTTTCGCCAAGAATCGCAAGGTCGCGCGCTTCATCGGCGGCGACTGAGAATCCGAGCTTCGTTCCGTCGACGATCGCGTAGAACATTCCGCCGTACGCGACGTCGAGCGTGATCGTGCCGTGACCGGCGACTTCTATAGATGCGTCGAGCCGGTCGACGAACGACGGCACGTTCTCGAGTTCGACTGACACACACTTACCATCTTTGCATTTCGCGCGTGCGCGCACCGGGCCGCCCGGCGCTTCAATCGCGACGATGGTCTCCGGCTCCTTCATCTCAACGACGCCGGTCTCGAGCAACACCGTCGCGACGCAAATCAGATTCGAGCCCGAGCTTGGCACATACTCGGTCGGCTCCATGATGATGACGCCGGTGACGCAGTCATCGCGTTTGCTCGGCACGAGCAGGTTGCAGTGGCGTGCAACGCTCCCGCGCGGCTCACACAGCAGCACTCGGCGAATGTGGTCGTGCTCGCGCTGCATCGTTTGCATCTGCTCAAACAGCGTTGCACCGGCAGGGGGCAGCACGCCGCCGACAATCACGTCGCCGACCTCGCCTTCGGCGTGGCAGCCAACAACCGAGATCACACGTCGCGGGTTCATGGCGCGTGAAACTGCGAGGGGCAAAGGGGAAGGGGAAGTCGTTCCTGTTGACAATCTGAAGGAGCACAGGTATGGTTCCTCCAGATCATCTGAAGGAGCTGTTGTGGCTGACGACCGGCAAGACTTGCTCCAAGGCACACTGGAGCTGCTCGTCCTCAAGACGCTCGCGCTCGAGCCGATGCACGGCTGGGGCATCGCGCAGCGCATAGAGCAAATGTCGAAGGAGACGTTTCTCGTCACGCAGGGTTCGCTCTATCCCGCGCTGCAGCGCATGAAGCGGCGCGGATGGATCAAGTCGGCGTGGCAGACCACAGCGAACAACCGCCGCGCGCGGTACTACGAACTCACCGCTGACGGCCGCAAGCAGCTCGACGTGGAGCGCACCGTGTGGGAGCGTGCCTCGGGCGCGATCAACTGGATTCTGGATGCGAATCGAATCCCCGACGTGAGCGAAACATGAGCGTCTTCAGCGATCTCATCGAGCGTGTACGCACAATTGTTTTTCGCAAACGCGAAGAAGCCGAACTGGCCGAAGAACTTCGCTTCCATTTGGAGATGTCGGCCGAGCAAGCGCAGCGTGCGGGCGTCAGCGAGTCAGAAGCAAAGCGGTTGAGCGCCATCGAACTCGGTGGCGTCGAGCGCACCAAAGAAGACGTGCGCGATGCGCGCGGCACGCGGTGGCTCGACGATTTCGTTACCGACATCGGGCTCGCGTTGCGCACCATTCGGCGCGCGCCGGGCGTTGCCGTCATCGTGATCGGCATGTTGGCGATCGGCATTGGTGCAAACACCGCCATCTTCACGCTCATTGATGCCGTCGTCCTCCGGAGCCTTCCGGTGCGCGAGCCCGACCGGCTCGTCGTAATCGGCGATCCCACGATGGCCAATTCGACGGGGCGGAGCACCGGCGTCAACGCCTTGTCGTACTTGTTGTATCGCGACATCAGCGCACTTGGCGGTCCGCTCGAAAGCGTGTTGGCCGCAGGACCGACGGGCAGACTCGACGTGCGTATCGACGCAACGGCCACGGAATTCGAACGCCCGCACGGCCGGTTCGTCTCTGGCAACTATTTCTCCGTGTTGGGTGTTCCCGCGTTCCGCGGGCGCGTTTTCGACGGCACCGAGGATAACGCTGTCGGCGCAGCGCCGATTGCCGTGATCAGCCACCGCTATTGGACGCGACGTTTTCAGCAACATCCAGCGACCATCGGCACGACGATCGTCATCAACAACACGCGCATGACAATTGTTGGCGTCGCGCCCGAACATTTTAGCGGTGAAGTTGTCGGCGAAGCTGCAGACATTTGGTTGCCTGCGTCAATGCGTGACGTGCTCAAGCCACGGCAATTGTGGCTCGGCCAACGCAATCAGATCTGGTTGCTCGCGTTGGGCCGCCTCGCTCCCGGTGCGACGCTCGAACAAGTCAAAGCGACGTATTCACCGTTCATGGTGCGGACCGTCGCGGAGTACGCGGGCTCGCGTCGCGAAGCGTTCCTCGCACGAAACCCGCAAGCGCCGATCACCGCCGGACACCGCGGATTCTCTGACGTGCGTGGCACGTTTCAAGCACCGCTGCTCACGCTCATGATCGGTGTCGCACTGCTGCTCTGCATCATCTGTGCGAACGTGGCGAACCTGCTGCTCGCTCGGGCTGTCGCGCGCGGCCGTGAAATGTCCGTGCGGCTTGCGCTCGGTGCAGGCCGCGGACGACTCGTACGTCTACTGCTCGCTGAGTCGCTCGTACTGGCGGTGTTTGGCACGGCGCTCGGAGTACTGCTCGCATCGTGGGGCAGTGGTGCGTTGTTGGCGCTCGCGAGCGATGGCCAAGGCATCCCGCTCGACTTGGCGCTGAACGTTCGCGTGCTGCTGTTCACCGTGGCGATTTCGTGCGCGGCGGTGGTGCTGTTTGGCCTTGCCCCGGCCGTTCGCGCGTCGCGCGCGCAGCACGCGTCGATGCTACGTGACGGCGCGCGCACTATTGGCAGCGACCTTGGCGGTGGTCGGCGGCGCATTACTCCGACGCGCATTTTGATCGGCGCGCAGGTCGCACTATCCGTTGTGCTTCTTGTTGGTGCGGCGATGCTGTCCAAGAGCCTGCGTAACGTGCAATCCGCCGAGGTCGGGCTCGACCGCGACCATCTGCTCATGCTTGACCTCGACATCGAGACGCGCAATTACGAACGCGCGCGCATCGCGCCAATCACGAGCACGCTGGTCGACCGAATTGCCGCGATCCCTGGTGTGAGCGCCGTCGTGTATTCAGAGAACGGGATCTTCTCGGGAACGGAGTGGAGTACACGCATCGATATCCTTGGCCAGGCGCCGCGGAGCGACGATGATCGGCTCACGGCGACGGACAACGTGAGCCCCGGCTACTTCAGTGGCGTCGGCGCGCGCATGGTTGCAGGGCGGGAGTTTGACGCAGGCGATGCGCAGCCGATTCCTCGCGTTGCCGTCGTGAACGAATCGTTTGCGAAGTTCTACTTTCCGCAGGAGATCGCGGTCGGCAAGACGATCATTCGGGACTCGCTCGCGATCACGATCATCGGCGTCGCCGCAGACCTGCGCGACCATTATCTCGATCGTGTCCCGCGCCGGCGGATGTATACGCCGTTCGTTCCCACCGATTCCAACTTTACGAATCCGGAAGATCTTCGCATTGCGATTAGAACCACGGGCGATCCAGTCGCGGTGGCAACGGAGGTGCGCAACGCGGTGACCGCGATCGATCCGACGCTGCCGATTCACGCGATAGTTCCGCTGTCGCAGCTGATGCGCCGGTCGATTCAGGAACGCCGTCTGCTTGCGCAACTCGCGTCCGCTTTCGGCGTGCTCGCGCTGGTGCTTGCGAGCGTCGGCCTGTATGGCGTGATGAGTTACGCGATCAAGCGGCGCACCGGTGAACTGGGTCTTCGCGCGGCGCTCGGAGCTCAGCGCGGTGACGTGATTCGACTCGTGCTGACCGACGCCCTCGCGCTGGTGGTCGCCGGCGTGGTCGTCGGCGTGCCGCTTGCGCTCGTGTCCACGCGGTTGCTCGGTGCTCAGCTCCACGGCGTTGGTCGCGTCGATCCCGCGTCGATTGTGGTCGCGTTACTGGTGCTGACGGTAAGCGCGGCAATTGCAGGTTTGCTACCTGCGCTCAGCGCCTCGCGTGTATCGCCGCTGGTGGCGCTGCGCGCGAACTGAACAAAGGGAAAGGGAATAACCGAAGTGAGAAGTGTGAGGACCACGCTTTCCTCGCACTTCTCACTTCAATGTCCGTCTTCCGTCTTCTTACAGTTTGTAAATCCGCGCCGCGTTCCCGCCAAAGATCTTCGCCTTATCAGCATCGGAGATCGCCAGCGAGTTGAGCGCAGCCTTCATCTTGGGAATGCTGCCAATGGCGTGCGGATAGTCGCTGCCGGCGAGTATGTGATCCGCTCCGCAGAACGTGATCGCGAACTCGAGCGCGTTCTTGTCGAAGTTCACCGTATCGAAATACCACGTCTTCAAATACGTGCTCGGCGGACGCTTGATATTCGCGCGGCATTCTTTGAACGCTTCATAGCCGCGGTCGAGCCGTTCGGCGAGATAGGGAATTGCGCCACCGAGGTGGCCGAGTACCCACTTGATGTTGGGATAACGTTCGGCGACGCCGCTGTAGACGAGATGCGCGGCGGCGACGGTGGTATCGAACAGGAATCCCACGAGCGGCATGAGCCAGAATTGTTCGAGCTGGCTCACGTCGTGCGGGTTCGTCGGATGGATGTGCAGCACCGCGCCCTTGTCGTTCGCGATTTCGTAGAGCGGCCAGTAGCGCTCATCCGCGAGCGCAACGCCGTTCACGTTGCTGAACAACATCGCGCCGGGAAACTTGAGTTGTTCCGTTGCGCGCTTGAACTCTTTCACCGATGCCGCGGGATCGTTGAGTGGCAGCGTGGCGAGCGTCGCAAAACGCGGGCTGCGTTCGGCGACGATCTTCGCATAACAATCATTCGCGAGCGATGCGAGTCGCGCGGCAACTTTCGGCGATTCGACGTGTGTGCCGGGCGTCGTCATCGTGATGACTTGTGTGTCGACGCCTTCTTTCTCGAGCACGCCCTGGCGGTACGCGATGTCGCGATGGCCCGGAACGGCGACGTTGTAGTCACCCGGATAGTGAATCTCCGGATTCCCATCGGCGTCCATCTTCACGGTCACGACGCTCTCGCCGGACTTCAGCGCGTCGATGTATTCGGGCGGATAGAAATGATTGTGGACGTCGATGATGCGCACGGAGATCAGGGTGTAGGCGGTGGGGTGTAGGCGGTAGTGGGGTCGAGGAGGGAGGGCAGCGCAGTTTCTACAGACTACCGCCTACCGCCTCGACCCTCGCTGGGCAACGTAGTAGACCGGCAGCCCGATCAACACCAGCGCGAGTCCGATCGAGGCGTTGGCGGGATTGTTCTTGATCGTGGTTACGATGATGGTGGCGCTCGATACGACGAACAGGCCGGCCCACAGTTTTGCGCCGCCGAGTTTGTACACCGGCGCGTAATCGGCGCGCTTGCGCAGGAAGTACAGCGACGCAGCGAGCAGCGCGAAGAAAATCCACTCCGTGTACACGACGCGAGTAAACAGCGCGCGAAACGTATTGGTTCCGATGAGCACGCTCGCCCACACCGCTTGCAATACAATTGCGCGATGCGGCGTGCGATACGTCGGGTGCACGGCACCGAACCAGCGGAACAGCAGGCCGTCGCTGGCCATTGCGAGATACACGCGCGGGCCCGCGAGAATCACGCCGTTTGCGGCGCCGAGCGTCGAGAGGACCACAAAAAACGAAACGATCTCTGCGGCGCCGATGTGAGGTGCTACCGCTTCTGCGAGATCTGCCGCGACGCGTTGCGAGGAGATGACCTGGTCGATCGGCAGCACGTGCAAATAGGCACCGTTCATCGCGAGGTATAGCACCGTCACGATTACCGTACCGATCAGCAAGGCACGCGGAATGGTGCGCGTGGGGTCGATGGTTTCTTCGGCCGAGTACGACACCATGTGCCAGCCGCCGAACGTGAACAATCCTGCGACCATCGCGGACACGAACGATCCCATCGTGATCGCGTTTGGTGCGAACGTGGCCGCGGGAGCGCCTGCCGGTCCACCCATCGAGAACGCCACCGCGATGATCGCGACGATTGCAAACACTTTGATGAAAGTCAGCGCCGCCTGCACCGCGCTCGCAGCGCGCACGCCGATGTAGTTGATGCCGGAGAGAATCAGTACGACGAAGATGGCGACGACGCGCGTGCCGGTGGTGCCGAGTTCGACGAACGTGCCGACGTATCGCGCGCACACCATCGCGATGATCGCGACAATGCCGGTGTGCATGGTCCAGAACATCGCCCAGCCCCACAGAAATCCGACCGCGGGCGAATACGATTTGCTGAGGAAGACGTAGACGCCGCCCGTTTGCGGCCACGCCGACGACAATTCGGCGATGACGAGTGCGCCGATGAGCGTCAGCAACCCCGACGCGATCCACACCGCGAACACGCCAAGTTGCGACGGGACCTGGCTTGTGACTTCGGACGCCTGCGTGAAGATCGACGCGCCGATGATAATGCCGACGACCATGGCGGCTGCGCGCGTGACACCCATGGAGCGGGCGAGCTGAGTCATGGGCGAGACAATACAGCGCGGGAGCAGCGAGCGTCAAACAACTGACGACGAGAACGACTGACTACGAGAACGACTAACAACGAGAACGACTGACGCCGTTCCGTTAACGCCGTTCCGCTAACGCCGTTCCGCTAACGCCGTTCCGCTAACGCAGTCGCTGTTCCGCTGGTATCTTTTCCCCGCCTCCAAATCGAGTCAGCTGTGGACGCCGTCGTCCATCTCAATGCTGCCCTCAGTGGTCGCTATGAAGTCGTGCGCGAGATCGGCGCCGGCGGCATGGCGGTCGTGTACCTCGCGCGCGACCTCAAGCACGATCGCCACGTCGCGCTCAAAGTGCTCAATCCCGAACTCGGTGCCGTACTCGGCAGCGAGCGGTTCCTGAGCGAGATCAAGGTCACCGCAAATCTGCAGCACCCCAACCTGCTTCCCCTGTTCGACAGCGGCGAAGCTGAGGGATTGCTGTTCTACGTGATGCCGTTTGTCGAAGGCGAAACGCTGCGCGCGAAACTCGATCGCGAAAAGCAATTGCCGGTCGACGCTGCCGTGCATATCGCGACGGCCATCGCGAGCGCACTCGACTACGCGCACAAACGCGGCGTCATTCACCGCGATCTCAAACCCGAGAACATTCTGCTGCAAGCGGGCGAGCCCGTCATCGCCGATTTCGGCATCGCGCTCGCCGTGTCGAACGCCGGTGGCGGACGTATTACGCAAACGGGGATTTCGCTCGGAACGCCGCAGTACATGTCGCCCGAACAAGCGACGGGCGATCGCGCGATCGACGGACGCACCGACATCTACTCGCTCGGCGCGATGTTGTACGAGATGCTCGCCGGCGATCCGCCGTATCTCGGTGGCACGTCGCAGGCGGTCATCGCGAAAGTGCTCACCGAACGTCCGTCGAACGTTCGCGTCAGCCGCCCAAGCGTGCCGGAACACATTGCGGCGGCGGTTGAACGTGCGTTGGAAAAACTTCCCGCGGACCGATGGCACACCGCGCACGAGTTTGCCGATGCGATCGTGCACGCACGCGTCGTGGGCCCGACGTCGACCGGTGCGACGCCGGCATCCGCGACCACGCTCGCAATGCGCGCGCGTTCACCAATGGCGATGCGATACGCACCGTGGGTAGTTGCCGCAGCTGCACTCGCGTTCGCCGTTGTGCGCGGCGTGGGCGGTGCGCTGAGCGACGACGTTCCGGTTCGGTTCGTGCTGCCGCTACCGGAGAACACGTCGGTCGCTGTCGTGGGCGGACCGCAATTCGCCGTGTCGCCGAACGGGCGCTCCGTCGCGTTCTTCGTGAACACCGTTGGCGCGCGCAAGATTGCGATTCGCGACATCGACCAATTGCAACCGCGCATCATCGATGGCACCGACGGCGCGACGAATGCCGTGTATTCGCCAAATGGTGAATGGATCGCGTTCATTGCGAGCGGCCAGCTGCGAAAGTTTCCGGCCGCCGGCGGCAGTCCGCTCACACTCGCGCCCGTACTCGGTGCGTCGGGTATGTCGTGGAAGGACAACAATTCGATTGTGATCTCGTCGGGCGGCCGGCTTGTTACAGTGTCGTCGAACGGTGGAGATCCGGTTGAGATCGGCGGACTCGATTCTGCGAACGGTGAACTGCGTCAGCTGTGGCCGCTCATGCTCGACGACAGGAACACGATCATTTACGCAAGCTTCGGTGCCGGTGGCGTGGCGAGCATGCAGTTGTCGGCAGCATCGCTCAAGGACGGTAGCAAAACACCACTGCGATTGCGCGGCACGTATCCTGTCGGCGTCGTTGACGGAACGCTCATCTACGCGACGTTCTCCGGTGCGCTGATGGGTGTTCCGTTCGACGTGAAGAACAAACGCGCGACGGGCACGCCGTTTCCGATTCTCGATCAGCTCATCATTGGAACCGGTGGTTCTGCGACCGTCGCGCTTATGGGCGGCACGCTCGTGTACCGCACTGGTGTCGCGGAAGCAGAACTCGTCGAGTTCATATCCGCATTGGAGTCACGCGTTGTCGCGCCGGAGCCGCGCAATTACGCGTGGCCGCGCTATTCACCGGACGGCAAGCGCATTGCCGTCGCAGTCACCGCGCAGAATCGCACGGACATCTGGATTTGGGAAATGCCGACGGGGCCGCTGCGCCGACTTACGTCAGAAGGCACGATCAACGATCGCCCCGAGTGGACGCCCGATAGCCGCCGCGTGTTGTTCCGCTCCGATCGTACGGAGCGCAACAGCTTGTGGGTGCAGCCGTACGACCGCAGCGAGGCGGCGGTGCCGTTCTTCTCAATGCCTGCGTCTGATGTCGACGAGGGCGTGATCTCGCGCGACAATCGCTATCTCGTTTTTCAGCGCGACACGACCGGTACTGGCGACGTGTGGTACCGACCGCAGTTTGGCGACACGACGCCGCACCCGGTCGAAGCGACGCGATTCGCCGAGCATAGCGCGCGGTTGTCGCCGGACGGGAAATGGGTGGCGTACACCTCGGATGAATCGGGTGTGCAGGAGGTGTACGTGAAGCCGTTCCCGTCATTGCATGAAAAGCATCAGGTCTCGCTCGATGGCGGCGGTCGCCCCGTGTGGTCGAGCGACGGCAAGCGGCTGTATTACACGGGCAACGAGCAAATCCTCGCGGTCGATGTCACGACGGTTGGCGGATTCAAGATGGGTACGCGCCGCATCGTCGTACCGGGACAGGTCGCGCTCGCGATTGGCCGGGCGCACGCAAACTTTGACGTGGCGGGGAACGACGGGCGCATTCTGGCGTTGCGCACGAAAGCATCGAGCGACCAGGTGGTGGTGGTATACAACTGGGTGGCGGAGCTGCGGGAGAGGCTCAAGACGCAAGCTCGGCAGTAACGGCTCGTTCCGGCGGCCACGGCGTCATACGAGAGGCGTCAGGCGAAGGGCGTCAACCGAAGAGCGTCAAACGAGGAGCGTCAAACGAAGGGCGTCTCGTTACGCCGCATCGATGACGCCGTCCGTCTGACGCCGTCCGTCTGACGCCGTTCGTCTAGCGCCGTTCGTCTGACGCAGTGGTGTTGCAGTTGTTCCAAACGCTGCGCGCGCGCTAGACTTTCCTTATGCCCAATTCCCAGCGTTCCCGCACATTGCAAGAAGGCCGCACCGCGCTTTCGCCTGCTGAAGTTCTCGATGCAGCGAAACGGTTTTTCGGTGGACGCAACGCGGTCTACACGGCGTTCCTCGAGCGCGAGAGCGCGCAACACGTGGTCATGCGCGGGCAGGGCGGTGAAGAAATCGTAGTTGCGGCCGACACGAAAGACGGGGCCACGCGCGTCACCGGATCCTCGTATTTGTTCGATCAGCAAGTCGCGCGCTTTCTCGCCACGTTGCCACCGGCTGCTGGGAGCGCGGCGTGAGCACACCGTTCGTCGCAACGTTGCGCGCGCGACCAGATGCGATCGACATGTCGAACGGCGCATCGTCCATCACCATTCGCGCGCAACTCGCAAGCGCGTGGGACGCGGTCCGCATCACCGTCGCGCCCACCGAATCACTGAACAACGTCAAATTGCGCGCGCTCGAAGCGCTCGACCCGAGCGCGGATTCACCGAGTGAGTATCTGGTGACGTACCGCGGTGTGCGCGCGATTGACGAAAACGCGTCGCTCGCCGACACCGGCGTCGTAAACGGCGCGACGCTGTTCATCGCGCACCGTCACCGTCAGCCCGTTCGGTAAGCTGCGCTGCGCGTCGCCTTCATTTCTCACAGCGATTGCGGCCGCCACGACACCGGCTGGCAGCATCCTGAACATGTTGGGCGACTGACGGCAATTCCGCGCGCGCTGCGCGAGGACGCCGATCTGTTTCACGCCCTCGACCATCGCGAAGGGCGACACGCAAAAACCGACGAGATTGCACTCGCGCACGACGCGGGCTACGTCGCGTCGGTTCGTACGCTCGCGGAAAACGGCGGTGGCCGACTCGACGCCGACACCGTCGTGAGCGAAGGCTCGTGGGCCGCAGCGACGGCTGCAACCGGATGCGTGCTCGACGCCGTCGACCTCGCGGTCGCCGGGACGTCGCCGCGATCGTTTTGCGCAGTGCGTCCGCCGGGCCACCATGCGCTGCCCGCAAGCGGCATGGGTTTTTGTTTGTTCGGCAGCGTCGGCGTTGCGGCCCACTACGCGCGCGCGAAGCACGGATTGTCGCGCGTCCTGATCATTGATTGGGACGTGCACCACGGCAACGGAACGCAGGCACTCGTGGAAAACGAAGCGGAGATTCGTTTCGTCTCCATGCATCAATGGCCGTGGTATCCGGGCACCGGTCCCGCCGACGATCGCGGTCCGCATCGTACCGTGCGCAACGTGCCGCTGTCACCGAGCCTCGCGCCCAAGGTGTATCGCGACGCGCTCCTCGGCGCCGTCGACGATATCACCAAAGGCTGGACGCCCGAGCTGGTGCTCCTGTCCGCGGGATTTGATTCATTGATCGGCGATCCGCTCGGCGGGTTTACGCTCGATCTCGAAGACGTCACGACGCTCACGCATGCGCTGGTCGACCGCGCGAACGGATGGTGTGGCGGGCGACTCGTCAGCGCGCTCGAAGGCGGGTACGACCCGAAGCGGCTCGGGCAGGCCGTGGTAACGCATTTGCGAGCGCTAGCTTAAAGTCGATGACCGCCCCGACTTCCGCGCCCAACAACCTCCCGCGCTCCTGGTTCCGCGACGCGTCAGGAGTTTTGCGGCGCGATCTGCCCTTCAAAGAATTACCGGCAGCGCTTGAAAGCGCGTCATCAATGTTGTGGGTCGATGTCGACATGAACAACCGGCATCAACTCGCGGTTCTCGAAAAAATCTTTCGCTTTCACCCGCTGTCGATCGAGGACACGCTCAACCCGAACAGCCGCGTCAAGCTCGACGAATACGACGGCTATTTGTTCGTCGTCATTCGCGGCGTCGAGTTCGATCCCACAACGCCCGATCCGCTCGATCTTGCCACGCACAACATCTGCTTTTTCCTCGGCAAAAATTTCATCGTCACGACGCACACGAAGTCGTTGCGCGCCATCGATGCATTCGCTGAGCGATGCGACACGGCGCCCGATACGCTCGCGCGCGGGCCCGCGCGTGTGATGTATTCCGTAATGGACTCGACCGTCGACGCGTATTTTCCGGTACTCGATCAACTCGACGAGTTCATCAACGGAATCGAAGAGCGGATGTTCACGAAGGATGATTCGACCGTGCTGCAGGAAATCTTCGAAGTCAAACGCACGGTGCTCACGCTGAAGCGCCACCTCACGCCCGAGCGTGAAGTGTTCAACGCGTTGGCCAATCGTCCGACAGCGCTCCTCGCGATGGAAGAGCAGCGCTACCTTCGTGACGTGTACGACCACGTGCTGCGCATCAACGATATGCTCGATCAGTACCGCGATTTGTTGTCGAGCGTGTTGGAATCATCGTTGACGCAAATCTCCAATCGACTCGGACAGGTCACGAAAGGTCTCGCGGTTGTCGCGACGGTCAGCGTGCCGTTCGTCGTCGTGAGCGGCATGTGGGGGATGAACTTCACCGATATTCCGCTGAGCGGTTGGCCACACGGATTCTGGGTGATGATGCTGATTCAAATCGTGCTCGGCGGACTCCTGCTCGCGTACCTCAGTCGCAAGGGGTGGATGTAGATGTTCTGCCCCGAATGCGGTACGTGGAATCGCGAAGCGGCTGCCGCGTGCACGAGCTGCACGAAAGAACTTCCGACCGACGTTCCTGCGCCGAGTGAACAGCCCGACGCACACATCGGTTCGTTGCGTCAGGCGACAGGTAATCGCTACCACGTCATTCGCCGGCTTGGCAGCGGTGGTATGGCGGACGTGTACCTCGCGGAGCACGCGCGCTTGCGCCGGCCGCTCGCGATCAAAGTGTTGCACGTGCATCTCGCGCGCGATTCGGAAATGCGCGAACGATTCCGCCGCGAGGCCGAAGCGGCGAGCCGCCTCGTGCATCCCGCGATTTGCTCGATCCTCGACTACGGCGAAGCCGGCGAGATCGTGTGGCTCGTGATGCCGTATTTGCCGGGTGGATCGCTCGCCGATCAAATGTCCAAGACGCCGGTGATTCCCGCGCCGCGCGTTGCGATGGTGGCGGCGGAAGTCGCGGCAGGTCTCGATCACGCGCACCGCCACGGCATCGTGCACCGCGACGTCAAACCTGACAACGTGCTGTTCGACGAAGACGGGTACGCGTTGCTCACGGATTTCGGTATTGCGACGGCGCGTTTTCATGCGCGACTCACTGCGCAGGGTCGCGCGATGGGTACGCCGCATTACATGTCGCCGGAGCAGGCGATGGGCAAACTCGCCGACGGGCGGAGCGATCTGTACGCGGTCGGTGTGCTGATGTTCGAGTCGCTCGCGGGCGCACCGCCGTTCGATGGCGCCGATGCGTATTCCATCGGCTATAAGCACGTGCACGAGAAACCAATCGCCTTGGCGGAGACTGGCGCCGACGTGCCACCGGCGTTGTCTGAAATCGTGATGCGTTGCCTCGAGAAACGTCCCGAAGATCGCTATGCACGCGGCCACGATCTCGCCGACGCGTTGCTTGGCTGGCTCGGCTCGGTGCCCGACGCGCGACACGCCGTCGCGGCGTCGGTGCTGCGCCAAATGGACCAATCCACCACGACACGCTGATGCGGCTCACGCACGAAATACTTCCGCTGCGGACCAAACATCCGTTCATCATCGCGCGCGGCGGGAGCGATGAGTATCCGACGGTGCTGGTCACGCTGACGGACTCGGACGGCGTCGAAGGATTGGGAGAGGCTGCGCCGAGTTCGTACTACGGCGAGACACCGGAGACGGTCATCGCGGCACTCGCGAAGTACACGCCGGTGTTGAAGGATGCGGACGCGTTTGCGATTGAAGATACGGAAGCGGCGCTGCTCGTCGCGCTGCGCGGGAATCCTTCCGCGCGCGCGGCGATCAGCGGCGCGTTACACGATCTCGTCGGCAAGCGGCTCGGCGTGCCCGTGTGGAAGATGTGGGGACTGAACCCGGAGAAAGCGCCCAGGAGCAGCTTCACGATTGGCATCGCCGCAACGGATGAGTTGCGCAAGCGCGTTGGTGAAGCGCGCCAGTATCCCATTCTCAAGGTGAAGCTCGGCACGGATCGCGACGAGGAAATCATTCGCACGGTGCGCGATGCGGCGCCTGACAAGATTCTTCGTGTCGATGCAAATACGGCGTGGACGCCCAAGCGCGCGCTGAAGATCATTCCGCTGCTCGCTGAGTTGGGTGTGGAGTTCGTGGAGCAACCGTTGCCGGCGCACGATCTGCGCGGCCTCAAGTTTGTCCGCGACCGTTCGCAGCTACCGATCGTTGCGGACGAATCTTGCTTGGTTGCGTCGGATGTGTCGCGGCTCGCGGGCATTGTCGACGGCATCAATCTCAAGCTCGCGAAATGCGGATCGCTGCTCGAAGCGCGACGCATCATTCACACGGCGCGCGCGAACCAGATGCGTGTGATGTGCGGATGCATGATCGAGTCGAGCCTCAGCATTTCCGCCGCCGCGCAATTTGCACCGTTACTCGACGATGCGGATCTCGATGGTGCGGCGTTGGTCGCGAACGATCCATTCGACGGCGTCACGATTGCGCGCGGTGTGATCGCGTTGTCAGACAAGCCGGGACTCGGCGTTACGCGGCGCGCGGGGTGAATCGCGCGTGAGCGCCACAACGCCACGCTACGTCGACGTCGCACTGCCGATTCCGCTCTTTCGCGCGTTCACGTACGCGGTTCCCGAAGAGCTGTCGTCGCGCGTCGTGCCTGGAGCGCGCGTGCTGGTTCCCGTGCGCAACACGCGTGCGATCGGCGTGGTGGTCGGCGACGCATCGGGCGCGCCCGTGACCGGTGTCAAACCGATCGCAGGCGCGCCCGATGCGAAGCCGGTGTTCGATGCGGCGCTGCTCGCGACCGCGCAGTGGATTGCAAAGCGTTATCACGCGCCAATCGGACTCACGGTGCGCGCGATGTTGCCCGCCGCGCTCGCGGGCGCGACGCGGCCGGAGCCCGCGTCGCGCACCGAGCGCGTGCTGGCCATCGCGCGCACCGTGCCCACGTTACTCGAACGCGACAAAGAGTTTGCGCGCTCGCCGAAACAGCGCGCCGTATTCGAAGCGCTCGAACGGCTGGGCGGCCGCGCAGCGGCGCGTGCGGTGATCGAATCGCTCGGCGTCAGCGACAGCGTTGTCGATGCGCTGATTCAGCGCGGCTTCGTGCGCGTGGAACGCGACGTGGTGGAACGTGATCCGTTCCTGTCGCGTCCGCCGCAGCGCGCGCAAACGCACACGCCAACGGCGGCGCAAGCGAGCGCCATCGCAAAACTCGGTACGCTCGAACCCGGTGCGATCGCGCTGCTGCACGGCGTGACGGGGAGCGGGAAGACGTTCGTGTATCTCGAGTATTTGCGCGAAGTCGTGATGCGCCGCGGCCGTGGCGCGATCGTGCTCGTCCCCGAAATCGCGCTCACGCCGCAAACGGTCGATCGGTTCCGCGCGGTGTTCGGCCAGCGCGTCGCAGTCTTGCATTCCGCTCTGTCGGATGGCGAGCGCTACGACGCATGGCGCGCACTCGAACGCGGTGACAAGACTATCGCGGTTGGTGCACGCAGTGCCGTGTTCGCGCCGGTGCGTGACCTGGGCGCGATTGTCGTCGACGAGGAACACGAAGCGTCGTACAAGCAGGGCGAAGCTCCGCGATATCACGCGCGCGACGTCGCGGCGATCCGTGCGCGCGCAGCAGGCGCGGTTGTCGTGCTCGGCAGTGCGACGCCGAGTCTCGAATCGTGGGCCGCGGCGCAAGCGGGACGCATTGCGCTGCTCGAATTACCGGAGCGAACCGGCGGCGGTGCAATGCCCGACGTGCGCGTCGTTGATCTACGCGTGAACCGCGCGATGGACCACGCGGCGCCGCCGGAGCGTGCAAAGCGCGCGATTCTCTCCGCGCCGCTCGAAGCAGCGATCGGCGAACGGCTCGAACGCAACGAACAGAGTTTGTTGCTGCTCAACCGGCGCGGATTCTCGTCGTTCGTGCAATGCGAAAATGGTCACGTGCGGCAATGCCCCAACTGTTCCGTCGCGCTCACATATCACCGCCCGCCTGAACGGCTGATTTGCCATCACTGTCAGCACGTTGAACCGTTTGTCACGACGTGCGCAGAGTGTCGTAGCGAGCTCGTGCGCCGTCGGGGGATCGGCACGCAGCAAGTAGAAACGGTTGTCGCCGAGTGTTTTCCGAGCGCACGCATCGCGCGCATGGACATCGACACCACGCGCGGAAAATGGGCGCATACGAACATTCTCGACCGCTTTGGCGCCGGCGAGATCGATGTGCTGCTCGGTACGCAGATGATTGCAAAAGGGCTCGACTTTCCCAACGTCACGCTTGTGGGCGTAATCGATGCCGATGTGGGCATCAATCTTCCGGACTTTCGCGCATCGGAGCGCGCGTTCCAGTTGATGAGCCAGGTCGCCGGCCGCGCCGGACGCGGTCCCAAGGGCGGGGAAGTGTTGATCCAGACCCGCGAACCGAAGCATCACGCGGTCGTGTGCGCGGTGACGCATGACTATCACGCCTTCGTGAACAGCGAACTTCCTGCGCGAGGCGATCCGCCATATCCACCGACGGTTCGGCTGACGAATGTGGTGATCAGCGGGCCGGCCGAAGAGTTGGTTGCATCTGAGGCGCGGCGCGCGGCCGACTGGGCGCGCGCCGCGGCGAAGCGCGCCGGTGTCGACGTCAGCGTTGTGGGTCCCGCGCCGTGTCCTATCGAGCGCGTGAAGCGGCGCTGGCGCTGGCATTTCTTCCTGCGCGCAACCGACGGCGCCGCGCTCTCGCGCGTGGGCCGAGCTCTGGCGCAGCGGTTGCAACCGGAGCACCGCGACGTGCGGGTCGTGTTGGATCGGGATCCGGTTTCCCTGTTATAGTTTCCCCGTGTGACAAACTTCGCGCCCCCGCCCTTCGACTCCGCGCCACTCGCGAGCGCGCCGGACGCGCGGTTTGTCCCCGCACCAGCCGACGGTGTGTTACCCGAAGGGTTCTTCGCGACGACCAACTTGCCCACGTATGTGCGCCACGGCGGCAAATGGCGTTTGCCGAAAGAGCCGCGCATGGACGGCGCGCTGGTGCTCGACGCTAAAGGCGATGTGTGGGTGCGCGAAGGCCGTCGCGTGCGCGCCGGTGAACCCGTTGCCATCGGGAGCCGCGAAGACGGCAGCGAAGGAATTCTCGTACATACCTTCCGCGTGCACCGTCCGTCGTCGGGCAATGAGTTCGGTTTCATGGCGACCGAAGTCTCGCGCGAACGGCCGATCGATTATCGCCAGATGGCGCGACTGCTCGTCGCGGAAAAAGAACGCGGCGGATACATCGTGTGGATTGTGGGCCCCGCGCTCGTGCATTCACGTGCGCGTGCGGACTTCGTGTGGTTCATCGAGCACGGATTCGTGAGCGCGATGCTCGCGGGCAACGCTGTCGCGGTGCACGACATCGAGTCATCGATCTTCGGGACGTCACTCGGTGTTGGCGCAGGTGGTGCGCAAGCCGCGGGCGGACACTCGCTCCATCTGCGCGCGATCAACAAGGTGCGCGCCGCCGGAAGCATCAACGCTGCGGTCAGGAACGGAACGATCAAAGACGGCATCATGCGCGCGTGCGTCGAACACAATGTGCCGTTTGTGTTGTGCGGTTCGATTCGCGACGATGGTCCGCTGCCGGAAGTCGTCACCGATGTACTCGGTGCACAGGACGCGATGCGCGCGCACGCAAAACGCGCGACGTTCGCGGTGATGATTGCGACGGCGCTGCACGCCATTGCCACGGGCAACATGCTGCCGGCGTTTGTCGAGGAAAACGGCACACTGCGCGAACTTCCGACGATTTGCGTCGACACATCGGAGTTCGTCGTGAGCAAATTGCGGGATCGCGGAACGCAGCAGGCGTTCGGCGTTGTCACCAACGCGCAGGATTTCTTGCACATTCTGCGCATGATCGTCGCGCGCGAGCTCGGCGAATCGGACGAGGAGAGTTGATGCTCGGCGTACCGCCTCCAAACAAAGATCGTTTTCTCGCGGCCATTGCAGAGCGCATCGCGCCGGATCGCGTGCAGGCGCTGTATTTGTTTGCGCCGATTCGCCAGGGCGCGATTGAAACTGGTGTCGCGGTGCTCGCGTGTGATCCACTACCACCGCCAACCGCGACCGATGCGAATGCGGAACCCGCGGAGCAGCCGTCGGATGTAGCGTCTTCAGCTGTTCCGCCTTCAGCTGTTCCGCCTTCAGCTGTTCTGCCTTCAGCTGTTCTGCCTTCAGCTGTTGACCTCCCCATCCCGATGGATCTACGGATTGCTGTCCCTATTCCTCGTCCCGTCGTCATCACGGCGCGCTATCGCCACACCCTCAAGGGCGCCGACCGCGGCAAATGGGAATTCGAGATTCACGAGCAAGCCGACGCGCCGCTCGCAACGTTGGAGCGTGTGATGCAAGGCGTGCAGCAACGGCTCGACGAACAGAGCGAACCCGAGTTGCTCGACGCCGATGTGCTTCGCGCGGCGCTCGCGGAAGGTGTATGGACGCCGCCGGCGCGGTGAACGCGTTCGAGTCGTTCCTTCGCGAACGAAACCTTCCCGTCACGACGCAGCGCCTCGCGATCGCTGAAGTGGTGCTGTCCGCCGATCGCCATCTCTCGGCAGAAGAAGTTGCCGGCGCGTTGCGCGCGCGCGGCCGCAACGCAGGAACCGCGACCGTCTATCGAACGCTCGATGTGCTCGTCGAGAGCGGACTCGTTGTCGAGCGTGATTTCGGCGAAGGATTTCGTCGCTTTGAGCCCGCGCGCGATACGCCGCACCACGAACATCTGCTGTGCACCGTGTGCGGACGCGTGGTCGAGTTCCGTGACGAACGCCTCGAGCGCATGACGATGATTCACGCCGAAGCGAACGGCTACGCTCGCCAGAAGCATCGCCTCGTGATTTACGGTGTGTGCGGTAACTGTCAGCGCGGAAAACCAACCCGATGAACGGCGAAGCATCGATCGGATTTTTTGTCGCGTTCCTCGCAGGCCTGCTGAGTTTTCTCTCGCCGTGCGTGCTGCCGCTGGTGCCAAGTTACGTCGGATTCATTACAGGGATGTCGCTCGAAGACATCGCGAAATCGCGGCGCACGGCGTTCGTGCACACGCTGCTTTTTGTGCTCGGATTCTCGCTGGTCTTTCTCGCGCTTGGCGCAACGGCCACGCTGCTCGGCCGGTTCCTGCTCTCGCAACAACACTGGATCAGCCGCATCGGTGGTGCGCTCGTGATTCTGTTCGGGCTCGTGCTGATGGGCGTGATCCGCATCAAGGCGCTGTCGAGCGAAGCGCGGCTCCACATCTCCGACAAACCGGTCGGCTACCTAGGCACCGTCGTCGTCGGCATGGCGTTTGGCGCGGGCTGGACCCCGTGCCTGGGTCCCGTGCTCGGCGGGATTCTCACATATGCCGCAAGCACGGCTACGCTCGGAAAGGGAATGGCGCTTCTGGGTGCGTATTCGCTGGGGCTGGCGCTTCCGTTTGTGCTGGCGTCAGTGGCACTTGGCCGGTTTTTCGCGACGTTCGCCTGGTTCCGCAAATACCTCGGTGTCGTGAATAGAGTCGCTGGTGGGTTATTGGTCGCTGTCGGTCTCCTCCTCGTTACCGACCGGTTCGCAATCATCGCTGGGTGGCTGCGTGACCTTACACCGCGATGGATGCTGGACCGGCTCTAGACTCCGGACCCGTCATGGGATGAGAGGGTAGAAGGGCCACGCCGTCCATAGTATTCTCACTGTGGCTATACGCCCAAACGGAGCACTGTTCTTGCCCATTCAGGAGCGAACCATGCGCGCACTTCGAGTGACTTCCGCGATCATCGCACTCACGTTTGCCGGAGCCTGCGGCAAATCAGAAGACCAACCGCGCGACATCACCTTGCAGCCGGTCGCGGGATCAGACTCGCAAGCCGTGCTGCGTGATTCTGCGCCGACGACTGCGAACACCAACAACGCAACGAAGCCCGCCGAGACGAAGACCGAAGCGAAGGCACCGGCGACCAAGGCGGCAACACCTCCGGCAGCGAAGGCTCCCGCGGCGCCGTCCGCGCGGTACGGCGTACTCGCCTCGGGCACGGAAATCGGTGTGCGCACCGGCGTGAAAGCGTGCACGAACACGCACAAGGTTGGCGATCGCATTACCGGCACGGTTGCAGAAGCCGTGACGGGCACGAACGGCGCGACGATCCCCGCGGGTGCAACGGCGACGATCGAAGTCACGCAATCGACATACGGAAAGAATGACGCGAACGCGATCAAGTTCGCGTTCAAGGTCGTGTCGCTCGAGTTCGGCGGTCAGACGTACGAGCTCGCATCGGCTGATGTCGTCGCACCGCCGATCACGAAAGTTCGCCGCCAGAGCACGACGGAGCAGGCGAAGAAGGTCGGCGCGGGTGCTGCGATCGGCGCGATCGTCGGTCAGGTCGCGGGCAAAGACACCAAGTCCACGGTGATCGGCGCAGCGGTTGGCGCGGTCGGTGGTGCAGCAGTGGCGGCCGGCACAGCGGATTACGACGGCTGCGTGGCCCCTGACGCTCGCCTCGCCGCGACGCTCGGCTCGGAGCTGAGAGTGAAAGTTTCCTGATGTAGTTCCATTCGGCCCAATACGCACTGGTTTGTCGAAACTGCGTATTGGGCCGTTCTAACTGCGTCTTGAGCCGCTGGAAACACGTATTGGGTAAACTGCCACGCCGTTGACTCACGACGCCTTTGTCGACGGCCCATGACGCCGTTCATTCGGCCCAGGACGCTCTTCTCACTGCCTCGCAGTTGGCGCTGAGCTGATCAGTTTGCGGAGATAGGTATCAAAGTCGTCGTGCATGATCTTCATCGAGGGGCTGTCGAGCATTTTGCGAAATGATTCTTCGTTGCCGAGCTGGCGAATGCGCTTCACCCACGAGTCGAAGTAATCGTCCTCGAGTTGTCCTTGTTCGTGCGCGTACCACGCGATTTCGAACAACGACACCTGCATCAGATTGAGAAAGTATTCCTGAATCTCGCGCTCAGAGTTGAGGTGCTCGACGTCGTGCGCGTGTACCGACGCAAGTGACGGCTGTTGCACGCGCATCTTGCGCAGATCGTACTGCAGCTCGACGAGCTTCGCGAAGTTTGCGACAGATTGCGCCTTTCGCGCTTCACGAAACTGGAACGCCGCGTACAACAAGCCGCCGGCGATTGCGAACGCCGACAGCGCCTGCAGTGAGACTTGCAGAATCTGCAGTGTGGTGGGCACAGGCGAGCGGACTTACTTGTCGGTGATCGACGCGAGGATCATCTGAACGACCGACGGCGGCGGTGGCGCACCACCGCGTCCGCGTCCGCCGTCCATCGAACCGGAATGCCAGTGCCACACGAACACGAGGTCGTTTTCCGGATCGACGTAAATCGTGTTCGATCCATTACCACGCGCCTGATAACTCGTAGCCGGCGCATTCGGCGAACCCTTTCGCGTGTTGAGCCACCACAAGTATCCGTAGTCCGGCGAGTTCTGCGTTGCACTCGGCGCCAGCGCTTCGGTCCACCACTTGTCGGACACGATCTGCTTGTTGCCCCATTTGCCGCGATTGAGCGCGAGCAGTCCGAAACGCGCGAGGTCTTCTGAGTTGATCCACAGCCCGCCGCCCCAACGCGTGCCACCGCTCACCGATCCGACCTGCTTGCCGCCGATCTCCACCATCGAATTCTCATACGGAACCCACCGCCACTGATTCGATGCGCCGATGGGATCCATGATCTCGCTCTTGAGTACGTCGGGAACGCCGCGTCCGAACACGCGGAGCAACGACAGCGCAAAGCGATTGATGCGCGCGTCGTTGTATTCGTAGTACGTGCCAGGCGCGCGGATGTCGCGCGGACGCATGCGTCCGTTTCCGAATTCGACCGAATCGAGGAAGTTGGCGTTCTTGCCCCACATTACGCCTTCCCACTCGCTCTCCTGCTGCAGGTGATTCTTCCAGGTAATCGCCGCGTTGTGCGGTGAGTCGTAGCCGCCATCCTTCACATAGTTGGCAACGGGGTCGTTGACGTTCTTGATCAACCCGCGATCCACCGCGATGCCTGCAACGGTCGAGAGAAAACTTTTCGCGACGCTGTATACGGGATCGTTCGCTTTGACGTCACCGAACTCGGCGACGATGTATCCGTGGCGAACAACGATGCCGTTCGTGCCTGCGCGGGTTTTCGGCACGGGGCCGAGTGGCCGTCCGAACGTGCGCAGCTGATCGCGATCGAAGTCCCAGGTTGCAGCGCGCGACAGCGCGAGATCGATCGCCGCTTTGAGCTTCACGGAATCCATCCCGACTTCGGATGGCGATTTGCGCTGCCATTGTCCCGGCGGCGGAAAGTATTTCGCGGCTTGTGCCGCGAGCGGTGCGGATACCGCTGTCGCGAACGCGATCGCGGCGATGACACAACGAGCGAAACGAGTCGGTTTGAGCATGCGAAGAGTATACAGTACGGCAAGTGAGAAGTGAAAAATTCGAAGGAAGAAGGCGGAAAGTTAGAAGTGGGAATTGAGAAGCTAGAAGTGTAGAAAACGTCGTGCTTCCGCGGGGAAATGTGAGGCGCCAGACTTAGCACTTCTTCCTTCTCACTTTTACTTCCCACTTCCCACTGTCCACTTCGCATTTCTCCCTTCTTACTTCTCACTTCTCATTCCATGCGCTTCACCGCCATCTTCACCGCCGCTACGCTCATCGCATCCGCCGCTGACGCACAGAAGTCCACCGAAACCGGTCCCGGCCGCGGCGGCAGTCCGCATTTCAAATCCGAATGGACGATCGACGGCGCGGCGATCGCGATTTCATACGGGCGCCCGTCGCTGAAAGGCCGGCCCGAAGCGCAGTTGATGCCACCGGGGCAGCCGTGGCGCACAGGCGCCGACACCGCGACGCGCATCGTCACGAACAAGTCGATCAAGTTCGGCAACGTCACGCTCGCGCCTGGCACCTACACCATCAACACGCAGCCCGGCGAAGGCAGCTGGCAAATCATCCTCGGCAAAATGGAGACGCCGGGGCAGTGGGGCGTTCCGTACAAAGCGGACCTCGAAATCGGTCGCGCGCCAATGACGATTGCGCGCGGAGCGTCCGTCGAGCAGCTCACCATTTCAATCGACGATACAGCCGCAGGTGCAACGCTGCGCGTCGAATGGGGAACTGCGAAGGCGACGGTACCGTTCAGCGTCGTGAACGGCGGCTAAGCGCTACTTGGGCGGCGGCTCGGATTTCCAGAACGCAATGCCGCCCGCTTGTTGACCTACGTCGACGCTCGCGACTTTCGCGAGCGTCGACAGGTCGATGATATCGACCGTGCCGGGCTGCGAACCGGTACCCTCGACAGAGATGAACGCGTAACGATCATCGTCTGACACGGCGATGCCGTGCACCACCGTGCGCGTCGTCTTGATGCGCCCGAGTTCTTTTCCGCTTGTTGCGTCGAACACGGAAACAGACGCATCGCGTTTGTTGGTCGCGATCAACTTAGAGCCGTCGTGTGTCGCGCTGAGGTTGTACACACCGGGGCCCGCAGGAATGCGACGCCGCATCGTCCACGTTTTCACGTCGATCTCGACGATGTCGCTCGCCTTATTGCACGCCACCCAGACCACCGAACCATTCGGCGCAGGCTCGGCCCACGTTGGCGAGCACGATTGATCGCCCGGCTTGGGCGGTTCCATACCGTGTCCGCCCATGTCGTGCCCGGCCATTGCAGCGCCGCGCACGGGCGGCGCGCCATCCATGCCGTGCTCTTTCCCCGTGGTGAGCGAGAAGTGCCGCGCGACGGAAAGTTTGCGCGCGTCGATCTCCACCAACTCGTCGTCCATCATGCACGCCGAGTAGTGCTTGAGTCCGTCGCGCGACAATCGCGAACCATGCGGCATCGTGCATGTTTTGATGCGCGCGATCTCGACCATTTCGTTCGCTGCAACGACGGACACATCCGACGCGACCATCTCGCCGTGCAGGTTGAAATTCACAACCCAGACGAAATAGCCGTCGGGTGACACCTGCACCGTCGCTGGGAAATTGCCGAGCGTGTACTTGCCCGCCGGCGCGTCGTTCGCGGTGGAGAACTTCTGCAGCCGGCCGTACGGTGTACCGTGCGCGGTGCTCGTGTACCAGAACTTTCCGTCGGGCGAAACACCGAGTCCGTGCGGACCCGCGACTTCAGTGGGAACAATGCCGACGTATTTCTCGCGCTCGATCTTCGCGCCGCTTGG
This sequence comes from Gemmatimonadaceae bacterium, assembly GCA_035277145.1. Taxonomy (GTDB): domain Bacteria; phylum Gemmatimonadota; class Gemmatimonadetes; order Gemmatimonadales; family Gemmatimonadaceae; genus DASRAP01. Next base: position 17,485 of record DATELA010000072.1, on the reverse strand, counting down.
TCCAAATCGCAGAAGCGCAACGCGATCGACGGATTCAGAAGCGACAAACACGTAGTAGTCGCGCGCCGGCGCCTGCGCCTCGGCGCCCGCGACGAGCAAAAAGAATCCGAGCGCAGCAGGAGTGCGGGCTCGCCGGGCAACAGAGTGCATCACGCGCTGTTACCCCCATCTGTACCTAATCCCCCCTCACCCCTCACCCCCCACCCCCCACCCCTCAAAGTCACTGAGCAATTACCGGCTTGGGCTGGATCTTCACCAAAAACAGTCCCGAATTGAAATCATTCACGTAGGCGATGCCATCCTTCACCACCACACCCCACGTCATCGTCGTGTTCGGAATGAATCCCGTTGGTGACGACGGATTCACATTCGCGATCTCGCGTTGTTGGGCGCGCAAATCGCCGCGCAACTCACCCGAAATATCGAATGCGCGGAAGCCCGCGTTGTACGCACCCATGTAGAGCGTGTCGCCGGCGACCCACACGTTGTGCACGCCGCCGTATTCGGGTTCATAGTACGCAACCGATTTCGGATTCATTACGTCAGACACGTCGACCACCTGCAAGCGGCCGAACGCGCGCGACGGCTGTTTCATCTGCAGCGCGCTGATGTCTTCCATTGTGAACACTTCGTCAGCGATGAACACGTAGTTCTTGTGGCGCCACGCCGTGTGCGTACCGCGAATGAATCCGGGGCCACCAATCGCCTCGACGTTCTTGTACAGCGCATTGAGATCGTACTTGAATTGCGAAACGAACTGCGGATTCGACGGCGAGCCGCCCTTTGCGCCGCCACCGATGTCGAGAATCACGAGGCCGTCGTTCCACCAGCTGCCATAGAGGTAACCGTCGCGCACGTCGATGTCGTGCAACGACCGGCCCGCATCGGCGCGCGGCGTTTTCCACTGCGCGACTTCCTTGGGCTTCGTCGGATCATTGATGTCGACGATGTGCAGCGCGCCCGTCGCATCGTTCGTGAGATACACGTGCGTGCCGAACTTCGCCTGCGTGTACACGTACGCCGAGTGCACGCCCGCCGTCACGCCGTCGGTGAACTCGCCGACGATCTTCGGCTTGAGCGGATTATCGAGCGTCGCAACCACGATGCCGTTCTTGCGATTGTCGGCGCCTTCACGCGTAATCACGAGCACTTTGCCCGCTTCGTCCGTCATCACGTCGTTGATCACGCGCGCATTCACGATAACCGAGTCGACGATCTTCGGTGACGCGGGATCCGCAACGTCGAGCACGTACACGCGATCGCCGCCGAGGTGTGTGCCGAGGTACGCGATCTTGCCGTTGGGATGTACCCAGACTTCCGATGTCGGGAACGTCGTGCGAACGACCGAGCCAACAACCGTTGCAGGACGACGTACATCGCGCGGTGTGAGCGTGACCGTGGTTTGCGCAGAGCGATTGCCGAGCGATGCAGAGACGGTGTATGCGCCCGCGTCATAGCCAACGAAGCCGCCATCAGCCCCGATTTCGCCGTGACCTGGTGCAAGCAGCCACGTCGGTGTGAGTCCCGCGATTTCCTGTCCTGCTGCGTCCTTCACCGAAAGCTTGAACCGAATCACGTCGCCCGTTCGTGCGGTTGGCGATGACGGCGTGAGCGTGATTGACGAGACGTCCGCCGATACGACGTCAACCGATACTGTCGAACGTACAGGACCTGACGCAGCGGTAATCGTTGCGCGGCCAGGTGCGACGCCGGTGATCGTGCCGTCAGTCGCGACGCGTGCGACGGTCGGTGCGGAACTCGTCCACGTTACGCGATCGCGCGGACGAACATCGCCCGATTTCGCGAGCACCGATGCCCGCGCGAGGAATCCTTGGCCGACAAGCAGCTTCGCCGCTTTCGCATCGATCGCGATGCTCGCCGCGGGGCCGGGCACAACATCGACGTTCACGTTTTGCACGACCGGCGCTCCGCCGCTCGCCGAAATCGCCGACACCGTGACGACGATCGTTGCCGGTGAGCCCGCGCTCACCAGGCCGCTGGAATCAACGTGACCTTCGAAGTGACCACCGGCTTGCATGAACCTGATGGTCGCGTTCGCTACCGGACGTCCGGCGGCGTCGAGCGCGCGCGCAACGATTCGCAGCGTGTCACCGGCGATGACTTGTGGTGTCGCCGGCGTAATGGCAACGCGCGCGATCGAACCCTGCTGGGCCGACAGCGTCGCCGGAAGCGTGAGGAGCAACAAAGCGCGCATGATCGTCATCCTGTGTTCGGGAAACAAATGGCTACCAAACAACTATCGTCCTGCTACACCACCTTGAGTGCGCGGATCGAAAACGCCTTCCCATCCGCCCAGCACGCGTCGAATTGCAATTGGTGAACTCGACGCACCACCACCGCCTTCGAACGACCAGCCCATCGCGGTGAGCGAGTCGACAACCGCCGGCGCAATTCCGTCACGCTCGAAGCCGACGGCTTCGGGCAATCCCTGGAAGTGAATGCGCGGCGCCGCCATCGCGTCCCACAGCGACATGCGATGGTCGATCACGTTCGCAATGATTTGCGCAACGCCCGAAATAATCCGCGGTCCGCCTGCGCTGCCGATCACGAGCGCCACTTCTTTGCGCGCGTCGAGGACGATCGTCGGAGCCATCGCGGACAACATGCGCTTGCCGGGGACAATCGCGTTTGCTTCACCTTGCACCAAACCAAATCCATTCGGTGTGCCGGGCTGCGACGTGAAATCATCCATCTCGTTGTTCATCAGGAACCCGGCATCCGGGATCCACACGTTCGACCCGTAACCACCGTTCAGTGTCGTCGTCACCGCCACCGCGTTACCCGCGCGATCAACGACCGAGTAATGCGTGGTGTGAACACCTTCGCCCACCGCCGTCAGGCCGGGGCCGAGCTCTTTCGTCGACACGTACTTCGTTTCTGACAAGCGCGCGCGTTGCTGCTGCGCGTATTTGCGATCGATCAGTTTCGAGATCGGCAAATTGCGGACGAAATCCGGATCGCCGAGATAGTTGTTGCGATCGATGAACGCGAGCTGCAGCGCGCCGAGCATGCGGTGCAGGTTCTGCACGCTGCCCGCGGGGGCCGGCGCACCGAACGCGTCGAGAATGTTCAGCGTCTCGATGAGCGTCGTACCACCCGAAGACGCCGGTGGCATCGAAATAATCGTGTGACCGTGATACTCACCCACGAGCGGTTTGCGCCACTTCACGCGATACGCGGCGAGATCCGCTTCCGTGATGATGCCACCGCCGCGTTTCATCTCGGCAGCGATCGCTTGTGCCACAGGGCCGCGATAAAAACCTTTCTCGCCTTCAGCCGCGATGCGCTCGAGCGTGCGCGCGAGCGCGGGCTGTCGCAGCGTATCACCGGCTTTCAGCGCGACGCCGTTCGGAAAGAACGCCTCGCAATGACCAAACCGGCAGAGCGAATTCGAATCGCGCTGAAATGCGCGCGCGAGTTGTTCGCTCAGCACGAATCCTTTCGCGAGCCGAATCGCTGGCGCCAACACCTGCGCGCGTTTCATCGTGCCGTCGCGATCCAGCATCGCGAGCAGACCCGCAACCGAACCCGGTACTCCCGATGCGAGATGACCGACGCGTCCCTTGTTGCCGACTTTGCCCGTGGCCGGATCGATGTACATGTCACGCGTCGCCGCAGCCGGCGCCATCTCGCGGAAATCGATAGCGCGCGTGATGCCGTTGCCGAGCCGAATGACGGCGAATCCACCGCCGCCGATGTTGCCCGCCGCGGGATGCACGACGGCGAGCGCGAACCCCGTCGCAACCGCGGCGTCGACCGCACTGCCGCCCGCTGCGAGGATTTCGAGGCCCGCTTCGGACGCGAGCGGGCCGTTCGAGACGACCATCTCGTTTTCAGCGAATGCGGCGCGCGTCCCGGCGGTGAATCGCCACCCCGCGGGGAACGTCACCGCGACCGATGGTTCCGGGCCCGCAGGCGCAGCGCCCGTAGAGCCGTGATTGTGGCAGGCTGCGAGCATCAGCGTCGATGCCCATAGCGCGCGAGTCAGTCGGTTGGTCAGCACACTGCTAACTTAGCCTTCGGCTGCTGGCCCCGGCATAGGGCTTTCTCGTCTTCTCGTCCTCTCGTCTTCTCTTCTTGTCCGATCCACGCATTACGGAACAGCGCAACCCGCGCACCGCGGAGATCGACCTTGCGAGTCCGCTGCAGATCGTCGATCTGCTGAATGCGGAGGACCGCCTCGTCCCCGCGGCGGTGGCGGAGCAGCGCGAACCAATCGCGAAAGTCATCACGGCTGTTGAGACGGCGTTTCGCGCGGGTGGCCGGTTGTTCTATATCGGCGCTGGTACCTCAGGTCGACTCGGCGTTCTCGATGCGAGCGAAATCCCGCCGACATTCGGCGCCGATCCTGACCTGGTGCAAGGCATTATCGCCGGTGGTCCGCCAGCGCTGACACGTTCGCAAGAAGGCGCAGAAGACAATGTGCCGGATGGTGCCGCGCAAATCAGCGCGCACAACGTCAGCGAAAAAGATGTTGTGATCGGCATTGCTGCGTCCGGAACGACGCCATGGGTGCGCGCCGCACTCGCGCGTGCGAAAGCGCGCGGCGCGACGACCGTGATTCTCGCGTGCTCGCCACCACCGTCCGACATGATCAGCGGTGTCGATCATGCAATTGTTGTCGTTGTTGGCCCTGAAGCAGTGACAGGATCCACGCGCATGAAAGCCGGCACCGCAACCAAACTCGTGCTCAACACCATCACGACCGGCGCAATGATCCGGTTCGGCAAAACGTACGGCAATCTGATGGTGGATTTGCGCGCGACGAACGCAAAGTTGCGCGACCGCAGCGAACGCATCGTGGTTGAAGTCACGGGACTCGATCGCGATGCGGCGCGCAAACTGCTCGACAGCGCCGGTGGGCACGTGAAGCTCGCGCTCACCATGCACGCGCTTGGTGTCAGCGCAGCGGAAGCATCGCGCCGGCTCGACGAAGCGGGCGGCGTGATTCGCCGCGTCGTGCCCAACGCACCCCCGCCGGTGAGGTAGTGGCGCGCGACGAAGCAGTGCTCGTCGGAATCATGTCGGGCACGTCGATGGACGGCGTCACGGCGGCAGTGGCGCGGTTTCGCAAACGCGATGTTGGTTATGGCGTCGAGCTGCTCGGGTTCGAAACCATCGAATACTCGGACGAGTTGCGCGCGCGCATTCGCGCCGCAACGCAACGCGGTACGGCCGCGGAATACAACGCACTGAACTTCGAGCTCGGCGCGCGCTTCGCCGATGCAGCGGTTGCCGTGATGGCGACTGCAGGCGTCGCTCGCGGCGACATTGCTGCGATTGCATCGCACGGACACACGGTCTGGCACGAACCACCGAAGGGAACGTGGCAACTCGGTGACGGCGCGGTGATTGCAGAGCGCGCTGGCATGATGGTCATCGAGGATTTCCGCGTTCGCGATGTTGCCGCGGGAGGGCAGGGAGCGCCACTCGTAACGATCGCCGACGCGTTGCTGTTTGGCCGCGAAGACAAACCGCGCGCACTGCAGAACATCGGCGGCATTGGAAACGTCACGATCGTTCCGCGACTTGGTTCGACCGATGGTGTGCGCGCGTTCGACACCGGTCCGGGCGTGTGCATCATCGATGCACTCGCGCGCAAACTCCTGAATCGCGCGTACGACGACGATGGACGCGTCGCCGCATCAGGCACGCCGGTGGCGGGTGTTGTCGAGGAATTGTTGAAGCACGAGTATTTCCGTCGCGAGCCACCCAAGTCGACCGGGCGCGAATTGTTCGACGACGCGTACGCGGCGGCGCTGATGAAAGCGTGTCGCGACGCAAAACCGAAATGCACCGACGCCGACATTCTCGCGACCGCGACGGAGCTGACGGTGCAGTCGATCACTCTCGCGTATCAGCGGTTCATACCTGAACCGATTGCGGATGTCTTGCTATCAGGTGGTGGCGCGAGGAACAAGCATTTGGTGAATCGCTTGCGAACCTCTCCCCTCATTCCCCCCTCAGCCCTCACCCCTCACCCCTCACCCCTTTTCGAGGAGTTCTTCTTTCCGGGGGAGGCAAAAGAGGCCGTCGCGTTCGCGTTCCTCGGCTATCTCCACCTGAACGGCGTGCCCGGCAACGTGCCTACTGCGACCGGCGCGCGCGCGCCGCGCGTGCTTGGCAAACGCATTCCTGCGTAGCGCGTTGTGACTGACGTTGCGATGCTCGTCGCGCCATCGGCACGATGGGACGCCGAGTACGGGTACACGCTCGCGGAGAAAGAGCTGCGACAGGGTTTGGCGTTCGGTTGCCGCGGTGCGTTGTTGCACGGTGGGCCGCTGCTCGACACCGCATCATTGCTCGGCACCATTCGCGAAGCGTCGCAGTTTCCGTTTTTCGCGGCAGCCGATCTCACCGCCGGCGTTGGCGAGCGCTTTCACGGCGCGACTGCATTACCTCCGCTTGCCGCACTCGACAGCAACGATCTCGACGCAATTCGTCGCGCGGTGCGCATCACAGCGCGTGAAGCGCGCGCAATGGGAATCAACTGGGCGATTGCGCCGTCGTGCGTGCAGACGGAACGCGTAACCTCGATCGAGCGCGCGCGCACGTTCAAGGGAAGCGATGCCGTCGTCGGCGCGGCGTGCGCGGAATGGCTCGACACGTGTCGCGCAGAAGGTGTGATCGCCACCCCAGGTCCGTATCCGCACATGCGGCCGAGTACGGCCGAGGCGATGCTCGACGCGGGCGTCGGTGCGATCATTGTTGAAGCGTCGCAAGCGACCAACGCGGACGTGATCGGCTATTTGCGCAACAACGCGGGTTTCGATGGTGTGATCATCGCGCCGCTCGAAGTCATGGCCGGCGCGCACTCGATGGACGAGGAACATCTCGCGATCGCATGTCTCACGGCGGGATGCGATTTGTTGCTGGGATGCGAGGACGTGACGTCGGTCGTGCGCGAATTGCGTCGTGCCTACGACCGCCGCGCATTCAACGCGGGCCACATCGCCGAGTCATGTGCCCGCGTTGAACGCGCGGCGATGTGGGCCGACGTGTGGCCGGGTGGCAAGGAGCCGACACTCGACGACGCGCTGTGGGCGCGTCGCGCGGCGGACGCCGCGTTGCAGTTGCAACGCGGACGTGCGCACGCGCTCCGCTCGCCTGTGGATGTGATCGTCGTTGATGACGATCCCGCGCGCATCGAACCGCCCGGCACCGCGCTACGCGAAACGCTCGCGAAGCTCAACCACGAAACGCGCGACGTGAGCGATCCGACGCCGGATTCTCGTGGCGCCGTGATCGTCGCACTCGTCGGCGATCGTCGCATTGCACTCGGCTTCGACACATTTTCCGATGGCGCGATCAATCGCGTGCGCGATGCGTGCGCGCGCGCGCAGAAAATGTCGCGCGATGTGATCGTCGTGCACTTCACGCCGCCGGATTATTCGCGCGGTCTGGAGTTCGCACCGGCGCTGGTGTGCGCGTGGAGTGGAACGCGTGCGATGGAAGAAGCGGTGGCGCGGTGGTTAGCGCGCGCGGAGTAACTGCGCGCGTTACTACTGCCGGACGATCTTTTTCGCTTCGGCGGGGAGCGCAGCGATGAGATGTCTGCCCAGCGCCGCGTAAGTCATGGTCGACGAAGCGCCTCCTTCACCACCGAACAACACACCGATTACGTATCCGCGCGAATCGAAGACCGGGCTCCCGCTCGATCCCTGCGCCGCGAAAATGTTCATCTTGACGCGGTCGCTTTCGACTCGGCTCACGATTCCGGCCGTAATGGTTCCGCGGATGATTCCACGCTCAGCGTTGAGATCGAGTCCGTTGGGAAAGCCGATCATCATGATCGGATCGCCGCCGCTCAATCCATCGCTGGTCGCGATGCCGCGCACAACCGGGTACGGACCAGGAAGAACGAGTTGAATGAATCCGATGTCGCCCGAGTCAGCGACGCCGACATAGCGCGCCTCGAGCACCGCGCGCGGAACGTCGGCGAAAACGACGGCGATCTTCTTCGGCGGCTGGCCGAAGTCGTCGAGTAGTACGTGTCTGTTCGTCACGAGGAGCCCGGATTCTGCAACGCCAAAAGCCGTACCGGAGTTGCTCGTGCTGTCCTGCCTCATCACGACGACGTACGCAATCGCCTTGCCGTTTACGTCGTTGACCTGGCGGCTCGTCAGCGCGAGCGCCTGGTTGCCGCGCCGCGTGACCGCGTCGAGTTCGCTTGTGAGTTGCGTAACGTTACCGCCCGCCTGGATTGCCTTGGCGAGGCGCATGCGCTCTTCGCGCAGAATGCGCTCGACCGAATCAAAACCTGCGGCGCGTACGTTCGCGTCGGTTAGTGATTGTTGCAGAGCGGCGGCGAGGGAATCGCCGCGCGCGAGCAATCTCGCGATTGCTTCATTCGCTTGGCTCGCCTGACTCTGATTCATCCACACCAGCGCGCCAACACCAATCACGACGACAACGCCGAGTCCGATCACGAAGCGCTTGAGCCCGCTCGTCTGCTGCGCGACGGCCATCGCGATGCGCTCTTCCGTCTTCGGCCGCGTCACACCTGCCGATGCGCGCTGTTCTGTCCGCGGTGGCGCAACGTCGCTGACGCCCGACATCGAAACGATCTTTACACGTGGTCCCGATTCGCCGAACGAGACCGTGTCACCGTTCGCGAGATTCGTCGGTGCCGAAATGCGGCGTCCATTGACGAACGTGCCGTTCGTGCTGCCGAGGTCGTGCACGCTCCATCCGCGCGCGCTGCTGCGAAACTCCGCGTGACGCGTTGATACATCGAGATCTTTGTTCGCGTCGAACAACAAATCCGATGTCGGATGTCGTCCGGCGATGACGACGGCTTTGCCGAAGGTTTCACGCGCACCCGTGCGCGAGCCCGACACAATCTCGACGACCAGCGCCATGTTAGTTGCGCGTCAGCCAGTACGTCAGAAACACGCCGGCGACGAGCGCGCCAATTCCGAGGAACACGACGCGCAGCGTATTCACACTTGGTCCGCGCGGAGCGGGCGCCGCTGCGCGCCGACTCTGCAGTGGCGCGATGGGTTTCGTCGGCGTCGGCTCTTTGTGCCGCGATCGCGCACTCGCGGCCGGCGGTGCAGCTGTCGGTGCTGCTGTCGCCTTGGATTCTTCTGGCACGATCTCGAGCGTCGGCACTTCGTCTTCGTCGTTAATGACGGGCACCGGCTGCGTAATGCGCCGCTCCGACTCCATCTGAAATACTTTGTGTCCGACGTCGTCGTTGCCATTCGGCGGCTCGAGTCCATCGCCCTCGAACCGTGCGGCAATAACCGTGATGTTGTCCGGACCGCCCGCTTCGTTCGCCATCTCGATCAGGCGACGGCACACGCCCATGAGGTCCGGTTGCTCGCGCACGACCTGACCGATCTCGTCGCCGCGCACCTGACCTGACAATCCGTCGCTGCACAGAATGAGAACGTCGCCGCGTCGGACTTGCTGCTGCGTGAGATCGATCTTGACGTTCGCTTCGGGGCCGAGCGCTTGCAGGATGATGTTCTTGCGATCGCTCAGCTCGGCTTCTTCCGGCGTGATCTCACCCGCTTCGACGAGACGCTGTACCAGCGATTGATCTTTCGTGATCTGCTGTGCGGTGCCGTTGCGAACGAGATAGCCGCGCGAATCGCCGATCTGCGCAATGCACAGTGAATCGCTCAGCAATCCGGCGATGGTTGCAGTCGAACCCATGCCGCGATTTTCGGGATGCTTCGTCGCGTATTCGTGGATGTGCGCGTTCGCTGACTCTGCCGCCGCCTTCAGGCACGACGCAAACGGTTCGAGCTCTTTCTTGTCGGTGCTGCGCCAATTCCTGCGCATTTCACCGAGCACGACTTCCGTCGCCATCTGACTCGCGAGTTCACCGGCAGCAGCGCCACCCATGCCGTCCGCGACCATGAAGAGCGAACCGAGATCGCCGAGCGTGTGCGTGCGCACGTCCGGGAGCAGCGTGGCCTGATCGGTAGTGAGATCGGCGACGACGAACGCGTCCTCGTTATGCTCGCGCGTGCGGCCAACGTCCGTACGTCCGAAGACGTGGACGATGATCTGCGCGCGCGAAGGCGTTCCGTCGGTCATGCTGGTGCCTTGCCGCGGCATTGCTCCTGCCCGCGCATGATTGCCATCACGCTTCGCTGGTCCGTGTCGAGGCTGGTTGAGCGAAGTGCCGCTGTCGCTGCCGCGCACGCCAAATCGAAGTCATTCGTGTCAAACGCAAACGCCGCCTGGTAGTACAGCAGTTGCCCCTTCTCGGCGGGATTCGCGAGATCAATTATGCGAGCAATCTCGCGGAGCGATGGTCTGTACCGTGTCGAGTCGACGGCGTCCATGATGACCTTGTACTGAGCCAACTGAACGGAATAACTCTGAACGGCGGGCGCGCCGCCGCGGTTCGCGCCCGCATCCGCGTTGCCTCTCGCGTCGCCGTTCCCGCCGCTCGGATTCTGCGTCTGCTTTTGCGTGTTGTTCGCCGGAGTGATTGGTGGATCGGTCTGCTTGCTCCCGTCGCCTGCGCCACCGTTACCAGCCACCTTGTTCGCGCTCGAGTCGATCTTCGTGCCCACGTTCGGTGGATTCGTCTGTGTGTTCGCGCCATTACCTGCGAGCCCAAACCAATTGCTCGTGTACCCAATCGCCAAGACGACCACCCCCGCAATTCCGACACCAACTCCGATCAACGATTTCGCACCCTTCTTCGCCACCGGCGTCGACGCGGGCTGCGCCACCGTCCGCGCGCTCCGCGGCGTCGACGACGCGCCCGTACTCGCGCGCGCAACATTCGTTTTCGGAATTGCCGCGGTCGGCGCACTCGACGCCGCACCCTGCGCACCCATCACCACTGTGCCCGCTTCCGTCAGCGCGCTCGACGGCATCGCATCGATCGCCATCGAAAACTCGCGACCGAAATCCGCCGCCTTCTGATACCGCGCGTTCGCATCACGCGACAACGCTTTGTCCATCACCGCTTGCAACTGCGGGGGCCACGCGACGTTCGGTCGCATGTCCATCAGCGTCTTCGGCGCATCCGTGAGTCGCATGATCATCGACTCCTGCGCCGACGTCGACGGGAACGGCAGCGTGCCCGTCAGCATGTTGAATCCGACGAGCGCGAGCGAATAGATGTCGCTGCGTCCATCGAGCTTGTCGCCGGCCAATTGCTCGGGGCTCATGTACTCGGGCGTTCCCACCACGAGTCCCGTCTTCGTCACCTTTTGCGCATCGCTCGTGTGTGCTTTCGCGATGCCGAAGTCCACGACTTTCACAACATCCGCGTTATCGCGGCCACGCGCGATCATGATGTTGTCGGGCTTCAGATCGCGATGCACGATGCCGTAGTCGTGCGCAACCTGCAGCGCGTCAGCCGTCTGATGCAGAATCGACGCAGCACGCGCAGGCGCGAGTGCACCATTCGTTTCAATCAGCTTCGTCAGCGCATCACCTTCGATGAATTCCATCGCGAGGTAAATCAATCCCTCCGACGTTTCACCGAAGTCGTAAATCGCGCAGATGTTCGGATGATTCATCCGGCTCGCGTTCGACGCTTCGCGATTGAATCGCGCAATGGCGTCCGCGTTTTCGGTCGTACCCGGATTCATCACCTTGATGGCGCTCTTGCGCCCCATCTTCACGTGCTCGGCGAGATACACCGCGCCCATGCCGCCTTCGCCGAGTTTCTTGATCACGTGATAGCGGTCGGCGATGACGGTGCCGACGAGATCTGCCCCTCCACTCTGACTGCGCAGCGCCGTTCCATCGCGCGGACAGAATCGCTCCGAGACTGGATACTCGGAGCCACACGTCGGGCAGATCTTGACGTCGCTCACAACTGTTCCACTCGCAGAATGCGATCGCCGAGCAGCACGCGCTGATCGACCTTGAGCGCGCGTTCGCCGCGAACGGCAATCGCGACGCCGTTGCGGCTGCCCGCATCGGCGACGACGAAATCGCTGTCTTCTGAACGCACTTCGGCGTGCGTCGCGCTCATCGTTTGATCATAGGGGAACAGCCAATCGCCGTGTTCGCGGCCGATCAAAATGGCGCGGCCTGGCGAGAGATGGAACGTATCGCGCACCGACCCATCGGCGCGCAACTGCGCCAATACGGCGATGTCGGCAGTTGGTGTCAGTGATCCAAGTCGCCTTGTGCGATCCGCTTCCGGAGGATGGGGACCTGGATAGCCTAATCGACGGAATCGCAAAAGTTGTGACCCAACCAACATCACATCACCGTCGAGCATGCGATGCGGACCGTCGATAAACACCCACGTCCCATTGCGCGAACCGAGGTCACGCACCCAGAGCTGACCTTCGCGCAACGCGAATTGCGCGTGCACCGGAGAGAGATACACATCGTCGCCGAACTGAATGTCACCGTCACTGCGGCCGACGACAGCTTCGCCGGATGAAATCGGAAATGTTTGCTTGACCTGTCCTGCTTCGTCGAGCAGCGCGAGTTTGGTCGTGCCCGTGCCCGCAGACGGACGCACGGCTGCCGCCGCTTGCGGCGTGTTGGCTTTAACGGGCGCACCGGTACGCGTGCCGCAGTGCGCGCAAAACGGCAGCGCTGGATCGATCGCGCTACCGCACGCTTTGCACGTGATCATCCTGGGCGAAATGTTGCCCGGTGCGCTGCGCATTGGCACGCCTGTGCGCGCCAACGCTTCTGGTGAAACCGGCCGTCCCTGCGGAATGGCGGGACTACCCGGCGCGGCGGGACTCGGTGTGGCGGACCCCGATGCACGTTTGGCTTCGAGGGACGCCGCGGCCGCCTGTACTGCAATGGGGGACATGATCTTGGCGACCGACGGGGTGAGAGACTGACCGCAGTCGATGCAAAATCGCGCGCCGTCCTGATTCTCCCGGCCACAGAATCCGCACGCAGTCACGCGGTGGTCTCCAGTGCGTTAACCCCAATGATCGGGCGAATATAGACCCCGCTGCAGGGGCCAGCAATCAGTGTGTGCGGCATTACTTTGGGAGCTAATGATCGTGATCGGGGACCGCACCGTTCGCGCGCTCTACGCCGCCGTCTTCATAGCGGCGACGGGCTGCGCAGGCCGTCCGCCAAGCACACCCTCGCCGCAAGCACCACCCGCTTTTCCCGAGACTGCGCCGGTGACCGCGGTCACTCCTCCGCCCGCGCAGACCGAGGCGCAATCCGCGCATCCGCCGCTGCCGCCAATTCCGTTTGTCATCGGCGAACCGCTCAATCCGACCGTCGTGTATCCCGTGCGCGATCAGCTCATTGCATCGCGCGATTCGAATTTCATCATCGGCAGCATTGGCAGTGGTGACGCCACGCTGACGATCAACGACGTGCCGGTTGAAGTGAAAGCAAACGGCGCGTACGTCGGATGGCTCGCGATTCCCGATGGTACCGAGCCCATCTATCGCCTCGTCGCTCGGCGCGGCGACGATTCTGCAGTGTTCGAGCTGCCCGTGCGCACGTGGCGCACACCGGTACCGCCGGTGCCGCCGCCGACGCGTCCGACAACTCCGCCGCCGCAGCCACGACTCGGTCCGATTTCGCTCGGCGTTGCATCCGCGGATACCGACAAGACTGTTGTGATTCGTCCGGTCATGAACGGCACGTACAAATGGTTCGCCGTGCCGGGCACGATCGTCGAGCGCACCGCGACCGAGAATGGATGGACGCGCGTTCGTCTCGACAGCGCGCTCGAAGCGTACGTGCAAACGAGCGACGTGAACGAGCTCGATTCGGTAAGTGCGCTGCCGCGTCGCGTTGTCGGCAACCTGGTTGTCGTGCCCGACAGCGCGTGGACCGATGTGTTGTTTCCGCTGAGCAGTCCGCCGCCGTTTCTCGTCGAAGAAGATCACGACAAGCTGATTGTGACGTTGTATTCGACGCGCGGGACAACCGACATCATTTCGTATCGTCCAGGCGACGCGCTCGTACGCGCAGTGACGTGGGAACCGATTGCGACGGATCGTGTGCGCTACGTCGTGCATTTACGCCGCGCGCCGTTTGGCTACGTGATGTTTCACGACGGACAACGGCTCGTGCTGCGCGTGCGGAAGGCGCCCACGATCAACAAGGAACGTCCGCTCGATGGACTCACGATTGCGGTCGACGCCGGCCATCCGCCGGCGGGATCAACAGGGCCGACCGGTCTGTACGAAGGTGATGCAACGTTGCCGATTTCGTTTGCGCTGCAACAGGAACTCGAGCAACGCGGCGCGCGCGTGTTCATGACGCGTACGCAATCGTTTCCGGTGGATTTGACAGCGCGTCCAATCGAAGCACGGCGCGCGAATGCGCACGCGCTGATTTCGATTCACCTGAACGCGTTGCCCGACGGTGTGAATCCCATCACGACGAATGGCACCGGCACGTATTTCTTCCATCCGCACAGCGAGCCACTCGCGCGCGCGGTGCAGGCGGGCATGGTGCGCTCGATGGGATTGCGTGACCTGGGCGTGTATTTCGACAACCTTGCACTCGTGCGTCCAACGTGGATGCCCGCGATTTTGTGCGAAGGCGCGTTCGTGATTGTGCCGGAACAGGAAGCCGCGATGCGCGATCCCGCTGGACAACGCGCATATGCGCGCGGTGTTGCCGCGGGAATCGAGGCGTATTTCAAAGCCCTCGGGTCGTCGCAGTGATGCGTCGCTGGTGCGCGCTCGCCCTGTTCGCGTTTTTCGCTGCGCCGGCTGCGCGCGCGCAAGCGCCCAACGATGAGTGGTTTACGCTGCAGACGTCGCACTTCTACATCCACTTCACGCGTTCGCTCGAGGGCGTCGCGCGTCGCGTCGCGACGGAAGCCGAAAAGGCGTACACGAAACTCAGCACGCACCTGGTTCCGCCGCGCGGATCGGTCGACATCGTCGTTACCGATCACGAAGACGTCAGCAACGGCAGCGCGAGCTACTTCCCGTGGAACCGTATCATCATCAACGCGCGTCCGCCGGTCGACGACGCATCGTTGCGATTCGGCGATGACTGGATTCAGCAAATCGTCACGCACGAACTCGTGCACGTGTTCCAGCTCGATCGCACTGCGGGATTATGGCGCGCGGCACAGTTCGTTTTCGGAAGACATTCGGCGCTGTTTCCGCACGCGCGATCGCCTCGCTGGTTGCTCGAAGGACTCGCGATCGACTACGAATCGCGCATTGGGAGCGGCGGACGGCTGAACGGCAACGAGTTGTACGCAACGGCAAGCGCTGTCGCCGACGAGAATCGCTCGCTGCTCACGCCGAACCGAATGTCGTTCGCGGCGCCGTATTGGCCCGGCGGCAGCCTCGCGTATTTCGGCGGCGCGCGCGTTGTCGCTATGGCGCACGAAGCACGCGGCGATAGCGGCATGCGTTCGTTCATGGAGCGCGTGGCGCGCATTCCGCTGCCGTACATGTGGGACATGGCTGCGCGCGATGCATTCGGCGCGTCGTTCACCTCACTCGCGAAACGCGCGCGTGATTCGATGCGCGTCGCTGAGGCAACGCCGGCAAACGCGCTCGCGGGTCCGTACTACGACGCGCGCGCACCGCGATGGCGTGGCGATACAGTGTACTTCACGGGGTCTGCGCCGCGCGTGATTCCTGGCCTGTTCGCCGTCGCGCCGGGAAAGAGTGCCGAGCGCGTCGCGCGACGTAATTCACTCGACGCGTACAGCGTGGTTGGCGATCGCATCGTCTACGCGCAACTCGATTTCACCGACCCATACCGGCTCTACTCCGCGCTCTATAGCGGCGACGATCGCATCCCGACCACCGCACGACTCGGCTCACCCGATGCGCGCGCTGACGGATCCATCGTCGCCGTTGACGCGACCGACGGCGGATCGCGTCTCGTCGTCGTGCGTGGCGGCAAGGGCCCCGCGGCGGCATTTGGCGTCACGAAGTCGATCGACATCGAATGGTCCGCGCCGCGCTGGTCGCGTCGCGGAGATCGCGTCGCGGCCATTCGATGGACGCGCGGCGGACTCAACTCCGTCGTTGTGCTCGATTCGCTTGGCACCTTGATCGCGACGCTCGCGGAAGCGCGCGCAGTACAATCGAGTCCCAACTGGGACGTCGACGATCGCGCGATTTATTTCACGTCCGATCGAGGCGGCGGCGCCGCGACGTACCGCGTGCGATTGAGCGGCGCCGATTCCGGCGTCGTCGAGCGTGTTGCGGCGGCGGGGTTTGGATTGTACGACGGCGAGGTTTCGCCGAATGGACAGGAAATCGCGGCGTTACGGATGGACGGCGACGGGTACCGTGTTGTGCGGACGGCAGTACCATCGTTCGACAATCGCGCCGTCGCGGCAGTGGACGTCCAGTACGCACCTGCGCAGCTCACAGCGTCGTCAGTCGACAACGGCACTGGCACCAGGTATTCCGGATGGCGCACGCTCGTCCCGCGCTACTGGATTCCGAAGTTTCTCGCCGCGAGCGATCAGGACGCGCGCGTGGGTTTCTACACGTCGGGCAGCGATGTCATCGGGCAGGTGGGCTACTGGCTCGAAACATTCTGGAACGTGAGCACGCTCGAAGCGAGCGGCAGCGGCGCGATTTCTCTCTATGGCTGGGGCCGCCCCGTGGTCGATATCGGCGGCAGTATCTCGCGCGATGTTGCCGGCGTGTTTGACAACACGAACACACGCATCGGCGACGTACTCGGACGCACGCGCAACATTTTCGTGACGACGTCGTGGTCGCGTCCGCGCGTGCGCACGAACTTTTCCGTCTCGCTCACGGGTGAACTCGAGTGGCGCGATTTGCGCGTGCAACCCGATTCACTGCGCCCGCTGATCAGTCCGCCACTTCCGCCGATGCGGCGCACGCAATCCGCGGTGTTGTCAGCTGGTTGGAGTCACCTGAGTCGTAGCACGCTCGCGCTGTCGGTTGAGGATGGCGTGTCGTTGAGCGCGAGTGCGCGCACGCGGTGGCGCGGAGACACGCGTTCGAACTCGATCATCGGCTCCGCGCGTGCGTACAAATCCATTCCGCTCGCGGGCCACGCGCGTCACGTGCTTGCCCTGCGCGGTGCGGCGGGAATCATCGACGACAATGCGCTCACGCGATTCGGCGTCGGTGGCGTGAGTGGCTCGTCGATCGAAGTGGTGCCTGGCTACAGCGTCGGCGATTCTCCGCTCACGTTCCCGGTGCGCGGTTTCGTGCAGGGCTCGCTTGTCGGCACACGCGCCTTTGGCGCGACGGCGGAATACCGCGCGCCGCTATTTCGAATTGGACGCGGACTGAATCCGCTGCCGCTGTTCTTTCAGCGCGCATCGGTCGCGTTCTTCGCTGACGGTGCGAGTGCGTGGTGCCCAGGCAACGCGCCGCTCCTCGTGTGTCCCATCGGCGAAACTCCGCGCGACGTCGTCGCGAGTGCGGGCGGAGAACTCGTGCTCGACACGACGCTCGATTACGACTCGACGACGCGATTCCGTTTGGGACTGGCTGCGCCAATTCGTGGTCGCGCGTTGGTGCCAGGCACGGCGCAGACGAGTGTTTACTTCACGCTTGGTTTGCCTTTCTAGGGGGTG